>NZ_CP060720.1:0-604166 GCF_014397115.1 Vagococcus carniphilus
CCCTTCCATGCGGAACCACCGGATCACTAAGCCGACTTTTCGTCCCTGCTCGAGTTGTAGCTCTCGCAGTCAAGCTCCCTTCTGCCTTTGCACTCTACGAATGATTTCCAACCATTCTGAGGGAACCTTTGGGCGCCTCCGTTACATTTTAGGAGGCGACCGCCCCAGTCAAACTGTCCATCTGACACTGTCTCCCGCCACGATAAGTGGCGCGGGGTTAGAATGGTCATAACACAAGGGTAGTATCCACCAATGCCTCCCTCGAGACTAGCGTCCCGAGCTCTACGGCTCCTACCTATCCTGTACATGTGTCACAAACATTCAATATCAAACTACAGTAAAGCTCCATGGGGTCTTTCCGTCCTGTCGCGGGTAACCTGCATCTTCACAGGTACTAAAATTTCACCGAGTCTCTCGTTGAGACAGTGCCCAAATCGTTACGCCTTTCGTGCGGGTCGGAACTTACCCGACAAGGAATTTCGCTACCTTAGGACCGTTATAGTTACGGCCGCCGTTTACTGGGGCTTCAATTCTGAGCTTCGCTATTGCTAACCCATCCTCTTAACCTTCCAGCACCGGGCAGGCGTCAGCCCCTATACGTCATCTTTCGATTTTGCAGAGACCTGTGTTTTTGATAAACAGTCGCTTGGGCCTATTCACTGCGGCTGAACTTGCGTTCAGCACCCCTTCTCCCTAAGTTACGGGGTCATTTTGCCGAGTTCCTTAACGAGAGTTCTCTCGCTCACCTTAGGATTCTCTCCTCGACTACCTGTGTCGGTTTGCGGTACGGGCCGTTTGTTTCTAACTAGAAGCTTTTCTTGGCAGTGTGATATTAAGACTTCGGTACTAAATTTCCCTCCTCATCACAACTTGTCCTTAGAGATAAAAGCATTTGACTCTTATCAAGACTTATTGCTTGAACGCACATATCCAACAGTGCGAACTTGTAACCTACTGCGTCCCTCCATTGTTCAAACAAAACAAACGGGTACAGGAATCTCAACCTGTTATCCATCGCCTACGCCTATCGGCCTCGGCTTAGGTCCCGACTAACCCTGGAGGACGAGCCTTCCCCAGGAAACCTTAGTCATTCGGTGGACAGGATTCTCACCTGTCTTTCGCTACTCATACCGGCATTCTCACTTCTAAGCGCTCCACCAGTCCTTACGATCTAGCTTCGACGCCCTTAGAACGCTCTCCTACCATAGAACCAAAAGGTTCTATCCACAGCTTCGGTAATATGTTTAGCCCCGGTACATTTTCGGCGCAAGGGCACTCGACTAGTGAGCTATTACGCACTCTTTAAATGATGGCTGCTTCTGAGCCAACATCCTAGTTGTTTGTGCACCCTCACATCCTTTTCCACTTAACATATATTTGGGGACCTTAGCTGGTGGTCTGGGCTGTTTCCCTTTCGACAATGGATCTTATCACTCACTGTCTGACTCCCGGACATAAATGAATGGCATTCGGAGTTTATCTGAATTCGGTAACCCAAGACGGGCCCCTAGTCCAAACAGTGCTCTACCTCCATCATTCTTAATTCCGAGGCTAGCCCTAAAGCTATTTCGGAGAGAACCAGCTATCTCCAAGTTCGTTTGGAATTTCTCCGCTACCCACACCTCATCCCCGCACTTTTCAACGTACGTGGGTTCGGTCCTCCAGTGCGTTTTACCGCACCTTCAACCTGGACATGGGTAGGTCACATGGTTTCGGGTCTACGACTACATACTCACTCGCCCTATTCAGACTCGCTTTCGCTACGGCTCCGCTTCTTCAGCTTAACCTCGCATGCAATCGTAACTCGCCGGTTCATTCTGCAAAAGGCACGCCATCACCCATTAACGGGCTCTGACTTGTTGTAGGCACACGGTTTCAGGTTCTATTTCACTCCCCTTCCGGGGTGCTTTTCACCTTTCCCTCACGGTACTGGTTCACTATCGGTCACTAGAGAGTATTTAGCCTTGGGAGATGGTCCTCCCGGATTCCGACGGAATTTCTCGTGTTCCGCCGTACTCAGGATACTCATAGGTGTGTTGTCGATTTCGTCTACGGGGCTTTTACCCGCTCCGGCTGATCTTTCCAGATCGATTCAACTATCCACAACAGCTACCACAGCTGAGTCCTACAACCCCAAGAAGCAAGCTTCTTGGTTTGGGCTGTTTCCGTTTCGCTCGCCGCTACTAAGGAAATCGAATTTTCTTTCTCTTCCTGCAGGTACTTAGATGTTTCAGTTCTCTGCGTCTACCTCTAACAAGCTATGTATTCACTTGAAAGTAACATCCTATAAAAGATGCTGGGTTCCCCATTCGGAAATCTCTGGATCATAGCTTACTTACAGCTCCCCAAAGCATATCGGAGTTAGTCCCGTCCTTCATCGGCTTCTAGTGCCAAGGCATCCACCGTGCGCCCTTATTCACTTAACCTTTTCTAACTATATATGAGTTAGATGTTTCTGATTTTACTTAAATAGCGATATTCAAGTAAAACTATTTATGTATCACAATTTTACTAATAAAACTGATCAACTCGGTGTGTTAAAAATTAATGTTGATGTCTAACTTCAACTATCCAGTTTTCAATGAACAATTCGTTTGAGAGTAAACCTCTCAAAACTGAACAAAGTAAGTACCAATGTGTTTTCCGTAATATTCCTTAGAAAGGAGGTGATCCAGCCGCACCTTCCGATACGGCTACCTTGTTACGACTTCACCCCAATCATCTATCCCACCTTAGGCGGCTGGCTCCAAAAGGTTACCTCACCGACTTTGGGTGTTACAAACTCTCGTGGTGTGACGGGCGGTGTGTACAAGGCCCGGGAACGTATTCACCGTGGCGTGCTGATCCACGATTACTAGCGATTCCGGCTTCATGTAGGCGAGTTGCAGCCTACAATCCGAACTGAGAACGGCTTTAAGAGATTAGCTAAACCTCGCGGTCTTGCGACTCATTGTACCGTCCATTGTAGCACGTGTGTAGCCCAGGTCATAAGGGGCATGATGATTTGACGTCATCCCCACCTTCCTCCGGTTTGTCACCGGCAGTCTCGCTAGAGTGCCCAACTGAATGATGGCAACTAACAATAAGGGTTGCGCTCGTTGCGGGACTTAACCCAACATCTCACGACACGAGCTGACGACAACCATGCACCACCTGTCACTTTGTCCCCGAAGGGAAAGCTCTATCTCTAGAGTGGTCAAAGGATGTCAAGACCTGGTAAGGTTCTTCGCGTTGCTTCGAATTAAACCACATGCTCCACCGCTTGTGCGGGCCCCCGTCAATTCCTTTGAGTTTCAGCCTTGCGGCCGTACTCCCCAGGCGGAGTGCTTAATGCGTTAACTGCAGCACTGAAGGGCGGAAACCCTCCAACACTTAGCACTCATCGTTTACGGCGTGGACTACCAGGGTATCTAATCCTGTTTGCTCCCACGCTTTCGAGCCTCAGCGTCAGTTACAGACCAGAGAGTCGCCTTCGCCACTGGTGTTCCTCCATATATCTACGCATTTCACCGCTACACATGGAATTCCACTCTCCTCTTCTGCACTCAAGTTCCCCAGTTTCCAATGACCTTCCTCGGTTGAGCCGAGGGCTTTCACATCAGACTTAAGAAACCGCCTGCGCTCGCTTTACGCCCAATAAATCCGGACAACGCTTGCCACCTACGTATTACCGCGGCTGCTGGCACGTAGTTAGCCGTGGCTTTCTGGTTAGATACCGTCAAGGTGAGAACAGTAACTCTCTCACTTGTTCTTCTCTAACAACAGAGTTTTACGATCCGAAAACCTTCTTCACTCACGCGGCGTTGCTCGGTCAGACTTTCGTCCATTGCCGAAGATTCCCTACTGCTGCCTCCCGTAGGAGTCTGGGCCGTGTCTCAGTCCCAGTGTGGCCGATCACCCTCTCAGGTCGGCTATGCATCATGGTCTTGGTAGGCCGTTACCCCACCAACTAACTAATGCAGCGCGGGCCCATCCAACAGTGACACCGAAGCGTCTTTTATTATTCTTCCATGCGGAAAAACAAATTATGCGGTATTAGCACCTGTTTCCAAGTGTTATCCCCCTCTGTTGGGCAGGTTGCCCACGTGTTACTCACCCGTCCGCCACTCTTTGATTTTCGGTGGAGCGAGCTCCGGTGAAAATCAAAGCGTTCGACTTGCATGTATTAGGCACGCCGCCAGCGTTCGTCCTGAGCCAGGATCAAACTCTCAATAAAAGTTGATTAACATCTTGCGATGTTTAGCTCATTAATTTTAAAACTTGCTAGCGAATGTTATTCACTAAATATGGTTTGTTTTTACTAGAAGTAAAAACGCCCTACACATTTGGTTTGTCTTACTTTGTTCAGTTTTCAAAGGTCTAATCTGTGTTGCCTTAACAACTTTTATATCATACCAAGTTGTCAGAATTTTGTCAACACTTTTTAAAAAGTTTTTCTAAAGTTTTTTATTTAGAAAATCGGGAAGACAGGATTCGAACCTGCGACCCCTTGGTCCCAAACCAAGTGCTCTACCAAGCTGAGCTACTTCCCGTATCACTTTTAAACGCGCCCAAGAGGAGTCGAACCCCTAACCTTCTGATCCGTAGTCAGACACTCTATCCAATTGAGCTATGGGCGCTTAAATATATATAACAATGCCGAGGACCGGAATCGAACCGGTACGGAGATCACTCTCCGCAGGATTTTAAGTCCTGTGCGTCTGCCAGTTCCGCCACCCCGGCTGAAACTTAAAAGAGCGGAAGACGGGGTTCGAACCCGCGACCCCCACCTTGGCAAGGTGATGTTCTACCACTGAACTACTTCCGCTTAAAGAAGTGCCGGCTAAAGGACTTGAACCCTCGACCCTCTGATTACAAATCAGATGCTCTACCAACTGAGCTAAGCCGGCGCATGTTTATGCATAAAAAAAATGACCCGTACTGGGCTCGAACCAGTGACCCTCTGATTAAAAGTCAGATGCTCTACCAACTGAGCTAACGAGTCTTTTTAAAATGGAGGTTAACGGGATCGAACCGCTGACCCCCTGCTTGTAAGGCAGGTGCTCTCCCAGCTGAGCTAAACCTCCAAATAAAAACGCAAATAGCATGGCGACGTCCTACTCTCACAAAGGGAAACCCTTCACTACCCTCGGCGCTAAGAAGCTTAACTTCTGTGTTCGGCATGGGAACAGGTGTATCCTTCTTGCCATCGTCACCACACTTACGTGCGTTATATTATATTGAGTGATTATTCACTCAAAACTGGATGTTTTAGTTATATTCAACATTGTCACCGATATTTTGGTTAAGTCCTCGACCGATTAGTACTAGTCCGCTCCGTACATCGCTGCACTTCCACTCCTAGCCTATCTACCTGATCATCTTTCAGGGGTCTTACTTTCTTAAAGAAATGGGAAATCTCATCTTGAGGGGGGCTTCACGCTTAGATGCTTTCAGCGTTTATCCCGTCCATACATAGCTACCCAGCAATGCCCTTGGCAGAACAACTGGTACACCAGAGGTATGTCCATCCCGGTCCTCTCGTACTAAGGACAGCTCCTCTCAAATTTCCAACGCCCGCGACGGATAGGGACCGAACTGTCTCACGACGTTCTGAACCCAGCTCGCGTGCCGCTTTAATGGGCGAACAGCCCAACCCTTGGGACCGACTACAGCCCCAGGATGCGACGAGCCGACATCGAGGTGCCAAACCTCCCCGTCGATGTGAACTCTTGGGGGAGATAAGCCTGTTATCCCCAGGGTAGCTTTTATCCGTTGAGCGATGGCCCTTCCATGCGGAACCACCGGATCACTAAGCCCGACTTTCGTCCCTGCTCGAGTTGTAGCTCTCGCAGTCAAGCTCCCTTCTGCCTTTGCACTCTACGAATGATTTCCAACCATTCTGAGGGAACCTTTGGGCGCCTCCGTTACATTTTAGGAGGCGACCGCCCCAGTCAAACTGTCCATCTGACACTGTCTCCCGCCACGATAAGTGGCGCGGGTTAGAATGGTCATAACACAAGGGTAGTATCCCACCAATGCCTCCCTCGAGACTAGCGTCCCGAGCTCTACGGCTCCTACCTATCCTGTACATGTGTCACAAACATTCAATATCAAACTACAGTAAAGCTCCATGGGGTCTTTCCGTCCTGTCGCGGGTAACCTGCATCTTCACAGGTACTAAAATTTCACCGAGTCTCTCGTTGAGACAGTGCCCAAATCGTTACGCCTTTCGTGCGGGTCGGAACTTACCCGACAAGGAATTTCGCTACCTTAGGACCGTTATAGTTACGGCCGCCGTTTACTGGGGCTTCAATTCTGAGCTTCGCTATTGCTAACCCATCCTCTTAACCTTCCAGCACCGGGCAGGCGTCAGCCCCTATACGTCATCTTTCGATTTTGCAGAGACCTGTGTTTTTGATAAACAGTCGCTTGGGCCTATTCACTGCGGCTGAACTTGCGTTCAGCACCCCTTCTCCCTAAGTTACGGGGTCATTTTGCCGAGTTCCTTAACGAGAGTTCTCTCGCTCACCTTAGGATTCTCTCCTCGACTACCTGTGTCGGTTTGCGGTACGGGCCGTTTGTTTCTAACTAGAAGCTTTTCTTGGCAGTGTGATATTAAGACTTCGGTACTAAATTTCCCTCCTCATCACAACTTGTCCTTAGAGATAAAAGCATTTGACTCTTATCAAGACTTATTGCTTGAACGCACATATCCAACAGTGCGAACTTGTAACCTACTGCGTCCCTCCATTGTTCAAACAAAACAAACGGGTACAGGAATCTCAACCTGTTATCCATCGCCTACGCCTATCGGCCTCGGCTTAGGTCCCGACTAACCCTGGGAGGACGAGCCTTCCCCAGGAAACCTTAGTCATTCGGTGGACAGGATTCTCACCTGTCTTTCGCTACTCATACCGGCATTCTCACTTCTAAGCGCTCCACCAGTCCTTACGATCTAGCTTCGACGCCCTTAGAACGCTCTCCTACCATAGAACCAAAAGGTTCTATCCACAGCTTCGGTAATATGTTTAGCCCCGGTACATTTTCGGCGCAAGGGCACTCGACTAGTGAGCTATTACGCACTCTTTAAATGATGGCTGCTTCTGAGCCAACATCCTAGTTGTTTGTGCACCCTCACATCCTTTTCCACTTAACATATATTTGGGGACCTTAGCTGGTGGTCTGGGCTGTTTCCCTTTCGACAATGGATCTTATCACTCACTGTCTGACTCCCGGACATAAATGAATGGCATTCGGAGTTTATCTGAATTCGGTAACCCAAGACGGGCCCCTAGTCCAAACAGTGCTCTACCTCCATCATTCTTAATTCCGAGGCTAGCCCTAAAGCTATTTCGGAGAGAACCAGCTATCTCCAAGTTCGTTTGGAATTTCTCCGCTACCCACACCTCATCCCCGCACTTTTCAACGTACGTGGGTTCGGTCCTCCAGTGCGTTTTACCGCACCTTCAACCTGGACATGGGTAGGTCACATGGTTTCGGGTCTACGACTACATACTCACTCGCCCTATTCAGACTCGCTTTCGCTACGGCTCCGCTTCTTCAGCTTAACCTCGCATGCAATCGTAACTCGCCGGTTCATTCTGCAAAAGGCACGCCATCACCCATTAACGGGCTCTGACTTGTTGTAGGCACACGGTTTCAGGTTCTATTTCACTCCCCTTCCGGGGTGCTTTTCACCTTTCCCTCACGGTACTGGTTCACTATCGGTCACTAGAGAGTATTTAGCCTTGGGAGATGGTCCTCCCGGATTCCGACGGAATTTCTCGTGTTCCGCCGTACTCAGGATACTCATAGGTGTGTTGTCGATTTCGTCTACGGGGCTTTTACCCGCTCCGGCTGATCTTTCCAGATCGATTCAACTATCCACAACAGCTACCACAGCTGAGTCCTACAACCCCAAGAAGCAAGCTTCTTGGTTTGGGCTGTTTCCGTTTCGCTCGCCGCTACTAAGGAAATCGAATTTTCTTTCTCTTCCTGCAGGTACTTAGATGTTTCAGTTCTCTGCGTCTACCTCTAACAAGCTATGTATTCACTTGAAAGTAACATCCTATAAAAGATGCTGGGTTCCCCCATTCGGAAATCTCTGGATCATAGCTTACTTACAGCTCCCCAAAGCATATCGGAGTTAGTCCCGTCCTTCATCGGCTTCTAGTGCCAAGGCATCCACCGTGCGCCCTTATTCACTTAACCTTTTCTAACTATATATGAGTTAGATGTTTCTGATTTTACTTAAATAGCGATATTCAAGTAAAACTATTTATGTATCACAATTTTACTAATAAAACTGATCAACTCGGTGTGTTAAAAATTAATGTTGATGTCTAACTTCAACTATCCAGTTTTCAATGAACAATTCGTTTGAGAGTAAACCTCTCAAAACTGAACAAAGTAAGTACCAATGTGTTTTCCGTAATATTCCTTAGAAAGGAGGTGATCCAGCCGCACCTTCCGATACGGCTACCTTGTTACGACTTCACCCCAATCATCTATCCCACCTTAGGCGGCTGGCTCCAAAAGGTTACCTCACCGACTTTGGGTGTTACAAACTCTCGTGGTGTGACGGGCGGTGTGTACAAGGCCCGGGAACGTATTCACCGTGGCGTGCTGATCCACGATTACTAGCGATTCCGGCTTCATGTAGGCGAGTTGCAGCCTACAATCCGAACTGAGAACGGCTTTAAGAGATTAGCTAAACCTCGCGGTCTTGCGACTCATTGTACCGTCCATTGTAGCACGTGTGTAGCCCAGGTCATAAGGGGCATGATGATTTGACGTCATCCCCACCTTCCTCCGGTTTGTCACCGGCAGTCTCGCTAGAGTGCCCAACTGAATGATGGCAACTAACAATAAGGGTTGCGCTCGTTGCGGGACTTAACCCAACATCTCACGACACGAGCTGACGACAACCATGCACCACCTGTCACTTTGTCCCCGAAGGGAAAGCTCTATCTCTAGAGTGGTCAAAGGATGTCAAGACCTGGTAAGGTTCTTCGCGTTGCTTCGAATTAAACCACATGCTCCACCGCTTGTGCGGGCCCCCGTCAATTCCTTTGAGTTTCAGCCTTGCGGCCGTACTCCCCAGGCGGAGTGCTTAATGCGTTAACTGCAGCACTGAAGGGCGGAAACCCTCCAACACTTAGCACTCATCGTTTACGGCGTGGACTACCAGGGTATCTAATCCTGTTTGCTCCCCACGCTTTCGAGCCTCAGCGTCAGTTACAGACCAGAGAGTCGCCTTCGCCACTGGTGTTCCTCCATATATCTACGCATTTCACCGCTACACATGGAATTCCACTCTCCTCTTCTGCACTCAAGTTCCCCAGTTTCCAATGACCTTCCTCGGTTGAGCCGAGGGCTTTCACATCAGACTTAAGAAACCGCCTGCGCTCGCTTTACGCCCAATAAATCCGGACAACGCTTGCCACCTACGTATTACCGCGGCTGCTGGCACGTAGTTAGCCGTGGCTTTCTGGTTAGATACCGTCAAGGTGAGAACAGTAACTCTCTCACTTGTTCTTCTCTAACAACAGAGTTTTACGATCCGAAAACCTTCTTCACTCACGCGGCGTTGCTCGGTCAGACTTTCGTCCATTGCCGAAGATTCCCTACTGCTGCCTCCCGTAGGAGTCTGGGCCGTGTCTCAGTCCCAGTGTGGCCGATCACCCTCTCAGGTCGGCTATGCATCATGGTCTTGGTAGGCCGTTACCCCACCAACTAACTAATGCAGCGCGGGCCCATCCAACAGTGACACCGAAGCGTCTTTTATTATTCTTCCATGCGGAAAAACAAATTATGCGGTATTAGCACCTGTTTCCAAGTGTTATCCCCCTCTGTTGGGCAGGTTGCCCACGTGTTACTCACCCGTCCGCCACTCTTTGATTTTCGGTGGAGCGAGCTCCGGTGAAAATCAAAGCGTTCGACTTGCATGTATTAGGCACGCCGCCAGCGTTCGTCCTGAGCCAGGATCAAACTCTCAATAAAAGTTGATTAACATCTTGCGATGTTTAGCTCATTAATTTTAAAACTTGCTAGCGAATGTTATTCACTAAATATGGTTTGTTTTTACTAGAAGTAAAAACGCCCTACACATTTGGTTTGTCTTACTTTGTTCAGTTTTCAAAGGTCTAATCTGTGTTGCCTTAACAACTTTTATATCATACCAAGTTGTCAGAATTTTGTCAACACTTTTTAAAAAGTTTTTCTAAAGTTTTTTATTTAGAAAATCGGGAAGACAGGATTCGAACCTGCGACCCCTTGGTCCCAAACCAAGTGCTCTACCAAGCTGAGCTACTTCCCGTATCACTTTTAAACGCGCCCAAGAGGAGTCGAACCCCTAACCTTCTGATCCGTAGTCAGACACTCTATCCAATTGAGCTATGGGCGCTTAAATATATATAACAATGCCGAGGACCGGAATCGAACCGGTACGGAGATCACTCTCCGCAGGATTTTAAGTCCTGTGCGTCTGCCAGTTCCGCCACCCCGGCTGAAACTTAAAAGAGCGGAAGACGGGGTTCGAACCCGCGACCCCCACCTTGGCAAGGTGATGTTCTACCACTGAACTACTTCCGCTTAAAGAAGTGCCGGCTAAAGGACTTGAACCCTCGACCCTCTGATTACAAATCAGATGCTCTACCAACTGAGCTAAGCCGGCGCATGTTTATGCATAAAAAAAATGACCCGTACTGGGCTCGAACCAGTGACCCTCTGATTAAAAGTCAGATGCTCTACCAACTGAGCTAACGAGTCTTTTTAAAATGGAGGTTAACGGGATCGAACCGCTGACCCCCTGCTTGTAAGGCAGGTGCTCTCCCAGCTGAGCTAAACCTCCAAATAAAAACGCAAATAGCATGGCGACGTCCTACTCTCACAAAGGGAAACCCTTCACTACCCTCGGCGCTAAGAAGCTTAACTTCTGTGTTCGGCATGGGAACAGGTGTATCCTTCTTGCCATCGTCACCACACTTACGTGCGTTATATTATATTGAGTGATTATTCACTCAAAACTGGATGTTTTAGTTATATTCAACATTGTCACCGATATTTTGGTTAAGTCCTCGACCGATTAGTACTAGTCCGCTCCGTACATCGCTGCACTTCCACTCCTAGCCTATCTACCTGATCATCTTTCAGGGGTCTTACTTTCTTAAAGAAATGGGAAATCTCATCTTGAGGGGGGCTTCACGCTTAGATGCTTTCAGCGTTTATCCCGTCCATACATAGCTACCCAGCAATGCCCTTGGCAGAACAACTGGTACACCAGAGGTATGTCCATCCCGGTCCTCTCGTACTAAGGACAGCTCCTCTCAAATTTCCAACGCCCGCGACGGATAGGGACCGAACTGTCTCACGACGTTCTGAACCCAGCTCGCGTGCCGCTTTAATGGGCGAACAGCCCAACCCTTGGGACCGACTACAGCCCCAGGATGCGACGAGCCGACATCGAGGTGCCAAACCTCCCCGTCGATGTGAACTCTTGGGGGAGATAAGCCTGTTATCCCCAGGGTAGCTTTTATCCGTTGAGCGATGGCCCTTCCATGCGGAACCACCGGATCACTAAGCCCGACTTTCGTCCCTGCTCGAGTTGTAGCTCTCGCAGTCAAGCTCCCTTCTGCCTTTGCACTCTACGAATGATTTCCAACCATTCTGAGGGAACCTTTGGGCGCCTCCGTTACATTTTAGGAGGCGACCGCCCCAGTCAAACTGTCCATCTGACACTGTCTCCCGCCACGATAAGTGGCGCGGGTTAGAATGGTCATAACACAAGGGTAGTATCCCACCAATGCCTCCCTCGAGACTAGCGTCCCGAGCTCTACGGCTCCTACCTATCCTGTACATGTGTCACAAACATTCAATATCAAACTACAGTAAAGCTCCATGGGGTCTTTCCGTCCTGTCGCGGGTAACCTGCATCTTCACAGGTACTAAAATTTCACCGAGTCTCTCGTTGAGACAGTGCCCAAATCGTTACGCCTTTCGTGCGGGTCGGAACTTACCCGACAAGGAATTTCGCTACCTTAGGACCGTTATAGTTACGGCCGCCGTTTACTGGGGCTTCAATTCTGAGCTTCGCTATTGCTAACCCATCCTCTTAACCTTCCAGCACCGGGCAGGCGTCAGCCCCTATACGTCATCTTTCGATTTTGCAGAGACCTGTGTTTTTGATAAACAGTCGCTTGGGCCTATTCACTGCGGCTGAACTTGCGTTCAGCACCCCTTCTCCCTAAGTTACGGGGTCATTTTGCCGAGTTCCTTAACGAGAGTTCTCTCGCTCACCTTAGGATTCTCTCCTCGACTACCTGTGTCGGTTTGCGGTACGGGCCGTTTGTTTCTAACTAGAAGCTTTTCTTGGCAGTGTGATATTAAGACTTCGGTACTAAATTTCCCTCCTCATCACAACTTGTCCTTAGAGATAAAAGCATTTGACTCTTATCAAGACTTATTGCTTGAACGCACATATCCAACAGTGCGAACTTGTAACCTACTGCGTCCCTCCATTGTTCAAACAAAACAAACGGGTACAGGAATCTCAACCTGTTATCCATCGCCTACGCCTATCGGCCTCGGCTTAGGTCCCGACTAACCCTGGGAGGACGAGCCTTCCCCAGGAAACCTTAGTCATTCGGTGGACAGGATTCTCACCTGTCTTTCGCTACTCATACCGGCATTCTCACTTCTAAGCGCTCCACCAGTCCTTACGATCTAGCTTCGACGCCCTTAGAACGCTCTCCTACCATAGAACCAAAAGGTTCTATCCACAGCTTCGGTAATATGTTTAGCCCCGATACATTTTCGGCGCAAGGGCACTCGACTAGTGAGCTATTACGCACTCTTTAAATGATGGCTGCTTCTGAGCCAACATCCTAGTTGTTTGTGCACCCTCACATCCTTTTCCACTTAACATATATTTGGGGACCTTAGCTGGTGGTCTGGGCTGTTTCCCTTTCGACAATGGATCTTATCACTCACTGTCTGACTCCCGGACATAAATGAATGGCATTCGGAGTTTATCTGAATTCGGTAACCCAAGACGGGCCCCTAGTCCAAACAGTGCTCTACCTCCATCATTCTTAATTCCGAGGCTAGCCCTAAAGCTATTTCGGAGAGAACCAGCTATCTCCAAGTTCGTTTGGAATTTCTCCGCTACCCACACCTCATCCCCGCACTTTTCAACGTACGTGGGTTCGGTCCTCCAGTGCGTTTTACCGCACCTTCAACCTGGACATGGGTAGGTCACATGGTTTCGGGTCTACGACTACATACTCACTCGCCCTATTCAGACTCGCTTTCGCTACGGCTCCGCTTCTTCAGCTTAACCTCGCATGCAATCGTAACTCGCCGGTTCATTCTGCAAAAGGCACGCCATCACCCATTAACGGGCTCTGACTTGTTGTAGGCACACGGTTTCAGGTTCTATTTCACTCCCCTTCCGGGGTGCTTTTCACCTTTCCCTCACGGTACTGGTTCACTATCGGTCACTAGAGAGTATTTAGCCTTGGGAGATGGTCCTCCCGGATTCCGACGGAATTTCTCGTGTTCCGCCGTACTCAGGATACTCATAGGTGTGTTGTCGATTTCGTCTACGGGGCTTTTACCCGCTCCGGCTGATCTTTCCAGATCGATTCAACTATCCACAACAGCTACCACAGCTGAGTCCTACAACCCCAAGAAGCAAGCTTCTTGGTTTGGGCTGTTTCCGTTTCGCTCGCCGCTACTAAGGAAATCGAATTTTCTTTCTCTTCCTGCAGGTACTTAGATGTTTCAGTTCTCTGCGTCTACCTCTAACAAGCTATGTATTCACTTGAAAGTAACATCCTATAAAAGATGCTGGGTTCCCCCATTCGGAAATCTCTGGATCATAGCTTACTTACAGCTCCCCAAAGCATATCGGAGTTAGTCCCGTCCTTCATCGGCTTCTAGTGCCAAGGCATCCACCGTGCGCCCTTATTCACTTAACCTTTTCTAACTATATATGAGTTAGATGTTTCTGATTTTACTTAAATAGCGATATTCAAGTAAAACTATTTATGTATCACAATTTTACTAATAAAACTGATCAACTCGGTGTGTTAAAAATTAATGTTGATGTCTAACTTCAACTATCCAGTTTTCAATGAACAATTCGTTTGAGAGTAAACCTCTCAAAACTGAACAAAGTAAGTACCAATGTGTTTTCCGTAATATTCCTTAGAAAGGAGGTGATCCAGCCGCACCTTCCGATACGGCTACCTTGTTACGACTTCACCCCAATCATCTATCCCACCTTAGGCGGCTGGCTCCAAAAGGTTACCTCACCGACTTTGGGTGTTACAAACTCTCGTGGTGTGACGGGCGGTGTGTACAAGGCCCGGGAACGTATTCACCGTGGCGTGCTGATCCACGATTACTAGCGATTCCGGCTTCATGTAGGCGAGTTGCAGCCTACAATCCGAACTGAGAACGGCTTTAAGAGATTAGCTAAACCTCGCGGTCTTGCGACTCATTGTACCGTCCATTGTAGCACGTGTGTAGCCCAGGTCATAAGGGGCATGATGATTTGACGTCATCCCCACCTTCCTCCGGTTTGTCACCGGCAGTCTCGCTAGAGTGCCCAACTGAATGATGGCAACTAACAATAAGGGTTGCGCTCGTTGCGGGACTTAACCCAACATCTCACGACACGAGCTGACGACAACCATGCACCACCTGTCACTTTGTCCCCGAAGGGAAAGCTCTATCTCTAGAGTGGTCAAAGGATGTCAAGACCTGGTAAGGTTCTTCGCGTTGCTTCGAATTAAACCACATGCTCCACCGCTTGTGCGGGCCCCCGTCAATTCCTTTGAGTTTCAGCCTTGCGGCCGTACTCCCCAGGCGGAGTGCTTAATGCGTTAACTGCAGCACTGAAGGGCGGAAACCCTCCAACACTTAGCACTCATCGTTTACGGCGTGGACTACCAGGGTATCTAATCCTGTTTGCTCCCCACGCTTTCGAGCCTCAGCGTCAGTTACAGACCAGAGAGTCGCCTTCGCCACTGGTGTTCCTCCATATATCTACGCATTTCACCGCTACACATGGAATTCCACTCTCCTCTTCTGCACTCAAGTTCCCCAGTTTCCAATGACCTTCCTCGGTTGAGCCGAGGGCTTTCACATCAGACTTAAGAAACCGCCTGCGCTCGCTTTACGCCCAATAAATCCGGACAACGCTTGCCACCTACGTATTACCGCGGCTGCTGGCACGTAGTTAGCCGTGGCTTTCTGGTTAGATACCGTCAAGGTGAGAACAGTAACTCTCTCACTTGTTCTTCTCTAACAACAGAGTTTTACGATCCGAAAACCTTCTTCACTCACGCGGCGTTGCTCGGTCAGACTTTCGTCCATTGCCGAAGATTCCCTACTGCTGCCTCCCGTAGGAGTCTGGGCCGTGTCTCAGTCCCAGTGTGGCCGATCACCCTCTCAGGTCGGCTATGCATCATGGTCTTGGTAGGCCGTTACCCCACCAACTAACTAATGCAGCGCGGGCCCATCCAACAGTGACACCGAAGCGTCTTTTATTATTCTTCCATGCGGAAAAACAAATTATGCGGTATTAGCACCTGTTTCCAAGTGTTATCCCCCTCTGTTGGGCAGGTTGCCCACGTGTTACTCACCCGTCCGCCACTCTTTGATTTTCGGTGGAGCGAGCTCCGGTGAAAATCAAAGCGTTCGACTTGCATGTATTAGGCACGCCGCCAGCGTTCGTCCTGAGCCAGGATCAAACTCTCAATAAAAGTTGATTAACATCTTGCGATGTTTAGCTCATTAATTTTAAAACTTGCTAGCGAATGTTATTCACTAAATATGGTTTGTTTTTACTAGAAGTAAAAACGCCCTACACATTTGGTTTGTCTTACTTTGTTCAGTTTTCAAAGGTCTAATCTGTGTTGCCTTAACAACTTTTATATCATACCAAGTTGTCAGAATTTTGTCAACACTTTTTAAAAAGTTTTTCTAAAGTTTTTTATTTAGAAAATCGGGAAGACAGGATTCGAACCTGCGACCCCTTGGTCCCAAACCAAGTGCTCTACCAAGCTGAGCTACTTCCCGTATCACTTTTAAACGCGCCCAAGAGGAGTCGAACCCCTAACCTTCTGATCCGTAGTCAGACACTCTATCCAATTGAGCTATGGGCGCTTAAATATATATAACAATGCCGAGGACCGGAATCGAACCGGTACGGAGATCACTCTCCGCAGGATTTTAAGTCCTGTGCGTCTGCCAGTTCCGCCACCCCGGCTGAAACTTAAAAGAGCGGAAGACGGGGTTCGAACCCGCGACCCCCACCTTGGCAAGGTGATGTTCTACCACTGAACTACTTCCGCTTAAAGAAGTGCCGGCTAAAGGACTTGAACCCTCGACCCTCTGATTACAAATCAGATGCTCTACCAACTGAGCTAAGCCGGCGCATGTTTATGCATAAAAAAAATGACCCGTACTGGGCTCGAACCAGTGACCCTCTGATTAAAAGTCAGATGCTCTACCAACTGAGCTAACGAGTCTTTTTAAAATGGAGGTTAACGGGATCGAACCGCTGACCCCCTGCTTGTAAGGCAGGTGCTCTCCCAGCTGAGCTAAACCTCCAAATAAAAACGCAAATAGCATGGCGACGTCCTACTCTCACAAAGGGAAACCCTTCACTACCCTCGGCGCTAAGAAGCTTAACTTCTGTGTTCGGCATGGGAACAGGTGTATCCTTCTTGCCATCGTCACCACACTTACGTGCGTTATATTATATTGAGTGATTATTCACTCAAAACTGGATGTTTTAGTTATATTCAACATTGTCACCGATATTTTGGTTAAGTCCTCGACCGATTAGTACTAGTCCGCTCCGTACATCGCTGCACTTCCACTCCTAGCCTATCTACCTGATCATCTTTCAGGGGTCTTACTTTCTTAAAGAAATGGGAAATCTCATCTTGAGGGGGGCTTCACGCTTAGATGCTTTCAGCGTTTATCCCGTCCATACATAGCTACCCAGCAATGCCCTTGGCAGAACAACTGGTACACCAGAGGTATGTCCATCCCGGTCCTCTCGTACTAAGGACAGCTCCTCTCAAATTTCCAACGCCCGCGACGGATAGGGACCGAACTGTCTCACGACGTTCTGAACCCAGCTCGCGTGCCGCTTTAATGGGCGAACAGCCCAACCCTTGGGACCGACTACAGCCCCAGGATGCGACGAGCCGACATCGAGGTGCCAAACCTCCCCGTCGATGTGAACTCTTGGGGGAGATAAGCCTGTTATCCCCAGGGTAGCTTTTATCCGTTGAGCGATGGCCCTTCCATGCGGAACCACCGGATCACTAAGCCCGACTTTCGTCCCTGCTCGAGTTGTAGCTCTCGCAGTCAAGCTCCCTTCTGCCTTTGCACTCTACGAATGATTTCCAACCATTCTGAGGGAACCTTTGGGCGCCTCCGTTACATTTTAGGAGGCGACCGCCCCAGTCAAACTGTCCATCTGACACTGTCTCCCGCCACGATAAGTGGCGCGGGTTAGAATGGTCATAACACAAGGGTAGTATCCCACCAATGCCTCCCTCGAGACTAGCGTCCCGAGCTCTACGGCTCCTACCTATCCTGTACATGTGTCACAAACATTCAATATCAAACTACAGTAAAGCTCCATGGGGTCTTTCCGTCCTGTCGCGGGTAACCTGCATCTTCACAGGTACTAAAATTTCACCGAGTCTCTCGTTGAGACAGTGCCCAAATCGTTACGCCTTTCGTGCGGGTCGGAACTTACCCGACAAGGAATTTCGCTACCTTAGGACCGTTATAGTTACGGCCGCCGTTTACTGGGGCTTCAATTCTGAGCTTCGCTATTGCTAACCCATCCTCTTAACCTTCCAGCACCGGGCAGGCGTCAGCCCCTATACGTCATCTTTCGATTTTGCAGAGACCTGTGTTTTTGATAAACAGTCGCTTGGGCCTATTCACTGCGGCTGAACTTGCGTTCAGCACCCCTTCTCCCTAAGTTACGGGGTCATTTTGCCGAGTTCCTTAACGAGAGTTCTCTCGCTCACCTTAGGATTCTCTCCTCGACTACCTGTGTCGGTTTGCGGTACGGGCCGTTTGTTTCTAACTAGAAGCTTTTCTTGGCAGTGTGATATTAAGACTTCGGTACTAAATTTCCCTCCTCATCACAACTTGTCCTTAGAGATAAAAGCATTTGACTCTTATCAAGACTTATTGCTTGAACGCACATATCCAACAGTGCGAACTTGTAACCTACTGCGTCCCTCCATTGTTCAAACAAAACAAACGGGTACAGGAATCTCAACCTGTTATCCATCGCCTACGCCTATCGGCCTCGGCTTAGGTCCCGACTAACCCTGGGAGGACGAGCCTTCCCCAGGAAACCTTAGTCATTCGGTGGACAGGATTCTCACCTGTCTTTCGCTACTCATACCGGCATTCTCACTTCTAAGCGCTCCACCAGTCCTTACGATCTAGCTTCGACGCCCTTAGAACGCTCTCCTACCATAGAACCAAAAGGTTCTATCCACAGCTTCGGTAATATGTTTAGCCCCGGTACATTTTCGGCGCAAGGGCACTCGACTAGTGAGCTATTACGCACTCTTTAAATGATGGCTGCTTCTGAGCCAACATCCTAGTTGTTTGTGCACCCTCACATCCTTTTCCACTTAACATATATTTGGGGACCTTAGCTGGTGGTCTGGGCTGTTTCCCTTTCGACAATGGATCTTATCACTCACTGTCTGACTCCCGGACATAAATGAATGGCATTCGGAGTTTATCTGAATTCGGTAACCCAAGACGGGCCCCTAGTCCAAACAGTGCTCTACCTCCATCATTCTTAATTCCGAGGCTAGCCCTAAAGCTATTTCGGAGAGAACCAGCTATCTCCAAGTTCGTTTGGAATTTCTCCGCTACCCACACCTCATCCCCGCACTTTTCAACGTACGTGGGTTCGGTCCTCCAGTGCGTTTTACCGCACCTTCAACCTGGACATGGGTAGGTCACATGGTTTCGGGTCTACGACTACATACTCACTCGCCCTATTCAGACTCGCTTTCGCTACGGCTCCGCTTCTTCAGCTTAACCTCGCATGCAATCGTAACTCGCCGGTTCATTCTGCAAAAGGCACGCCATCACCCATTAACGGGCTCTGACTTGTTGTAGGCACACGGTTTCAGGTTCTATTTCACTCCCCTTCCGGGGTGCTTTTCACCTTTCCCTCACGGTACTGGTTCACTATCGGTCACTAGAGAGTATTTAGCCTTGGGAGATGGTCCTCCCGGATTCCGACGGAATTTCTCGTGTTCCGCCGTACTCAGGATACTCATAGGTGTGTTGTCGATTTCGTCTACGGGGCTTTTACCCGCTCCGGCTGATCTTTCCAGATCGATTCAACTATCCACAACAGCTACCACAGCTGAGTCCTACAACCCCAAGAAGCAAGCTTCTTGGTTTGGGCTGTTTCCGTTTCGCTCGCCGCTACTAAGGAAATCGAATTTTCTTTCTCTTCCTGCAGGTACTTAGATGTTTCAGTTCTCTGCGTCTACCTCTAACAAGCTATGTATTCACTTGAAAGTAACATCCTATAAAAGATGCTGGGTTCCCCCATTCGGAAATCTCTGGATCATAGCTTACTTACAGCTCCCCAAAGCATATCGGAGTTAGTCCCGTCCTTCATCGGCTTCTAGTGCCAAGGCATCCACCGTGCGCCCTTATTCACTTAACCTTTTCTAACTATATATGAGTTAGATGTTTCTGATTTTACTTAAATAGCGATATTCAAGTAAAACTATTTATGTATCACAATTTTACTAATAAAACTGATCAACTCGGTGTGTTAAAAATTAATGTTGATGTCTAACTTCAACTATCCAGTTTTCAATGAACAATTCGTTTGAGAGTAAACCTCTCAAAACTGAACAAAGTAAGTACCAATGTGTTTTCCGTAATATTCCTTAGAAAGGAGGTGATCCAGCCGCACCTTCCGATACGGCTACCTTGTTACGACTTCACCCCAATCATCTATCCCACCTTAGGCGGCTGGCTCCAAAAGGTTACCTCACCGACTTTGGGTGTTACAAACTCTCGTGGTGTGACGGGCGGTGTGTACAAGGCCCGGGAACGTATTCACCGTGGCGTGCTGATCCACGATTACTAGCGATTCCGGCTTCATGTAGGCGAGTTGCAGCCTACAATCCGAACTGAGAACGGCTTTAAGAGATTAGCTAAACCTCGCGGTCTTGCGACTCATTGTACCGTCCATTGTAGCACGTGTGTAGCCCAGGTCATAAGGGGCATGATGATTTGACGTCATCCCCACCTTCCTCCGGTTTGTCACCGGCAGTCTCGCTAGAGTGCCCAACTGAATGATGGCAACTAACAATAAGGGTTGCGCTCGTTGCGGGACTTAACCCAACATCTCACGACACGAGCTGACGACAACCATGCACCACCTGTCACTTTGTCCCCGAAGGGAAAGCTCTATCTCTAGAGTGGTCAAAGGATGTCAAGACCTGGTAAGGTTCTTCGCGTTGCTTCGAATTAAACCACATGCTCCACCGCTTGTGCGGGCCCCCGTCAATTCCTTTGAGTTTCAGCCTTGCGGCCGTACTCCCCAGGCGGAGTGCTTAATGCGTTAACTGCAGCACTGAAGGGCGGAAACCCTCCAACACTTAGCACTCATCGTTTACGGCGTGGACTACCAGGGTATCTAATCCTGTTTGCTCCCCACGCTTTCGAGCCTCAGCGTCAGTTACAGACCAGAGAGTCGCCTTCGCCACTGGTGTTCCTCCATATATCTACGCATTTCACCGCTACACATGGAATTCCACTCTCCTCTTCTGCACTCAAGTTCCCCAGTTTCCAATGACCTTCCTCGGTTGAGCCGAGGGCTTTCACATCAGACTTAAGAAACCGCCTGCGCTCGCTTTACGCCCAATAAATCCGGACAACGCTTGCCACCTACGTATTACCGCGGCTGCTGGCACGTAGTTAGCCGTGGCTTTCTGGTTAGATACCGTCAAGGTGAGAACAGTAACTCTCTCACTTGTTCTTCTCTAACAACAGAGTTTTACGATCCGAAAACCTTCTTCACTCACGCGGCGTTGCTCGGTCAGACTTTCGTCCATTGCCGAAGATTCCCTACTGCTGCCTCCCGTAGGAGTCTGGGCCGTGTCTCAGTCCCAGTGTGGCCGATCACCCTCTCAGGTCGGCTATGCATCATGGTCTTGGTAGGCCATTACCCCACCAACTAACTAATGCAGCGCGGGCCCATCCAACAGTGACACCGAAGCGTCTTTTATTATTTTTCCATGCGGAAAAACAAATTATGCGGTATTAGCACCTGTTTCCAAGTGTTATCCCCCTCTGTTGGGCAGGTTGCCCACGTGTTACTCACCCGTCCGCCACTCTTTGATTTTCGGTGGAGCAAGCTCCGGTGAAAATCAAAGCGTTCGACTTGCATGTATTAGGCACGCCGCCAGCGTTCGTCCTGAGCCAGGATCAAACTCTCAATAAAAGTTGATTAACATCTTGCGATGTTTAGCTCATTAATTTTAAAACTTGCTAGCGAATGTTATTCACTAAATATGGTTTGTTTTTACTAGAAGTAAAAACGCCCTACACATTTGGTTTGTCTTACTTTGTTCAGTTTTCAAAGGTCTAACCTGTGTTGTCTTAACAACTTTTATATCATACCAAGTTGTTAAATGTTTGTCAACACTTTTTTGTTATTTATTTTTTATTTTAAAAATAAATAATCCTTTTAATAACAAGCTTCCAGATGTTGTAACATTTCATCTTTTAGTTTCGATGGATGTTTTTTTATCTCTGTCAGCGACATGTATTAATATACCAAGTATTCTGTCTTTCGTCAACTGTTTTTTTTCACTAACTTTATACAGCTAAAACTATTTTTTATTCGTCTTTATATGTTTTTCAGATGTTATTCATTCTACAAACATGCGCAATACTTATTTTTTACTGATTTAAACCAAAAAAACATACTTTTTATATAAAAACTCCAACAAAAAAAGGAGAAAAAATTCTCCTTTTTTTATCTCATTGTTGGGAATAATAAGATATCTCTAATTGATTGAGAGTTAGTAAGTAGCATAACTAGTCGAT
Source organism: Vagococcus carniphilus (assembly GCF_014397115.1). Classification (NCBI taxonomy): domain Bacteria; kingdom Bacillati; phylum Bacillota; class Bacilli; order Lactobacillales; family Enterococcaceae; genus Vagococcus; species Vagococcus carniphilus. The sequence continues at coordinate 22,129 of NZ_CP060720.1, forward strand.
CAATCCCAATACCTAAACCACCTGTTGGAGGCATTCCATACTCTAAAGCTTCGATGAAATCTTCATCGATACCTTGTGCTTCATCATTCCCTAAATCTTTCTCTTTCATTTGCGCTTCAAAACGTTCACGTTGATCAATCGGATCATTTAACTCTGTAAAGGCATTTCCATATTCTTTTCCTACAATAAATACCTCAAAACGATCTGTGAATCGACCATCGTCTGCATTTTTCTTAGCCAACGGTGAAATAGATGTTGGATGACCATAAATAAATGTTGGTTGAATTAATGTATGTTCTACATATTTTTCAAAGAATTCATTAATAACATGACCATAATCCATATGTTCACCTAATTCGATATCATGCTCTTTTGCAATCGCTCGAGCTTCTTCGTCTGTCATCTCTTTCCAAAAATCAACACCACATTCTTCTTTAATAGCATCAACCATATGAATTCTCTTCCATGGTCCTTCTAAGTTAACTTGGTATTCACCATATTCAATTTGTAGTTTACCTAGAACAGTTTTTGCTGTATGAGTAATGATACCTTCTGTTAAATCCATAATGTCTTTATAATCTGTATAAGCTGTGTAAACTTCTAACATAGTGAATTCAGGATTATGAGTTGTATCAATTCCTTCATTTCTGAAAACTCGGCCAATCTCATAAACTTTTTCCATTCCACCTACGATTAATCGTTTTAAATGTAACTCTAAAGCGATTCGTAAATACAATTCCATATCTAAAGCGTTGTGATGTGTAATAAACGGACGGGCTGCTGCTCCACCAGCAATATTATGTAATGTTGGTGTTTCTACTTCTAAGTAGCCATGGGTATTTAAATAATTACGAACTTCGCGAATAATTTCACTTCGTTTAACAAATGTGTCAAAGCTATCTCTATTACTAATTAAATCTAAATAACGTTGGCGATACTTTTGTTCGACATTCGTTAAGCCATGATATTTATCTGGTAATGGGCGAAGTGCTTTTGTTAAAAATGTTAAGCTTGTTGGCTTAATTGTTACTTCACCCATGTCAGTTTTCATGATTTGACCTGTTACTCCAACAAAGTCTCCTAAATCAGCTTGTTTAAATAATTCGTATTCTTCTTCACCTACAGCATCTTTTCTAACATAAATTTGAATTTGGCCTTCGCGGTCTTGTAAGTGAGCAAAGCCAACTTTACCTTTACCACGCTTAGTCATCATACGACCTGCTACAGTTGCTGTTAAGTTAAGTTCTTGTAATTCTTCTTTTGTATGTTCATCATATGTTTCATGAAGTTCTTTAGAATTAGTAGTACGTTCAAAACGAGTGCCAAATGGATCTAGTCCCTTTTCGCGTAACTCCGCCATTTTTTCTCTACGTACGATTAATTGATCATTCATTTCTTCATGACCTTGGATTTCTTTTGCCACGTTACTTCCTCCTATAGACTTTTTTGACAATCTGTTCCCTACTATAATGCCACAATAAAACAAAAAAAGGCAAGTCTATTTGCCTTTTTCTATAAATATTAACCAACAACGCCTTTTAATGCTAAATTTTGAATGTATTCATCTAATAGCTCAAACATCTCTTTCTTAGTTTGAGCTTTGTTAACAGCCAACCTAGTAGTCGTTGCTCTTGGTGCTCCTTTTAAATAATAGGCAGCATGTTGTCTAAATTCTAAACAGGCTATCTTTTCACCTTTTAAAGCAACTAATCTTTCTAAATGAAGTTTGGCTGTTTCAATTTTTTTAGAAGCAGGTGGTTCTTCTAATAGTTCTCCCGTTTCTAAATAATGCTGAGTTCGGTAAATCATCCATGGATTACCTAAAGCTGCTCTTCCTATCATAACTCCGTCGCACCCAACATAATCTAGCATACGTTTTGCATCTTCTGGCGTTCTCACGTCACCATTTCCCATAAAAGGAATTGTTAAATGAGGTGTTACTTCCTTTAATACATCCCAGTTAGCTTTTCCTTCATACATCTGCACTCTTGTTCTACCATGCATAGCGATAGCTGAAGCTCCTGCACTTTGGGCTGCTTTTGCATTTTCGACAGCTAGTATATGCTCTTCGTCCCAACCAATTCGCATCTTAACAGTCACCGGAATTTTAACTGCACTAGAAACTGCTTCTACCATCTCATAGACTTTATCTGGATCTAGTAACCACCTGGCTCCTGCTTCTGCTTTAATCACCTTATTAACAGGACACCCCATATTAATATCAATGATATCTGCCGTTGTATTCTCTTCAACAAACTGAGCAGCTTCTACTAAATTTTCTTTGTTTCCGCCAAATATTTGCAAACTTAACGGATGTTCCGTTTCATCAATATGTAGCATCTCTAATGTTTTCTTATTTCGTTGTTGAATTCCTTTATCACTAATCATCTCGCAGACAACTAAACCAGCACCAAATTCTTTCACAGTTACTCGAAAAGCTGAGTTACTAATTCCTGCCATTGGCGCCACTACGACACGATTCGGTATTTCAACATTACCTATTTTCCACACAAAGGAATCCCCCTACTATTTGATTGCTTCATCTCTTAATTCTGTTAATTCAGCTGCGTTGTATTGATATTTTTCACCACAGAAATGACAAACAGCTTCCGCTCCTTCATCTTCTTCAATCATTTTAGTTAACTCACTCTCTCCTAGAGTTACAATTGCTGAAGCAAAACGTTCTTTTGAACAATCACAGAAAAATTGAACTGGCATCGTTTCTAAAATTTCAACGTTTTCTTCTCCTAACAATCGGTTTAGAATAGCTTCAGGTGTTTCACCTTGATCAAGTAGAGTTGATACTTGTGGAATATCGGCTAAACGTTTTTCAATTTCAACAATAGTAGCCTCACTTGCTCCTGGCATAACTTGAATCACAAATCCTCCAGCAGCTTTAACACAATCGTCATCTGTATTATCTACTAATACACTTAGACCAACTGCTGATGGTACTTGTTCTGAATTAGCTAAATAATAAGTGAAATCCTCTGCAATTTCTCCTGAGACAATTGGCACTTGTCCAGTAACTGGTTCTTTTAAACCTAAGTCTTTTACCACACTAAAAGTTCCGTTTGTCCCTACTGCACCACGTACATCGATTTTCCCTAATTCATTTGGTGGTAGATTCACCTCTGGATTTTTCACATATCCCTTAACGTTACCTTTACCGTCAACGTCTACTACAATAGCGCCAACCGGTCCGTCCGCTTGGATTTTCACTGTTAATTTTTCATCATTTTTATGCATAGCTCCTAATAACAAAGAACCTGTCATTGTACGACCAAGCGCTGCAGTAGCTGCTCGCCATGTGTCATGTCTTTTTTGAGCTTCACTAACTGTATCTGTTGTTCTTGTTGCCATTGCACGTATTTCACCATTAAAAGCCAATGCTTTTACTAAATAATCAGTCATTTTATCTCTTCCTTCTATATAAATTGATTCTCACTACAATAGAAAAGTGGGGTACACTTTCGTATATCCCACTTATCATAACTTATTTAATTAAATCTTCAAAACGATTTTACTCGTTAGATGACTCTTCTGATTCAGTTACTTCTGAATGTTCTTCGTGTTTTTCTTCTTCCAATTCTTTTTCTTCTTGCTGTTTTTCAGCGTCTTTTCTAGCTAACGCTTCTTTAGCTTCTTCAAAAGAACCTTCTTTTTCACTTGGAAATTCATTTTCTTTTTCTTTAGAAGGCATTACACCATCTTCGAATAAAGATTTAATTGCTTTAGCATCTAATGTTTCATACTCTAATAATGATTCAGCAATTAATTTATGTTGCCCACGATGTGACTCAATAATTTCAACTGCTTTTTCATGAGCACGTTTCAAGATGTTACGAACTTCTTCATCAATTTGGTAAGCAACTTGTTCTGAATAAGCTTTTGTTTGACCGTAGTCACGACCTACAAAGACTTGATGGTTACCTTCGTATTGTACAGGACCTAATGAATCACTCATACCATACTCAGTTACCATTGAACGAGCTAAACGAGTTGCTTGTTCAAAGTCATTACTTGCTCCAGTTGATTTAACACCAAAGACGATTTCTTCAGCAACACGTCCACCTAAAAGACCAACAATACGTTCGAACATTTCGTTCTTCGTAATTAAGAATTGATCTTCTTTCGGTAATGAAATCATATAACCACCCGCACGACCACGAGGGACAATCGTTACTTTATGAACCACGTTAGCATCATCTAAGACTAACCCACAAATTGTGTGCCCTGCCTCATGATAGGCAACTAGTTCACGTTGACGTTTACTAATCACGCGATCTTTTTTAGCAGGTCCTGCAATAACTCTATCTTGAGCTTCATCAATATCTGTTGCATCGATTTTCTTCTTGTTACGACGAGCTGCCACTAAAGCTGCTTCGTTTAACACGTTTTCTAAATCTGCACCGGCAAAGCCTGGTGTTTGTTGAGCAACCACTTTTAAATCCACATCGTCTGCTAAAGGTTTGTTACGTGAATGAACTCGTAAAATTTGTTCACGACCTTTAACATCTGGTGTTCCTACTAAGATTTGACGGTCAAAACGACCCGGTCTTAATAAAGCTGGATCCAGTACGTCTGAACGGTTAGTAGCGGCAATGACAATAACTCCTTCATTTCCATTGAAACCATCCATCTCAACTAATAATTGGTTAAGGGTTTGTTCACGTTCATCGTGTCCTCCACCCATACCAGCACCACGCTGACGACCAACTGCATCAATCTCATCAATAAAGATAATAGCAGGGGCTGCCTTTTTAGCATTTTCAAACAAGTCACGTACACGACTTGCCCCAACACCAACGAACATTTCTACAAAGTCAGAACCTGAAATTGAGAAGAAAGGAACGCCTGCTTCTCCGGCTACTGCTTTAGCAAGTAATGTTTTACCTGTTCCCGGAGGTCCTTCTAAAAGAACACCTGCCGGAATACGAGCACCCAGAGCGACAAATCGTCGTGGGTCTTTTAAGAATTCTACTACTTCTACTAGTTCTTGTTTCTCTTCTTCAGCACCTGCTACGTCAGAGAAGCGAACTGTAATTGATTTTTTATCTGCTTCTTTTGTTTTTGTTTTTCCAAAGTTCATCACACGACCATTTCCGCCGCCTTGACCACCTTGACCCATTAACATGTAGAACAAGAACACCATAAAGATTAATGGTAAGAAACTAAATAATAATTGGACCCAAATACCGCTACTTGATTGCTCTTTGACAACAAATTTTGTCTTAGCACTTTTGGCAGCTTCATTGATATTGGCTAAGGTTGAGTCATTTGGTAAAACTGTAGTCGTAAAACGTTTAGATTTTACTTTTGTTTTTCCAAAGACAGGTAAGCCACCTGAGTCTGTTACTTTTTGATCTTCAAAATACTCACCAGTTATTTTATAAACGCCATTAGATGGCTGGACTGAGAATTCTTTGACTTGTTCATCTTTTAATTGCTGATAGAATGTTGAATAATTGATGCTAGGAGACTGATCTCCACCTTGACCAAAGAAGAAATACACAATCATTATCATCGATAAGAAAACAATAATGTAATAAAGTGAATTTTTCATCCCTGAATTCTTCTTATTATTCATACATGGCCTCCTTATATATTTAGTTTTTAGTTTTATCAGTAAGTCTTGATTATATCACACACAGATTGACAAAAATTTAATTATTTTCGTAAATCTCTGGTTTTAAAACACCGATATATGGTAAATTACGGTAATCTTCAGCGTAATCTAAGCCGTATCCTACCACAAATTCATTCGGCACTTCAAATCCAATGTAATCTGCGTCCATTTCAACAACGCGACCTTCTGGCTTATCAAGCATTGTTACAATTTTAACGGATGCTGCTTTACGGTGTTTCAATAAATCAACTAAATATCTCAGTGTACGACCACTATCAACGATATCTTCTACAATTAGAATGTGACGACCTTCAACTACCGTACTTAAATCTTTTAAAATACGCACTTCTCCTGAAGAGACTGTTGCGTTTCCATAACTAGATACATCCATAAAATCCATTTCCATATGAATATTCATTGCGCGAACTAAGTCAGCTAAAAAAGGTACAGCACCTTTTAAGACACCAACAACTAGAGGAAATTTGTCCTCATAATCGTTGCTAATAGCTTCTCCTAAAGCTTTCACACGTTCTTGGATTTGTTCTTCTGAATAAAATGTTTTTTCTATATCTTTCTCTAACATCAGGATCTCCTTCCAAACTTACTCGTCTTTTGCATAAAAATAGACAAGCTTATACTGTATTTTATCAGTTTCATCTCGAATACTCAAATAACTTTCCCTAAAAGGTACTAACCATTTCACAATATTTTCGTGATCTTCTACAACCCAACTTTTTTTTCGTTCTAAAGTTGGAATTTTCTCGTCAATAAAGTATCTTGAAACTTTTTTTGTCTGACCTTTTTTATTTAAAAGTAATCTATCTCCTGGTCTTTTTTTTCGAATAATCATTCTTTTTTGCTGTCTATCACTGAATAACATTTCTTTTTTTAACCACGACTTAACAGTAGATGGAAACTCTTCCTTTTCTACTTCAAAAAAGCCAAACCATTCCGTATCAGATAAAAATACACCTTGATTAAGAGCAATGTCAAAAGATATCTCTTTTTCTATCTCCTCTTTCTTCTTAGTAATTGTTACATCATCATAAAACCTCGTTACATACCAATCTTTTTTTAGAAAATATCCCTGATTAGGCTTTTCACTTAAAAGATTCGCATGAAGTTGCTCTTTTTGTTTAAATCCTATAACAATATTCTCTTTTTCTTTTAATGAGTCCATCAAGTATTCTAGAATAAAATATTGTTCTTTTTGTGAGCAAGATATAAATTTTTGACGATCTATTTGCCATTCACCTGTATCAAACGTTACACAATTATTGTATTTTAGCTTAACTATTTCTTCTATTAAAGAGGTACTCATCTCAAGCTCTTCTCTAAAACGCATCATATGCTCATTAAATTTAGGATTTTCCTTCTTAATAGTAGGAAGTAATTGATGTCTTAATCGATTACGTAAATAATCAGGGGACTGATTACTCTCATCTTCATAAAAGAAAAGATTATTCTCTGTAGCAAATAAAGTTAATTCTTCTTTTTTTATTTGAAGAAGGGGTCTGATTAATTCTCCCTGACCAAATTCTCTGATTTCCTTCATACCAGTAATTGATTTAATGCGATTACCATTGATTAGTCGCATCATCATTGTTTCTACTTGATCGTCTTCATGATGAGCTGTTAAAAGTTTGGTGATTTTCTGACGTTTCATCACTTCATCAAAAAAACTATACCGAAACTGACGTGCTTGTTGTTCCACATTAGATGAAATCGTTAAACCCTCTGTCCATTTAGTTGTAAAGACTGGCACTTGGTTATCTCGACACAACTTAAGCACAAACGCCTCTTCTTCTTCAGAAACAGCTCTTAATTGGTGATTAATATGAGCCACATAGATATCTGGGCGTACTTCAGATGGCAACTCTAATAAAAGATGAAGTAAAACAACTGAATCAACACCTCCAGAAACAGCTACTAATACTCTTTCATCCTTTTTCCACCAATTTTCCTTCTTAATTTGGTCTTCAAGCTTTTTGGTTAACATGTGTAACTGACACTTCCTTTTTTATCATAAAAAAAAGAGAGCCATAACAGCACTCTCTTTGTTTATCTACTAACTGCGACGACCTCCGCGGCCTCCACGTTTACCTTCAGTATTTCGTTTAATCGAACTTAATCTTTCATCACTATCTTTCAAGAATGAGCTCATTAATGAATCGAAGCCTTCTTTCTTAGGAGCCGACGCTGCCGGTTTACGGCTGTTACCTGATCGATCAGGTCTGTCATTTCTGTCAGATCTGAAGTTATTATTTTGACGTTTAAAATCTTTCTTAGGCGGGCGTTGATCTCTTGCTGGACGCTCTTCTTCGTTTGCACGTTTAATTGACAAACCGATTTTTCCGTCATCCCCAATAGTCATGACTTTTACTTCGACTTCATCCCCAACAGTTAAAACATCGTTAATATCTTTTACAAAACTATTTGAAACTTCACTGATGTGAACCAACCCTGTCTTGCCTTCACCCAAATCAACGAATGCACCAAAATTGGTAATTCCTGAAACTTTTCCAGGTAATTTTACCCCTACTTCAATTGACATAAAAAAATTTTTCCTCCTTGAACCTTCCAAAATATTTATTGTTATTTGTTACCACTAGTTTGGGTAGAGCTATTTAAATCTGGGATACTATAAACTTGTTCTCCCTCTTTTGAGTAGAAATATTTGGCACGAGCAATTTTTTCAACATACTCTGTGTCATTCAAAAGATCTACTTCTCTTTTCAAATCTTTTTTTGCTTTAGCAGTCTTTTTACTTTCTTTCTCGATTTCTTGGCGACTTGCTTGTAGCGTCAAAAGATGTTGGCTATTTCTAAAAAGATTAAAACCAATTAATGAAAACATAATAAGAGCTGCGGCAAACATAATTCCCAAACGACGACGTCTAAAGATAATCTTTTTCTGATCTTTTTGCATCGTTTGCATCGTTAGACTTGTTTGTTGGTCTTTATCATAGGTCAACAGTTTACGGTCTTTTTTCATTCTCTTTAGAACTCCAATCTACTTAATTTAAAGATGAACTCATTATACCAAGTCAAGTTCTTAATGTCTAATGCTAATCTAAACTTTCGTAACTTGTTTCTCTTGTTTCACTAACAATTTCATACAAATCTTTCGCTTCATCTTTTTTTGTTGTGTCTTTTAAGTCTAAAACACGAACTTCTAATGTCTTATTACCAAACATTATCTTTAATTCATCACCAATCTTCACATTAGTAGAAGATTTTGCTAATTGACCATTTACTTGAATACGACCTTTATCTGCAATTTCTTTTGCGACTGTTCTTCTCTTAATAATACGAGATACTTTTAAAAATTTATCTAATCTCATGTCGTTTCTCCTTTTTAATAAAAATATTTAATGATTTTACTACCAAAAGGAATCATTTCCCATTCAGTTTTTGTAAATAATTTGCTTTGAATCATACCCATTAAATAGATAGAAAAACCAATCAATACGCCTAATAAAGCTATCATTAATGAAGCACCTCTTCCAAAGTTACTCCAACCCATCTCTTCTAAAACAACACGGTACATCACTAAGATACCGCCCATTGCTGTTAGGTTAAGAGATAGTTTAACAACAAAACCTTTTGGTAATTTTATTTTATTTTCTCTTTTAATCAAATACTGATGCATAACAAGCAGACAAATAATTAAACCAAACAACGTACTTAAACTAGCACCTTCTGTTTTAAAATAATAAGTCATCAGCGGGGTAAATATAATTTTTACAAACAATCCCATTAAAGCCGCTACAAATTGATACTTCACTAAACTCTGGCTTTGGTAAATCGTTTGGTAGCTTTGAATCATCGAAACAAAAAATACTGATAACATAAATAAGCTAAGAGTTATTTCACCACTATTATCGCTGAACAATGCCACATTCATGTAAGGTAAAATAAGAGCTAAACCAACAGCAGCTGCACTTGCAATTGCTGTTGATACTTTTAAATAAGATAAAACTGTTTGCTGATATTTTTCCTTTTGCTTTGTGACAAAAAATCTTGTTAAAGTAGGTAAAAAAGTAGCTGTCATACTTACTGCAATGACTAATCCTAGTTGAACAATAGGCTGTCCCCGATCAAAAACACCTTTGGCAATCTTAGCAGATGTCTCATCTAACCCACCAAACACTAAATATTGCTTAATAGTAAAGGAGTCAACTAATTGAAATACAACTAGATAAGCACTGAAGAAACAAAGCGTTCCACCTTCAATGATTAAACGTTTCGCAAAAAATAAAAATCGCGGTTTATCTATTTTTTTAGGCCAAACAAAAACGCGGTGTTTTCTACCATAAATAAAGAGAACTAATAAACCACAAGCCCCACCTATTAATGCACCTGATGTTGCTAAAGCTCCCATTTTATAAACAGACCATTCATTCACCATAAATAAATAACCTGCCGCCAAAATAACAATTACCCGACTACCTTGTTCAGCTAGCTGAGAAATAGCTGTTGGTTTCATCTCCATCTGACCTTGATAAAACCCGCGATAAGTTGATAAGAACGGAACTAGTAAAAAAATGAAAGAAACTACTTTTATAAGTGGTGATAAACTAGCATCTCCCATTGACCTTGAAATAAGTCCCGCACCTAAATAGAGAATCACAAAAGCCACTAAAGAAAGAGCACTAACAACAATAAAGAAATAACTAACTACTTTTTCTTGCTCTTCTTGACTTTCTTTTGAAGCTATCAACTTAGATAGATAAACAGGTAATCCTGAAAGAGCTAAGGTCATCGCTATCCCATAGATTGGATAAATTTGCTGATAGACGTAAAACCCTTCGTCTCCTACAAGGTTTTGAAAAGGAACCCGGTAAACAGCGCTTAAAATCTTAACAATAAAAGAGGTAATCACTAAAACAACTGCACCTCTCATCATGCTTGTTTCAATTTTCTTGTCTTCCATCTCAGATCACCTTCTAGCTATCTTTCTGGTCTTTTTTTACGTATTTTTGCTCTCGTAATGCTGCAACAAATTGAGATATTTCCTGCAACCAGACTGCTTCGTTGATTTGTTTATTCAATTTAAGAGTCACTGTTAGCTGCTCATCTGAGCTGAGTTCTGCTTTAAGCGTTGTTTCTGCCAATGCTTTAAATATTTGTTCAATGGTATAAGCATTGGTGCCTTCTTTTGATAATAACACTTTAATTTTCAAATCTTGTTTTTGAATTTTTTCAACTAAGGCAAAATCACTGTTCATTTTGATTAAACCAACAGTCAGTAGATTAGCTACTTCATCTGGATATTCACCAAAACGATCGAGTAAATCTGCTTCCAATTCATCAAATACTTCTTGGCTATCCATTTGACGGATTCGCTTATAAATTTCAATTTTTTGACGTTCATCTTCAATATAATCAGAAGGAATATAAGCATCGATGCCCAAATCAATCTCTGTGATTGTTTTAAGATCTTGTGATTTCTTACCTTGTTTGCGGTTCACAGCCTCTGTTAACATTTGCGTATACATATCAAAACCAACTGAATCGATGAAGCCATGTTGCTGAGCTCCTAGTAAGTTCCCTGCCCCACGAATTGATAAATCTCGCATCGCAATTTTAAAACCAGAACCTAATTCAGTAAAATCTTTAATAGCCTGAAGTCTTTTCTCACTAACCTCATTTAATACTTTTTGTGGTTCATACATGAAATAAGCATAAGCCACTCGGTTACTACGACCAACTCGTCCTCTTAATTGATACAATTGAGATAAGCCCATGTAATCAGCATTTTCGACAAATAATGTATTAACATTTGGGATATCTACCCCTGTTTCAATAATTGTTGTAGTTACTAAGATATCGTAGTCTCCATTAATAAATTCCATTAAAACATTTTCCAGCTGCACTTCTGTCATTTGTCCATGAGCATAACTAATTCTAGCATCAGGAACAAGCGCTCTTAGTTCATCCACTTTTTGCTCAATCGTATCTACTCGGTTATAAAGATAAAACAATTGACCACCACGAGCAATTTCTCTCTCGCACGCTTCCCTAATCGCACCTGGATTTTTTTCCATGACATAAGTTTGGACTGGATAACGGTTAGCAGGCGGTGTTTCAATAACTGATAAATCACGAACGCCTAACATGGACATATGAAGTGTTCTTGGAATCGGTGTTGCTGTTAACGTTAAAACATCTACTTGAGATTTCAATTGTTTAAGTCTCTCTTTGTGTTTAACACCAAAACGTTGTTCCTCATCGACGATTAATAATCCTAAATCCATAAACTCTACATCTTGAGATAAGATTCGGTGAGTCCCGACAACGATATCAACCTGGCCTTTTTTCAATTGTTCCGTTGTTTCAGCTTGTTGTTTTTTCGTTCTAAAACGACTCATCAAGCCAACATTCACAGGAAAATTAGCAAAACGATCACGCATTGTTTCATAATGTTGCTGTGCTAAGATTGTAGTCGGAACTAAAAAGGCTACTTGTTTACCATCTCTAACAGCTTTAAAAGCCGCCCTGATAGCAACTTCTGTCTTACCATATCCCACATCTCCCACTAATAAGCGGTCCATTGGTCGTTCTTTTTCCATATCTTGTTTGATTTCTTGAATACTTCTTAATTGGTCATCTGTTTCTGAGTAAGGAAAGTTCCCTTCAAATTCCATTTGATAATCATCATCTGGGGCAAAAGCATAGCCTTTTTCAGCTTCTCGTTCTGCGTATAATTTAATCAAATCGTCAGCGATATCTTCCACGCGAGCTGAGACTTTGCTTTTAGTCTTCGTCCACTCAGTTCCACCAAGTTTATTAACTCTTGGTGTTTTCGATTCAGAAGCAACATATTTTTGAATTAAATCAAGCTGAGTTACAGGAATAAATAATTTATCATTATTTTTATAAAGAATCGTCATATAATCTTGATGGACGCCACCGCTTAATAACGTTTCCATTCCAATATACTTACCAATCCCGTGATTCGCATGAACCACGTAATCTCCTGGTTTTAATTCATTGTAACTTTTTAAACGTTCCGCATTAGAAATAGTTTGTTTTCTTGCACGCTTTTTTGTTTGCGTATGTAAAATTTCTTTTTCTACCAGAACAACTAATTTCTCTTCTGGTAATTCAAACCCTGAAAGAAGTGTATTTGTTTGAATTTGGATTTCTCCTGAGAGAATCTTCCCACTATTATTGACTACTGCTTGAATGTCAAAATCCATCAATAGTTCTTCTATTTTTTGTGTTCGTTCTTCATTTTCTGCTAGAACAACCACACTTTGTTTTTGTTTCTTCCAACGATCCATTTCTGTTTTTAGAAGTGGCATTTGTCCAAAAAACTGTTGCATGGTGCGGTATTCAAATGGATGGATATGAGAAAAACGTAAATTTCCCATTCCCTTTTGAAATAAAGAAAAATAAGTTTTAGCTTGTTTACTTTCTTTTAAAATACCTCGTAAGTCGCCACCTAAGTCATGTTCCTCAAAGAATACGCCTTCTTCTAACTTAGAAGTAATCCACTCTGCTTCTTCTCTTAGTAACTCTCGCTCACTTTCTACCATACGACTATAGTCATCCATAACAATCAGATCAGATGGTTTTAAATAGTCTGTTAAGTAACATTTATCTGGATAAAGTAAATCACCGTACATTTTGACTTCTTCTGTTGGATGACCTTGGCTCCACTCACTAACAATCTGTTCCTTGTAAGCCATCATTCGTTCTTTTTCTTCAGTTGGTTTCATTAAAGATAATTTTGTATCCATCAACTCTTGAAATACTGAACTACCTGCAACTAGTTGTTCTTTGGTCACTGGCGTATCAATAGCTGGTGGAATTAGAATTTCCTCAATTTCTTCAATTGAGCGCTGTGTTTCTGCGTCAAATAAACGAAGAGATTCAATTTCATCATCAAACAAATCAATTCTGACTGGATAATCACTCGTTAAAGGGTAAATATCAATAATACTTCCCCTCATACTAAATTCTCCAGGTTTACCAATCATTTGTTGTCTTTCATAACCATGTAAAACTAGTTTTTCTGAAAGGGTTCCGATATCTAGTGTTCCCAATTTTTTGAGTAATATCGTTTGTTCTTTCCACAATTTAGGATGTGGTAAAAAACGACGCAAACCTGCGACTGGGGTCACTAAGATACCTGGTTTAGAACTTGCTAAAAAATTAAGTGCGTTAATCCGTTCTGATAAAGCTTCTGGAGATGAAAAAGACATCTCTACGGCTGTTACTTCATCTACTGGAAAGAAATTTAAATACTTTTCTTCTATTATATGCTGTAAATCATCCATCAATTTGGATGCATAATAAAGATTCGGAGTTACAATAAGTATTTTCTTTTTCCTAGCCAAAAGTGTCGATATTGCCAAAGTCTTAGCAGAACCAGATAACCCGGTGATTAACTGAGAGGTTTCTTTTTCTAAATGTTCATGCCAATCCTTTATTTTGGAAGCCTCGTTCATGCGTTTGACTAATCCCTTATTCAAATACATTATTTCTCTCCTTTCTTATTTTTTGGAATTAAATTGATTCATTGTATTCACAAAATCATGACCTTCTGCCCAGTAAAGTGACGCTTCTGCTGCTAATTTTACTGATTGAAGCATATCCTCATGAGTATTTTTTGGAAAAGTACTTAAGACATATGACACTACTTCTTGACTGCTCTTTGGTCGATCAATTCCTACTTTAATTCGGTTGAACTCTTTTGTTCCTAAATGAGCAATCAAACTCTTAATGCCGTTATGCCCCCCTGCACTTCCTTTTTCACGTAAGCGAATACGACCAATCGGTAAGTCTAAGTCGTCATAGATAACAATCAAATCTTCATCTGCTACATTATAGTAAGTCATTAATGGACCAACTGATCTACCTGACTCATTCATGAAAGTTTGTGGTTTTGCTAAAATTATTTTTTCGCCGTTCAAGAAAAACTCAGCAATATCTGCTTCAAACTGATGTTTATTAAACTCTACTTTTTCTTGATACGCAATTTCATCTAATGTGATAAAACCAATATTGTGTTTTGTTGCTCGATATTTACTACCAGGATTACCTAAGCCAACGATTAATTTCATTGTCTTTCTCCCCTATCTTCTATTTTTATTTCATTAACAAGAAAATATCCGCACACTAAAAAGTGCCCAGATTCTTACTCAGTATATCATATTTCACGCATTCTCTTAGCGATATTGCTTAATTTAAAGAAATCTTTTTAATTTTACTTTTTTCAATTTTAGTCTCTTCATTTCTGTTTATTAAACATGTGTATTTTTTAACAATTAAGTTTTATCAGGCATTTTCTGAAACTTTTCAAATGACTTTGTTTTTTTTCGGTGTTATAATTAACACGATTTATCATAACAACAAAGGAGAGATTTTCATGGCGTATCAAAATTCGAATCATCAAAAAATTATTGTTGTCGGTAACGGTGCTGTTGGCTCTAGTTATACTTTCGCATTAGTTACTCAAGATATTGCACAAGAAGTTGGTATCATTGATATTGATAAAAATAAAGCTGAAGGGGATGCAATTGATTTATCCCACGCATTAGCATTTACATCTCCTAAAAAAATATATGCAGCAGAATACTCAGATTGTAAAGACGCTGATTTAGTTGTTATTACAGCAGGAGCTGCTCAAAAACCTGGCGAAACACGCCTTGATTTAGTTAACAAGAACCTTAAAATTTTCCAAGGAATTGTTAAAAGTATTGTTGATTCAGGATTTAATGGTATTTTCTTAGTCGCTTCAAATCCTGTTGATATTTTAACGTACGCTACATGGAAATTCTCAGGATTTCCTCAACATAAAGTTATCGGTAGTGGAACTTCTCTTGATTCTGCTCGTTTCCGCCAAACTATCTCTGAATTAGTAGGCGTTGATGCCCGTAACGTTCATGGTTATATCTTAGGTGAGCATGGAGATACAGAATTTCCAGTGTGGTCTCATGCTAATATTGCAGGTCTTCAAATTTATGAATGGGTTAAAGATCACCCAGAAGTGGATGAAGAAGAAATGGTTAATATTTTCTTCAAAGTAAGAGATGCTGCCTACACCATTATCGAGAAAAAGGGAGCTACTTTTTACGGTATAGCTGTTGCCTTAGCTCGTATCACAAAAGCCATTTTAAATGACGAAAATGCGATTCTACCGTTATCTGTTTATTTAGATGGTCATTACGGACTAAATGATATTTTCATTGGCGCACCTGCTGTGATTAACAGTAATGGTGTTCAAAATATTGTTGAAATCCCACTAACAGATGCAGAACAAGAAAAATTTGACTATTCTGCTCAAAAATTAAAAGAAGTCATGGATGCTGCATTTGAACAATTAGAAAAATAGGTAACTTTCTAAAAGGATGAAGCTTAATGTTTCATCCTTTTTTATACGTTCATTTTTTGAATTGATTGCCCATTATCTTCTAATTTTAATTCTATTATCAAGCAGTTTTCTTTGATTTTATTTGGTATTTATTTTAAAATTGCCACAAAGTAGATAAATCATGTTAGAATAACAATTGTGTGAAATTAACGTTTTTATAGAAATGTCATCTAAACAAACGTTTTTCAATAGAATTTAAGCAAAAAAGGAGCCGGCGAATGAAAAAACACCTCAAGTATATTATTGCCTTTTTGATTCTTGAAATCGCAGTCGTTAGTGTAGCTGTTTGGAAAACTCAAGCAAGTTTAGCAACACCAACAACTACCGACTCTTCTGTCCAACAAAAGAGCTCAGCCTCTGAATCAAAAAAAGAAGAGACCACTTTAGCTGAGTCGACTCAAAGTAGCCAAGTCGAAGAATCATCCGAAAAAGAACCTCCAAAAGAAGTTGAAGCAGTCAATGAAAATTCAATTGCGCTGACTTTTGATGATGGTCCTAAAAGAGAAACAACTAGTCAACTACTGGACATCCTAGCTCAAAGAAATATTAAAGCAAGCTTCTTTATTCTTGGACAAAACATCTCAGGAAATGAAGATCTTTTAAAACGAATGAAAGATGAAGGTCATGTCATTGGAAGTCATTCTATGTATCACTATAATCTAAGTCAGATGGATATGACTGCTCTTAAAAAAGATTTTAATGACATGGATGATAAAATTAAAGCTGTCTTTAAAGAACCTTTCCACTACATTCGTCCACCATATGGTGCTGCCAATAAGCAAGTTGCTGAAGTAGCCAAAAGACCTCTTGTTCAATGGTCTGTAGATTCAAAAGATTGGTCAAGCAAAAATACCCAATCTATTATCAATCAAGTCACTCAAAATACAACACCTGGAGCGATTATCTTAATGCATGATATTTATGCAGAAACAATTAATGCAGTTCCAGCTATTATTGATAATTTAACTCAACAAGGATACAATTTTGTAACAGTTGATGCCCTACTAAATCATCCAACAGAGAACTTAAATTACTATAGTATGAACGATAACCGTCCAGCAAATTAACCTAAAAGTCCTAACTATTCTTTTATTCGAATAGTTAGGACTTTTGTTTGTTCGGAGCGACACAAACATTCTTTTTTTTATTTTACACCTTATTTTAATCTTATAAGTTGACAGAATTACTTAAAATAAACTAACATATGAGTCAATACTCTTGTATTTATAAGCTTTTATGTTACAATATTGTTACAAAAATTGATCAAAAAGGAGTTCGTTTATGACTAAGAAAAAATGGCTTCTAATACCTCTTGTATTAGTCCTGATATTGGTAAGTTTCTATTGTTACCAAGCCATTCAGTTTCAAAATAAATTTCTCGATAAAACAATGATTGGTAATACAGACGTTAGTAAGTTAACCAAAGAGGAAGCAAAAACAAAATTGAATGAATTAGTTGATGCAGAAGTCTATCGTGTACTTGATAATGGAGAAGTCTTTAAGGAAATTCCTAAAAAAGAATTAGGAATGGAATATGATATTGATAAAACTGTCAACAATGCTATGTCAAAACAAAATTCATGGTTGTGGTTCATGTCATATATTCAAGCACCTGAAAAAGAAGACCTTGAAGCTAAAGGAATTAACAAAGAATCTCTTAATAAAATAATGGATTCTGTTAATAAAGAATTAGAGGCTTTCAATAAAAATCGCAAGCAAACTAAAAATGCTTCTGTGGAACAAAAAGATGGTAAATTCCAAATTATCCCTGAAGTTCAGGGAGATTCAATAGATACAAAAAAATTTATCTCAGCCGCAGCTAAAAGTATTGAAAAAGGTGAATCAGACATTGAGTTAACCAAATTCATCGAAAAACCAACGATTCTTGCGACAGATGACAATCTGAAAAAAGAGTTAGATAACATTAATAAAGTAGCTGAAATTAATGCCTCATACTCTATTAATGGCCAAGAAGTTAAAATTCCAAAAGATAAAATGGCTTCATGGGTTATTTTCGAAGATGGTAAATTAAACTTAAAACAAGATGAAGTTAAAAAATATGTTGAAGAGCTTGGAGCAACTTATAACACAAGTACGAATCCTTCTAAATTCAAAAGTACAAAACGAGGCGAAGTTTCAGTGCCTGCTGGTGCTTTAAGTTGGACAATTGCGACAGATACAGAAGTCGCTCAATTAACTGAACAAATTCTAAAAGGCGAAGACTTTAGTGGTCGTGTTCCTGCTTTCCAAGGAAGTGGTACACCAGCTTCTTCTTTAATTGGTAATTCATATATTGAAGTTGATTTACAAAACCAACATATGTGGTACTACAAAGATGGTCAAGTCGCATTAGAAACACCAGTTATTACTGGTAAACCAAGTACACCTACTCCACCTGGAGTTTTCTATGTATGGAATAAGAAACGAAATGAAATTTTACGTGGTGAAGATTATGCAAGTCCAGTTGATTACTGGATGCCAATCGATTGGACAGGTGTTGGAATTCACGATTCACCTTGGCAAAATGATGGTGCATATGGCGGTAATTCTTTCCAAACAGTTGGATCTCATGGTTGTATCAACACACCACCTTCAGTTTGTGCTAAATTATTTGATATGATTGAAGTCGGAGTTCCGGTTGTTGTCTTTTAATGATATATCTTAGAGAAATGCTTTGAGCATTTCTCTTTTTTTATTCCCACCACTTAGGAATTAATCTTCTACCATCATCATAATCAGCTAAATTTTGGTACATTCTCTCAATCATCTTCTCGACGTCTTCTTTAAAGAAATTTTCTGCCCAGGTTATGGAAAATAAACTCGTATGGAGCACATAGAATTTTTGCATACGCCAAAAACTCTCTGGAACGTCATTCTCAAAATAGCCCATTATAATTCCTTTAACAAATAGCAAACTGCTCTCTTTTCCAAACATTTGCAACTTATAAAATTCTTCGTAAGGATCTCCTATGTCACTTCGATTAAAATCAATTACCCCGACTTTTTTATTATTTGTATAGATTAAATTTCCAGCGTGAAAGTCACCATGCTGCAGGGAAACCGATTGTTGTAAAATTTGATAACTATTTTCTCTAACATATTTTTCTAATATCTCGACTTGAGGCAAACTGGCATATTGGCTATTTAAAAAACGGTTTAATTGATGTATTTTTTTATCTTGTAATTTTTTTAAAATCATTGCTTCATCTACCTCAATGTCAATCTGATGAAACTCCTTCAAAATCTTCCCCGCTTCTATTCCTAAATCATATTGATTCTCTTCTGTTAATAGCGGCAGTACACTTTCTAAATCATTTCCTTCAAGATAACTAAGTAGCATATAAATGTTATCCGTATCAGGTATTTCTTCTAATTTGATAACCCGGGACATCAAATCGGGTAATTGATTGAATAGCTGTATTCGCTGAAACTCTTCTTGCTTTTCTTTCCAATTACTTTTATCAGAAATTCGTAATAAAAGAGATTCTCCTTCTTTAGTTATCACTTGATACTTCTCATCAGCTGACCAGCCTTTTTCTATAGGTATAACTTTTTGCCAATTATTTTGTTTCATTAAATAATTTAAATCCATGCTTAGTTACCTCCCTTTATCGGTTTATTTTCTTAATTATACCCTTTAAAGAAATAAAAAAAGAAGTCGTAGTCAAAATAATTTAACTACAACTTACTTTTCTTTAATTCATTAATTTTTCTAAAACGTTTGTTGGCACGTCATCTTTTTGTACTTCTTCCCACGTTTCTACAAAACGTCCTTTAGTATCTAATTTTAAAATAGCATTTTCTTTTAATTTATCTCCAGCATAATAAGATAAGTCATATTTTTCTCCACTTTCACTAATAGCAGATTGATGATACATATAACCACCTGGCTCTTGTTTTACTGCTTCTTTACTATTTGTTACCACATAAGATGGTTCTTTTTTAATTAAAATATTCAATCGGTCAAATTGCTGAGGTAAATCATTATTATCTGTTTGTTTTTGTCCTTTGGTTACCATTGATCCTATAATCGGTGTTCCTATTACCAATACACCCAGAATTGCAAATCCTAAAATTACTTTTTTCATCTATCTTCATTCCTTATCTGATTTATTTTGATAAGCTTATTATAGAAGAAAAAAAGCTATAACCACATCGGCTATGGCATGGACTTGTGTTAAGACTTAAGCTGTATTTTCTACTCATCTAATTGTTTCATCAAATAAAGAACTAAGTTATCACCATTCGTACAGGATTCACCTTGCTTTAAAAGCTTATCATTATACCAAACACCAGAACCGTCAGGACAATACCCCATTTTCACATATAATCTTTGAGCAACACCATACCCTGAATGAAGCCCAACACCAAGCGTTAAAATATTCGTTTCATTCATAACTCTTGCTTCAGCTACAGATAAAAGCGAACGTCCTACTCCTCTATTTTGAAAAGCAGTAAAGACATTAAAATCAACTATTTCTGGAAATTTATTTTTAAATGGTCCTTCTTTTGCCAATGGAAGAATCGTTAGATAGCCAACAACTTCTTCATTTTCAGCTGCAATTAAAACCTCTCTCTTCCCTTCTGCTTGCTCAGTCAAATAATTCGTTAAGACATCTGTTCTTTTTTCCCACCCCTGATTTGTAAAAGCTTTATCTATTTTTTCAATATCAGATAATTCCATTTTTCTTATTCGTAAATCTAACATTTATTCTATTCTCCAATCATTCTATTGATTCACTCGCTCTTTTTTTAACCTCAAGAAATCCACCGTACCTAAAACAACTAGAGCGATATTTCCGATGACACCTAAAAATAAACTAATTAACCATGACCAATAGAAAGGATCAATCAAATAATTAAGCTTATCTATTTCATTTATTTCGATTAACGAGACAAAATGGAGGCACATTGAAAAACCAATTAAAAATACAGGCGCTCGGTATTCTTTCATCATTGTCTCTGACTGATTAATCTTCTTGATAAAAAAAACAGTTTGAATAATAAATAACGTCAATAAATATAAAATAAAAAGGATAATAACGGTATCCATCGTCAGCTTATACTCTTTTTTCAAAAAGATATACATATAGGTTAAAAAAATTAAAGTCATCATGTTTAAGAAACTTACACCCCATAAAAAACTTGTTTTCTTCATCGAAGTTTGTTCTTTAATGTGATTTTTAGCACCTAGAAATAGGGCTGTTCCTGTTAACGAAACAAAAACGAATGTTAATTGAAACAAATACCAATAAAAGTTATAAAATCCATTCATTCTATCCCTCTCTTTCTAGTGATACTTGTATTTAATATCCATTCTAAGGATGTCTATCTGGGTTTACAATTAAAAAAACACATTTTTAATGATACAATCATTTAAAAGGAGGCGTTATCATGGTTCATAAAACAAAACTCGTTTTTCCGTCTATTGAAATGGCTAATGCTCTTAAAAAATACCGAACAGAGTTTGAAGAGACAGGAGATACCATGCATGGTGTTAGCTCTTTGGAAAAATTTACTGAGATTAACGATTGGTTAGAACATTTAAAAGCCTATGAGTCAAAAGAAACATTACCTAATAAAAATTTCGTTCCTAGTTTTCAATATGTTTTATATGATACTTTAACTCATGAGATTTTAGGAGCAGTATCTATCAGAACTGAATTAAATGACTGTTTACGACAAGTAGGAGGACACATTGGTTATTCGGTTGCTCCATCTAAACGGCGTAAAGGATATGGGCGACTCATCTTAAAAGAAGCTCTAAAAAAAGCTGAGGGTCACGGATTAAAACGTGTGTTAGTTACCTGTGATGAGGATAATATACCTTCTGCCAAAGTGATTGAAGCAAATGAAGGAGTCTTAGAATCTATTGTTCTAGATTCTGAAAGTAATAAACAAGTAAAACAATACTGGATTAACTTATAAAAAATTCTAAAAAGAGGGATAATATGCTTATTGAAAATTACAATATAACTTTTCCAAAAGAAATAACTTCTATTGAAGATAAAATGTTTTTTTATTTTAATTGTTTTGACTTAGAAAAAATCGCTAAACATTCATTAGAGGTCGCCACAGAAGCTAAAAGATTAGCTCCTCAATTTCAAATAGATGAAGAAAAAGCCTATTTTGCCGCTTTACTCCATGATATAGGAAATGTTGTTCCTAGCGAGAAACAACTTTTACTAGCAAAAGAACTTAAGTTACATGTAGTTGAAGCAGAAGAAATACTCCCTTTTTTGCTTCATCAAAAATTATCTGCTTATCTAGCTGAAAAAATCTTTTTAGTGACTGACCAGGAGCTGCTTTCTGCTATGGCTTGTCATACAACACTAAAAGCTCAGGCAACTGGCTTAGATAAACTTATTTTCATCTCAGATAAAGTTAAATGGGATCATTCTGATAGAGCACCTTTTCTAGATGATGTGGAACAAGCTTTAACAGTTTCTTTAAACCAAGCCTGTCTCGTCTATCTAGAATGGGCCTTTAATCAAGGAATGCCTGTTATTCATCCAATGTTTCAAGAAGCTTATAATGAATTAAAACATAGCTAGATTAAGGAGGAAGCTATATGTGGATTTCACTCTTTATGATTATTGCTGGTTTATTTCTCTTAGCTGTTGTCCCCAAATATTACCCTATGCTTGGTTTTAGAGGAGTTCTTTATTTATTTCAGATAAAAAATTCTCGGAAAATTACCAATCAAGTATTTGGCTTTCTTATTTTATTAACAGGAATTGTTTATCTACTCTATTTTTTATTAGTTGGAAGTAGTAACAAATTACTCATTAGTCTAATCGTAGTAGCCATTATCAGCACAGATTGTATATCATGGCTTATTTTAAGAAAAAAATAGTTATAATTACTTCATATTTTTATCAATCTTCTATCAACTATGTCTTGTAAGATGAATATATAAATCATTTATGACAAACATCCATCAAGGAGGAAACGACAATGGCAACTAATGAAAAAGTAATTATTATGAGTTTTGACGAAGAAAGTAAATCTTATCAAGCTTTTTCCGAATTAAAGAAATTACACCAATCTGGAAATATCAAAGGTGAACAAATGGCAATTTTAGAACACCGTTCTAACCATAATCTTGAACCAAAGGATTTTATTGATTTTACAGGTGCGGATAAAAACTTTAAAGGCAGTATGATTGGTATGCTAGTCGGGATTCTCGGAGGCCCTCTAGGTGTCTTACTAGGCTGGTTTACAGGTAGTTTGATTGGTTCTTCTAAGGACGTTAAAGAAGTCAAAAGTGCGATGTCTATTTTTGAGAAAGCAATAGCTATTATTCCTGAAGGTGAAACGGGATTGATTATCATTTGTGACGAGCCAAATACAGGTCACATTAATGATATCGCCTTGACTCAACTTAACGGAAAAATTGAACGTTTAGACCGAGATGTTGTAGAAGAAGAAATTGAAGAAGCTCAAAAAACACAAGAAGAAGCAGAAGATAGTGCTAAGAAACGTTGGTTTAAAAAATAACACTTAAAAGAAACTTCAAATGAAGTTTCTTTTTTTGACATTTTTTTCATTTTACTTTATTATAAAACATACCGAAGAATGTTTCACGTTGGAAGGAGAATAATAATGTCAAAACAACGCTATGATGGCGATCAAACAAGAGAAGATATTTTAATAGCTGCCGGCAAGCTTTTTAGAGAACAAGGATTTCAAAAAACGTCTATTCAATCGATTGTACTTGAATTAAATGGTTTATCTAAAGGTGCTATTTATCATCACTTTCCATCGAAAGAAGCTATTTTAGATGAATTAATGCGTCACTTTATGCCAAGTGAAGCTCTAATTGAAAGTATTCGTTCTGATAAGGAACTTTCAGGTTTAGAAAAAATTCAAACTTTATTTTTAAATGCGATGTTTCACGTCGATGTTCAAAAGTTTTTACCTTTTTCACCTAATTTTACTAAGGAACCACTATTATCCTTAAAATACGTAAAATTAACTCAAGATGTTTTTATTCCAGAAATTGCTGCATTTATTAAAGAAGGTAATGAGGATGGTTCTTTAGACGTCCCAAATCCAGATTTAATAGCAGAAGTTATTCTATTTCTATTAACAACTTGGTATAACGCAACCCTGTTTTCTAATTCACTAGATAACTTCTATCAGAAATTAGAAACTTCTCAATACGTTTTAAAACAAATCGGTGTCGATGTAATTGACTCGCGAGTTTTATCAAAAATAAAAGAAGGAATTGAGGCAATGACACATGAAGAAATTTTGGAAAATTAGTTTAATTATTTTAGGAAGTTTACTTGCTATTGTTTGTTTATTTTTAGGTGGTAGTTATATAAATAATCAAAGTAAACTAAAAAAAGAGGCCAAGCAAATTGAAAGTTATGGTGAACAACTTGATGTATTTGATGGCAAAATAAACGTGGTACGCAGTGGAAAAGATAAGAATAAAGAAAATATTCTTCTATTTCCTGGATACGGAACAGCTTCACCTTATTACGATTTTTTACCTGTTATAACAAAGCTTGAAAAGGATTTTAACGTAATCGTCGTTGAACCTTTTGGATACGGCTTAAGTAGCCAAACAAAACGAAAAAGATCTATTGAAAATATCGTTGAAGAGATGCATGAAGTCATCACTCAACTAAATATGGATCATTACATTTTAGGTGGGCACTCAATTACTGGACTGTATGGTGTAAATTATTTAAATCGTTACAAGGATGAAAACGTCACTGGATTTTTAGGTATTGATACGAGTGTTCCAACTCAAAAAATGGAAAGTATGAATATGGCTCCTTTCAACTTCTTAAAAAAATCAGGTATCATGAGACTCTATATTGATAGTAACCCTGCCAAAGGGTTAGGGATGAAAGAAGATGACCCTAATGTCGACCAAGTTAGAATGATTACCTTGAAAAACTCAATTAGTGATAATTTAGAAGAAGAACTTGATTTACTAAGTGAGAACTTCCAAAAAACTAAAAAAATGGTACTACCTAAAGACTTACCTACTTTAATGTTTGTTGCAATTAATGACGGTCGCGATGACTGGGTTCCAGAACATCAAAAACAAATGAAACAGGTAACTAATGGTAAAATGATTGAACTTAAAGGGCATCATTATTTACACCGTACTCAATCAAAAGCTATTGCTGAAGAATCAAATAAATTTTTCAATAAATAAAAAGAGAACTGACTATAAGGTCAGTTCTCTTTTTATTGTTTATTTTTCTTCTGTTTCACGTCTTTTTCTAAATCCTAATAATGCTAAACCTGATAAAACAAAACCGACTAATCCTGCTAAATAACCATTTTGTTCACTACCAGTTTTAGGTAGGGCTGAGTAGCCTGTTTTACCTGAAGTCCCAGATGATGTATAACCTCCACCTGATGAAGTTCCTTTACCTCCAGTGTTAATACCGGTAATTTTTTTACCTGGTTTATATTGACTTTCAACTAGAGTAATTGACTCTAATTTAGTTTTGACAATAGCGTCTGCTGTTGTTGCTTTGTCGATTTCGATCTTAGCTTTTACTAATGCTTCGTCAACCGCCTTGATTTGTGCTTCTTTTTGAGAGTTAGTTAGATTTTCATCATTTCTAATTTTCTCTTTTGTTGCTTCTGCCACTTTATCAAGTTCATTTTTAGCTATTTCTTTTTGTTCGTTAATAGCCTTTCCAGATTCATGTTGCTTACTTACATCTGTAATTCCTTGACCTTTAGCTTGATCAATTTCATCTGGAGTTTTTGCCGCAACGATCGCTGCTTTCGCTTTTTTAGCTTCTGCATCTACTGCGTCATTTTGTTTTTTCTTCTCTTCTTTTGTTAGAGTTACGTCGTTATTGATTTTTTCTTTTGTTGCTTTTGCAGCTTCATCGATTGCTTTTTTAGCTTCTTCTTTACGTAAGTCTAAGGCACTTCCTGGTTGGTACGCTTTATCAATATTCGTAATACCTTCACCTTTTGAAGCGTCTACTGCGTCTGCTGTTTTAGCTACATCGATTGCTTTTTTCGCTTTTGTTGCTTCTGTATCTACTGCATCACTTTGTTTTTCTTTTTCTGCTTTCGTTAGTGTCGCATCATTATTAATTTTTTCTTTTGTTGCTTTTGCAGCTTCATCGATTGCTTTTTTAGCGTCTTCTTTACGTAAGTCTAAGGCACTTCCTGGTTGATACGCTTTATCAATATTTGTAATACCTTCACCTTTTGAAGCGTCTACTGCGTCTGCTGTTTTAGCTACATCGATTGCTTTTTTCGCTTTTGTTGCTTCTGCATCCACTACATCATTTTGTTTTTTCTTTTCTTCTTTTGTTAAAGTTACATCATTATTGATTTTTTCTTTTGTTACTTTTGCGGCTTCATCGATTGCTTTTTTAGCGTCTTCTTTACGTAAGTCTAAGGCACTTCCTGGTTGATACGCTTTATCAATATTTGTAATACCTTCACCTTTTGAAGCGTCTACTGCATCTGCTGTTTCAGCTACATCAATTGCTTTTTTAGCTTTTGTTGCTTCTGTGTCTACTGAATTACTTTGTTTTTCTTTTTCTGCTTTTGTTAGTGTCGCATCGTTATTAATTTTTTCTTTTGTTGCTTTTGCAGCTGCATCGATTGCTTTTTTAGCTTCTTCTTTACGTAAGTCTAAGGCACTTCCTGGTTGGTATGCTTTATCAATATTCGTAATACCCTCACCTTTTGAAGCGTCTACTGCGTCTGCTGATTCAGCTGCATCAATTGCTTCTTTTGCTTTTGTTGCGGCTTCATCTACTCCAGCACTTTGTGTTGCTTTTTCTTCATTCGTTAGGGTCACATCATTATTAATTTTTTCTTTTGTTGCTTTTGCAGCTTCATCAATATCTGCTTTTGCTAATTCTTTACGCTTGTTTAAAGGTGTACCTGGTTGATAGTTTTTATCAATGTTTGTAATCCCTTCACCTTTAGCACGATCTACACCATTTGCATCTACTGCTGCATCTATTGTTTCCTTAGCTTTAGTCGCTGCTTCGTCTACTCCAGCACTTTGTGTTGCTTTTTCTTCATCTGTTAGTGTTGGATCATTATTGATTTTTTCTTTTGTTGCTTGAGCTGCTTCATCAATATCTGCTTTTGCCAACTCTTTTCGTTCATTCAATGCTGTTCCTGGTTGGTAGTTGTTATCGATGTTTGTAACTCCTTGACCCTTAGATGAGTCTACACCACTTGCATCTACTGCTGCATCTATCGCTTCCTTAGCTTTTGCTGCTTCGGCATCTACTCCAGCACTTTGTGTTGCTTTTTCTTCATCTGTCAACGTCAAATCATTAGCAATACGTTCTTTTGCTGATTGAGTTGCTTCATCAATTCCAGCTTTAGCTGCTTCTTTTCTTTCTTCCAACGGTTGACTTGTTTGATACTGATTGTCGATATTTGTAATTCCTTGACCCTTAGATGAATCTACGCCATTTGCATCTACCGCTGCATCAATTGACTCTTTTGCTTTTACTGCTTCGGCATCAGCATTACTACTTTGGCTAGCTTTTTCTTCATTTGTTAAGGTTGGATCATTATTAATACGTTCTTTGATTAAATTAGCTTCTTGATCAATCGCTTTTTTAGCTGCTTCTTTACGAGAGTCAATTGAAACACCTGGTTGATATTGATTATTAATCAACTCAATACCTTTGCCTTTAGCTTCATCCACTCCATCTGCTGTTGTTGCTGCGTCTATTGCACTTTTAGCATTTGTCGCTTCTTGATCAACTCCACCACTTTGAGCTGTTTTTTCTTCAGCAGTTAAAGTTGGATCATTATTAATACGTTCTTTAATTTTAGCTGCTTCTGCATCAATTGCTTCTTTTGCTGAGTCTTTTCTCGTGTCTAATGAATTACCTGATTGGTGTTGCTTGTCAATCAATTCAATACCTTTGCCTTTAGCTTCATCTACACCGTCTGCTGTTGTTGCTGCATCTATTGCATCCTTAGCGTTTACAACTTCTTGGTCAACTCCACCACTTTGGATTGCTTTTTCTTCAGCAGTTAAAGTTGGATCATTATTAATGCGTTCTTTAATTTTAGCTGCTTCCGCGTCAATCGCTTCTTTTGCTGAATCTTTTCTAACATCTAGTGAGCTTCCTGGTTGGTACTGTTTATCAATTAATTCAATGCCTTTTCCTTTAGCTTCATCTACATTATCTGCTGTTGTTGCTGCATCTATTGTTTCTTTTGCTTTTAATGCTTTCCCATCAACTTTATTACTTTGGATTTCTTTCTCTTCAGCTGTCAATGTTGAATCATTAGCAATTTTTTCTTTAACAATTTTTGCTTCTTCATCAATTGCATCTTTTGCTGCTTCTTTTCTAACGTCTAATGAACTACCTGGTTGGTACTGGTTATCGATTAATTCAATACCTTTTCCTTTAGCTTCATCCACACTGTCTGCTGTTGTTGCTTCATCAATTGTTTCTTTTGCTTTTGATGCTTCTTCATCAACTTTATTACTTTGAATTTCTTTTTCTTCTTTTGTCAGTGTTGGTTCGTTAGCAATTTTTTCTTTAATAAGTTTCGCTTCTTCATCAATTGCATCTTTAGCTGCTTCTTTTCTTACATCTAATGAAGTGCCTGGTTGGTACTGTTTATCAATTAATTCAATACCTTTTCCTTTAGCTTCATCTACACTATCTGCTGTTGTTGCTTCATCAATTGACTCTTTTGCTTTTGATGCTTCTTCATCAACTTTGTTACTTTGAATTTCTTTCTCTTCTTTTGTCAATGTTGGTTCATTAGCAATTTTTTCTTTGATGAGTTTTGCCTCTTCGTCAATTGCTTTTTTAGCTTCTTCTTTACGTAGGTCTAAGCTATCACCTGATTTATGTTGATTATTAACTATTTCGATACCTTTTGCAGTTTCTTGATTGATTTGATCTGCGTTTTCAGCTTTATTAATTACCTCTTTAGCTGTTTCACCTGCTTCTTCAGCTAACTTAGTTTGAACTTCTTTTTCTTCTTTAGTTAAGGTTGGATCATTTTTAATAGCTTCTTTCGTTTCAGCTACTGCCTTATCAATTAACTCTTTAGACGCTTCTTTTCTCACGTCTAAACCATCACCTGGTTTATGTTCTTTAATAATAGACGCTGTACCTGTTTCGACAGCTTTTTCAAGCTCATCTGCTGTATTTGTTCCATTAATAGCATCTTTAGTTAATTGGCCTGTTTCATTTACTGCTTTCTTTTGAACTTCTTTTTCCTCTTTTGTTAAAGTTGGATCTGCATCAATCGCTTTTTTCGTGTCAGTCATTACTTTTTCTAAATCAGTTAATGCTTTTTCTTTTTGCTTATCTAAAGGTGTTCCTGGGTGATATTTACTTTCAATATCTTTCGTTCCTTTTTCCAATGCTTTAGATAAATTTTCTGCATTTGTTGCATCTGATATTTCTTTTTTAGCCACTGCAGCAGCATCATCGACTTCTTTTAACTGTTCTTTCTTTTCAGTTTCAGTTAAATTAGTGTCACCATTTATTTTCTCTTTTGTATCTGTAATAACCTTATCTAAATCCACTAAAGCTGTCGTTTTTTGCTCATCTAAAGGTGCTCCTGGGTGATATTTACTTTCAATATCTTTTGTACCATTCTCTAGAGCAAGTTTTAACTCATCAGCTGTCTTAGATTCGTTGATTGCTTTCTTAGCAGTATCTGAAGCATTATCGACTGTTGTCAATTGTTCTTCTTTTTGAGCCTTAGTTAAGTTATCGTCTGCATTAATCTTTTCTTTTGTCGCTTTTACAACTTTATCTAAATTTTCTAGAGCTTGTGTTTGTTGTTCCTCCAATGGTGAACCTTGTTGATACTTACTTCTAATTTCTTTAGAACCTGAATCTAGTGCAGTATTTAAATCATCAGCTGTCTTAGAATCGTTAATTGCTTGTTCAGCTGCTTTTCCTGCTTCAACAACAGCTTCTAATTGTTTATCTTTTTCAACTTGCGTTAAATTCTTATCGTCATTAATTTTTTTATTAGTTTCTTTAATAACTTCATCTAAATCGGCTAATACTTTTGTTTTTTGTTCATCTAAAGGTGTTCCTGCAATATATTTCCCCTCAATATACCTTTACCTGTATCTAATGCCGTTTTCAACTCATCAGCTGTATTGGCTTTATTGATTGCTCCTTCAGCTGCTTTTCCTGCTTCTTCAACTTCTTTTAATTGCTTATCTTTTTCAACTTGCGTTAAATTGTTATCGTCATTAATTTTTTTATTAGTACCTTGAATAACTTTATCTAAATCGGCTAATGCCTTTGTTTTTTGTTCATCTAAAGGTGTTCCTTTAACGTACTTACTTTCAATATCTTTTTTACCAGTCTCAAATGCTGCATTTAATTTATCAGCTGTATCTGCAGCTTCAATAGCTTTTTTAGCTGTATTCCCTGCTTCTTCAACTTCTTTTAGTTGTTTTCCTTTTTCAGCTTCTGTTAAATTTGTATCTCCATTTATTTTATCATTCGTCTCTTGAATCACTTTATCTAAATCAGCTAATTTAATTTCTTTATATGCTTCTTTATCAAATTCATAAACAAATTTAATTGATACTTCTTTAGTATCAGGATCTTGTAAAGCTCCCGTCATATTTCCTGGTTTTTTAAGTGTATAACCAGGTATATCAAGTAACGCTTTTTCATCATATTGATACGTTTGACCATTTAGTAAAGTATAGGTTTCATCTGGAATTTCTTTACCTGATGAGTCATTAACCTTTCGTCCCAAATTATCCCTAAAGGTTACAGTTGTTGTTATCTCACCTGGGAATGGAACTCCAATTGATGAAGCTGGATTTGCTGTAGTATAACCATTGGCTGTATGAAGTGTCTCTGTAATATTTTTTGTTAACCAATCATAAGCAATCTTTACAGTTCCTGGTGCTGTTTCTTTCTCACCAGTACTTAGTGTTCGATAGTAATATCTCTGACCTGATGCAAAAAGGGAGAATTCTTTCTCATTTACTGAATATTTTTCACCAGGTTTTAAAATAGTTGTTTTAACTTTTGTATAATCTTTACCACTTTTTTTCCATTCAATTATTTTCATGTTTTTTACTGCTTCATTCTGACGTTTTTCTCTTGGAACTGATATTGTATAGTATTCTGTTTCAGCAATATTTTTATAAACTCTATTTGTGTAATACTCTGAATCTTCATCAATTGGTGCAGTTTGTGGATTATTAAGATTGTCACTAATCGTCATATTTCTATCTACCAATTTTGCGTCCAACGGATTTAAACTAGCTGAATAATTTAAAATACTATGAATAGCTGTTTGATCATTCCCCATTAAATTAAGACCTTCTGCATTCGCAACAGTTACTTTTAAAGTTCCTGTTCCTAAAAAGAATAGCCCTGCTACCACCCAAAATTTACCTGACTTATACATTTTATAGCGTTTTTTTAATCCATTTTTATCGTTCAAAACAATTCCCCCTTGCTTGTATTAAAAATAATCTATTTATGAACTCATCATAAAAAAAACTGTTTTTTATTACAAGTTTTATGCATTAAGTTCTATTTAAAAAACATATAAAAATATTTAAACTACTTAAGCTAACTTTTAGTTAACTATATAAACGCTATTTTAATAATATTATCACCCATTAAAAACGATTTCACAAAAAATTAAATAACTATTTTTTAAACTTTTTAATAAAGAAACATTTATTTTATTTTTTTAAAATAACAACAGTTAAACAACATCTATCATTCTAATTATAAAAAAACATATCAAAATACGGTTTGTACACTATTTTAAAAGACAAAAAACAAAGCGATTAATTATCGCTTTGTTTTTTTATCTTCATTTTTTCGAAAAAAGCACTTAATTTAATAATTTATTTTTAAAACCGATTTTCATTTAACGTTATTTAAGTGGTCGTTTGTGAAAATCCTTATTATTTTAAATCACTTTTTTTGTATTTGTGTCTATATTCTTTTCCTACCCAATACAATCAATTTATTTTTTATTTTTCTGATATTCTTTCGAAACATCCATTATTTGTTGAAACGTTTCAACAATTGCTTCTTTATATTCTGTTTTTTCAATTGAATTTGCTATCTTTTCGCGAACTTCTTTTTCTCTATTATTATCTAGCACAGGTATATTATTCTCTTTTTTAATACGTACCACTTCATCCACACAGATATAGCGTTTTTCAAGTAGTTTTACAATTTCTTGATCAATTTGATTAATTTCATCTCTTATTTTCTCTAACATCTTTTTCTCCTTCTAATTTTGCTAAACGAACTCTTTAAAAAATGTTTCTGCTGATTCTTGAACAAATAAATGAGGTGCTTGTAAATAGATTGGCTCATTATTAATCACTAATATTTTGCTTTTTGGATTCCTGTAATCAATTAATCCACTAAATGGATATACTTTAAAAGTGGTTCCTACAATAACAACTAAATCAGCTTGTTCAAGCCACTGAACAGAAGATTGAATTCCCTCTTCAGATAAACCTTCCTCATATAAAACCACATTAGGTCTTACTCTTCCACCGCAATTTTCATGAATAGAAGAGATAAGATATTGACTTGAGGAAACCTTTTGCCCACAAGCCATACAGTAGCAATCATTAAGATTACCATGGAAATTCACGACTTTTTGGCTACCTGCTTTATCATGTAAACCATCTATATTTTGAGAAATAATACTAACATCATGAGCAGTTTCAAGCTTTTTCATTCCTTGATGAATAACATTAGGCATTGCTTCTTCATGATAAAGTTGTTTCACAAAATCATAAAACTTTTCAGGTTCTTCCATCAAACAAGTATGACTAAGCAAATACTCTGGATTTTCGATTCCCTTATAAACGCCAGTCATAGAACGATAATCTGGAATCCCTGAAGGCGTTGAAACGCCAGCTCCAGTCATAAAAACGATTCGCTGACTTTTTTTAATTAAATCAATTGCTTCCTGATTCATTTTTTTGGCCTCCTCTATATTTTTCTTACTTCTATTGTATCATGGATTATTCTTATCCTTTTTTAACATAAAAAAGAACAGAATGAAAGAAAAGTTGTCAATTTCTTTTTATTTTTCCATGACTTTTCCATTTGGGTGTGCTATAGTGAAACACAAGAAAGAAAAAGAACAGCTGAATAAAGAATCTAGAGGTTGCGAAACATCATGATTATCAAACGAGCATAAGGATGCGACGACGTTGATAGTGAGGGATTTTCGCCGAAATGTTAAATTAGGACCTTACCTGTTTAATGTTGGGGCTATAGTGAATAACTATAGCACTGTCTCAGTCAATCTGAGGTGCGCTACGATTTGATAAATACCTATGTGTTTTATTATTTATCAACTATCCATGAAGCAACCTTTAGATAAGGTTGCTTCTTTTTTGTATAAGAAAGGAACATGGATATGTTAAAAAAAGGAAATAAAGTACAAACAATTGTTTATTCGTTGGCATTACTTATGATAAGTCTCTTTTTTGCTGGAAATACAGCTCTAGCTGAAAAAGAAACCTTTACTGTTGGGATGGAAGCTGGTTACCCACCCTTCAACTGGACGCAGCAAGATGACAGTAACGGAGCTGTTCCTATTAAGGGCTCGAAAGAATTTGCTGGTGGTTACGATGTTGAAATTGCCAAAAAAATTGCTGATGGATTAGGAAAAGAATTAGTTATTTTTAAAACAGATTGGGATGGTTTACCACCTGCTGTAACATCAGGAAAAGCTGATGCTATTATTGCTGGGATGTCACCAACAGAAGAACGTAAAAGAACTTTGGATTTTTCTGATTACTACTACAGTTCACAATTAACAATGCTTGTTAAAAAAGATGGTTCTTTTAGTAAAGCTACTTCCCTAGCAGATTTTAAAGACGCTAAAATTACCGCACAATTAAACACGCTACACTACAATGTTATTGACCAAATACCAGATGTTGCTAAGCAAACTGCTATGAGTGATTTTTCAGCTATGCGTGTTGCTTTAGAATCTGGAAAAATTGATGGCTATGTCACAGAAGTGCCTGAAGGAATCACAGCTGAAAAATTAAATCCTAATTTTAAAATGATTCGTTTTGATAAAGAAAATGGCTTTCAAACATCAGAAGCTGATAATGCGATTGCGATTGGTATGAAAAAGAAATCACCAGACTTAGCTAAAGTAAATGAAACTCTAGCTGGCATTTCTCAAAAAGAGCGTGACGAGATTATGGATCACGCAATCAATCAACAACCTGATGTTAAAGAAGATCAACCTTGGTATATCTGGGTTAAAAATATCGCTAAAGATAATTGGAAAATGTTCTTACGCGGAGCTGGAACAACTCTTTTAATTGCTTTAGTCGGAACAGTTGTCGGAACAACGATTGGTTTAGGAATCGGGATTTACAGAACCATTCCAACACCTGAAAAAACAGGACTTCGTATGGCTTATAATCTGTTAAATGGTATTTTCTCAGTTTATATTGAGATCTTTAGAGGAACTCCGATGATCGTTCAATCAATGGTTATCTTCTACGGTTCATCTCAATTATATGGAATTGATATGAATCCTTTAACAGCTGCTTTAATCATTGTTTCAATCAACACAGGAGCTTACATGACTGAGATTGTGCGTGGTGGGATCTTCTCCGTTGATAAAGGGCAATTTGAAGCTGCTTCAGCTATCGGAATGACTCACTGGCAAACAATGACCAACGTTGTTATTCCTCAAGTTTTTAGAAATACTCTTCCAGCTATTGGTAATGAGTTTGTTATTAATATCAAAGATACATCTGTTTTAAATGTTATCGCGGTTTCTGAGTTGTTCTTTGCATCAAAAACTGCTGCAGGTGCTAACTTTAGATTCTTTGAAACATTCACTATTACATGTGTTATCTACTTTGTAATGACCTTTACAGTCACAAGAATTTTACGCTATCTAGAAAAAAGATTAGACGGCGATGGTAGTTACGCACCATATGCTAATCAAATGCAAACTGCAAAATTAGAAAGAAAGGATGAACGCTAATGGCTTCTTTCATTGAAATTAATCATTTACAAAAAAGTTACGGAGACAACAATGTGTTAAAAGATGTTCATGTTGGCATTGAAAAAGGAGAAATCGTTACTATTATTGGGCCTTCTGGTTCTGGTAAATCGACTCTTTTGCGCTGTATTAACTTACTTGAAAAGCCAACAGGCGGTGAAATCCTTTATAAAAATGAAAATATTTTAGCACCAGGTTATGATTTACCTCAATTCAGAACTCATGTTGGAATGGTTTTCCAGCAATTTAATTTATTTGAAAATCATGATATTTTAAGCAACTGTATGGTTGGCCAAATGAAGGTGTTAAACCGTTCAAAAGAAGAGGCTGAAAAAATTGCCATTGAAAACTTAGATAAAGTTGGCATGAAACAATTTGCTCATGCTAAACCGTCTCAATTATCAGGTGGACAAAAACAACGGGTAGCTATTGCTCGTGCCATTTCAATGGACCCTGAAGTTATGTTGTTTGACGAACCTACGTCAGCCCTTGACCCAGAGATGGTTGGTGAAGTGCTAAAAATTATGCGCGAATTGACAGAGACAGGACTAACGATGATTATCGTGACTCATGAAATGAAATTTGCTGAAGAAGTTTCAGACCGTGTCATTTTTATGGATAAAGGAGTCGTCGCAGAAGAAGGCGCTCCAGATAAAATCTTTAATCACCCAACAGAAGAGAGAACAAAAGAATTTTTACAACGAATCATTGAGAATTAAACAGGACAATCAATGAGAGAAAAGAACAAGCCAGTACATGAAAATGTATTAGCTTGTTCTTTTTATTGATTTATTTTTTATAGTCTTTTCTAATAATCGACATAATAATTTCGTCAGAATAAGTACCGTCATAAAAAAGTGCTTCTCTTAAAACACCTTCTCTAACAAAGCCACACTTTTCATAAGCTCGTATACCTCTTGGATTATGACTAAAGACTTCTAATTGTAATCGATTCAATTTTAACTCTTCAAATACGTACTGAATAGCTAATTTTGTTGCCTCTGAACCAAATCCTTTTCCGATAACCTTTTGATTATTTAACGCTATCCTAAATCCAGCTGATTTATTATCTTGATCAATAGATAGGATAGACAATTCACCAATCATCTCCTTTGTTTCATTTAAACAAATGGCATAGTCTTCCCTAGTTTCATCATTGATAATTGCTTTAATATGAGTTTCAATTTGCTCAATAGAATATTGGGCTTTCGTTCCAGTCATCAGCATTATTTCTTTATCGTCCATACTTTTTTTATAAATAGCCGCGTCAGACACTAATAGTGGTCTTAAATAAATATGTTCAGATTTCATTATAATACTCCTTTACTATTTTTATTTTAAAACATTTTTTATCATCTAGATTAGTCAGTCATTTTATTTTACAATATAGATAACTAATAAGCCACGGAGGTTCAATATGTTTAGTTACTATTTCTTTTTTATTCGAAAAATTATCTTATTTCTTCTAGCTATCAATTTCTTTTACCAAGGGATTAAATGGTATCAATCTAATAAAAAAATTACTTTTTCAGAATCAACAAAAAATCGATTTAAATGTACCTCTTGCCAAAAAGAGTATACTATTAATGGGGGTGAAGCAAAGAAAAAACTATCTGGTGCCATTAAAAAGAGTGTTCAAACACCCTTTCGTCAAACCACACAATATAAATTTTCTTGCCCAGAATGCCAACAGTACGTATTTCAAGAAAAAGAATTTGATATCAATCAAACGAAGCTTTTAGGAAATACTCGCGTTCAAATTGACACCTTTCAAATAAAACCTTTTAAAGAATTTGCTTTAAAAGGAATCTTACCAATGCTTATTGGTATGTTACTACTCGGATAATTTAGTTATATCATATAATTTTCATAAAAAGAAAAAAGGCTTATCAAAAAATCTTCACATTTAGAAGCTATTATATAAGCATACCAACAAAACAAACCCTAACAAACTTTTTCATTTTATTTACTCCTCCAAAGTAAATAAACAACTCCTTTTTTTAACCACTAGAGATGTCTAGTGGTTTTTTTATTGCCAAAAAAAGCAAGCAGATTTCTCTACTTGCTCAGTTTCTTCATCATAATTTAAAATACGTTAATTTCCCATTCATTGTGACAGTTAACTCACTTAATCGAATAGCCGCTGAGGAAACTTCTTCTGTTGACGCTGACATCTCTTCAGCTGAAGCCGCAATCTCTTCGGATGTTTCAGATAATTTTTCTGAAAGTAACTTAATCCCTAGAACATCTTGATTGACTACTTCAATATCTGAGCTGACCGTCGTCGCTAAATCTGTCGTGGTAACAATTTTTCTGTCCACATTCCCGACAGACGAAAGAATAATATCAAAAGTAGATAAGGTTGTTGAAATATGAGAACTTTGAGTTACAATTTCTTGTTCAACACTTTGAGTGGCACCTAACATTAGGTTATTTTCTTCTAAAATCGTTTGAAGAATCTCTTGGATATCTCCTGCTGAACGATTACTTTGTTCAGCTAGTTTTCGAATCTCTTCTGCTACCACAGAAAATCCTTTACCAGCTTCTCCAGCTCTCGCTGCTTCAATAGCCGCATTTAAGGCTAACAAGTTAGTTTGTTCAGAAATGTTATTAATTAATACTGCCATGTTATCAACTTTATGAATATACTCACCAACAATTGCTGCACGCTTAATTAATTCCTTCACTGATAAATCAAGTGCTTCAGAAGATAAAACAAGTTGCTTAATATCTTCTTGGCTTGCCATAGAGCGGTCATTAATTAATTGTGATTCATCTTTTAACTCGCCAATAACGGTAGTCATTCTGTTAACTTTTTTGCTAAAATCAACCACTGTTTTTTCTGTGTTAGCTAATTTTTGGTATTGCTCGCCAATATCTATGGCAATATCACTAGCAGATTGCGCTACCGTCTCAGAAGTTGCTGCTAACTCTTCAGAAAAAGCAGATAAGTTCTGAGAATCATCTCCTACTTTAGAAGCGGTTGTTTGGAAACTTGAAACAATATTATGTAACTCACTCTGAGCTACTTTAATAGAATCTCCTATTGCCCCTAATTCATCTTTACGAACGAAGACATCTCCTTCAAAACTATTATTTAAGTTTCCTTCAGAGAATTGATGAACTGTTTGGCTATAATGTTTAAGGACTTTAGTGATTCTTTTTGAGAATGACATAATTAATAGAGACACAATAATTATTCCTACTATACTGACCGTACAAAATAGAATCAATAACTGACGAGGTTTTTCCGCTAACAAGCGATTTTCAACACTAATACCTAACTTCCAGTCAGCGCCCTCAATACTATCAAAGTAAAAATCATACTCTTTACTATTTTTATTAAATTTTGCTGTTCCTTTGTTTTTCGTCAACATTTTAGATACTTGTTCAACATAAGAAGCATCTTTTTCATCACTAATTTTTGATACTAATAATTTCTCATTATTGACTCCACCTAGATAAGTACCATCTTTCGCAACTAAAACAGCTTTTCCTTTGTAATCAATTTTCATATCACTTACTAATTTTTGAATACTCGAAAGATCCACATCTACAGTAATAACCCCAAGAAGTTCACTCTCATTTTTGTACATTGGATAAGCAAAAGTTACCATTGATTTATTTGCCGTTTTATCCAAATAAGGAGCTGTCCAACCGCCTTCTTTTTTACTTTTTCCAAGTTGATACCATTCTGTTTCCCAATTTGTTGATTTTTCTTCCTGATAATTCCGATTGAATTGAACGCCATCCGATCCTTTAAAAACATACGGAGCTAGATTTTTGTGGGCCTGGTAATCAGCTGGTTCAAACCAAACTCCCATCGCAAAAGTTTCAGGTTGATGCGATACTTGTTTTGTTAATAAAGTTTGATACTCTTTTTCCGTCATTTTCTGACTGTTTTCTTCAATCATTTTTGCTGTTGATTTAGCAATAGATTCTTGAACTATTAGCATATTATTGATTGTAGTCGTGGAATCGCTAACAACTAAGTCCATACCCTTGTTAATTTCATGTTCGACCATAGATTTTGAGAAAAAGTAGCCGGTGCCCGATATAATAATAAGTAATAAGACAACGATTGGAATAACCGTACTAACAATTTCTGATGCTAATCGTTTAAATTGAAAATTCATTCGCAACATCCCTTCCTTTCAATATTTATATCGGTTATTTCCGTTACATATTTAGTTCGTTTTTAGAAAAATTAAATAACATTTATTTTGAAAATTTACATAAAAAAGAAACAAAATCAAGAAAAAATTTTGTTTCTTTCAGATTATAAATAGCAAGTTTAATTTACACGCCAAAACTCTTTACCGTAACTTTTATTTGGTAAATTCACCGGAACAGCCATATGCTCAGCAACTTCACCAACTTTTATTTGAAACATTGAGTTATGCTTGGAAGACCCAAAAGAATAATTAAGTGTTTTATCTGTCACATTGAAAATAACAGAATACACAGTTCCAAAGCTTTCTTTATAATTTAAAGAAGTAATTCCGTCAGGATATTCCTTCTGAATCATCTGATTAATTGATTCTTTTGAGTTTAATGTTGGATTACAAAAAAATTCTTTCATTTTATTTTCTCTAACTTTTGATTGATTCAGAGAGTATTTTTCCTGTTTTTTTATTTCTTCCAACACAGCATGATTTGTAAGAAAAGCATGATTATCATCAATAATTGAATATTCTTTAATCCCATTCAACGTTTCTAAAATAGCAATCTCATTATTACCATCAGCAACTAGCAAATTAACATTTGATGCAATCGGAATTTGTAGAAACAGATCTATCACTTCTTTTATTGTTCGACATTTTTCTAAAAATAATCTAACAACAACCATAAAATTAAAACCTGATACTTGAGGTTTCTGCATTCCTGGATAATTACCAACAGGCATCCCGCACGAAGCAAACATAACACATAAACCATGTTCATTCATCCCATCACTTCTACCAAAATAATGGGAAGAAAACCCTGTGTGATTATAAAAATTACGTGGAGAAGTTGAGCACAAACGCATTTCAGTGATCATCGGGTCCATGTCATAAGTTCTAAATAAATACATTTTTCCATCTACATTACTTTCTGGTTTCAA
The DNA here is from genome assembly GCF_014397115.1 of Vagococcus carniphilus. Taxonomy (NCBI): domain Bacteria; kingdom Bacillati; phylum Bacillota; class Bacilli; order Lactobacillales; family Enterococcaceae; genus Vagococcus; species Vagococcus carniphilus. The sequence goes on from NZ_CP060720.1 coordinate 62,247, forward strand.
TGCTCCTAAACTACAGCCCCCACCAAATAAATAACTATCTTGTACAAATCTTAATTGTTCTACTGGACGATGAAACTCTTTAGCGACTTCTATTAATTCTTCCAGTAATTCTGGATAATATGTTTCTATCTGTTTTATTGTTTCATTTATTTTTGCTACATAATACATTGCATCAGAGAATATAATTGATTCAGCTTCAGGAATATTACTAAATTCTTTCACCTCCTGTAAACCAATCTCTTTATAATTTCCACTTAAATTTGAAAATGTTCCTAAATCCATCTCTATCACACTCCTATAATCCTACTTTAATAGCTCCTGTAGGGGAGAGTCTAGTTATATTTTACAAAAATAGTTGTTACAAATTTACGTGGATCTTTTTCCTTTTTAGGTTTCACTTTATAAGTTTTTTGATTTAAATTATCTGGTACTAATCCATCTGTGTATTCTTCAAAAAACATTAATTCATCTTTTTCTGATAAATCCCTAGCTAATTTTTCATAAGCGTAAGGTAAATAAGAATACAATCCTATAAAATTCATCGACAGATAGCTTCCTTCAGGGATTCTAAATATCAATTCATTAGAAACTCCTTCAACACTATCCAATTCAAACATTAACTGAACTTCCTGTTTGCCAATCTTGCTCTTATCACTAAAATAACCAATCAAATTTCCTTTTACTTTTAATTGATACGTAAAAATCAGTGACATTAACTCTTCTACTAATGAATCAATTTCATTAATGTTTATCCTTTTTTTGATAAAAACAAATTCTCTTTCTTTATAATAATTTATTTTGGTTCCGCTACAGTAATAATCTTTTTCTGGCAAATATTGATTTAATTTTTTTATTGTTTTTAGTTGTTCAATTTTTAAATCTATTAACTCTCTTTCTTTCATCAAATCATTTTGCTTTTCTATTAAGTTCATCTCTATTAGGTGTGGATTATCTATTAATTCCTTAATTTTTTTTAATGAGAAGCCTAAATCTTTTAAGTAATTAATTTTTTCTAGTTCTGAAAATTTTATATAGTCATAATATCTAAAGCCTGTTTTAGGATCGATAAATGTTGGCGTAAGTAAATCAATTTCATCATAATACCTCAATGTTTTGATTGTTGTCTTTGTAAATTTTGAAAGTTCTCCTATTGTGTACATGTTAAGCACCTCTTTTCACTATTATATCATCTCCAAATCAATAGATTTATTCTCTTTTCCATTGTGGATAATTAATAGTTGTCCACAAAAAGTTCTGCACATTTATCCACCTTGGTACAAGTGCTTTCCACAAGGTTATACACATTGTCCACAGACTTATCCACATTTTTTCTTTATTTTACCCACATTTCTACTTTTACAAAAAATTTATCCACTTCTTTTTATCTATTTTTTTTACTACCTTTCTTGTATTTTTTTCTTTTTTCAAAAATAATTTTCTCTCTAATAACACTCTAAAAACCTTTATCTGGCAACACATTAGCAAAATACTACTCAAAAACAAACCTCTGTTCTTGTTGACTTTTCCATTGTTAATTGCATCTCTTTTCAAGAGTTATCCACACTTGTCCACAGTTTTTGTTGATAACTCCTTATTTAGGTTGATTTTCCTTGATTTAATCATTTTCTTAATTGATTTTTCTTTTTTTTAGAATAATTTAGTCACACTTTTATCACATTTTCAGACTAATATATAAGCATACCAACAAAACAAACAACCCTAACAAACTTTTTCATTTATTTACTCCTCCAAAGTAAATAAACAACTCCTTTTTACCACTAGCCTGAGCTAGTGGTTTTTTTGTATGCAAAAAGGTTAGCCTAAAGTCTTCTACTTTAAGCTAACCTTTTTTTCTTATCTAACCGATATCTTAATCAACCTATTCAGCTAATTCTTTTCGTTTAAATGATTTTCTTAATGCTACTAGTGTTAATAATAATAATCCAAGTCCCATTAAATTGGTATTTTGGCTTTCTCCTGTTCGAGGAAGTCTTCCCTTACTTGTCTTAGTATTCGTCACACCATAAGATGTAGATGGTGTTTTGCCACCTGTTTTTGGTAATCTAGAAGAATGATTTGAACTTGTTCTAAGTGTATTAGTAATTGAGAAACCTGTTTCAGCATCTCCTTTGATTGTTCCTTCATATCCTAAAATAGAAACTTCCTTAATTGTATACTTAATTGGTTTTCCATTTTTATAGATATCTAAATCAGAGAAGGCTCCTTGCCAATTTGTTTCTTCTGTTAAAATCAATTCTTTATCTGTCTTCTTACCATCTGCAAATAACTCAACAATGATTTCATTTGGTCTTAATTTATTTTGATCATTGCTATCTTGCCATGTTTTAACAACATCAATAGCTGTTTTACCTGGTGTATAATGATTAGTCACATCAAAACCATTCACTGTTGCAGAATAATTTTTTACTCGTTGTTCTTGTACGTTATAACGGATTTTTTCACCTTTTTCAAACTTAGGTAAGTCACGTACTTGATATTTCCAATTAGAGGCTTTATCAACAATTATCTCATCAACTTTTTTACCATTAGCTAATAAGTTTAATGTAATCTCGGTTGGACGCTTGCCATCTTGATTATCTTTATCTTTCCACGTTTTACTACCTTTAATCTGTGTTGTTTCTGGTATGTGAGTGTTAGCTACTGTATATCCTTTTTCTGTTGAACCTGTTAGAACACTCTCATATCCTGATACAGCTTCTTCTTCTACAGTATACTCAATCCGTTTACCTTTTTCATATTCAGCTAAATCAGTAAAGAAATCTTGCCAATTATTTTTAGCACTTAACTCTATTTTTTGAGTTGTTTCTTGTCCATTGGCTAATAGTTTAATGGTTACTTTTTCAGGTCTGATACCATCTTGATTATCTTGATCATGCCAAATTTTTGTTACTGGTATACTTATTTTTCCAGGTGTATAACTGTTAGTCACATCAAATCCTGTGTAACCAGCTTGATAATCAGATACCTGATCTTCTGTTACGGTGTAATTAACAGGTTGTCCTTTTTCAAAAGCTGGTAAATCAGTAAATTCATAAGCCCAATTTTGCTCTTTGGAAATTGTTTTTGCTGCTTTTTCTTCTCCATTTCCATATAAGCGAATTGTCACTTTATCTGGACGTTTACCATCTTGATTATCTTTATCTTCCCAGTTTTTAACTCCTTTAACAGAAGTCACTGCTGGTTGATGGTTGTTAACAATTGTGAAGTTACCTTTAGTTGTCTCAACCACTGTAGCTTGATATCCTTCTTTTGTGTTAACTTCTTGAACAGTGTAATGAATTAGTTTACCTTTTTGATACTCATCCAAGTCATCAAAACTTCCTTGCCAGTTTGTTTCCTCATTCAGTTTCACTTTTTTATCTGTTACTTTTCCATCAGCAACTAAAGCTACTTCTACAGAAGTTGGCCTAATACCATCTTGGTTATGTGCATCCTCCCAGACTTTTTTCACTGGAATATTTACTTTACCTGGTGTATACGTGTTGACCAAATCAAAACCTTTAATTTTTGTTTGGTAACCAGGGACTTTTTCTTCTGTTACCGTATAGTCAATAGGTTTGCCTTCTTTAAATTTAGGTAACTCTTTAAATTGATAAGTCCAATTTGTATCGGCTGTTACTTTTGTTTCCTTAACAAATTTTCCATCAGCGTAAAGTTTAACTGTAATTGAAGTTGGACGCTTACCATCTTGGTTGTCTTTATCTTCCCAGTTTTTAGTTCCTGATACTTGCGTTGTTTCTGGTTCATGACTATTCGTCAAAATATAACTATCTTTTGAAGAGCCGCTAACACTACTTTCATACGCTGGAACTGTCTCTTCTTTAATTGTATAATCAATTAATTTTCCATCTTCGTACTCATCTAAATTAGCGAAACTTCCTTGCCAGTTTGTTCCTTGGCTTAATACTAATTTTTCTTTTGTTTCCTTCCCATTCGCAAGTAAACGAACTGTCACGAAACTTGGACGTTTACCATCTTGATTATTGTTATCTTCCCAAACTTTAATGACTGGAACACTTACTTTATCTGGTGTATGAGTATTTAGAATATTATTTCCTTGATACGTTGCCTGATACTCAGGGACTTGATGTTCCACAACTGTATAGTTGATTGCTTCACCTTTATCGTATTTTGGTAATTGATCAAAAGTGTAACTCCATTTAGTTTTCTCTGATACCTTTTCTTCTTTTACATACTTACCATCAGCGTAAAGTTTAACTGTAATTGAAGCTGGGCGTTTGCCATCTTGGTTGTCTTTATCTTCCCAGTTTTTAGTTCCTGATACTTTCGTTGTTTCTGGTGTATGAACATTTGTTACAACAAAAGATGTTTTTCTATCTCCTGTCACTAAACTTTCATAACCTAAAACAGCTTTTTCTTTCACTTGATAATCGATTAACTGTCCATTTTGATATTCATCTAAGTTATCAAAACTTCCTTGCCAATGATTAGTTTCGTTTAATACAAGAGATTTCCCTGTATCCTTCCCATCTTTCCACAACTGAACTGATACAAAACCTGGGCGTTTGCCATCTTGGTTATTCTTATCTTCCCATACCTTTACAACAGGAACACTTACTTTGCCTGGTGTGTGAGTGTTGATAGTATCATACCCATCTTGACTTGCTTGATAGTCTGAAATTTGTTCTTCTGAAATGGTGTAACTGATTGGTTTTCCCTGCTCAAATTTAGGTAAATTTTCAAATGAATATTTCCAGTCATCACTTTTTGAAACTTCTTTTGATTGAATGGTTTTACCATTTGCTCTTAAGTTAACTTTTATCGATGACGCACGTTTACCGTCTTGATTATCGTTATCTTTCCAAATTTTTCTTCCCTCAACCGATGTTGTTTCCGGTACGTATGTATTAGTAATCTCAAAATTACCTTTAGAAACTTCTTCTGTAGAAGAGGCGTAGCCTTTAGGTAGTTCTGTTACTTCTTTTACAGTATATGAAATAACTTTCCCATTCTTTTTAAGGGGTAAATTATTCCATTGTTTCTTCCAATCATTTGACTTAGATAAAACTTCTTCTTCGCCAACTTTTTCGTTATCTCCGTAAAGTTGAACATGAATACTATTTAATCGAATACCATCTTGATCATTCTTATCTTCCCAATTTTTCACAGCTGTTACATTTGTTTTTTCAGGTGTATAGCGGTTTGTTATATCAAAACCATTAATTTCAACACTATACCCAGGTACTGCTGTCTCTGTTACAGTATATTTAATTTCTTCCCCTTGGTCGTACTTAGCCAATTTTTGGAAAGTGTATTCCCAATTTTGATCAGCTGATGTTTCTTTTGAATCAATTTTTTTACCATCAGCCCAAAGGTTAACTTCTATTTTTTCTGGACGTTTATGGTCTCTGTTTTGATCGTCTTCCCAAATTTTCTTACCCTTAACTTGGGTTGTCTTAGGTGTGTATTTATTAACAATTTCATAACCACCATTCTTAGAAACAATCTCTGGTTTTTCATAAGCTGGTACAAGAGATTCTTTGATTGAATAATTAATTAATTCTTTTTTCTCATTGTGTTTTCTCAAACCTTTAAAACTGTCTTGCCATTGATTCGCTTCTAATAAGGTTAATGTTTTATCTGTTTCCTTACCATTTTCTAGTAATGTCACGTTGATAAAATCAGGACGTTTACCATCTCTGTTTTGATCATCTTCCCAGATTTTTTTTACTGGAATATCTAAATACTCTATTTTTTCATTTTCAATATTTGGAATACTTGATTTGAGTTCGATAACACCAGAGTCACTAATAACTTCAAAAGGAACATCTTGTTGTTTCACTTCGTAACCATCTGGTGGCGTTAACTCTCTAATGTTGTAATTACCAACTGGTAGACCTGTGACTTTAACAACTCCAGTATTATCAGAAGTTAACTGTTGTTTCACTTCTTTTGACATTTGTATTTCACTATCTACCCACTTAACCGCATAACGACTATCTAAACCATTGTAAAAACGATTATCTTGATTCATAATCGCAAAAGTTGCTCCTGCAATTCCTTTTTTCGTTTGACTATCTATTTTTTTGAAAGCAATTCGTGGAATATCATTTTTTACAACTAGTTTTTCAAAACTCTTTGTAGCCGTATCTTTTTCAAATTGAACCACTTTTCCTTGTTGCAATTCTTTGCTAACAGTAAATCCTTCTGGTGCTTGTGTTTCGAAAAGCAGATAATTAGATTTCGCTCTCAAATTACCAAATCTAAGTTCACCTTTTTCATTTGTTTCTCCTGAACGAACTAGACGTTTTTTCTGACCATTCGATTCTGACCATAATTCAAATTTAGCTCCTGCTAAAGGTTTTTCATCTTTTGAATTTTTATCAACTTTAACAATTGTTACTGATGCACTAGATCCTTCAGCCGTTCCACCTGTTACAACAACTTCTTTTTCAGAACTAATTTCTTCTGAAATAACTTGTTCGTTTTCACCTTTTATAGCTAACTTATTTGATACCGTATCATTTTTTAAACTTGAATTAATTGCTGAGCGATACTCTAAATAGTAGGCTGTATCAATTTCTTTTAAGAACTTAATCGTTAAAACTTGCTGTCCTGTTTCATTGTTACTCTTTAAATCAACAGAATAATCTTTGCCCTGTTCTAACTCTTCTTTTGAATTTTTAGTAATTTTTCCTTCAATAGATACATGGGTCCCAAAAATCTTAATCGATTGTTCATCAATGATTTGATTAGGAGACGGTGTATCAATGATTGTTACGTCCTTCAAAGTTGATTGAGATGGATTGATTTTTACATCCCAATTAACAAACTCTCCTTTTTGATCCCCTGATTTAGTCGCAAAAACACCACCATTTTTCGCTTCAGTTGAAGCGTCTACCTCTACTTCATGGTCTTTATTTTTATAGGTTGCTTTATTATAGTAGCGTCCTTTTCCAATTATAGTTTCATCTAAAGTCGTATCAAATTTTAAGACATAAACTTTGTTGGTTTTTTCTGGTAGATTAACAGTTATTTTTTCATCTTCTATTTTAGCAACATTAGGAACTTCCTTAATTAATCCGGCTAAATTACCGTTTTCATACAGGTGCCCTTCATAAACTTTAACACTTTCTGGTACTAATTTTTGATTATCACCAATAATAGGATCAACAATTGTGGCATTTTCTAAAGTATCTTGGTTATAGTTAACAATTACTGACCAGTTCATTTTTTTAGTTTTTGCATTGTAGCTGACTTCTTTTTTAGCGTCATCTACGAATTCTTTATCGACTTTAACGTCCTTATTAGCATCATTATGGTACGTTTTACCATCTTTATCTTTCCAACTAGTTTCTACTTTGTTGTTGAATTTTTCATCACGTCTCTTAAAATCTGTTTCATAATAAATTTCATAGGTCTTATCTGTTTTTTCAGCACGTGCTCCTAAAAATACTACCTCAAATGAATGCTCTGTATTGGTTAATTTGTAATCTACGCCTTCTTTTAATGGTTCTTGATTGCCAGCTTCTCTTAGCTTAAAGCTATCTCGATTAAAAGTTAAATTATCGGTCATCGTATCTGTTAAAGACCAATTACGTAATTCATACCTATATTTATTAACCGTAATATCCCATTTCATCTTACGATTACGATAATCTATTCTGACGTCTTTTGTTACACCATTTCGATTAATTTGACCCTCTTTGACATCTTTGATATTTGTATCTGTTTCAACGGTGTTTTTAAAATTAATTTTTTCATTTGATAAATTATCATCTATGACAATATTAGCTTTTGTTAAATAATTAATCGTTACTGCTTTATCTAAACCATTTGGAAACGTGATAGTCATTTGTTTGGTTTTATCATTAAATGTCACCACATAATCCTCTTTAGCTAATTTGTTATTATTTAAGTCCCTAATTTCTACTGAATCTTTATCGTAATCTAAGACATCGCTTGCTAAAGTATCTGTTATATAGCTTCCTTTTTTAAGTGTTTTCTCACCAGAGTTATAATCAATGGTCCAACTATAAATATGTCCATTTCCTGAAGATACTTCTCTACCACCAGACTTAGCAATTAACTGTTTGTAATATTGATTTGCACTGGCTTTTGCCTTATAGTCCTCTTTGTTGTTATTTAATGTTGCCGTGTTTTCGAACGTTACATAGCCACCTTCATAAGGAATTTTACTGTCCAAAATTTTAGTGTCATAGACTAATTCAAAAGATTCTCTTGTTTTAGCATATTTACCAATAAAGGTAACTACACTTCCATCCAGAATATAATCTGTTCCTTCTACTAAAGGCGTCTCACTAATAGAAGCAATACTTCCATCTAAATTAAGTGTTTGAGAGTAAATTTTTAAACTCTCTAGTTCTGTTCCATCTGGTAGGGGATCAGAGACAGTTGCATTTTGTAGTAAATCTAAGGTTTTATTAATAGATACTCGCCAAGTAATTTTTTTGTTATCTGTAAGCCCATCAAATGTCTTTTCAATAGCTTTTACATTTTTAGGACGAACATTAACAATGATTGATTCAACTTCGTCATTAACAGGTGTTGATATCTTATGTTCTCCTGCAAGTATTTCTTTACTTAAACTTTTAGCATACTCTGTTGTTCCAAAGATATCATGTTCTTTTTCCACTAACTCATTAAATTCCCAACGAATTCTTCCATCTGCTGTTATTTCATAAGTTCCATAAACTTTATCATCTTTACCATTCAAATCGTATTTCCCAGGTTCAATTATCATTTTTCCTGGTAGTTTCGTTTCGTAATAATCGCCAGCTTGAAGCAACTCTTCACTTAATAATCTTTCAGGTATTTCCCAATCATATTCAAGTCTGATCGTTGCATCTATCGGAATAGATTCTTTTTCATGGTCAAGCAAATTACCTTTTTTGTCATAAACCTCAATTGATGCTCCCGTAAAGAACTTTTCTGGAGAAATCATTTTATCCTTGATGTTAATTGGTTCTCTTTCTTCAGATTCTTTTTTAGTAGCTTGTTTTTTTAATGCTTTTGGTTGACTCTCTTCATTATTCTTTGTCACTTCTTTTTCTGAAGATACTGTACTTTCTTCTATCTTTTCTTTACTATCAGAAGACTGATTTAATTCTTCTGTCGATTGACTAGTTGCCAAGATATCATCTAATTGCGATGACTCACTTGTCTCCTTTACTTCACTAATTACCGTTTCACTAGCCATCGTTCCGACAACTGCTTGAACAGGTTGGATTACTGTAGAAAATAAAATAGTTCCTACCGCAAAAAGTGAATACCATTTTTTAAATTGTTTCATTCTAACTCATCCTTTTCTTTTATTTTAAAAATTTGACTAAGCTAAATGGAGTAGCAAAGCCCTTCCCTTTTCAACTACAACAAAAAAAGCCCGTATTAGAGCTTTTTACATGCCTACTTAGTATAGTCAATTCACTTTTCAAAATTTTATCTCTTTTTATATAGGTGTCTGTAATTTTTAGAAATATTGGTTTTGTTTTTTTATTTATCCCTCCTTTTAATTTTCAAGTAGACTAATCAAAAAAATTTTTTTGATTAACTTACATTGTTTTTAAAATAACAAAGAGACATAATAGTAATTTTTAAACTTTAATGAATTGTCAAATTGCTTTCATTTATTTTTCCTAAATTTCACAAAATAAATTATAATAAACGTTATATAAAAAGAATGATTATTAACTAGATTTAACAAAAAGGCAAAATTTTTAGTATATTTTTATATTTTAGTCGAAAAAAAGGTCTTTTTTTTAACAAAAAAAAACATCCAGATAGTTTCACCTAATTTTCTGGATGTTTTCATTATTTTAAAATTTAATTTAAGTTTGTGAATTTTATATTTATTTAGTTAATACTATACGTATTCGATGATTCTTTTGAATAACAGAAATTGATTTATTTTTAGTTTTTAACCACTTCATTTTCTTTTCTTTTAATAAAGTGACACCAAAAGTTCCCAATATTTTTTTAGGATTCTTTCTTAAAGCTAAATCATACTGTCCTCCTGGTAATTTATCAATTCCGATTTGCCCATCATTTTGACTAGTAAGCACAACTAATTGTCCGTTTCGCTTCAACGGTTTTTTGCTATTTTTTCGGTAAATAATAAACTCTTCTGCTACAATAGGTAACTTCTTAGTTTGACTAATATAAAAAGTGACATCATAATATTTCTTACTCAGCAAGTATTGAACAATCAGTCGGTAACTTACAAAAATACTGCCAAGCAAGAATAGTCCAATACCAACTATTATTGCTACTTGCTGCCATTTAAACTTTTTCTGACTCGCGTTTGCTTTTTTCTTCATCTCATCAGTCACCGGGATTCGCTTACCCGTCACGATTAATCGATGGCTATTAATCATATAAGGGGTACACGTTAAGAGTGTGACTAAGTCTGATTCTGGCTCTAGTTTTAAAAAGTCAGTTTCATCAGGTTTGACTGTTCTTATTTCAACCACTTCATACGCCAAAGTTTCCCCAACAGATTCAACTAAGAAAAAATCCTCTTTTTTTAGTTGATCTAAATGTCTGAAAAGCAGTCTTTCTGCTAAACCACGATGTGCTGAAATAACAGAATGCGTTCCTTTACCTCCAGTTGGCATCGATGTTCCTTGTAAAACACCTGCTCCATTTTCTAATATTTGATTCGTAATAGTATCAAATAAAGGAATTGAAACATCTATTTTAGGGATACTCACCGAACCAATTAAATGTTCTTTTAAATCAATTGAAGTCGTATCAACTTGGCTAGCATCAAAAGGATCATGTTGAACAACTAAACCGTTCACTTTTATAGCATTGTTTTTCTTCTTCATCTGGTTCTCTTTTTGAGAATTTTCTATCTGTTCTCTTTTTGCTAATTCTTTTAAACGGTACTGATCAATGAAGTAATTAGCCGCATTACTATAAAAAGGATAAGTAAAAACTAAACATCCTAGTAAAAAAATTAATAGTAAACCTAATTTTTTTATGACTATTTTTTTCATTTTTTACTACTCCTTACTAACTTTCAATTCCCATTGACTATCGCTTTTTTTGGACAAACAAGTCGAGAAATAAGTATCTTTATAATGTTTAACAAAACAAATAATTTCTAATGATTTACCTTTTTCTTCTTTTGGTATTAACAAATATCTACCACCCTTTATTCCTTTAAGACGAATCTCACCCTTTGTATTACTCTTTGTTTCAATTAACGAAGGATTTTTTTTGGAATCGACTAATACAAAAGATTGATTAGCTTCACTAATTCCATCATAAAGTACTTGTACTTTCAAACGGTAACGTCTTCCCGTAATTTGATAATTAATATACTGTCTATAAATCACGTATAACAATAAACTCACTAGAGATATTAGCAACATCAAATAAAATACTAATGCAATATTATTTTTCTTATTAATTTCTTGCTCTTTTTGCTTCATTTGTTTTTGATCAACAGGTACTCGGTGACCTCTTACTAATAAGCGATGCGTATTGACCATATAAGGAGTACAAGTAACTAGCGTTAAATAATCCTCGCCTTCTTGTATTTTTAAGTCATCCAATTGATTAGGTAAAACCGTTTTGATTTGATCTACTTTATAAGCTAAATTCTTTTCTGCTATCTTTAAATAAATCACATCACCTATCACTAAATCCTTTAAATCAGTAAATAGTTTTTTACTTGGTAATCCTGTATGTCCTGTTAAGACAGCGTGACTGCTTTTACCACCCGTTGGATAAGATGAACCAGGAAGTAACGTGATACCTTCTTGTAAAAAAGAAGGAGTTGTTTCATCAAAAATCGGTAATTGACTATTTATTTTGGGGATACTAATCGAACCAATCAGATGTTCACTTATTTCATTTTTAGTTAAAGGGCTGCTTTTTTCTACTTCATCAAATAGCTCTGTTTCAAGTTGAATCCCTAATGTAGGATTATTCTTTATTTCTTCAGCTCGTTTTCTTTCTTTCTGCTGTTGTTTTTCTGCCTCTTGCTCTGTTTGTTTTGATAACTGCTCAATTCGGTAATGATCAATCTGTGCATTAAGAATATTCGCAACAAATGGATACAAAAAGGTAAAGGCACCTACTACAAAAGTCGTTACTATTGCTAATTTTAATATAATAGCTTTTCTTTCTGATGTCATTTTCTCCCCACCTTTTCCCCTAAGAACAAAAAAGCTGAAACATTTTGGCTTCAGCTTTTTATTTTATCACGTTAAATCTCTGTTTCAACTTTACTACGACGGTACCATACTGCTGCACCAGCCATTAATATACTACCTGCTACTAAGAATAAATAGATACCATTACCACCTGTTGATGGTAACAACCCTTTTTTAATATTTTTTACAGATAGGACTTCTGTTTCAAATTGATCTTTAACAACATCAAACATAACTGGTTTATCAAGTATCGCATAACCACTTGGTGCTTCATATTCAACTACTGCATAAGAAATACCTGTTGGTAATTTTTCTGAATACTCTAAACCTGTTACTTCAAATTGACCTGATGCATTTGATTCAAAAGAAGTGGCATTATCTTTTGCTTCATTCCAAGTATACTTACCATTTAGATAAGTTGCATATGAAATGATCTTACCTTCTGTATTCACTTTAACTAAATTAAATTTAGCTCCTGCTAATACTTTACCACTTTTATCATCAATTTTTTTGAATTTTTTACCACCTGTATATACTTTAGGCCCAACAACAGGTGGATCAGTTGGATCTTCTGGTTCTCCTGGTTCACCATTAACATTTGTCCCAAGTTCTACTTTAGCTTCGTTATTAATTCCTGTATCAATTTTAGCATCTTCTGTTAAAATAGCATCATAAGAAATACTAGCTCTTTTTCCAGCTAATGCTCTCACTTTTTCTGATGTTGAATCAAACTCAATAATAAACCCTCTTGTAGTGCTATCTGTTTTAATTGTATAGTCTTTATCTTTTTCAAGACCTTGGACCACAACTGTTTCAATTAAAACTTGCATTCCTTCATTTGGTGTATCTGTTACACGGTAGAAATCTTTATCTTTAATATTCCATGGTAATAAAGCTGACAGACCATAAGTAAAAGGGACTCCTTTTTCAACATTATAGACAGTTTCTCCATTAATTTGTACGGCTAATTTTTGTTTTGTTTCTTCTGTTAAATCTTTTTCTAACATAGCTTCTTTTTCATTTTTAGGATACACATGAATATTAGGATTAATTTCATCCGTGTTTCCTCTATAGATTGGCATCGTTAAAACGATTGGTGCTGCTTTTTCTTTAATATTACCTGGTGAATTCGTTTCAACAAATAAATACGTTGCATAATTACCATCTTTTTTGATAGGTAAATTAGCAAATGTTGCTATACCTTCTCCCGCTGTTTTTTGTGTTCCCACTTTATTAGCGTAATCTGGTGCATAATTAGAAGTTTTTGCATTGGCTACAATTTCTGCTGTCGCTTCTTCAGCTGTTTTAGTATCAAGTAACTCTATATATTTACTTGAAACATCGTAAACTTCAAAAGTAACACCGTTTAAAGGTTCTCCTCCAAAATCAGGCATTTCTTCTCCTGTATTTTGTTTTGGATAAGGATTCTCTCCTGAAGCTCCTTTTTCAAAAACACGTTTGTGTAAATTCACCGTAACTTGATCAACTTCTGCGGCGTTTACTTCAGTAGCTAGCGTTAAACTGGCTAGAAGTGGAAACATCAGCACTAAAATTGACATTAATTTCCCTAATTTCTTATTCATTTTCTTTTCCCCTTTTCATGTATTTTAATGCAACAAACATCATTATTAATCCTAAACTAGAAAAAGCAAAAACACTTTCTCCCGTTTTGGGAAGTAATCTTATTTTAGGTATTTCTTTACTTGTTGTGACTGGTTCATTTAAAACCTTAGGTGTTGCTTGATTTATTACCTTTTTAGGTAGTTCCCCTGCTATTTTTGATTCTAATATTTCATGATTGAGCGTCATTTGAATATTCTCCTGATCTTTATTAGAAACAACAAGGGGAATTTTTTTTGATTCAGCGGTTATTGAAAAACCAAGAGGTGCTTCAATTTCCTCAAAATAATATGTCCCAACTGGTAAGATGATATGTGGTAACATAACTAATCCATTTGAATCAGATTTAAGCCGCATCGCTTCTTGTTTATTGGTTAAAACCTGCCAACTAGTAGATTCTACTTGTGTTAAATACTCTTTTTCATTTTTGGCATTCATTCGATAAAAAATAAAGATAGCATTTTCTAAAGGTTTTTGATAAGACCCTGAGCTGTATTTAAAAAAGTAAGCAGTGGGCGTTAAACTAACTGGTTTTGTTTCCACTAACATCGTCATTTCTTCTAGTGCTTCAAAAGAAATATAATTAGGTAATGCTTCGTACAACTCATCCTCACTTTCTTTACTTGCCTCAGGTTGATTTTGAAGAATAACATAAAAGGCAGGTTCACCTAGTCTATTCTTAGGAAGATAAAGAATAGCTTGATTCGAATCATCTACTAAAAACTCTTGCATTTTCTCTATCTGATTTTTCTCCAAATAGTCTCTTGTTTTTTTAGTGGACGTTTCTACTTTTTGACTTAATGCCTCGTTATATTCTTTCTTTGATAAACCATAAATTGAAAAAGAAGTATTATTAGCTGATTGATTATTGTGTTTAAAGTGAATGGCAACTTGTTCTTCAGCTCGCACTTCCAAGGTAGATATACTTATTAAAGAAAATAAGAAAAGACTAAACCATAATATAAGACGTTTCATTTAGTGCCACCCCTTTCGGCTACGATAGATATAGTAACTACCTAGCGCCAGTGTCAGCAGCATCCAAAAACTTGCAATAGTTATAAATCGACTCGTTCCACTACCACCTGTTTGAGGCAACACACCACCAGGAGCCTTTTCTTTATTTTTAACAAGTAACTCAAATTGATTATCTGGTCTATTTAATTCGACCATCTCTGATAAAGTATCCTCTAAAGTCACTTCTCCATATTTATTAATCGAAACCAGAATGCTTTCTTCTAATAAATCATAACCTGTTGGTGCAATGATTTCTTTGATTTCATAAGTTCCTGTTTTTAATTTCTCAAAGTTTATTCGGCCTTCTTCATCACTTGTATGAGTTGATATTAATTCTTTATTTGAGCCTGTTACTTGATATAATTCAAACACGGCTCCTGATAAATATTTATCCTCTTCTTTCGCCCTTTTGATTAAATGAAGTGTCGTTTCTCTAACAATTGTTACTTTTTCTTCGGGCTCTTTTGGATGCTCAGGATCTTCTGGGTCTGTCACCTTGGCAATATTAGTCACTTCGCCTTCTGCTGCATCTGTTTTAGCTTTAACATCAATAGTAACTTCAGCCATTTGGTTACCACTAAGTTCTGGAATAACAACCTTAAATTGATTGCCTAAAATCTCCCCTACTTCTTTGCCATTTAATTTTAGGTTACCAACTATTTCAATTCCTTCTGGCATCGTATCTTCTACGACTAAATCTTTCAAAAGACTATCTTTAACTGTATTTTTAACAGTTATCTTGTAAGTAAATGTTTCTCCTGGTTGAAGTATTTTTTTGCTTGCTTCCTTTTGAGCTGTAAATTCTCCTTTGGGACGTTTCGCCTTGTTACTAATAGCTAAAATAATGCCGTATTTAGCAGATTCGTCAATTGTAAAATCATAGTGCTTATCTGGATCGAATTCAATTCCCTCTGGTGCTCCTATCTCTTTTGCATAATAGTTTCCTTGAACTAAATCAGGAAGTTCAATACGCCCATTTTTATCTGTCACTAAGTTTTCTCCACCTGGTGCTAGTGAACCATCTTCACGATAAACATTAAAAGTAACACCTGGAAGAAGAGGTTGCTCTCCCCACATTGTATCTCCAATTTGTTTCTTTTTAATGATCCATAAGGTCCCCTTAATTGGTCTGGCTGTAGCATCAGGATAAGTAACAGGAACTACGACATTGTCTGGCTCAATTTTTTCTTCTTGTCCTACTCGATGATAAGTTTCTACAATGTCGTTTCTAACAGTTTCTGGTTTAACTGTTTTAGCAATATCTGTTAATTTAACTCGGTAATAGATATCAACTAAATAGCCATTTGCCTTATCTTTATCAAACGTCATTTTAAAACTACGATCATCTTCAAAATGAAACGTTCCATATCCATTTCCTTCAAATTCTTCAATGGACATTTGTTTATTTCCCAATCCAGCTTTACTAATATAATTAATCTCCATAAACTTCATTGCATATGGTGTAACAAATTCTGATTCATCTGGAAAATACTGATACTCACCTAATGTATCTACGAAAGAAATATCACTCTCAACATCATACTCTTCTGCCTTGACTTGAACTCGGTATTCAACAACATCAAAATTATAATCACTCTTAATTCCACCTGTTTTAAAAAACATCTTTGCTGTGCCTGTTCCAGGATCATAAACATTTTCCCAAACAATATAAGGTTTTTCAGGTAAATCTGTCCCCAAATTGCTAGTTAGCTCTAGTTCTTTATATCTTTGACCTTCGGGAGTAATAAATAACTCTCCTTCTTCATCAACATTGATTTCCCCAGATACAGGTATTGTTAATTTTCCTGAAAGTTCTTTGTAATTAGCAACATTCTCATTAAAAGTTACTTTAACATTGGCACCTATAATATCCATCACTCCATATTGAACGCCATCATCATTCACAACAGGTATTTCCAATGCGTTAGTACCTTTTAAATGACTAGGAAGTGACAAACTCAATGTGTCTCCTGGCTGTACTTGATAATCTTCTTTTGAAGAAAAATTTACGGTTATATAATCTTTAGCTGAGCGCTTTGTTCTTTCTGGCAACTCAAAATCATCAACAAATCCTGCCTGATTTAACTCTTTTGTCTGATTATCAATAAACATTACTTTTTCCATCTTTTCATTTGTCACCACTTGTGTAGATTTTACATTCCTCAACTGGTGGGATGAATCATTCGTCAAATATAATTTACGTGATGATTCTTCTTCTGTTGGTAATTTTTTGTGAAATACACTTCCAGTATTTTTTTCTATGATAGAATCGTTTGTTTGGGCTGCAATTAGTTGTATTGGTTGTAAAAAAAATGATAATAAAAGAACCAGTAAAGAGAGAAACAAATATCCCCTTTTTTTCTTTTTCATTCCCTATAAACCTCCTCTCTTTCACAATTTATTAAAATATTGTCAACATCCTTTTTTTCTCCTTCCCATATCTTTTTGGATATTTTTATTATAAATGAGAGTTTTCTTCTCATGTTTTCATTTTTTTCTACCTAGTCAATAATTTATGAAAATAGTTTTTTTGTTCACAGGTTTTCGTTAAAAGGTGCATAAAAAAAATAATTCTTTAATAATGTTTTTTTCAGTAAATATTAGACAAATTTTCTTAAATAGTTTATTCAACACGTCAACTATTTTGTTTATCGTTGCAAAAATAACACTCATTTGAAAAATAATATTCTTTCTATTTTTAAATAAAAAATATACCATTTATGAACAAAAGCATAAAAAAATCATATAAGAACTCGATAAAGCAGTTCTTATATGACTTCATTTTTTATTTAATTAAACGATAAATAGCATCTGCATAGATGACTGTTGCATTGATTAAATCATCTTCTGAAATAAATTCATTTTTTTGATGCATTGTATCAATACTATCTGGGAACATTGCTCCGTATGCCACACCACGTTCTAATAAGCGACCAAATGTACCGCCACCAATAACTTGCTCATGACCTTTAAGTCCTGTGTGCTCTTCATAAACAGATAAAAGAGTTTTAACTAATGGATCTTCTGGAGATACATAATGAGGTCCTTTACCACCTTTAGTTAAAATAACTTTAGCGCTAGTTGTTGCTACTTTTTCTTCAATAGCTTTAGCAATTTCTTCTTCTGATGTTCCTTTAGGATAGCGGAAGTTTAATGTAATTGTGTTGTTGTCTTTTCCTTCATCAAAAGCAAAGACTCCAGCATTCATTGTTACGTCTCCCATAATATCATCTACATGGTTAACACCAAATTTCTTGCCTTCTGTATCTCCATGGATGTAATCAGCTACGATTGTGACAAAATCTTTAGCTGGTCCTGAGAAATCATAGAAGCTCAAGAAGTTAGCTAGGTAAGTTCCTGCATTGATTCCTTTAGCTGGCATTGCACCATGGGCTGCTGTACCAAATAATTTAATGGTTACTTTTGAGCCGTCTGCTGAAAGTTCACCTGTAACAGGAGAATCTTTTAAATACTCTTCATATTCTTTAGAAAAAGCAGACACATCTCCAGAAACTTCCACTACTGCTTCTGCCAAGTCTGGTACCATGTTAGCTCTTTGGCCTGAGTTGAAACTAATTAAGCGTAGAGTACCTTCATTTTTACCTGCTACTTGAACAAGAATAGTTGTATTTCCTTTTTCACCATTAATGATTGGAAATTCTGCATCTGGTGAGAAACCAAAGTCTGGTTTCTCTTCTACTGTTAAGTAGTGATCCATACATTTCCATTCACTTTCTTCATCTGTTCCGATAATAACGCGTGTACGTTTTGAAACAGGAAGTTCTAGTTCTTTAATAATTTTTAACGCATAGTAAGCTGCCATTGTAGGCCCTTTATCATCACTCGCTCCACGAGCATAAATACGATTATCACGAATTTCTGGTTCAAATGGTTCTGAGTCCCAACCAGATCCTACTGGAACAACATCGACATGTCCAAATACGCCTAATGTTTCGTCCCCTGAGCCATATTCAATATGTCCAGCGTAGTTATCTACATTTTTAGTTAAAAAGCCATCTCTTTCCCCAATTTCTAAAAATTTAAGAAGAGCTGCTTTTGGTCCTGGTCCTACTGGTGCATCCTCAGATGCTTTATCGTCTTCTCTCACACTTGGCACACGTAATAAATCAAATAAATCTTTCATTAAATCTTCACGTCGTGCTTCAACTTCTTTTCTCCAATCGATTGTCATCCTCAAAATCCCTCCATTTTTTCCTTTATATGTTGCTATCATAACATTTTTTTAACCTTTTGATAATAATATTTTAACTAATTACTTTGTTTTTACTTTTAATAGCTCTTCTAACTCCTCTTTTGAAAGCTCTCGATAATTTCCTTTTTTTAAAGAATCATCCAAAATTAAACCACCCATACTAAGGCGATTAAGCTCTACAACTTTCTTTCCAACTGCTTCGACCATTCGTTTCACTTGATGAAACTTGCCTTCTACAATTTCTAATTGAATCTTACTTGAATTAGCTAACTCGTCTGTTGATAGAATAACTAGATTAGCTGGTAAGCACTCTTCATTTCCACTAATCGTGATTCCTTTAGAAAAAGATAAAATATCTTCTTCAGTCATAATTCCTGCTATTTTAGCTTCATATAGTTTAGGTACTTTCTTTTTAGGTGATAGCAATTGATGACTCAAATCACCATCATTTGTGATAAGTAGCAAACCTGTTGTATTTTTATCCAATCTACCTACTGGAAATAAACCAGGTAAACGGTCTTGTGCTGAAATCAAGTCTAATACCGTTCGATGAAGATTGTCCTCAGTTGCTGAGACCACCCCTTTAGGTTTATTCAGCATGTAATAAGCAAATTTTTTATAAATAACTACTTCATCTGACACCGCAACTTCATCTTCAAATTCATTAATATTAAATTTGCCATCTTTTGCCAAAACACCATTAACGGTCACTTGTTTTTTCTTTAGTAACTCCTTAACTTCTTTTCTTGAACCAAAACCAGTATGACTCAAAAATTTATCTAATCGCAATTTTTTCTAGCCTCCTAATATAAAAAGGAAGAAGGAAACAATACATTGCTTCTTTCTTCCTTTCATTTTTTATTTTATCTTTAATTTTGTTCTAACTTTTGCCACTTTATCACCCATTAATTTATCCGCTAAACGCGTCTTAAGAGCTAACCAGCCATAAAAGGCTATTCCAACCGCCACTGATATTAAGATGATAATAAATGCTTGGAATTTACGTTCTGGATTTAAGAACAAGTACAAGAATGATCTTGTTAATGTTGTTACACCAGACATTAGTAAACTAAGAATTAAAATCAAAATAGTTCTTCTTAACGTCAATGAATAGTTGAATTTTGATATATCGTGGACTTTTCTAGTCATCAAGTAAGCAGATACACTAAAACCTATTCCTGATGCAATTAGTGGTCCATAAACTTCAAATCCTCTAATCATTGGGTACTGTAAAATAAGTTTAATAAGTAATCCGACACCCAAATTAAAAATAGCATCGCCATTTTTATATAGCCCTTGAAGAGTTGTCGAAATTAATATGAAGTAGCCCATAATTAAACCAATATAACTTGCTTCAATTAATACACTGATTCCCAAAGCATCTGGTTGATAAAATAAAACATACATCGGTTTAGCTAAAACAATCATTCCAAATGTTGCTGGCATCATGATAAAAAAGAGTAATTGAATATTATCACTAACTAATTTAGCTAATCCAGCTTCATCTTTTTTTGTATAAGATTCTGTGATTAGCGGAAGACTAGTCATTGCCATCCCTGTTGCAAGAGAAATAGTAATCATGACTAATTTATCCGGGTTAGCACTAAAAATACTAAATAAAGCTGATAACTGGTCTTTTGAAAAATTGGTAAATCCAGACATAATTCGTTCGAAGGTAAATTGATCAATTAATTTAAAGAACGTAATAGCAGATCCTACAATAATAAACGGAATTGCCTCTATCAACATCTCTTTGACTAAGTGATTTTCTGACACAACAATTTCATTGTTACTACCAGCAATCAAACGATCCATCTCTGGTTTTTGTTTTTTATAAAACCAGATTAAAGCACCATACGCTCCTAGCATTCCAATAAAAGCCGCAAAAGTTGAGTGAATAACTGCTGTCACATAACTTCCTTGCATCACTTTTATAATAATAAAAGTAGCCAGTAACATATAAAAAACACGAGCAATTTGTTCTACAATTTGAGAAACAGCTGAAGGCATCATATCCTGATTACCTTGGAAATACCCTCTAATGACACTCATACTTGGGAATACTAGAACAGCTACACTTAAAGCCCTCATAACAGGAATTAGCTTCTCGTCCCCTGCTGCTAAGATAGGTGAAATTAAGTACATAATCCCAGCACATAAGACACCAAATCCAGCCATAATGACCAACGTTCGTTTGAATAAGCGTTGACTTGTTTTATATTCATTTTGTGAGTTGTAAAAAGCAATCTGTTTAGCAATTGCTCCTGGAATTCCAGCTGTTGCAATCATTAAGAATAACGCATATACGTTGTATCCTTTATTAAATAAACTATTTGCTACATTTCCCTGCTCACCCATCCAGGCATACCAAGGAATAATATAAATAGCACCTAACAATCTAGACAACACGTTACCTATTGTCATCCAAAGGGAGCCACGAACCATTTTTTCTGTCGCATTCAAACCTTTAGAATTATCCTCAAAAGAGGTTTCTTGATCCGGCATGTTTCTATCCAACTTTCTTCATCATACTGCTATAATTGTAGCGATTTCGCCCTATTTATGCAAACTCTTTTAACAATATTTAAACAATTTTGATGACTTTTGTTAGTTAGCAACAATGTTGACTAATTTATTCGGAACAGCGATAACTTTTCGGACTGTTTTACCTTCAATGTTCGCTTTTATTTGCTCATGATTCATCGCAACTTCTTCTAATTCTTCTTTAGACAAATCACGAGGAACGATTACTTTAGCTTTCAATTTACCATTAACTTGGAAAATCACTTCAATTTCATCTTCCACTAATTCTTTTTCATCATAAGTAGGCCAAGACACATGACTGATACTTTCTGTATGTCCCATTCTTTCCCATAATTCTTCAGAAACAAATGGAGCAATTGGTGCTAGTAATTGTAAGAAACCATTCATGTATTCAACAGGTAATGCCTCTGCCTTGTAAGCTTCATTCACAAAAATCATTAATTGAGAAATAGCTGTGTTAAAGCGTAGATGCTCTAAATCCTCTGTTACTTTTTTAACTGTTTGATGATATACTTTTGTCAATTTACCATCATTGTGAGTTGTGATACGGTCACGTAAAACAGCATTTTCATCAATAAATAAACGCCAAACGCGGTCTAAGAACTTACGACTTCCTTCAAGACCTTTTTCACTCCACGCAACTGAAGCATCTAATGGTCCCATGAACATTTCATAA
Source organism: Vagococcus carniphilus (assembly GCF_014397115.1). Classification (NCBI taxonomy): domain Bacteria; kingdom Bacillati; phylum Bacillota; class Bacilli; order Lactobacillales; family Enterococcaceae; genus Vagococcus; species Vagococcus carniphilus. Next base: position 84,478 of record NZ_CP060720.1, read on the forward strand.
AGTCTTAAAGTATCTGCTCCAAATTCATTGACTACATCATCTGGATTAACAACATTACCTTTAGATTTAGACATTTTTTCATTGCCCTCACCTAGAATCATTCCTTGATTATATAATGTTTGGAATGGCTCAATTGTTGAAACAACACCAATATCATATAAGAATTTATGCCAGAAACGAGCATAAAGTAAATGAAGAACAGCATGTTCAGCTCCACCTAAATAAACATCTACTGGTAACCATTCTTTTAATTTTTCAGGATCAGCTAATTGTTCTTGATTGTGTGGATCGATAAAACGTAAGTAATACCATGAACTACCTGCCCATTGTGGCATTGTATTTGTTTCACGGCGACCTTTCATACCTGTTTTTTCATCTACCACATTAATCCAGTCTTCCATATTCGCTAATGGTGACTCACCTGTTCCACTTGGTTTAATATCAGTTGCTACTGGCAATACTAATGGTAATTCCTCTTCAGGAACTGCTGTCATTGAACCATCTTCCCAATGAATGATTGGAATAGGTTCACCCCAATAACGTTGACGAGAGAATAACCAGTCACGTAAACGATAGCTTGTTTCTTTCTTACCAACTTGTTTTTCTTCTAGCCAAGTAATCATTTTTTCAATAGCTTCTTCTTTTTGTAGACCATCTAAAAATTCAGAATTGATATGGATACCATCTTCAGTATAAGCAGCTTCTTCAATATTGCCACCTTCAAGAACTGGTAATATTTCTAAGTCAAAAGCTTTAGCAAAGTCATAGTCACGTTCATCATGTGCCGGTACCGCCATAATAGCTCCTGTACCGTAAGTTGATAAAACGTAATCAGCAATCCAGATAGGCATTTCTTTTCCATTAGCTGGGTTAATAGCATAGGCTCCTGTAAAGACTCCTGTTTTTTCTTTTGATAATTCTGTTCTATCTAGATCTGTTTTCTTCTCAGCTTCTTTAATATAAGCTGATACTTCTGCTTCTTGTTCAGGAGTTGTAATCTCTTGTACTAATTTAAGTTCAGGAGCAAGAACAGCGTAAGTTGAACCAAATAAAGTATCTGGACGTGTTGTAAAGACTGTAAATTCTTTATCTGTGTCTTTAATTTTAAACGTAACATTAGCGCCTTCAGAACGACCAATCCAGTTACGTTGCATGTCTTTAACACTTTCAGGCCAATCAATCGTATCTAAATCATCAATCAAGCGATCTGCATAAGCTGTAATTTTTAACATCCATTGTTTCATCGGTACACGGAAAACTGGATGGCTACCACGCTCTGATTTGCCATCGATAACTTCTTCATTAGCTAAAACTGTTCCTAGTGCAGGACACCAGTTAACAGCTACTTCAGCTTCATAAGCTAAGCCTTTTTCAAATAATTTAGTAAAAATCCATTGGGTCCATTTGTAATACTCTGGATCAGTGGTATTAATTTCACGGTCCCAATCAAAACTAAAACCTAAAGAATTTAATTGACGTTTAAACGTTTGAATATTTTTTTCTGTAAATTCTGCTGGGTCATTCCCTGTATCTAGCGCATATTGTTCTGCTGGTAAACCAAATGCATCCCATCCCATTGGGTGTAGGACATTATAACCAGTTGCTCTTTTAAAACGAGCTAAAACGTCAGTTGATGTGTATCCTTTTGGATGTCCTACGTGTAAGCCTTGACCAGATGGATACGGAAACATATCTAGTGCATAAAACTTAGGTTTATCAGATACTTCTTCTGTTTTGAATGTGTGGTTCTTCATCCAATTTTTTTGCCATTTTTCTTCAATTTGGGTATGGTTGTATGCCATTTTTCTTCCTCCTAAAATATAATAAAATAAAAAAAGTCCTATAAAAGCTGAATTAGCTTTTATAGGACGTTGATTTTAACGTGGTACCACCTATTTTTATGTAGTTAAAAATACAACTACATCTCATCGTCATGATAACGGACTGAATCCGGCTAAAAAAGCATTCTCAGAGCTAAGTTCAAGTTTCTATCTTTATGCATTTTCAGCAACCATGCACTCTCTAAAAAAGTTTCCACTCTACTACTTCTCGTCATTGTTTTAATTATTATGCTCATGATAACAGAATCAAATTAACTTAGCAACTAAATCGCAAAGTCAAAAATTATCTAACTCTTAGGTTTTGCCCTGTATAAATAATATCTCCAGAAATCTTATTCCAAGTTTTTAATTGAGAAACACTTGTGTTGTATTTATTAGATAACGACCACAAAGAATCACCTGTTTGAACTTTATGACGCTTCACTTGACGATTTGACGTTGTTTGACGTGTCGCCACTTTAGCCGTTCCTGGAATTTTCAATGTTTGACCAACATAAATTAAGTCACTACTTAATCCATTGGCTTGTTTTAAATCAGAAACACTCACATTGTATTTTAAAGAAATTTGATACAATGAATCGCCTCTCTTAACTGTATAAGTAGAAGATTGACTTTGATTACTTGTCTTTTTAACAGGTGTTGCCGTATGATTAGCAGCTTTTTTCCCATTAATAGCCAATTGTTGACCCACATAAATCATATCACTCTTCAAATTGTTCCATTGTTTCAATTCATTCACACTCACACCATAACGTAAGCTAATACCGTATAACGTATCTCCTCGTTTAACCGTATAAGAACTTGATGATTGAGTAGTTGTCTGAGTACTTGGTTTAGTTGATGGTTTTGGTGTCGGTTTTGCCGTGCTTCCGCCGCCTTTATTACCACCCTTAACTACTAGTTTTTGGTTCACATAAATCATATCATTTGATAAGTTATTCCATGATTTTATTTGTGCCACGCTCACACCATACTGCAAACCAATTCCGTATAAGGTATCTCCTCGTTTAACCGTATGTGTTTGGCTATTTGAAGTACTTGGTTTTGGTTTACTTGTTTGGTTGCCATTATTTGTTGATGGCTTAGGTGTTGGTTTTGACGTATTACCGCCACCTTTAACCACTAGTTTTTGGTTCACATAAATCATATCATTTGATAAATTATTCCATGATTTTAACTGCGCCACACTCACGCCATATTGTAAACCAATACCGTACAAGGTATCTCCTCGTTTGACCGTATGTGTTTGGCCATTTGAAGTATTTGGTTTTGGCTTACTTGTTTGGCTACCGTTATTAGTTGATGGTTTTGGCGTTGGAGTTGGCTTAGGTGTTGGTTTTGATGTACTTCCGCCACCTTTATTGCCACCTTTAACCACTAATTTTTGGTTCACGTAAATCATATCACTTGATAAGTTATTCCATGATTTTAACTGTGCCACACTCACGCCATATTTCGCGCTAATACCGTATAATGTATCTCCTGGTTTCACTGTATGAGTTGTTGCATTATTATTAGACGTTTGTTGATTGCCAGTATTTGGCTTGTTACCTTGGTTAGAATTTCCCTGATTTGTATTTCCACCAGTATTACCACCACCTGGTTTATCGTACTGTGTTAAGTTATGAGTCATAATCAAGTTATTCAATTTTACGTTATAACTTGGATCTGTCGCGTAGCGTCCTGTTAACCAACGTGTTGCATCTTGGTATGAATTAGTTCTTGATTTCCAAGCACCTGCATAGTAGTAAGTTCCTGGAGAAAATGATGTTGTTCTAAGAACGCGAGCATTATCTTCAAAGGACTGACGATAAGACGGATACTTTCTAAACTGAGCATTGATAACAACATTTTGCCCATTAAAATGCTCCCAAGTTTGCATCGTTACAGATTGTCCATTATAACTTCCTTTTATACCAAATAAGTTATGATTTGGTGGTGATGATAATGTACTTGAGCCATAACCACTTTCTAAAATAGCTTGTGCAATCATAACTGATGCATATAAATCATTAGATCCTGCTACTTGTTGAGCGTGATAAGCTGTATCTTCAATAAATTGAGCTTGAGGTGTAGCTGCTCTAGATAAGCTTCTTGGTTGAGGCGCTGCAGCTGGTTCAATCGCAGCACGTTTTGTTGGTGCGGCACTAGCTTTTTTAGGACTATAAGCTTTAACACCTGTTAATTTTTCACTTGTTTTTGAGCTAGCATCTTCTTTTGATTTATCTTTTTTCTTAACTTCTTTTGGTTTACTTTCCTTAGGTTTTGTTTCTTTTTCCTTAGAAGTAGAACTTGTTGATTCTGTTGAAGTAGAGCTTGTCTCTTTCTCTTTTGTACTGCTTGTTTCCTTCGTTGCTTCCTCTTTTGAAGAAGTCGATTCACTAGTTGTCTCTTCTTCTTTGGAACTACTTGTTTCTTTTGAAGTAGAGCTTGTTGATTCTTCTTTCTCTGAAGAAGAACTTGTCTCTGATGTCGCTATTGTTGACTCCGTTGTCGACTCTGTTTCACTAGTTGTTTCGGTTTCCGTTGATGTAGAACTTGGTTCTTCCGTTACTTCTACTGAGCTACTTGTCTCTTCTGTTGATGATATCGTTTCACTTGTTTCTTCAACTTCTTTAGAGGTTTCCGTTGTTTCAACAACTTCTTGTTTTTCAACAGTTACATTTTTAGATAGCATACTTTCTGCAATAGAAACAGTTAAAACTTGTTCTGTTAAGTCTAATTTTTTTAACGAAACTGGTACTATCAATTTAGCTTGAGTAAAGCCAGTTTGTGTAAATTTGATAGTAATTTGGTTTAACTTTTCATCAAACGTATAGCTACCTACAGCATTACCTGTTTCATCAAGAACGGTACTTTTAGTTTCATCCCAAACTAACGCAAGATTAGGTGAAACTTGAATTGTTGTATCTAAATTTTCTGTGCGATGAGCACCTAATACTAAATTTAAATCAAAATGATTGTCTTCTTCTTTAACTTGATCAACTGTTTCAAATTTATCAACAGTCATTGCTTTTGTTGTTTCTTCTAAATTATTAGTTTCTTTTTCATCAGCTTTAGTTGCTGTATCTTGTGCTTGATCTCCTACTGTATCTGCGTAGGCTTTTGTTGTCATACCAGGAATTAAAACAGATGAAGAAATCATCATTGTAGCACCAAAAAGGGATACATTTTTAAGAACTGGCTGTTTTAGTAATAAATCTTTTTTGTCATTCTTTTTCATTTATATTTCTCATCCTTTTTATTTATTTCAAAATACTTACGTTTTAAAAAATAGTATAGCATATAATCTACTCTCATTAAAGCATCCCCCTCTTTAGTTAGCAAGACATTACGGCCAGTCTTAAGAATTTGTAACACACTCGAAATATTTTTAATTTTTTTATTTTTAAGTCTTCTGTACATACTGCACTTCATACTTTAGACCGATTTTGCTTAGATTCCCTTGTTATCAGCCTTTATTGAGGGTATATTTAATTTATTAAATCGCAAGTAGAAAGGAAAAACTCATGAATAAAGAGCATTTCTTAATCGAATTAAAACTTCATCTTCGCCAACTTTCTTTAGTCGATCAACAAGCTATCCTTACTAAATACGAAGAATTATTTGAAACAAAAACGGCTGAAGGTTTAACTGAATACCAAATCACTAAGGAATTACCTTCTCCTAAAGAAATTGCTATTTCCATTCTGAAAGAATTTAACTTAGAATTTCAAGAAACAAAAGGACCAGGAAATGATTGGGTTGAATTTTCAACTATGGAAACTCAAACACCAGAAGCAGATGGTTACCACCCATATAACGAAGCCTATGATATTGGTCGAAAACCAGACTCTGGCTTTATCCGTTTTTTCCAAATTACAGGAGTTGCTCTACTAAACCTCTTTTTCATGATTTGGCTAATCTTTGGATGGGCTCTGACTTTATTTATTGGTTGGATTTTAACGTTAACATTTGTCGTAAGCCCTTTGATTGGCGTCTATTCATTTATTAGTTTAGCTAACTCATATGGTATGTTCCAACTTTCTATGTCCATTTTATTCTGTGGAGCTGGACTGATTGGCTTGCTCATTATGGTTCCATTTTCAAAGGTTTCCTTTAACTTATTGAAAACTTATAGTCGTTGGAATTTACAAGTCTTGAAGGGAGAGCGTGCCCTATGAAAAGAAGGACTCTACTCATATTAGGTTTAGCCTTTATTCTAATCATTGCTGGTGGATTAGGAAGTATCTTTTTCTATCAACGACTAGATGCTGAAAAAAAAGCTAGTGAAATCAATAAAAAATTCAAATATGATAATTCTGAGGAATTAGTTTTAGATATTAAAAATAGTGCCTCTATTCATTTAGCTACCTCTGATGATGAATATGTTCATATGAACAAACAGGGATTGAATTTTGGTAGTAAACAAAAAGAGTCTGCTACATGGAATGTGGTTAAAAAAGATAAAAAAACTACAGTAACTATCGATAATAAAGTTAGTGATAAAACTCTTAAACCTGCTATCTTTAACTTTGAATCAATTTCTGATGACAGTATCTTTTTAAAACTACCTGAGAACTATAAAAAAATCACCATCAAAGGTGATAAAGTAGATATAAGCGCGGATGATTTATCATTAGCTAAGTTAGATGTTGACACTAAACGTGGTAATTTCTATTCAAACAACCTAACTATCCAAGACCTTACTATTAATAACAAATTTGGTGACTTATATGTTCAAGATGGAAAATTTGAAAAAGATGTTAAATTGGTAACCTCTACCGGAAACATTCATGTAGAAAATGCTATTTTTAAATCACTTGAAATGGAAACAAAAAATGGTGATGCCTTTACAGCAAACACAAAAGGTAACTTAAAAATTTCAAATCAATACGGTAATACAAGTATCAATCATACAATTGGCCTTGTAGACGTTGATAATAAAAACAGTGATATCTTTTTCCATTCTAATAATATTAGCCATGATGTTAAATTAAATACAGTCCATGGTAATATCCAGCTTGAAATGGATAAAGCTTCATACAATGATAACAAGATGGATTTAAGAACAGATTATGGAATTGTCTCAATTTTTAATAAAAACTTATCATCTGAGACGTCATTTACTAGTGATAAAGGAGATGCTTCCATTAAAGCTACCTCCAAAAACGGTGATATTTCTGTTAATGAAATCGATAAAGACGACACCAAGTATGAGTACGATTAAAATCATGTTATAATGTAGGAAACCCTGATTACAGGGTTTCTTTATTTTAATTTATGGAGGTTTTTTATGACAAAGAACAAACAATTATATTGGCATTATGCTGCTAGTTTATGTCTTTTATTATTCGCTGCTATTGCCTACTTTGTAAAATCAAATGAAGCCATTTTAGCTGGCATTGACAACCCAATTATTCACCTGATTAGAGGAAACTTAACGGATGGAAAAACAGCTTTTTTTACTTACATCACAAAATTTGCTAACACCATCACAATTATTCTTTTAACTGGTGTTGCCTTTTTATTTTTATATAAGTACAAAGAAAAAATAGCTGCTTTTTGGCTTTTAATTAACGCTGCCCTAATCCAAGGGCTTGGAAACACTCTGTTAAAACTATTCTTCAATAGACCCAGACCTTCTGTTAAACATTTAGTTTCAGCTGGTGGAACAAGTTTTCCTAGTGGACACGCTATGGGAAGCATGCTATTTTACGGTACATTTATCTTTTTAATGCCTAAATTTATCCAGAATAAAATATTATGCTTAGCCATCCAAATTTTACTAGGTCTTTTAATTTTAGGAATCGGAACAAGTCGAATTTATGTTGGAGTACATTATCCAACAGACATTTTAGGTGGTTTTCTAATGGGAGCTGCTTGGCTATTCTTTTCTTATCCTTACTTTAAAAAGTACGATTTTAAGCAACAGTTTGAAGGGAAGTAACACACATGTTTACGTTTGAAAAAGGAGACTCTAAACGGTATTACACTTGGAATGATGCCCTTAGAGAAACATTTGAAGAAAAAATATTTAAAGTACCAATTGATGGGGGTTTTGATTGTCCAAATCGAGATGGAACGGTCGCTCATGGTGGGTGTACATTTTGTAGTGTTTCTGGGTCAGGAGATATGATCGTCGCACCAAGTGACCCACTGCCAATTCAATTTCGAAAAGAAGTCGACCAAATGCATAAAAAATGGCCGTCAACTAATCAATACATTGTCTATTTTCAAAATTTTACTAATACTCATGCACCTGTTGAAGTCATTAAACACCGATTTGAACAAGTCATTAACGAAGAAGGCGTGGTTGGTTTATCTATCGGTACAAGACCTGATTGTTTACCTGACGAAATAGTTGAGTACCTTGCTGAATTAAATCAACGCCTCTATTTATGGGTCGAGCTTGGGCTACAAACAACTTATGAAACAACAAGCGATATGATTAACCGCGCTCATGATTATCAAACCTACTTAGATGGTGTGGCTAAATTACGTAAACATAACATTAATGTCTGTACTCACCTCATCAATGGTCTACCTGGTGAAACCTATGACATGATGATGGAAAACGTCCGAAGAACTGTCACAGATTCAGATATTCAAGGAATTAAACTTCATCTACTCCATTTGATGACAAACACTAAAATGGAAAAAGATTATCTAGAAGGACGTTTACAATTACTAACACAACATGATTACACACAACTGATTTGTGACCAGTTAGAAATTATTCCTTCTGATATTATTATCCATCGATTAACTGGAGATGCTCCTAGAGATACCATAATTGGTCCTATGTGGAGCTTAAAAAAATGGGAAGTATTGAATAGTTTTGATACAGAATTAGCTAAAAGAGGAACCTATCAAGGAATTTACGCAAATGGAAAGTGCGGTGAATTAGTTTATGCTTAAAACATCTTTACGCTTTAGCCATGAATTACTAGAAGCAGTTGTCACTCCGGGAGACACAGTCGTTGATGCGACTATGGGAAACGGAAACGATACGCTCTTTTTAGCTCAGCTAGTTGGAGAAGCAGGTCACGTTTACGGCTTTGATGTACAAGAAACAGCCTTACTCAACACAACTAAACGTCTTGAAGAACATCAATGCATAAAGCAAGCTCATTTATTACTTCAAGGTCATGAAACTTTAGGCGATGTTTTATCCCCTGAAGAAGCTGTTAAAGCAGCCATTTTTAATTTAGGTTACCTACCAAAAAGTGATAAATCCATTGTCACTCATGAAGAAACAACCATTAAAGCTCTCAACGAACTATTAATTCGCCTAGAAGAAAAAGGACGCATTATTCTAGTTGTTTATGATGGACATGATGAAGGAAAAGTTGAGAAATCAGCAGTACTAGACTTTGTTCAAACACTTCCTCAAGAGAAATTTAGTGTGTTGAATTATCAGTTTATTAACCAACGAAATAACCCACCTTCATTAATCGCTATTGAAAGAAAAACGAAACGATAGTTTTAATCGACATAAAAGCCACCTACTATTCGGCAGTAGGTGGCTTTTAGATTGGTTATTTTTTATTCTTCTTTTTTAGATTTTGTAACTTTTATTTCATCTGGTAATATAATATCAGCATTTTCTGATTTTAAGTTTTTAACTAATTCTTTGCTAAAATTTTCTTTGATAATTAACTCTTTATTGGCTTCCTTACTAGCATCATTTACAGGAACAGGATTATTAATATTATTATCATTAGACATACAATTCCCTCTTTTCTGTATTTTATTGGTAACTCTATTTTATCATGAAAACTGATTTGAACCTAAGTTTTTACATATTTTTTGGGAAATTGGATCAGATAATATTAATTTATAACTTAACTTCTACATAACCAAAATATAGCAAACAAATCTCTATAATTCCAATAACTATTCCTACTATACTTAATTTCATGTATAAAAAGCCCGTAAGAAAAAAGAAAGGGATAGATAAATAAAAAAGCCAATTAATTATTAATAAAAAAATATAGTTAGACTGATCAATCCTAGTTTGTAAATATTTTTTTGTATATTTTATTTTAAACACAAAAGCAACTACATATACAATGAGCGTTATTATTACCAACAATAAAACAGGTATATACATAATCCATCCGCCAAATATTAACCCCCATCCAAAACCGATTCCAGATGGATCTCCAATTTTATACAATTAATCTTCACGCTACATTCAAGAATAGACAAATAAAAATCATGGTTTTATTTATTTTTTTAACATAGAAATTGATATAGTTGCTAAGCCTATTCCAAGCATTATAAAAGCACTTTTTATTTCTAGTTCACCTAAAATAGATAAAACTGTTACCGCTATTCCCATAGCAATACCTATGGCTTTTAATACAACATCAACAACTTCAATAATTTTATTTTTATTAATGCTTTTTTTATCTTCCACTTTTGCGTGCATCAGTTCATCTATAGAGACTCCTAAAATTTCTGCTAGCTTCGGAATGGTATTTACATCAGGAAAAGATAAATCTCTTTCCCACTTAGAAACTGCTTTATCTGTTACATTCATTTTTTCAGCAAGAGTTTGCTGGGTCATACCTTTTTCTTTTCTTAACAATGAAATCATAGTTCCTATAGTTTTTTTCTCCATAAGATACTCCCTCCTTGTACTTGTTAACAAAGCTTATCACACTCTATTTAAATTACTCAACCGACCTATAGTTTAGTTCTATAAACTTCTAGTTTACCTCTAATTTCTCAACGGTATATAAAACTAAAATCTACCATTCCTTCATTAGGTTGAGTTGAATTATCTTTAAATTAACTATAACTTATCAATTTTTTAACTTTGATTAGATAAAATTAAAAGAAAAGAGGAGTGATTACTATGGGATTTTGGCTAATGATTTCTTTATTAATTACAGGTTTAATTTTACTTTTTATTGGAAATAAAAAAAGGAGTAATTTTAATACAGTGCTCAAATTATCTGGTACTTTTTGTATACTAGTATCCATCTACTTAGCATGGCCAAAATAATTACTAATCATAAATCTAGCTCTATTCTGATTAAATTCTTTGTAAAGAACACCTTACAATTATAAAATATAAAGAGAAACGAACTGAATATATCTAACTTATTTATTATGATGACATCAGGAGGAAATAGAAATGGCATTTGGAAAAATATTAAAAGCTAAACGACTTCAAAAAAATTTAACACAGGAAGAATTATCCGAAAAATTACTTATATCAAGACCTACCATATCAAGTTGGGAAAGTGACAAAACACTTCCAGACATCTCCAATTTATTAAAAATGAGTGTTTTATTTGGATGTTCTTTAGATGACTTACTAAAGGAGGAAATTAAATTGACTACTAAAACATTTAAGACATTAACCTACGCCAATGGAATGAAAGATAATCTACCAAGATTAAAAATTCAAACTGAGAAAAAAACTTTATTACCTAAAGGTGTCGAGGTAATGGCTAATGTCAACATGGAAACCGGTGAAGTAAATTTTTTTATCGAACAAGAAGATTTAGAAAAATTAAAATAGAAATACCGTACTAATATACCAATAGAAAAAGACTCTTAAAATAATCAAATTTTTTAAGAGTCTTTACTAATTATTAATTGATTTTCGATTAAATATGCAATGTCATTTCCAGCTAACATATCAGCAGCTATACTAAGCAAAACTTATTCTATATAATCATTAGAATAAATTTTACCATTGTCATCAATAAATATTTCTTTACCAGATTTAGATATGTCATTACGAGTTTTTAAATATATCCCATTATCTTTCTTTTCAGACTTAACGATATTAAAATCATCATTACGATTCATTGAAACTTCCTTTTTCATATGAACGATACTAAGAGCTAAAATACTTGTCGAAGCAACAATTATCAAACCAAAAATTGTTCTCTTTTTAGTCATTTTAGACATTCCTTTCTATATCTATAGATTAATTATCCCATAATTTCTCGTCTTAACCTAGTAACCATACTAAGTAAAAAATATATGTTATTATAAAATAAAAAGAGAAAGGTCGGGCGTTTCTTATGAAAAAAGAAGCTGTTTATAAAAACCTTATTTTATGGTTTATTAGTCTATCTATATTAATAATTTTTAAATTTTTTGATATTAATTTTATCATAATTGATGTTTTTAACTTGGTATCGAATTTTTCATTTTTAGTAACCATTGTAGATAAATTTGTGGCTATTATTTTAATCATCGCATTAGCATTAAATCTCTATAGTAGCGTCAGATTAATTATATTCTCTTTAAAAAAATAATTATTAGGTACAAGTAACCCTATCCTTAAAATACATAAAAGATCTAAAGGTGACTCATAGAGGTATCTTGAATCTTTTTTGAAATGATAATACTTTTTCATTACAAATTTTTTTATTCTTTTGTAAAAATTATTCTTGTTCTAAGTTCTGATATAATTTTTTCTCCAGTATATTTTCTTATTGTCACCACACCTTATTTTTTACGGTTATTCTTTTGTGTTTTATACCATTGAATTTCTACTATTATACTGAAAATAATTGCTACAAATAACACAAAAAAGAATGTTCTAGTAACCACTGTTTCATTATTAGGATATTCAAAAATAAATGAAGATAGAAATAATAATAAAAATAATATCACTAACACTAAAGAAAAAGTTCCCCGAAGTTTATTAGTAAAATTATTATATTCTTTCTTATTTTTTCTAAAAAAAGTTGTGATATCATAACCTGCTGTATCAGGTTTAAATTTAGGTATACTTCCAAATAAAAAAACAACAGCTAAACTACCGAAAAGAACCCTCATTTTAGTCACTCCTTTTTTTCTTACTTATTATTTTTAATACCTGACTAATTTAGAAAAGTATAAGTAAACACACTGGACTAGTAAGATAATTTTTCAATAAACATCTAAAGTATTTCTAGATTAATATATTATTGAGTTTTCTTTTGAAGGAAATAAAAACCTAAAGCCGCTATAATTACAGAGCCATAATAAATAATTCCAGCTAACATCGGAACCCCACCATCAAAATAAAAATAGAAAAAAATTAAAGAAGTTCCACCAAATAAAGCACTTAAAACCATCTTTTTTAAATCCATACTATTTTTCAATAACGTAATACAATAGGCCGCTAAAAAAATAAGTACGCTACAAAAAATAACCACTAGAATATCCATATTAACTATCTCCTATCTTTATCTAATTGATTACTTTCATTATACAATAAAATAGACATTAAAATAAAAAAAAACAAAACATATTGTAACCAAAAGAACTTAATAGTCTCTAAACGAAAAATTAATACCACACATCAAAAGAAAGACTGTAAACTCATAAAAGAACTGAAATCAATTCACTAACTCGAATTGATTTCAGTTCTTTTATTTACTAGTTGGTTTATGAATTGGTAATAACACATAAAAGGTTGTTGAATTATTTTCACTTGTTGCTCCTATGTTTCCTTGATGAGCTTCAACAATTTCTTTAGCAATAGCAAGCCCTAAACCTGCACCACCACTATTAGTAGATCTAGCACTATCTAATCGGTAGAACTTATCAAAAATAACGGTTAATTTCTCTGGTGGAATTGTGTTTCCTTGATTTCTTACAATAATTTCTAAAACTTCTTCTTTCACTGCAACAGTCATCTCAATCGGGCTTCCTTCAAACCCATATGCTGAAGCATTCTTTAGTAAATTATTAAATACTCTAACTAATTTTGTCGAATCCCCTTCAACTAAACACTTCTCTGGCATTTCAAGAATTAATTCTTGTTGCTTCTTTTGGAGAAGTGGATAAAACTCTTCACTCAGTTGTTGCAATAATAAACTTAAATCAAATGTTGTATAATCTAACACAATATTTTGAAAATTAAAACGAGTGATATCAAAGAACTCATCAATTAAATATTCTAAACGGTACGCCTTATCTAGAGCGATTCCGAAATACTTAGCTCTTGTTTCCGTTGATATTTCTGGTGAATCAATCAACAAATTCAAGTACCCAATAACTGAAGCAAGTGGCGTTCTTAAATCATGAGCTAAAAAGGTAACCAAGTCTTTCGTTCGCTGCGTTTCTTGAATAAGAGCATCTTGATTTTTTTGATTAGCCAATTTTATTTTTTCTAACTCATTTTGAATTTCAATGTACTCATCATTAAGTTGTGGCACCTCTTCTTCAAGAGAATGTTTCAATAAATTAGCAATATATTTTCTGTCTTTTTTCAATAAGTACTGGCTAATCCAATACGTTAAAACACCAATCGCAACAATAGTAAAAACGGCAATTGATATTACAAATGATTTAAACTTCAACCAATCCACTCGGGTATTCTCACCGGCACCACCAGGGGCAACTTCATGAAGAATAAATGAACTATCAATCACTCTTCCAAATCCTTTACCAATAAATGTTTGAGTGGCTATAAAATAAAGAATAATAACTAAACTAACAATAATTAAAATTGATTTTATCAAGGAATTTCTAGTTTGTTTAGTCAATTTTATAACCTACTCCCCAAACGGTTTTAATATATTTAGGCTTTTCAACCGCATCATTCATTTTTTCTCGTAAATGTCTAATGTGAACCATAATCGTATTGTTAGAAGAGGTATAATAATCTTCTTTCCAAACGGATTCAAAAATCACTTCAGAATCCATTGCTGCTCCTTTATTTTCTAAAAGCAGTTGCAAAATACCAAACTCTTTTGGTGTTAATTCAATCACTTCTTCATTTAAAGTAACTATTCTTTTTTCTACATTCATCTCTAAGCCTTTAGTTGATAATGTCATTGATTCAGGTTCTTTATTTTTATTGTATTGATTAAATCGCCTTAGCTGCGCTTTAACTCTTGCAACAACTTCTAAAGGTTTAAATGGTTTAGTAATGTAATCATCCGCCCCAAAGGAAAGACCCGTTATCTTATCAATTTCATCATCTTTAGCTGTTAACATAATTACCGGATAATTATCACGTTCTCGAATTAGAGCGAGTAATTGTAAGCCATCCACGCCTGGCAGCATGATATCTAAGAGAGCAAGATCAAATGTTTCTGTTTCAATTTTTTCTTTTGCTTCTGATCCATCCAAGCATTTGACTACTTCAAATCCTTCATTTTTTAAATACAATTCAACTAGATTTGCAATTTCTAATTCATCTTCCACCAAAAGAACTTTTGTCGTCATGTTATCAACTCTCCTGTTCGTCTATGTCTTACCTTTATTAGACAAAACACTGAACTAATTGTCAACTATTTCAAATACTTTGATAGATTTGTCTAGCATCAGAAACGTTGAATTGTTCTGTCATTGGACCACCATCTGCTCCTGTTGTAATCAATAAATAGCGACTACCATTTATCTCAGCCAAACTAATCAAACATTGACCTGCTTTTTCAGTGTATCCTGTTTTACCTCCAATAATTTTACCATTTTGAAGCGACAAATCAGGAGAATCTTTTAACATGCTACTTTCCATGTAGTAACCTTCTGGTGCATAAGGTTTTTCTTCTGTTTGATAACGAATTGTTGTTAAAATTTCAGTAAAAGTAGCATCTTTTAATGCCACGTCCATAAATTTCATTAAATCTTCAACTGTTGAGTAGTGATTTCTTTCATCTAAACCAGTTGCATTTTTAAAATGCGTTTGAGTCATTCCAATTTTTTTAGCTGTTTGGTTCATTAATTCAACAAATTTAGCTTCACTTCCTGAAACATGATTAGCCGCTGTTATCGACGCATCTCCTCCCGAAGGAAGTACAATTCCATAGGCAATATCTTTTATCGTTAATGTATCTCCTGCTAAAAAACCTGATAAAGAAGCTTCTTCTTTAACTAAATCATCTAATGTTTTTTGACTAATTGTAGTCGTTTTTTCTAAATTTTTTTCTGAATTTAAAAGAACATAAACTGTCATTAATTTTGTCAAAGAAGCAATAGCTACTTTTTTATCTGGATTTTTTTCAAGTAAAATTTCATCTGTCTCTAAATTTTTAAGTAAGACTGTTTGACTTTTTATTTTTCCATTTACTTCCACTTGTTCTTTAGCCTTTTTAGGTGTTTCAATTGAACTTGAAAAAGTCACACCATTTACTAAATCATTCTTTAAAAAATAAATGAACCCAACACCAACTACAGCTAAGATTGTTAATAAACCGATTGTTTTTTTCATTTTCTTCACCTCTACTAAAGTTTAACAACTTCTCTAAAGTAAGGTATAAACATAATCTTGCTAAATTCTTATGTTTTCTTAAGTTTCATCTTTCTTTTTTAGACTAAATCTCTTATAATCAATAACAATACCTAAAAGGAGGGATTTTATGTTACATTTTCTAGCATTACCTGTGACTGAAGAAATTTCTTTTGTTCAACCAACATTGGAACAAGCAGAAGCTATCTTTAACGCAGTTGACAATGACCGTAAACATTTAGGAGAGTTTTTAGACTTTATTGATACCACAAAAAGTATTGCTGACGAAGTGGCTTTTTTAAAGATGAAAATTACCGGAGAGGCTAACGGAACGGATCGCTTATTCCTAATCTATTACCAAGACCAACTAGCTGGTAGTATCGACTTACATTTTATTGATCAAAAAAATAAAAAAGCAGAAATTGGCTACTGGATTTATTCAGGTTTTGCTAATAAAGGAATTGTCTCAGCTTCTGTACGTAAAATCTGTGAGATTGCCTTTAATGACTTACATTTAAATAAATTAACTTTAATCGCTGACACTGAAAATATCGCTAGTAATAAAGTAGCTCAAAAATGTGGTTTTACGTTTGTTGCTACAGATAAAGAAGATGTGGTTAGATACGGTAAATTCCATGATATGAATAGATATTGCTTGTTAAAACAAGACTATGTAAAAAATCAATAATAAAAAGGAGTCAAAAATCATAACAGATTTTTGACTCCTTTATTTCTTATGATAATGGCTCTTCTTTTTGGAAGTAATTTAAAACAAAAGATAAAACCACTAGTACAATTCCAACCAAGTAAACTTGATGTAAATTATTATAAAGAATTTCTCTTAAGTCACCAACTAAAGCAGTTGGTAATTCTTTTACTGTATGAGGATTGATTAATTTATTCATCATATCCTTTGTCACACCTAGTTCTTTTTTCTCAGCTAAACCTTGATTCATTGAAGCATTTAAAACTAAACCAAAAACTGAAATCATAATTGTTTGACCGATTGTTCTTGATAACGTAAAGAATGATGTCGCAACACCCGTGTGGTGACTATCAACTGAAGTTTGGGCTAAAACAGTTAAAATAGTCATCGTCATCCCAAATCCAATCCCTAAAATAGCAGAAAAGATATAAAAGATACCATAAGCTGTATCCATTTGTGCCAAACTTAAAAAGATAGCTCCAATTAAAATAGGTAGCATACTAATAAAAATAGCTTTTTTAGCAGACCATTTTCGCATCGCTTTACCACCTGCAAAAGAACCAAACATCCAAATAACAGACATCGGTGCTAAAACAATTCCACCTAAGGCAGCGGACTTACCAAGAACGCCCTGCATCCACATAGGGATATATACTTCAACTCCCATTAAGAAACCACTAATTAAAGCTGCAATTAAATTCACCACAACATAAGTTTTATTAGTAAATAAATCTAATGAAATAATTGGATCTTGTGCTTTCTTTTCTACTTTAATGAAAGAAATCAGTCCCACAATAAAAATAGCAAATGAAATAATGGTTATCATACTAAAACCTTCACTCACTGTTTGGAAACCATACAATAAAGAAAGTAACATCATGACTAGGAAAACACTACCTAAGTAATCTATCGGAGCCTTTTCAACTTCGCGTTTTTCTTCTACTAAATAAATCCAAACAAGTAGCATTAGCACTAAACCAATTGGAACATTAATTAAGAAAATCCAATGCCAACTAAAAGCATCTACAATAAACCCACCAGCTAAAGGACCAACAATACTAGCTATTCCCCATGCTGCACTATTTAATCCCAAAATACTAGCTCTTTTTTCTGGTGGATAAATATCAGCAATAATTGTTAAAGAAACAGGAACGATTGATCCCGCCCCAATTCCTTGAATCGCTCTAAAGATAATCAGTTGCATCATGTTTTGACTTAAACCTGAAAGTGCTGAACCAATAATAAAAATAATAATACCAATTAAATAAATCGGTTTTCGTCCAATTTTATCCGCCAATTTCCCATAAATAGGTGTCATCATCGCATTCGTTAATAGATAGATGGAAAACACCCAATTCATAATAGAAATTCCTTTAAGTGATCCCACAATCGTTGGCATCGCCGTTGAGACGATTGTTCCTTCTACTGCGGTCATAAACGTGGCAATAAACACACACGCTGTAATAATTTTAACATTTGTTTCTCTTTGTTTAACCATTTAATCCCCCTACAAATATAAAAACCCTTGCTAGAGATAAATTCTCTAACAAGGGTTCATTTCTTACATACCTAAACTTGTTTTTAATGCTGAGACTTTATCTAATTTTTCCCATGTAAAATCAGCATCTTCACGGCCAAAGTGACCATACGCTGCTGTTTTTTGATAAATGGGGCGTCTTAAATTAAGCATCTCAATAATTCCCACTGGTGACAAGTTAAAGTTTTCGCGAATCGCTTCAATTAAGCGACCTTCTGAAACTTTTCCTGTACCAAAGGTTTCAACAGAAATTGAAACAGGTTGTGCAACACCAATTGCATAAGCTAATTGGACTTCACATTTGTCAGCTAAACCTGCTGCTACAATGTTTTTAGCAATGTATCTAGCGGCATAACTAGCAGAACGGTCCACTTTGGTTGCGTCTTTTCCAGAAAAGGCACCTCCACCGTGTCTTGCATAACCACCATATGTATCAACAATAATCTTACGACCTGTTAAACCAGAATCCCCTTGAGGTCCTCCTATAACAAAGCGTCCTGTTGGATTAATGAAATATTTAGTTTTTTCATCTAGTAATTCACTTGGAATCACTGCTTTAATGACTAATTCTTTGATGTCTTCTGTAATCTTATCTAAAGTCACATGCTCATCATGTTGAGTACTCACAACAATGGTATCTACTCTAACAGGTTTTCCTGCTTCATCATACTCTACTGTTACTTGTGATTTCGCATCTGGACGTAAATAATCAAGTACTTCATCTTTTCTAAGAGCTGCTAATTTTTCTGTAATACGATGACTTAAAGCAATCGGTAACGGCATTAATTCTGGCGTTTCATTAATAGCAAAGCCAAACATCAAGCCTTGATCCCCTGCTCCTAAATCTTCAGTATCACGAGCTTCTTCTCTTGATTCAAGTGAGGCGTCTACCCCTTGAGCAATATCTGGTGATTGTTCATCAATCGCGACCATCACAGCACACGTATCGCCATCAAAACCATACTTAGCACGTGTATAGCCAATCCCTTTAATTGTTTCTCGAACCACTTTTTGAATATCCACATAAGCTGTTGTTGTGATTTCTCCAAATACAAGAACAAGTCCTGTTGTAACTGAAGTTTCACACGCCACACGAGCATATGGATCTTTTTCTAGAATCGCATCTAAGATAGCATCACTAATTTGATCAGCAACCTTATCTGGATGCCCCTCTGAAACGGATTCTGACGTAAATAATTTTCTTTCTTTCATTTTCGGTATTCCCCCTATTTGTTTTATCGGTTACAAGGAATCTTTACACATAGACGTAAATCCTATCGGGAATCTTGCAACATTGCTAGTATAACAGATAAAACTTTTTTTACCTACTTAAATATTGACCTTTCTTCTTTCTTACAATAAAGTATCTATATAAGACTATAAAAAAGAGGTTAGACCATTGAACAAGACAAAAAAAGGTGTATTTGCCTTACCCTTTATGGTAATCATTACACTACTACAAACGACGATATCTCTTCTTCCAGGCGTTTTATTCCTAAGAGACAGTAGTCGAGGACCTGCCATTTTAACTTACATGGTTATTTACTTACTACTTAGCGACTTTTTTCAATTAATCGGAAAAGCTTCCTATAAAAAAGGTTCCTTTATCCCTATTCCAATTTACGCCGTCAAACTCGTTATTTCTTGTGTATTCATCTTTTTAATCGCTCAGCAAACCGCTTATCAGTTTGCCGTCATTTTGTTAGCCTATGAATTATTCCAACTATTGATATTTTCAAAACAGTTTTTCTACATTGATTCTATTTTTTATTCCCTTTTAAATGCATTTTTCAAAGGTATTGTTTTTAATCAGTTACTAACGATTAATTACCCTTTTAATTATAATTTTAGTTTGATTAAGCCATTTATTTTTGCTTTTGCGCTTATTTTATTTGTGACTATTTTAACGCAGGGAATGTACTCCTTTTTATCAAGACATACTTGGTTTTTTATTTTAGCTATTCTTTCTCTTGGCTTACTTTATTACTTACTCATTACACAATTTATGGCACATGAAACAGTTCTTTGGAAACTTGTTCTCTTCATTTTATGTAATGCAGGTGCCTTGTATTTCTTTATCAAATCTAAAAATGTCAGAAAAAAAGAACTCTTACTAAATATCTTTGCTTTGATCAGCTTATTTATCTACTATTTCTAATAATTTTTTTAACAGGAGGCTTTCTCAATGAATGATCCAAGTCGTGATCCAAAAAAAGAATATATTTACCGTGTCGTTTCTTTAGGTATCGGTATTCTTATCGGTATTTTTCTTTTAAAATATCTCTAACAAGAAAGGTTGGCAATTACTTGCTAACCTTTTTTTCTTTACCTTAACACAGTGTCATAGTTTATAATTAAAGTAACAAAGGAGGCGCTCTAAATGAAAATTAACCACTTTTCAAAATTGTCTAATACAAGTGTTCGAATGCTTCGTCACTATGAAAAAGTCGGCCTTTTGAAAATTTCACGTTCTTTAGAAAATAATAACTACCGAGATTATTCAGCTAAAGATTTACAACGAGTCGCTCAAATAAAAACATTACAAGAATTAGGCTTTTCTTTAAGTATTATCAAAGAAATTCTAGAAAAAGAAAACATTTCCGATTTAGATCCCTATTTTTCAATGCAAAAAGAATACCTTGAAGAACAACTTAAAAAAACGGAACATCAACAAGCTCTTCTACATACATTGTCAGATATTTTAGTAGATGACCAGCGTTACTTAGACTATCACGTTACCCTAAAAGAATTACCTGAAAGACAAGTCATGAGTTTAAGAAAAACAATTCCTAGTTATGAACAGGAACAAATGCTTTGGAACGAACTCTATCAAGAATTTTTGGAGCAAAATGTTCAATTTTCAACACCACCTCTTGGTCTTTCCATTTATCACAATGAAGCTTACGAAGAAGATAAAATAGACCTTGAAATTCAAAGTAGCATTGTTGGAAATTACACGGATACAGAAGCTGTCCATTTTAAAACAGCACCAAAACAAACGATTGTTTCAACAACTTTTCATGGTGATTTTAATCAAATGCCGATTGTCATGGAAGCATTAGGACAATGGATTGAAGCTAATGACTTGGTTATTTCTGGACCGATGATTAATATTTTTCATGTTTCTTACGCTCAAGATAAAAATCCAGATAACTGGATTACTGAAAGTTGCTTAGTGGTTTCAACAAAGGAGGAAATAAACAATGGCTAGACCCAAAAATAAAGAAGAATTACTTCAACAAGCTACTGAAAATTTCGATAAGTTAATGACTCTTTTCAACAATTTATCAGATGAAGAAAAAAGAGGAACTTTTCCTTTTGAGACACGGGATAAAAATTGCCGAGACACTTTTGCTCATCTCTATGAATGGCATCAATTATTTATTAATTGGGAAAGAGAAAATAGTAACGGACAGGCAAAACCATTCTTACCTGCACCTTACAATTGGAAAAATTATCCTGATATGAATATAAAGTTCTGGGAGAAACATCAAACAACTTCTCTTGAAACTGCTGTTACCCAGTTAGAAAAAAGTCATCAAGATTGCCTTCAAATTATTGAAACTTATACTGATGAAGAACTTTTTACTAAAAAATACTATAACTGGACTGGTTCCACTAGTTTAGGAAGTTATGCTGTATCAGCCACTTCATCTCATTATGATTGGGCTTTAAAAACGATAAGAAAATACAAAAAGAGTTTGAAATAGCGATTATATTAGCTTTTTAAGGCATGATACAATAAGTATCATGCCTTTTTACGTTATTCTACAGATAATAGCTAGGCTTACTACTAATAAAAGAAGATAATAAGTTAAGAGGTGATGTGAGATGAACATTGGAGAAAAAATAAAAGAAGAACGACTTAAAAGAGAGTGGACTCAAGAATATTTAAGCACTCTACTTAATGTCTCGAGACCAACTGTTTCTAGTTGGGAAGTTGGACGAAATTATCCTGATTTAGAAACAATTATCTTAATTAGCGACTTACTTGAAATTCCTCTTGATAACTTGCTAAGAGAAGACACTGAAATCGTAAAAGACGTTACAAAAGAAATGAAGCGAAATAAATACTACCGTTTAATTTTAAAAATAAGTGCCGCTATTGTGTTAGTTTTTTTACTATTCAATTTAGTCTTAAAAGTGAATCAACAAAGATACCTAAGTAATTTAAAAGAACTGGGTTGGCAAATTTTACAGATAGACAAAATAAATCAAACTACTGACAAACAATTTGAGCTTATAGAAGGTGACACTGATTATTATGTCAATTTAGCTTCACCACGCATTGGCTTAAAAATGATAACAAGAAAAGACAATCTAGTAATAGAAGTCAAAAATGAATCACATATAGAGTTAATTATCTCAAAAGATAACGATCCAACTGCTAATGAAAATATCAATGTTAAAGTTAGGAAAAATTTGATTCTTTCTGATAAACCTTTTGATAATTTTCAACTAACAAGTGAGCAGACAAACGACTCTGTTTTAGACTATATTTCTAAAAATAAAAAAGAATATCAAGAGATGATTGATAACACCTTATTAAAACTAAACGAAATTAAAAAGTCTTAGATTGCTAAGACTTTTTTTGGTCTAAAAGAATGGATTTCCGTATTTTTCACAATAGTTATAAAAACCATATTGATTCATATACATTGTTTTTTCAATTGCTTCAGTGCTGTCAAATTCAATAGCTTCTAAAATTAGTTTTGTAAATTCATTAGGTGCAGTTCCGTTAGCAGTCACTAATTGTTGATCTCTGACAGCTTGCTGCTCCATAAAGTTAGCGCCATTTGTGTAATTCTCAAATGATTCCCATAAATAAAGAGAATTTCCTGTGTGCTTGTGATCATTTAAAAGGCCATTTCTAGCCAAATAATCAACAGCACCACATATTGCACCAACTGTTACTTCTCCTTCTAAATAGTTCTTAACTAAAGTAAATAGCGCTTTATTTTCAATCCCCCATGAGTTCCCACCGACCATAATAAACAAGTCAATTTGCTTTGGTAATTCGTCCATTAAAAAATCTATTTTAGTTGTAAATCCACCAATAGAGGTTACTTCTCTTTGAATGGAAGCTGTCTTCACTATCCAGTCTTCTTTTTTGTTTAACGTACTCGAAAGATAGGCACCTTCCCAATCGGCATAATCATCTAATAAGAAAAAAATAGCAGTCTTCATTATCAATCTCCTCTAATCATTATTTACTTAATTATAAAAGATATTTTTAACTCTTTCAAGAACACACGTTCCTGTTTTTAATCAAATTATAATCAAAAAAACTACTTATCATTTTCGATAAGTAGTTTTTCATATTATTCTTTAATTAATGTTTCAAGTCCAACAATCATCATTTCATCAAATGTTGATTGACGTTCTTCTGATGTTGTTTCTTCGCCTGTAATCATGTGATCACTCACTGTCATTAAAGCAAGAGCTTGAACACCATATTTAGAAGCTAAGTAGTATAAAACAGCTGCTTCCATTTCAACACCTAAGACACCATGTTTACCTAATTTGAAGGTATCTGATAAATCATCTTTATAGAAGCTATCATCTGATAAGACGTTACCAACGTGAATGTTAAAGCCTTTTTCTTTAGCAACATCATAAGCTGTTGAAAGTAAATCATAATCAGCAATTGGAGCAAATGTGTGATTTGGGAAATCAGCTTTCATAAAAGCTGAATTAGTAACAGCTGCTTGAGCTAATACTAAATCACGTACATGAACGTCTTCATTTAAAGCGCCACATGTTCCTACTCGCATTAATTTTTTAACATCATACTCACGAATTAATTCATTTGTATAAATAGAAGCTGATGGAATTCCCATACCTGTTCCTTGAACAGATACTTTATGTCCTTTGTAAGTTCCTGTATAGCCAAGCATACCACGAACTTCATTGTAACAAACAGGATTTTCTAAGAATTTTTCTGCAATATATTTTGCTCTTAAAGGGTCACCTGGTAATAAAATTTTGTCTGCGATATCGCCTTTTTTAGCACCAATATGTACACTCATGTTATCGCTCCTTAAATTCTTTCTAATGTACGTTTCACTAACTCTTTAAAGTCAGCTTTCACGCGTTCAGTTGTTTCTACTACTTCTTCATGGTTTAAGTTAGCTTGCATACCAGCAGCTAAGTTAGTTACACAAGTAATACCTAAAACACGCATTGACATGTGGTTAGCAACGATTACTTCAGGAACAGTTGACATACCAACTGCATCTGCACCTAACATACGAGACATTCTAACTTCTGCAGGTGTTTCGTAAGTAGGACCTGAGAATCCCATGTAAACTCCTTTTTGTAGAGTTACTTTTAATTCATCAGCCACTTCTTTAGCCACTTTACCATAAGCTTTGTCATATGCTTCTGACATGTCTGGGAAACGTGGTCCTAAGTCGTCTTCGTTTAATCCCATTAATGGATTATCACCAGTGTAGTTGATTTGGTCAGTAATTAACATTAAATCTCCTGGTGAGAATGATGTATTAACACCACCAGCTGCATTTGTTACAACTAATGAATCAGCTCCTAAAGCTTTCATTACACGTACTGGGAAAGTAACAGTTTGCATTGAATGACCTTCATAATAATGGAAACGTCCTTGCATTGCTAATACTTTTTTACCAGATAATGTTCCGTAAACTAATTGACCCGCATGTCCTACAACAGTAGAAACTGGGAAGTTAGGGATTTCGCCATAAGGAATCACAACTTTATCTGTAATTTCATCAGCTAATTCGCCAAGTCCAGAACCTAGGATTAAACCAAAATCAATGGCACCTACTCCTTTACCTTGAATATATTTAGCTGTTTCAGTTAATTTTTCGCTTAATGTCATTGTTTATAACTCCTTATTTTAATTGATCTAAGAAACTTTTTCCGTTTTCTGTTGCTGGAACACCAAAGTTTTCAGCGATAGTTGCTGAAATATCTGAATAGAAGCCTTGGTTCAATTTACCATGTCCAGTCATTTTTTTACTGTAAGCTAGTAATGGCACATATTCTCTTGTGTGGTCTGTTCCTGGGAATGTTGGATCGTTACCATGGTCAGCTGTGATTAATAGTAAATCATCTTCTGCCATTGCGTCATAGATTTCTGGTAAGCGTGCATCAAAATCATCTAATGCTTTTCCGTAACCTACTACATCACGACGATGACCAAACAACGCATCAAAGTCTACTAAGTTAGTAAAACTTAAACCAGTAAAGTCTTTTTTCATCACGTTTAATAATTGATCCACGCCATCCATGTTAGATTTAGTTCTAACCGCATCAGTCATTCCTTGGCCATTAAAGATATCGTTGATTTTACCAACGGCAATAACATCTTTTCCAGCATCTTTTAATGAATCTAAAACAGTTTTACCAAATGGATCTAAGGCATAGTCATGACGGTTTGGTGTACGAGTAAAGTTACCAGGTTCACCAACATAAGGACGAGCAATGATACGACCAATCATGTATGGGTCGTCTTTTGTAATTTCACGAGTGTACTCACAAATTTTGTATAATTCTTCTAAAGGAATAACGTCTTCGTGAGCTGCAATTTGTAACACTGGGTCAGCTGATGTATAAATAATTAACGAACCTGTTTTCATTTGTTCTTCACCAAAATCATCAATAACTTTAGTACCACTATAAGGCTTGTTAGCCCCCATAATAATACCGCGACCTGAAAATTCTGTGATTTTATCTAATAAATCTTGAGGGAATCCTTCTGGGAAAACTCTAAAAGGAGTTTGGATATTTAAGCCAGCAATTTCCCAATGACCTGTCATGGTATCTTTACCAACTGAAATTTCTTCTAATTTAGTCGCATAACCTTGATGGTCTTCTACTGCTTTAACGCCTTTAAGAGGCTCAATTGTTCCTAGACCTAAATTTTCCATATTCGGAATAGTTAATCCTGCATTTTCTGCGATATGACCTAATGTATGACTGCCAACATCACCAAATTTTTCAGCATCTGGTGCTTCTCCAATTCCAACTGAATCAAGTACTACTAAATGAACTCTTTTAAACATAAAGTTCCGCCTTCTTCCAAAAAATTTTTTGTTTATAACAAACGTGCCAAAGATACTTAACTACCCCTGGCACGTTCATAATTATTTTGATTTCACATAAGTTTTACCAATTGCTTTTGGTCCTTGTGATTTACCAATAAATATTACTAGTACAAGTACTGTTAATACGTATGGTGCTGCTTGTAAGTAAACAGCTGGTAATTCTTTAATACCAGGAATTAAGTTACCAATTACAGCTAAACTTTGAGATAATCCAAAGAAGATTGCTGCAAACATAACACTGATTGGATTCCATTTACCAAAGATCATCGCTGCCATCGAAATGAACCCTTGTCCTGCAATTGTCGAAATTGAGAACTGACCTGAGATAGATTGAACCGCAACAGCTCCCCCCATACCACCTAAGAAACCTGAGATTAAAACACCAGCATATTTCATGCCGTAAACATTAATCCCTAAAGTATCTGCAGCTTGTGGGTTTTCACCTACTGAACGTAGTCTTAAACCAAATTTTGTTTTAAAGATAATAAAGTAAGCAAGTAATGCAACTAAAATAGCTACATACGCTGGAGCTGAAGTATCTTTAAAGAAGATTGGTCCAAGAACTGGAATATCTTTTAAAATTGGGAAACTAAATTTACCAAATGTTTGTTTAATCATGTCTGTTTGTCCATGACCATCAAACATCATTTTAGTTAAGAACACTGTAAGTCCTGGTGCCATTAAGTTAATAACAGTACCACTGACAATATGATCTGCACGTAAATTAATTGTTGCTACTGCATGGATTAAAGCGAATAAAACACCAACAAATCCACCAAATAACATTGAAATCCAAGGTGTCGCAGAACCAAAAGTTCCTGCTGTTGAAAGGTTGAATACTGTTGCACTAAATGCACCAACTGTCATAATACCTTCCAAACCAACGTTTACAACACCACTTCGTTCTGAGAAAGTCCCTCCTAAAGCTGTAAAGATTAAAGGAGCTGAGTAAACAAGTGCCGAAGATACAATAATTGCTAACATTGATACCATAACTTAAGCATCTCCTTTCTTAATCTCTTGCTTTTTAGGGCCTATTTTATCAAGTACATAACGAATAGCATAACTAATACCAACGAAGAAGATAATTGAAGCAATAACAATTTCAACGATTTCGTTTGGCACGCCTGCGCTACCTGGCATACTCAATCCTCCGATTTTTAGGACACCAAATAGTAAAGCTGAAACTAAAATACCAATTGGGCTACCGCTACCAAGTAGTGATACCGCCATACCATCAAATCCAATAGTAGGAACTGAACCTAATACATAAAGGTTTTGGAATGTTCCAAGTCCTTCAACAACGCCACCCATACCTGCTAAACCACCAGAGATTAACATGGCTAAAACAATGTTTTTCTTAGCGTTCATACCAGCATATTCTGACGCATCAGGATTTAAACCTACTGATCTTAATTCAAAACCTACTGTTGTACGATTCATTAATACCCATACAACAAAAATCATCACTAGGGCTAAGAAAATCCCCATATTCAGACGAGAACCGCCTGTCATTTGTGTTAAGAAATCTGCTCTTAAACTTGCATTTTGACTAATTTGTTGAGTTGCATCTGCATCTTCTGTGAAGACATTACGAACTAAATGATTACTAATATGTAAAATAGTGTAATTTAACATAATAGTTACGATAACTTCACTTGTTCCAAATTGTGCTTTTAAGAAACCTGCAATACCAGCCCAAATAGCTCCGGCAACTGTTCCTGCGATAATACATAAAGGAACTAAAATTGCTTTAGGTAAATCTGGGAATAACATTGCTAACCAAATTGAAACGATCCATCCAGATAAAGCTTGACCAGACAAACCAATGTTGAAGAATCCAGCTGTATTAGCTACAGCAAAACCTAAACCAGTTAAGATTAAAGGTGTCGCTAAACGAATAACTTCACCAATGTTATATGTACTACCTAAAGCACCATTTAACATTGCGCTATAACCTTCACCTGGGTTATATCCGAATACTAACATAATAATTGCACCTAATAATAATCCGAATACAACGGAAAGAACAGGCACCGCTAAATTTTTAATTGTTGATTGTTTACTACTCACTAGCTCCAGCCCCTTTCCTTACTTCTTCAAGTGG
Source organism: Vagococcus carniphilus (assembly GCF_014397115.1). NCBI lineage: Bacteria > Bacillati > Bacillota > Bacilli > Lactobacillales > Enterococcaceae > Vagococcus > Vagococcus carniphilus. The sequence continues at coordinate 112,929 of NZ_CP060720.1, forward strand.
TACACCGGCCATTAAAAGTCCTAATTCTTGTTCATTTGTTTCAGATGCTTTAACGATACCAGTGATATTACCATCAAACATTACGGCAATACGGTCTGACACGTTTAAGATTTCATCTAATTCAAAGCTGACTACCAATACACCTTTACCATTATCACGTTGTTCAATCAAACGTTTATGGATGTACTCAATTGCCCCAACGTCTAGACCACGTGTTGGTTGAGCAACCATTAACATATCAGGGTCACGATTGATTTCTCTAGCAATAATTGCTTTTTGTTGGTTACCACCAGATAGTGCTGATGCTGGAACCAATTCATTTGGTGTTCTAACATCAAACTCTTCGATTAATTTTCTTGCATGGGAATTAATTTCTTTATAATTTAATAACCCGTTTTTACTTAGTGGTTCTTTATAATATGTTTGTAGTGCGATATTTTCTGATAATGTCATCGGTAATACTAATCCAAAGCGATGACGGTCTTCAGGCACGTGTCCCATGCTATTTTCAGTAATTTCACGTGGACGATGGTTAGTCATATCTTTACCATTAATTTCAATCGTTCCACTTTCTACTTTACGCATTCCTGCGATAGCTTGAAGTAACTCACTTTGACCATTACCATCAATACCTGCAATACCAACTACCTCACCAGCATTTACTTCAAGATTTAATCCTTTAACCGCATCTAATCCACGGTTTTCTTTAACAACTAAATCATTAATTTTTAAAACTGGTTTAGTTGGATTTGATGGGCCTTTCGGTGTCTTAAATGACACCGAACGACCTACCATCAAGTCCGCTAATTCTTGTTGAGAAACATCTGCAACATTAACTGTATCAATACTTTGACCACGTCTGATAACAGTACAACGGTCAGCTACAGCTTTAATTTCATCTAATTTATGTGTGATTAAAACGATTGATTTACCTTCGTTTACTAACCCATGCATAATTTCGATTAACTCGTCAATTTCTTGAGGAGTTAGTACGGCAGTAGGCTCATCAAAGATAAGAATTTCTGCCCCACGATAAAGAGTTTTCAAGATTTCAACACGTTGTTGCATCCCAACTGAAATGTTACTTACTAATTCATTAGGATCAATCTTAAATCCATATCTATCCGAAACAGCCATGATGTCTTCAAAAGCTTTTTTCTTATCAATTACACCAGATTTTGTCGGCTCGCTACCTAAAACAATATTTTCTTCAACTGTGAAATTATCTATCAACATAAAATGTTGATGCACCATCCCAATACCAAGTTTATTGGCAACTGTTGGGTTAGCGATTTTTTCTTCTTTTCCGTTGATATGAATAGAGCCTGATGTTGGTTCCAATAAACCAGATAGGATATTCATCAACGTCGATTTACCCGCACCATTTTCACCTAATAATGCGTGAATCTCACCTTTTTTTACTTGTAGATTGATATTATCGTTGGCTTTAAAGGTTCCAAAAGCTTTTGTAATATTTTTCATCTCAATCACGTTTTGTGATTCATTCACTTTATTCACTTCCTAACTATTTCGGATAAATACTTTGAACTAAGTAACTAACATCTTTTTTTTATGATTCTTAAGGTTTTTCTGGAACTTCTACTTTTCCATCAATAACTTGTTGTTTAGCATCGTCTACAGCTTTTTGTACATCGTCAGTTAATTGACCTTTAGTTAAGTCAACACCTTCTTCTTTTAATCCGTAAACTAATGTTTCTTTACCAGGGAATTTATCTTCGTTTGCTTGGTTAGAGATATCTTTAACTACTGTACCTACACCTTTAAGAGTTGAAGTTAATGTTACGTTTCCGCCATCATATTTACCTTCATCTTCTTGGTCACGGTCAACACCGATTACCCAAACTTTGTCTTTAGGATTGCTCTTCATAATGTCACGAGCTTCAGAGAATACACCATTACCAGTATCACCAGAAGCGTGGAAGATTACGTCTACACCACTCTTGTACATTGCAGCAGCGATTGATTTACCTTTAGCAGCATCACCAAATGATCCAGCATATTGTGAGTCAATTTTGATGTCTTTATCTACTGATTCAACACCAGCTTTAAATCCAGCTTCGAAACGTCCGATTACTTCACCTTCTTGTCCACCAACAAATCCAACTTTTTTAGTTTGAGTTGTTTTAGCAGCAGCAATACCAGCTAAGTAAGCAGCTTCGTTATCTTTAAAGACAACAGATGCAACGTTTTCTTTACCTTCTACTACAGAGTCAATGATAACGAAGTTGTTATCTTTTTTGCTATCAGCAATTTCTTCAATAGCTGGTTGTAATTTAAATCCAATACCAAAGATAGTTTTGAATCCATCATTGATTGCTTGGTTTAAGTTAGGTAAGAAGTCTGAGTCAGAGTTTGATTGGTAATAGTTAAAACCATCTTTACCTTTTTCTTTCTTGTTATCTTTACCCCATTCTTGTAAACCTTCCCAAGCTGATTGGTTAAATGATTTATCATCTACCCCACCAACGTCAGTAACTAATGCTACTGAATGGTTAGCATCGCCTTTTCCGCCGTCTTTTTTAGCGTCATCTTTCTTAGCATTTCCGCCACATGCTGTTAGCGTTAATGTTAATGCTACTGCTAAACCTGTTTTTAATAATGTGCTTTTTTTCATTGTGTTATTCCCTCCAGAATTTTATATAAAATTTTTAAACACCAAGTTTTTTGTATTACATTTGATCACTTTCAAATGAATACGGCAAAAGACCAGAAACTGTTGTTTCTTTTACATCGCCTTTTGTGTTAACTAATGTCACCGGCATGTTCGGGTCACAAAACTCAACCATTACCTGACGACATGCGCCACATGGAGAAATTGGATCTTCTGTCTCTCCTGCAACGACTAAATGACTAAATGATACGTTACCTTCAGAGACTGCTTTAAAAAAAGCTGTTCTCTCAGCACAGTTTGTTAAACCAAACGATGCATTTTCAATGTTACATCCTTGAAAAATTTCACCTGTTTCAGTAATTAAAGCTGCTCCTACTGGAAATTTTGAATAAGGCACATAAGCTTTATCCATTGCTTTAATTGCTGTATCAATCCATTCTTGTTTTGCTGACATAAAGATGCTTCCCTTCTTTTCATTTGGTTTTCTAAACCGCTTACTATCAATTGGTAAAACAGTTTAACTATACCGCTTCTCCACTAATGGAAGCTTGCTCACAAAACATTGAGATTGAACAAATGATAAAGTTAGAACTGGTTACTCTCTAGCTTCACAATTCATCCAAGATGATTTAGAAAACAATTCTAACGAATTTTAGCCTCCTTTCACTTTTTAAAGCCCTCTCAATTTTACCATTTTTTAAAACAATATTCAGTAAAATTCAAGACAAAAATATTTTTAATCTTTTTTCATGAAAGCCCTCTAATTATTAACATTAAAAAACTTGCATTATTAAAAGGTTTCTCTTTATCTTTAGACTAAAAACTGTGAAAAAGACTTTCATCTAAATTGTTAATCTTGAAAACAAATTAAATATTTTCAAGATTAACTATCATTTGTTTTTTTGATTTGTGAACGATTTGTAAGTTAAATCAATTATTATTCGGTAATAACTTTATGAATTAGAGTAGGTTCTACGCCTTCTTTTCCGATTTCGATGTTGTCATATAAAACTTGTTTAACATCTTCAACATCTTCACGATTTGCATAGATTGTTACAAGAGATTCGCCTTCTTTTACAGCGTCTCCTACTTTTTTATTCAAGTATAAACCAACAGCATAATCGATTGGCTCTTCTTTTGTTCTACGACCTGCACCTAGTAACATAGCAGCAATACCAATTTGATCTGCTACCATCTTAGAAACAACACCCGTTTCTTTTGAAGGTACTTCAAAGACATATTTAGCTTGTGGTAATTTTTCAGGGTGATCAACAACTGAATCGTCTCCACCTTGGTTTCTAATCATTTCTTTGAATTTGTCTGTCGCTTTACCGTTTTTAACATTTTCTTCAAGCATTGCTCTTGCTTCTTCTAATGTGTCAGCTTTCTTAGCTAAAACAACCATTTGACTACCTAATGTATAAACCATTTCCATTAAGTCTTCAGGTCCGTCACCTTTAAGAGCGTCAATTGCTTCTTTAATTTCGTTAGCATTTCCAATGGCATTTCCTAAAGGTTGAGACATATCAGAAATGATAGCCATCGTTTGACGATTTGCTAATTTACCAATACGAACCATTGTATGAGCTAAACGTTCAGCATCTTCAATATTCTTCATAAATGCACCGTCACCAGTTGTAACGTCTAATACGATAGCGTCTGCACCTGAAGCAATTTTTTTACTCATAATAGAACTTGCGATTAATGGGATTGAATCGACTGTTGCTGTTACATCTCGCAATGCATATATTTTTTTATCTGCAGGAGCTAAATCTCCTGATTGACCTGTCACTGCCACATAGCTTTCATTAACTAAGCGAATAAAATCATCATTTGGTATTTCAACTTGGAATCCTGGGATTGCTTCTAATTTATCAATTGTTCCACCTGTATGGCCTAATCCACGACCACTCATTTTAGCAACTGCCGCACCAACTGATGCAACTAATGGAGCTAAAACTAAAGTTGTTGTATCACCCACACCACCGGTTGAATGCTTATCAACTTTAACACCTTTAATGTCTGATAAATCAATCACATCTCCTGATTGACTCATTTCCATTGTTAGGCAAGTGATTTCTTCATCTGTCATGTCTTCAAAATAAACTGACATTAAGAAGGCACTCATTTGGTAGTCAGTAATCTCACCTGACGTATACCCAGCAATAATGTGTTTGATTTCTGCCTCAGATAGTGTGCCACCATCTCTTTTTTTCTTGATTAAATCTACCATTCTCATGAATACAAACCTCAATTCTTTTTTAGTAAACCGTTTTACAAGTTTTTAAAATAAAAAAAGTAAACCGTTTTACCTTTTCGTAGTTATGAAACTAATAGCGCTTACAAATAGAATTTATCATGTTTATTTCTTTTTGTCAACAGTTGTTGTGCTTCCTCTTACAATAAATTCTGTTTCAAAGGTTCTATTTGGAATTTTTTGTTCTGGTGAATTAATCGATTGAAACAAGTAAGTTGCTGCTGTATAGCCAATTTCAAAGGCTGGTTGTGCAACGGTTGTTAAAGGTGGATTCAAATAAGAAGAAATTTCTAAATCATCAAATCCGATGACAGATAAATCTTCTGGAATTTTTAATCCTAATTCATAAGCAGCTCGGTAAGTCCCGATTGCCATTTGATCATTCCCACAACAAAGAGCAGTGATATCAGTTCTTTCTAATAAACGTTTGGCAGCCTCATAGCCACCTTCAATCGTTACAGGACCATCTTCAATGTATTCACCATGATAAATTAATTTGTTGTCTTTTAAACATTGAACATAAGCACGATATCTATCAGTCATTTCATAATAGCCTGATTCATTTGTTAACATGCCAATTTTTTTATGCCCTGCATCAATTAAATACTGAACAGACTCATAACTTCCTTCATACTCTTTCACTAGCAAGTTACCTTCTACTCTTGTGTTAATCCCTCTATCAATTAAGATATATGGGCTTGATTTCAAGCTAGTTTCTAACTCCATCGCATTTGGACTCGCTAAAATAACGCCTGCCACAGAACGATTTAAGAGTTGTTTAATATAATTTTTTTCCATCTCATTTGAATGGTTAGAATTACATAATAAAATCATGTAATCTTTTTTAGTTAAATACGCTTCTACTCCCTCAATTACCTTAGAGAAAAATAAATCTGTTACGTCAGGCACAATCATTCCTACTGTTTTAGACTCTCTATTAATCATATTCTTAGCAAAGTAGTCTGGATTGTAATCGTTCTCTTCAACCGCTTTCATTACTCTGCGTTTTGTTTCCTCGCTAAAACGCTGGCCTTTATTATTCAATATTTGAGAAACCGTGGTCGTTGAAACACCTGAGATTTCTGCAATGTCTTTAATGGTTATCTTCACGATCAATTCTTCCCTTCTATTTCCAAGGTCATCATATCAAAGTTTAAACATAAAAGGTAGCGTTTTTTTATTAAAATAAAAGTAGCTAATTCACACATTCCCCTTATAATAAAACTTAGATTTGATTTTTTATCTGTAATAAAACACAACAACTATCAAGAAAAATAAACTATTTTTTTATAAAATTTAAACATAGAAAGGAGATCTTCATGGATACAAAAATAATGCAATCAATGATTGATTGGGTGGAAGAACATTTGATAGAAGGCTTCTCTATTCAAGATTTAGGTATATTTATGGGATATTCCCCTTATTACTGTTCTTTTAAATTCCATCAAAACACCGGTATTACTTTAAAAAGATACCGATTACTTCGCTCCATGTATTTAGCTAGTCAGGAATTAAAAGATTATCCATCTTTACCTATTATTGATATCGCTCTTAAATATGGTTATTCTTCTCAGGAAGCTTTTACAAGAACTTTTAAAAAACTTTATGGTATGACACCCTATGACTACCGTAAATCAAAATCTTTAACTCAACATTATCAAACAATCAAAATACTAAAAGAAATGGGTGATTATATGATTGATGGCTCAAAAAAAATAGAGATTTCTCAAAAACAAGAAAAACTAAGAAATCAGTATACTGATTCGATTTTAAATATTTTAAATGGTGAAGCAATGTATCGGGATTTTAAATCCAACCAATTAATGTTAGACAGCAGCTATGTTCCTTTTAACGAAGCGATGTGTATCAATGATAGTACCTATCCAATTTTCTCAGAAGAGTTCTTAGCCATAAGAGCAAAAGGACACCAAGTTAGTCAAACTTCTTATATTGAAAAAGTGTGGCAGCCGTTTGAAAAACTTAAAATAAATGACTATCAATGTCTTATTCTATGGTTTGGAGACGACATGTTCTGTCAAATGAATTTACTAACTCTCTTAGCTTATTTAGAACAGATTGATTTTAAAGGAGATATCTACTATCATGCCGTTCATGAGAAAACTTACGATATCGACGAGTATAAAATGACTTTAGGCTCATTTACTTCTCTCTATCAGGATGTTATTTTAAACAAACAATACAACCAAAATTCACCCTTACCTGTCTTACATCAAGGAATTCAGCTTTACTTAAATTGGCATCAACCAATTAACCCAATCAGACAATTTATTCAGATGAATCTAACTCTAACAGAGGAGGATTTATTAGAAAAACTGATGCAACTATTTCCTGATTACGGTTTAGGTGATAGCCAATATGAACAACTCATAAAAGAATATAAATAGAAAAGACTGTGACAAAAAAAGTCACAGCCTTTGTTATTTTTAGCCACCCATTAAAAAGTCTAATACATTCCAGCCATCTGATGTTTCTGAGCGATACAATTCTGTAAAGCCACATTTTGTACAGCTAACTGTAATAAATTTTTTATTTTGGACATCAAAAATTTTAGCGAAGTTTCCACCTGTTGCTTGGAACTGATCTGATTGATAACTATCATTACCACACTTTTCACAACAATACTGTTTCTTTTCCATTTTTTTCTCCCTCATTTCTTATGAGAAAATAGTACCATGGAGTAACTTGAAACACTATCCGTCTGAAGTCTCGTTTTTATTTCTTACTTTTGGCCGTGAACACGTAGTTGACCATAAGTCCCAAATTTTTCAATCACTTCTTCTAACTGTTCATCATTTAATAAAACTGGGGTACCAATAGATTTTGCTCGGTAATATAATTTTGCGATAAACTCAATATCCTTAGCTACTGAAAATGCTGAAGCTAGGTCTTCGCCAATAGCTAACGTTCCGTGATTACCTAACAAAATGCCTTTATCATCTTTCATCTCTTCAAAGGCTACTTCTGCTAATTTTGCAGTACCAAAAGTTTCATATCGACAACATCTTACCCTATTACCAATTGATCCAATAATATAATGTAGTGGTAAAATATCCTCTTGAAGACAAGCAAAGACAGTCGCAAATTCAGAATGTGTATGAACAACTGAATTGACATGTTCTGTTTTTTGATAAAAAACTCGGTGCATATCATATTCACTTGACGGTTTTCTCTTTCCTTCAAGAACAACTCCTTCAAGTGTCATTAGTACAATATCTTCTTCTGTTGTTTCGTTATAAGGAATCCCACTTGGGGTAATTAGCATGACATTATCTTCTCGAATAAAAATACTCAGATTACCACCTGTTCCTGTGGTTAATTTTTCATCTAACATTTTTTTACCATATGCCACTAATTGTTTTCTTTCCTCTAAATACTTCATGACAAACCATCCTTTTTATTATCATTTCCATAACAAACACTTCTTAGTGAATATAGTTTTTATGTTATTTATTTTAATAAAAACGTGTTTGCTCTAATTCAAAATACTCTTCTAAATCATAAGGTGAGTAAATACCTTTATCTGTTACAATCCCACTAATTCTTGAAGGGGCTGTAATATCAAATGATGGATAAATTCCTTCTACACTTGGTAGTGTGTTAGGAATACCGCGATATTCTAATACTTGTTTTGGATCACGCTCTTCAATCACAATATCTTCTCGCCCCATCTTATCACTATCTGGAATACCTGTTACAAAATAAGGTACTTCATAATGTTGCGCGACAATTGCAATTTGATTAGTCCCAATTTTATTAGCAATATGTCCATCTCTTGCAATTGAGTCTGCAGCTGAAGTAAAGACATCAATTCCTTTTGTTTCCATAACATAAGCTACCATATTATCAGTAATAACCGTTGTTTTAAAGCCTAAATCTGCTGCACAACTTGATGTTAAACGAGCACCTTGTAAATAAGGTCTCGTTTCCGCACAATAAACTTCTAATTCATAATTTTCTTCTTTAGCGGCTCTTAAAAGAGTACCCACAATCGTTTCACCAAAACATTGTGTTAATATTTTCCCCTTTTTAGGAATTTTTTTCAGTAACGTTCTGCCTACTTTATCCATAATCGTATAACGGCGATTCAAAGAATCAATTGTCGTTTCAACAATTTTTTCTATCGCTGATTCTCCATTTTCAATAGCTACTTTTCCGACTTCATAACAATTATTCGTAATTTGAGTCATTCGATTAGCTGTTGTTGGACGAGCATAACCTATTGTATGAGCTGCTTTTTTTAGAAAGTCAATTTGAGCAGCCGAATCTAAGTCTTTTGCTTCAAAAGCCGCTAATGCCATTCCCATGCCAGCTGCTGTATATGGTCCTGCACTTTGAGTGACCATATCTGTAATAGCTTGAGCTACCTCTTGATGAGTAGTACATTCCACAAATTCAATTGATGTTGGATAAATTCGTCTATCTAAAATTCTTACTTTTCCTTCTTCATACCATGCAACATTTTCATATTGTAAAAGAAAAGGCATATTATAATCGGCTCTTTGCATTATTTTTCTTCCCCTTCATTATTATGCTTTTGCTAATTTAAAAGCACGAACTAACTCTTCTCCTGAACGAAACTCATTTCGATGAAGAATTAAATCAATTCCTAATTTTAGTAAACATCTTTCCATCGCTACACGTTCTTGACCTAATGGCGCGTTTGATACTTCTTTAACTTTAGAATCCCCAATAACGCGTCGAATAATTTCTGTCCCCGCATATCCCAATGTATCTGCCATAATGTCTTTGATAAATTTAGTTTTAAAAGCGTCTGTCTGATAGATAGATAATGTCACTTTTTCTTCATAAGCTTTTACCATTTTTTCGTTAACTTGATTATAAATAGCTTCAATTGTTGCCATCAACCACTCACTAAATGTTGCATCTTGATCGAAAAACTCATTTTTAGCTAATGGGAAAAACAGATTACCAATAACATTCCCAATATCGTAGCCCATTGGCCCATAAAAGGCGAACTCTGGATCAATCACTTTCATACCATCTTGATTAACAAAAATAGAACCAGAATGTAAGTCCCCATGAACAAGTGCTTGGGCATTATTCATGTAATTATTTCTTAGAGTTGCAACTTCTGCTAATAAAGCTTCATTATGATAGATAAATGTTTCGACAAACGATTGATTTTCTTCAATAATAATATTTTGTTTTTTATAGTCATTATAAGGTTCCGTAAAAACTAAATCTTCACTAATATCACACATATCAATATTAACAAAGTTTTTCACTTGTGTTTTTTTATCTTTTCTATCCCAAACTAGATCTGTTGTTGATAAAAGTGTTTCGACTAAAAATGTACTAATTTCATCCGCTAATTTAGGAAATGTTCTTTTCTCTTCTAATTCATAACGAAGATTTTTATAAATTGAAATATCTTCCATTGTTAAAGCTGCCATTTTTTCATCGTAATGATAAATTTCTGGAATAAATTCTGGTACTAAATCGTATTGAATTTTTAAAATATCTGCTTCAATTTTATTTCTATTAATATCTAACGGTCTACCTGAAGATCTTAAAAGGACGTCTGCTTGTTTAACAACAACACTTTTTTTAGTGGCAATTTCTTCAACAATAAAAACATAGTTAATATTGCCATCTCCTACTTCTTTAATTTCTAATTCAGCATCTGCTGAAAATAAATTCAATTTTTGAGTAACATACTCTTTAACTTCTTCGTGAGACATTAAAAAATGCGTATTAAATTTTTCCATGTTAAGCTTCTCCTTCTGCTACAACAGCTTGACTTGCAATACTTTTTTTATGGTCTGATAATTTCCCTTTCGGAAAACCAATCGCAATTGAAATTAAACTGATAACAATCATTAAAATAGAATACCAATTATACGGCATTACACTAACAGGTGATACACCTGCCATTCCACCAATAACTAGAAGTTGACCTGCATAAGGTAGTAATCCATTGAAGGCTGAAGAGAAAATATCTAGTAAACTAGCTGTTCTAGCTGGTGAAATATCAAATTCTTCTGAAATATCTTTAGCTAAAGGACCTGCAGCAATAATTGAAATCGTATTATTTGTTGTTGCAATATCCATCAAACTAACAAGCGCTGCAATTGATAACTCTCCACCACGAGCACTCTTTGTATTCTTAGTTAATAATTCTAGTAACCAATCAATACCTCCTAAATAATTCATTAAAGCAACTAAACCACCTACTAAGATAGCGATAATCGCCATATCTTCCATGCCCTTCATACCGTCATGGGCAATTTTCATAAATTCAATGATATTGAAATCTCCATGAATTAAACCAATTACCATACCAGACAAGACACCTGCTACCATTACAAGTAATACTTGAACACCAACTAATGAAAGAATAATAACTAAAAGATAAGGAATGATATTAACTAGGTTATATTCATGTGTTGCTGTTGAAAGAGCAGTCGCGTCAATTGGTTGTAAGGCTAGTAAAATCAAATTAATAACAACTGCTGGTAAAACCATTAATATATTAGCTCTAAATTTGTCTTTCATTGAAACCCCTTGGCTTCTTGTTGCAGCAATCGTTGTATCTGAGATAAAAGATAAATTATCTCCAAACATTGCTCCCCCAACAACAATACCACAAACTAAAGCGACATTGCTGCCTGTTTTTTCAGCAATATCAATCGCAATAGGAGCAAGTGCTGCTACTGTTCCCATAGAAGTTCCCATCGCAAAACTTAAAATACAACCAATAATGAATAAACCAGGTAAAATTAAGTTTGACGGTAAAACACTTAGTCCCAAGTTAGTAATAGAATCTACGGCTTTCATTCCATTAGCTACTCCGTAAAAAGCGCCGGCTAAAATAAAAATAACCACCATCAACATTAAACCAGAATCGCCTCCACCTTTACAAAACATCATGACACGCTCTTCAAAAGTAGAAGGTTTATCTTTGTTATTCATTAATAAAGCAATTGCCGATGCAATTAAGATACCTACCATTAATGGCATATTCTCAAAACTTCCTGAAATTAAACCTGTTGCCATGTACAAAATTAAAAAGATAATAAGTGGGACCATCCCCATAAAGTGCCCTTTTTTCTTCTTTTCCATTTTTTTACTTTTCCCCATTTCTGTAAATTTAAAATTTTTACAACAAAAGCTTAATAGAATACGATTTTTTTAACTCATCCCCCTTAAGAAATAAATGTATTCGCTTCCAACTAATTGGATTATAACTAAATAAAAAAAGAAAAACAAGACCTTTCGAAGAATTTCAAAAGAAATTAAAATATTATTCTTTGTTTTTCTTCGATAATTTCTGTTATATTTCTTTTTAATCTTTACTTTTTTTTTATTTTTGTTAAGATAAGAGTATCGAAAACCCTTAAAGTAAGGAAAGATATAAACATGATAAAATACGATAGATTAAACGCAATTCTAACTTTATTAGAAAAAAATGGTAGTGTGAAAGTAACTGATTTAAGTCTAATGCTAGGCGTTACAGAAGAAACAATCAGAAAAGATTTAGATACTTTAGAAAACGAAAAAAAACTAAAACGTGTTCGTGGTGGAGCTTTTATGCCTAACATCAAGGATAAAGAAGTGCCTGTTCCTCTAAGAGAATCCATGTATATGGAAGAAAAAGAAGTGATGGCTAAACTAGCAATTGATTTAATTGAAGATAGCGATTCTATTGCTTTAGATAGCTCTACAACTTGTCTTGCTATTGCTAATCAACTATTAGATACACAGTTAAAAATAACTGTCATTACTAATTCTCTTGATATTTTCAATTGTTTAAAAGGAAACCCTCGTATCGATTTAATCGGGATTGGGGGAAATTTCAGACGTGTTTCTCATTCTTTTGTTGGAGCAAACGCTCAATCTGATATTGCTAGGTATTTAATTGATAAATCCTTTATCAGTAGTTCTGGTCTTTCTCTTGGGATTGGTCCAACTGATAATAGTGAAGTAGAATCTCTTGTTAGAAAACAATTTATGATTCAATCTAAACAAACTATTCTAGTAGTGGATCATACTAAATTTGATTTTAGAACAATTCATTTGATTTCTGACTTTTCGAAGATTCAAACTGTTATCACTGATCAACAACCGATTAATGACGAATGGCTTTCTTTCTTTGAAGAAGCAAACATTCGATTAATATATTAATAACTTATCCTTTATTAAATGTATTTCTTCCAACTAACTAACATTTATAAGGGAGATTGATTCATATGTTAAATTTTAATTATCACAACCCAGCAAATATTTATTTTGGAAAAGGCGAAGAGAAAAAAGTTGGGGAATTAATCAGCACGTACACTCAAACAAACAATGTTTTAGTGTTATATAGTGGCGATTATATTTTCGATTTAGGCATTTACCAAACCATTGAAGAAGAATGTCAAAAATTTGATATCCAGTTATTTAAAAATGGGGATGTTGTACCTAACCCTGAATTGAGTCTTATTCAGCGATTAGAAAAAGAAGTAACAGAAAATAAGATTGATTTTATTTTAGCTGTTGGAGGCGGTAGTGTCATTGATACGGCTAAGGCTTTGGCTTTTGGTGCTTTATATGAGGGTGATACTTGGGATTTCTTTTTAGGAAAAGAAGAAGTAACACAAGCACTACCAATTGGCGTGATCGCAACAGTTGCCTCTTCTGGTTCTGAAATGTCTAATGCAACTATTGTCTCCAAAGAAAAACACAAATTAGGTGTTGAAACTAATTTGATTATTCCTAAGTTTTCTATTTTAAATCCTGAATACACATTGAAATTACCTAAATACCACACAGGTGTAGGTGTTTCAGATATCCTAACTCATCTTTTAGAACGCTATTTTACAAGTGTTACTAATGTTAATTTAACGGATTTTCTCTTAGAAGGAGCTGCAAAATCGTTACTTATCAATGGTAATCACTTAATCAATGACTTAGAAAATTATGAGCTACGAGCTGAAATTATGTGGACTGCTTCTATGGCCCACAACAACAGTCTAGAATTAGGACGTGAACCAGATTGGGCTTCTCATAGAATCGAGCATGAAGTAAGTGGACAGTACGGCATTGTTCATGGGGAAGGAATGGCTGTTATTTTCCCAGCATGGATGACTTATGTTAGTCAATTCCATCCAGATATTTTTGTTCAATACGGTGTTCGTGTGTTTGGCATCGATCCTTTTGCCTATACACAAGATGAGATTATTTCTCTGAGTATTGAAAAAACAAAAGAATTTTTCAACCAAATGGGAATGAGAAGTTCTTTAAGTGAATTTGATATTGATAACACTCATTTTATAGAGATGGCTAAACGAGCAACAAAAGATGACACACAAACTGTGGGTCACTTAAAGCCTCTTAACTCTGAAGACATTATTAATATTTTAGAATTAGCCCTATAAAAAAAGCTGGTCATATAAGCGTAAATGCTTATATGACCAGTTCTTTTATTTCAAAATTAAACTCATTATCAAACCAATAACTTGAGCGCCATTAAAAATAATTAAATTTTTAATGGAAATACCAAATGTTGTTGCTTTTTCTTGTTTCTGACTAAAAATTTGAACATTTTTATGAATAATTGGAAAACTTAAGCAAACAATTAACATTGCCCAGTGGTAAATGCCTAAAATAACCCCACCTATAATAAAGAAATAACAACTATACATTAGAAACTGAAATAGCTTCACTCCATTTTCTCTTCCTATATAATAAGGTAGAGTATAACGATGATTTGAAATATCCTGCTCTAAATCGCATAAATTATTAGCTAGCATAATGTTGGCAATTGTGAAAATCATCGGAACAGATGCCCAGACAATCGATAATAATTCTTTGATTTGTCCATATAACAGAAACTTACCTTCTATGAAAGTTAAGTTTAAAACACCTAAGTCTGAAATGTTTAAATAAATCGTTATAAAGAATATACCAAATCCCATTGTCACGCCACTAAAAATTTCACCTAATGGCATTCGTGATAAAGGAACTGGTCCAAACGTATAAAAAATACCAATTAAAAAACATAGTCCACCCATAGCTAGTAACAATAAGCTCGTCTGATACGTTAAATAAATTCCGATTAAACTTGAAAAAGTAATCATTGAGTAAATCAAAAAACTAACTTTTTTTTCACTTAATTTTGCTGTTCCTACTATATTAGTGTTTTCTTGATAATGGTCATTTTTAGCCTTTTTAAAATCCATTAAGTTATTAATTGCTGTTGTTGCCATATCAAAGACCAACATAGCTAAGAAAAATAGGAACATGTTTTGAGCATTGATTTGATCAAAGTAAAATGCTGAAAATAACAGCCCTACTAAAAAAGGAAAAAGACTAGCTAATTTTGTTCTAATTTCCACCAACTCTAAAAAAACTTTCATGGTCATTCTATCCTTCTCCTCCTATTTTAGCTCTTTAATATCTTTTACTTTATAAGGAGAGTCTTCATTTAATTTAAAATTATCTTTAATACCACTACTTAAATAGATATCATCATCTTTAGTAATAAAAATAGCTTCGATATCACCTCGGGCTTCAACATATTTCATTCCATCTTTTACACCCATTGAAAAGACTCCCGTTGAAAGACCGTCACCAGCAACAGACGTTTCCGAAATAATCGTTACACCTGCTAGTTCATTTTCAAAAGGATACCCTGTTTTAGAATCAAATAAGTGATGATATAGTTTACCATCTACTTCTAAATTACGTTCATAAATACCTGACGTTACGAGTGACATGTCTTTTTTCTTCACAGATCCTGCAATAGTATTTCTTGCTTCATTAGGATCTTGAATACCGATTTTCCACTCGCCATCTTTACTTCTAGGACTATCTCCTAAAACATAAATATTCCCGCCTAAATCAACAATTCCTGAGGTGACACCATTCTCTTCTAAAACTTTTACTGCTTCATCTGTGATAAATCCTTTAGCGATGGCACCTAGATCTAATTGCATACCTTTTTCTTCTAGGAAAACAGTACTCTCTTTTTTATCTAGTTTTACTTTTTCATAATCAACAAATTTTAATTGTTCATCAATCTCTTTTTGCTCTGGTTTTCTCGCGTCATCAAAGCCGATATGCCATAATTCTGTGATTGGTCCAATCGTTAAATCAAAACCACCTTTAGAATCTTTACTATAATAAAGAGAATCTTCTGTCAGACGATAAACATCATCAGACACTTTTACCGGTTTAATACCTGCCTGATCATTAATTTCATCAACCTCTGATCCTTTTTGATTAACCGTTATCTTCTTATCTAATTCTTTAATTCTATCAAAAGTTTTTTCTAAAACATCTTCTTTACCTTCATCGAAAATCTGAACTCTTACATAAGTTCCCATTAAAAACTCTTCTTTTTTATATGGTTCTTTTAAGAGTGTCGATTGACTTGCTTTTTTCTCTACATTTTTTGAATCTTTTTCGCCAGTACTACATGAAGCTAACATTAACACAGCCATGGGTGTTAACAAAAATGCTAGCCAACGTTTATTACGTGATGTCATCCTATTTCCCCCAATTTTATTTTCTAACCCATTTAACTATAATTTTCACTTTTTTTCAAATAAAAAAGAGTTGTGACAAAAGTTAAAATGCTTTTGCCACAACTCTATAAATTTAGAGATTATTTTTCAAATACAATGTTGTCTACTTCAATTTTAGCAGTGTCGCCTTTTTCAGCAGCATTGATTAATTGTTCAGCATACATTTGGAATGAATGAGTTGAGTGAGTTGCTCCTGTTACTACATCCATTTCAGATGGTTTTTGTTTTTCAACTAAACCTTTGTTTAATTCTGGGATGAAAGCTTCTGGATTTGTTTTAGCTTGTTCTTTCATCATATCGTTGTATTTTGCATCTTCTGTTTTTGATTTTCCATCTTTGTTGATGTTATCATATTTAGATTCTGCAATTTTGCCGTCTTTTACAACCATTGTAAATACTGTACGGTAGCCATTAGATTCATTTTTTTCTTCTAATGTGTAGTCACCATCTTTTAATTTAGCACCATTATCGATTTCGATTTTATCAGTTTTTCCAGCTTGAGCAGCTTGGATTAATTGTTGTGCATAGTTTTTAAATGATTCAGCAGAGTGAGTTGCTCCTGTTACTACATCAACAGCATCAGCAGATTGTGCAGCTACTAAAGCTTCATTTAACTCAGGAATAAATTTCTCTGGGCTTGTTTTTGCTTTTTCTTCCATAGCTTTGTTGTAATCTTTATCTTCTGTTTTTGATTTACCATCTTTGTTGATGTTATCATATTTAGATTCAGTAATTTTACCGTCTTTTACAACCATTGTAAATGTTGCACGGTAATCGTTATTTTCATTTTTTTCTTCTAATGTATATTCGCCGTCTTTAAGTTCGCCACCAGCGATTTGTTTCTTAGGTGCTTCTTCTTTTTTCTCATCTGTTTTAGCAACTGATGAAGATGCTGCTGTTGATTCTTTTGTATCTTTATCTTTACTTCCGCCACAAGCTGCTAACAATAGAGTTGACATAGCTAAAACAGTTACGCCAGTAATTAATTTTTTCATTTTCATAATTATAAAACCATCCTTTAATTTTTTTAATCATGTGAACTAATTTACAGATTTATTCTAACTTATTCTTGATTAAAAAGCAATTCTTTTTGCTCTTTTTATTCAACTTTTCACAAATTAGCATTAGGATAAGATTCTCCTCATTTTTTATAAGAAATAATTAAATTTAATTAGACTTTTTTTACTTGAGGCTTTATAATGAGTACGATTGTGTATTTTTTTTCACGTAATCATTTTATTATTTTATTTTCATATATTTTACTTAAAGAAAAGGGGAGAAATTTATCATGGCTAAAACAGAGATTGTTGTAGTCGGTGCTGGATATTCAGGGATAGCAGCTACAAAAATGTTATCTAAGAAGCTGAAGAAAAATAGCGACATCCATATCACTTTAATCGATCGTCATTCATACCAAACAATGATGACTGAGTTACACGAAGTTGCAGGTGGGCGTGTTGAACCTGAAGCAATCCAATATGACTTACAAAGATTATTCTGTAAAAGAAAAAATGTTAGCATCGTCACTGACTCAGTGGTTAACGTTGACAAAGAAAACAAAGTTGTAAAAACAGAACAAGGCACTTATTCATTTGATTATTTAGTTCTAGCTATGGGTGGAGAACCTAACGACTTTGGAACACCTGGTGTTAAAGAACATGGTTTCACTTTATGGTCAATGGATGACGCAATCAAAATCCGTGAACATATCGAAAAAACAGTTACTTTAGCTGCTATGGAACCAGATGCAGAAAAACGCAAAGCAATGTTAAACTTTGTTGTCTGTGGTTCTGGATTCACAGGAATCGAAATGGTCGGAGAATTAATCGACTGGAAAGCAATTATTGCTAAGAAAAACAAACTTGATCCAAGCGAAATTAACTTAATGGTCGTTGAAGCAGCTCCTACAATCTTAAACATGTTAGATCGTAATGACGCTGGTAAAGCTGAAAAATATTTAAATAAAAAAGGTGTTAAAATCTTAAAAGATACACCAATCGTTGAAGTAGCTGATGATCACATTGTTCTTAAATCTGGTGAAACAATTCCAACTCATACTTTAATCTGGACTGCTGGTGTTAAAGCTAACAGTGACGCTGAAGAATTTGAAATGGAATCAGCTCGTGCTGCTCGTTTAGTAGCTAACGAATTCATGCAAGCTAAAGGTTATGAAGATAAAGGAATCTACGTAATCGGAGATTTAGTTTACTTTGAAGAAAAAGAAAACATGCCAACACCTCAAATTGTTCAGGCCGCTGAACAAACTGGTCATTGTGCAGCAAAAAATATTTTAGCAGAAATCAATGGAACTGAAAAAGAAGCTTACAAAGGTAAATATGACGGTTTCATGGTTTCAATTGGTTCTAAATACGCTGTAGCTTGTGTCTTTGATAAGATTCACATGAGTGGATTCTTCGCAATGTTAATGAAACATATCATTAACTTACGTTACTTCTTTGATATTCGCTCAGGTTACTATATGTTCCAATACATTATGCACGAATTCTTCAGAATTGGTGATCAACGAAATGTCATGCGTGGACATACATCTCGTAATAGTAACGTTTTATGGTCTGTTCCTCTACGTGTTTTCTATGGTTCAGTTTGGTTAGTTGAATCAATGAAAAAAATAGTTGGTAATGGTAAAGTTTTACAACCAGGTACTTGGTTTGGTGAAGGTTCATGGTTTACAGATAACGTTGTCTTCCCATTCCCTTGGTTGCAACAAGCAGCTGATGCAACAAGTGGTGCAAGTGAAGCAGCTGAAGCGACAACTGCAGCAAGTGGTGCAGCCGACGCAGCAGCTGGAGCCGTTGCTGATCCTACATTTGGTTTAAGCTATGCTTACGGTGAAGAACCTATGACAGTCTTTAAATCTATGCCTAAATGGTTCTCTTCTCTTATGGAATTTATTATGCCTAACCAAGACGTTGCTTTATTCATGCAAAAATTCATGACAATTGTTGAAGTTTTAATTGCCTTAGCGATTATTGCTGGTTTATTTACATGGTTAGCTAATGCAGCTACTATTGTTTTAGTTGTTATGTTCTGTCTATCAGGTATGTTCTACTGGGTTAACATTTGGTTCTTATTTGTAGCCTTTGCACTGATGAATGGTTCAGGACGCGCCTTTGGTTTAGATAAATGGGTGATTCCTTGGATTCAGAAAACTGCTGGCAAGTGGTGGTATGGTGATGTTAAATCACGATACGGTGAGAGTGCTTAACTAATAAACTAAAAGTTCTAGAAGAAACCTCTTCTAGAACTTTCTTTTATATTGCTTTCCTTTTTAATTGATAGTATTCTCACTATATGATAGGAGATTTCAATGAATAAAAATAAAAAATTAATCTATATAGCCTTACTTGTCGCCCAAGGAGTTATTATTGGATTACTCGAAAATATGATTCCATTTCCATTTGCTTTTGCTCCTGGTGCTAAACTTGGATTAGCTAATTTGATTACCATCATCGCCATTTTTACGATGCCTGTAAAGGACAGTTTTCTCTTAGTTATTCTTAGATTATTTCTAACAACTCTACTAGGTGGAACTGTTTCGACTTTACTTTATAGTGCAGCCGGTGCTATTCTTAGCTACCTTGGGATGCTTTTATTGAAACAACTTGGACCAAATAAAATTAGTACCATTGGTATTAGTGCTTTTGGTGGCTTTTTACATAATGTCGGCCAATTAGTCGTCGCCAGTTGGATTGCAAGGTCGTGGAATGTTATGCTCTATTTACCTGTCCTCTCCTGGATTGGTATTCTAGCAGGAATCGCTATTGGCATTGCAGCTAATTATGTCATGGAACATGTCAAAACAATTCAAGAATTCAAATTAGATTACGAATAATCAATAGCCCTTTTAAAGGAGGTTACCCATGCAAATTCATTCCATGTGGGATGATTATCCTACATTAAAAAAAGATTTAGCTAAAACCTTAGATTTAATGTCTTCCTCAATTGATTTACCTAATAAAGAAATTGAGCAAACTATTATTGAGTTGTTTCACTCTGGTGGAAAACTTCTAAGACCAGCCTATCTTCTTTTATTCTCAGCTTTTGGAAAAAATACAGATAAAAAGAAAAGCATTGCTCTTGCAGCTGCTATGGAAACACTTCATACAGCAACTCTTATTCACGATGATATCATTGATGAAGCTGAGGTAAGACGTGGTGTCACTACTCTTCAAACTAAATTCGATAAAGATGTCGCTGTTTATTCTGGTGATTATTTATTCATTGTTTGTTTTAAATTATTAGCTAAATACACAGACTCTTTAAGAAGTATCAAACTAAACACAGCTAGTATGGAAAAAGTTCTTCTTGGAGAACTGGGACAAATGAATACTCGTTATCGTATCGATATTACAGTTGATGAGTATATTCAAAATATATCTGGAAAAACAGCTGAACTATTTGCTTTAAGTTGTTTTCTAGGCTGCTATGAAAATGGTGGTTCAACTAAATTAGCTTCTAATTGCCGTGAAATCGGTAAATCAATTGGATTAGCTTTTCAAATTGTTGATGATATTTTAGATTACTCTCAAACAGAAGAAACAATTGGTAAACCTGTTTTAGAAGATGTCAAACAAGGTGTTTATAGCCTACCTCTCATTTGTGCTTTAGAAGAAAACAAAGCTTTCTTTGAACCGATTTTAATAAAAAAAGATCAAATGACAGATGAAGATACTCGAGTTATTCATGAAGGTGTTATTACTTATGGTGGTGTAGAAAAAGCCTATCAATTAGCTGATCACTATACACAAACAGCTTTAGATTTAATTCAACAGCTACCGAATAATAAAGCTAATACGAAACAAACAATTTTTGATATTACTAAACAAATTTTAACTCGTGAAAATTAAAAAGTTTTTAGAATGCCTATTCGGGTTCTAAAAACTTTTTTTATTATAAAAATGAAGTTAACCAATTATTACCACTAATTCCTGTTAAAGACATTGGTTTTTCTGACACGCTGCCACTAACAACTCCATCATTTAATGGAATAAACGAAGCTTTTGGAAAATAAAATTGACAGCCTTTTTGATAGGCGGAGTCCCCTATAATAATATCATACGATCGTTTTTCTGCTGCAAGTTCCTCAATTGTTGAGAAACCAACTGCTTTATCTTGGTAAAAGTATGCTAAATTTTCAGTTGGCAAGTAAGTTCTACTAGTAACTGATTGACACTCAAATTCTAATTGAAGCATCTTCTCTAGTCCTTCATTAATAGATGGGCGACCTAGTAAAAGAACGTGTTTATTTTGTAAGGTTCTTTCGATATCCCGTACTTCTTCATCCCTATCGATTAATTGAATATCACAAAACGGAGTCAATTGTTCGATACATCTCTCAAATCCTAACCTACCAATTGGTAAATCAACTATATAAGGCATTTGATAATTTTTTTGTAACCACTTAGCTAAGTCCAATCCTTCTTCACTCACTACCCAATTAACTTGTCCTGCTAGTATGCTAGAGAAAGCATCTCTAAGGTTCCCCTCAATAACATTTAATTCATAGTTATTCCATGCTAACTTTTCTTTTAACTCATCAATATTAATAATATTTCCTAAAGTTAGTTTCGTAAAACCAATTAAATTAATCTGATTTTTAGGTGTTCTTTCTTTTGTTTCATTTTCCAAGAAGTAATTACCAGCATCCATTAGTCCTTTTGAAATACCAATAGCAGCCTCTTCAAATCCTTCTGTTATAAATGGAAGGACAGAAATATCTTCCATCTTAAGCGATTCTGACAACTCTTCATAATCACCATGAACAAAATGATTTAAAGGAGAGCCCATCAAACAAACATCCTCTTTACCATCATGATGCTCACAAATAAAACTAAGAATGTCTGATGTCCCACCAAGGGATAAGTCAATGTCTGAAAAATGCGTATAATAAAAATTAGATTGTTTAGCAAGTAAAGAATTGTCAGCAAAAGAATCCGTACAACTACCAGGTGTGTAGAGAACTCGTAAACAATTCCAATCCTCAATTAAAGAAGCAACTCCAGCAATATCACTCGCTAAAACAGGTAATTTAAAAATTTCTTTCTCAGATTCAACATGTTTTCTTGGCTTTTTGTCCGCCAATATATTGGCTATCTCTTTTATCTCTTCTTTACTATTATGCTGACATTTAGCTATTGGTCCTCGCCAAATTTGAAAAAAAGGAAGCGAATAAGTTGCTTCCAACTCAAGCACCATCGAATCATAGTCTGTTTGAATAATATAATCCGAACAACCTGCAAATAAAACAATTCCTTTAATATCTGGTAGTAGCACTGCCTGCTCTACAGTTTTTTCTAACTTACTGTAAATATCTCCCGTTAAATAATCTGTCTGATCTAACTGGCATAAAAAGACGTGATCCAAAATATCTAGCTCACCTTCTTGAAAATAAAAAGTACGCAAGCAAGAAGCTGGACCAATACAGATAATAGAAACATCTTCCAATTCTAATAAACAATCAGTCACACTTTTAGTTTCTTTTCGACAACTAACTGGCATTTTTTTTTGCTTTAACTCAACCATGTATTAGGCCCTCTTCTTCTACTAATGTTTCTCGCCATTCATACAACTCATCTTCATCAAAGGGTGTGATCATTAAATCTTTTACAGGTTGTTTAATAGCCTCACAAATTGTTTCAAATTCTTTTGTTGCAAGTGATTCTGGGTATTCTTCGACAACTGTTTTTTGTTGATAATCTGCTCGTTTTAAAAAGTTTGAATCATGAATAACTCCTGTACATTTTGCATGAACTTTTCCTAAATAATTAGAAACGATTTTTTCATCCATCTCATCTTGATAACGATTTAAGATAATACCACCCATCGTCTCACCCGTTTTATCAAAATGAATCAAACTTTTCATAATATTATTGGCTGCATAAAGAGACATAAAATCTGATGAAGAAACTATGTAAATTTCTTCTGCATAGGCTTTTCTCATTGGTAATGAAAAACCACCACAAACAACATCACCTAAGACGTCATAAACAATGAAATCCCATTCTTCTTCAAAAACACCTAAACGTGTCAACTCTTTCATCATAGTTGTAATGCCAATCCCTGCACAGCCAACTCCAGCAGTTGGGCCTCCTGCTTCCACACATTGCGTTCCATAAACACCATCAAAGACTAAATCTTCTCTTTTAATCTCTCTACCTTTTGCTTTAATTTGTTGTAAAATAGTAGGTATTCTTTTTCCTACCAAAGTTCTTACTGAATCAGCTTTTGGATCACATCCAATATGTAAAACTCGGTATCCCTGTTTAGCTAATGTTGCTGAAACATTACTTGCTACAGTTGATTTACCAATACCACCTTTACCATAAAATGCAATTTTTTTAGTCATTATTCTTACCTCCCATATACACACAAATTTGATGATTTAACTCTGGTACTTCTTTAAGACTTAAATCACATTGGTACAATTCATTTAACATTTTTTCATTAATAACATCTTTAGCTTCTCCAAATGTAAAACGGCCGGATGCCTCCAAAATACCTGTTTTATCATCTAAAATTAAAGCATGATCTGGATTATGCGTTGTCATAATGACTGCATAACCTTGTTTTTTTAATTCTTTTATTTTTTCTACTGTTTTATATTGATTGCCAACATCTAAGTGGGCCGTTGGTTCATCTAATAGAATAATTGAAGGGGTTTGAATAAGTGTTCTTATAATCGCTACTCGTTGCCTTTGTCCACCACTTAAATCAGCATAAGAATGATTGGCAAATTGACTTAATCCAAATTCTTCTAACAACTGATCTACTTTTTCATAATCTTCTTTTCTTGGTTGACTAAACATCCCTAAATAAGGGGCTTTTCCCATTACAACATAGTCTCTCACTGAATAAGAAAAAACAGATAATAATTGCTGTTGAACATATCCCATCTCTTGAGCGACCTCTTTTGGATTCATTCGATGAATTTCTGCGTCATTAATTTTTACCGTTCCACTAACAGGAGTTAACAGATTGACTAGGCAATTTAACAACGTCGATTTACCTGCTCCATTTGGTCCTAAAATGACTAAACTTTCACCACTATGAAGGTCAAAATTAACATTAGAAAAGGTAGGAGCTGATTTAGGATAGGCAAAAGATAAATTCTTTACTTCTAATTTCACACTAATCGCGTCCTTTGCTTTAATAATAATAAGACATAGAATGGAGCTCCTATTAATCCTGTCAAAATACTTAATGGTAATTCTGCAGAAGTTAAAACTCTTGCTAAAGTATCAACTACAATCATAAAGATGGCACCAAGTAAACAAGCTACTGGGAGTAATCTACGATTATCATCTCCTATAATCATTCGTCCTAAATGAGGTATAACTAACCCTACCCAACCAACTGTTCCACTAATTGAGACAGAAGACGCTGTTAAAAGTGTTGCCCCTAGAATAGCCAATGTTCTTACGCGAGTCACATTGATTCCAAGTGTTTTTGCCTCTATAACTCCTAATGACAAAATATTAATTTGCCAACTAAGAGCTAATAACAAAACAGTTGCAAATAAAATCACAGGAAAAATCCTAACTAAGTCTGTCATTGAAACTTTTGCAATACTTCCCATTTGCCAATAAGTGATTTCTGCTAGCTCCGTTTCAGCATCAGCCATGTATTTAATCATTCCTAAAATTGCTGTCATTAATCCACCTACAATAACACCTGATAAAACTAAAATAATCATCGTATTATTACGAACAAGTTTAGGAATAAACATTGCTAACCAAACAGCAACTAATCCACCTAAAAAGGCAGTTAATTGAACAAGTTGGCTACCAACACCTAGTAGAATACCTGCTGCTGCTCCAACACATGCTCCCGCTGAAACACCTAGCATATCAGGAGATACCAAAGGATTTCTAAAAATCCCTTGGTAAACTGCTCCTGACAAAGCTAAACTACTACCTATTAAAATAGCAGCTAAAATTCTTGGCAGCCTTAAAGTAAAAATAACACTTTCTTCCATTCCTGAAAGACTCTGATCCAGCATTTTTCCTTTAATTAAGAAAACCCGTATAACATCTTGTGGACTAATCCAATAGCGTCCAATGCATAAAGCAAGCAAAGCTGTAACACCCAGTAATAAAGTCATGACTAAAATCAACCATTTCACATTCCATTTGTTTATGTTGTTCATGTCTTCTTACCTCTTATTTACTTTCTTTATTCGCCTCACGATTTGTTATAAAATCCATATCATCAGCTGATAAATTGTAATCAAAGAAATCTTTGTAGAATATTTTAACTTCTTTTTCAAAGTCCGCATCAGAGAAAATTTCTGGTTGAATTTTAGATGCCATGTAACGAACCATTAATGGTGTTTCAACTCCAGCAACATCCCAACGATAGATTCCTTTTGGTGTTTTATAAACTTGTTTTTTCTGAACTGCTGAAATTTTACTCCAGTCCTTACCTTCCATCTTATTATCATATAAATCACTTGGTTTAGATTCATCAAAATTAGTTAAGAAAATAATATCAGGATTCCATTTATAAATTTGTTCCATATTTAATTCCACATTACCTTTTCCAACTAAATCATGAGCCACATTTTCGCCACCTGCTAATTCAATGACTGTATCATTAACATACACACTAAAAGATTGTAATTGTAAGGTCTCGCCTCTCATAAATAAAACTTTAACTTTATCAGCCTCTTTAACTTTATCTTCTTTAGATAATAAATATTCATGTGCTTCATCATAGTTTTTATTAATTTCATCTGAACGTTTTTCTTTTCCTAGTAACTGACCAACAGTTGAAAACCCTGCTTTTAAATTATCAATCGTATCACTGTTAATCATAACTGGAGCAATTCCCAATTTTTCAAGTTGCTCTCTTTCTTTTGTTTGACTATCCCATAAAAGAGCTACATCCGGTTTAACATTAGCTATTTCTTCCATATTGATACCGCCATTATTATCAATGTAAGACGTATCTATTTCTCCCATCTTAGGTTCCATCTTAGGTAAAATCGAAATATCATAAGCTTGTTTTGTTCCTTCTCTTGCACCCATAATATGATCTGCAGACCCATCAACAGCATAAACAATAGCTGACCATGGAAGAGGTGTAATGGCCATTCCATTTATTTTTTTAGGAACCTCAACCTTGTTTCCAGCAATATCTTCTACTATATGAGTCTCTTCTTTCTTCGTTTCCTTAGTCTTAGTACTATCTTGAGTTGAACCACAACCACCTAATAATAGCGCAGTACTTAATGCCATTCCCATGAATAATTTTGTTTTACTTGTCATTAAAAAAACTCCTTTATCTTTTTTTATAAACAAAAAAACCAAGGAAACCTAATAAACAGTTTCCTTGGTTTTTCTTTACATGAATTAATTAATTAATACACCATAAAAAAACCACCTAATGAATCCGTTAGGTAAGCCTATAAAAAAAGGTTGATGTATCCTGACTCAAGTTCATCGTAAATAATCTTACTTCCCAGTTTTATCCAGTGTATTAAACGATTACGTACTCCCTCTTACAGTGGCGGTCACCGTGTTGGTTTTTAACCAACTTCCAATCAACCAATCTTTCAATAGCCTCATTGTAGCACCGATGAGAACCGCTTTCATTAGAGATTGATTAGTATTTCACTTCACATTATCTTTGATCAACACTTCTCTTAATCATCTTGTTATCTTATCTAATGATCAAATTTTAATCAGATAGTTACACCTTGCATTCATGCTCTAAGCCCGATATAATCGGATAGACACACAAATTTGTGCAAAATAAAAAAAGTGAGGGATTACATGATTACTGTATCAAACGTTAGTCTGCAATTTCCAGATAAAAAATTATTCGAAGATGTAGATATTAAATTCACACCAGGAAATTGTTATGGGTTGATTGGCGCAAACGGAGCTGGAAAATCAACTTTCTTAAAAATCTTATCAGGAGAATTAGACCCTTCAACAGGAAGCGTCACACTAGGTCCAGATGAACGTTTAGCAACTTTAAAACAAAATCATTTTGACTATGAAGAATACACTGTTTTAAACACTGTTATTATGGGACATAAACGCCTTTATGAAGTGATGCAAGAAAAAGATGCTATTTATATGAAAGCTGATTTTTCAGATGAAGATGGCATTAAAGCAGCTGAACTTGAAGGTGAATTTGCTGAATTAAATGGATGGGAAGCAGAACCTGAAGCTTCAAGCCTTTTACAAGGATTAAACATTCCAGAAAGTCTACATGATTTAAAAATGTCAGAACTAACAGCTGGACAAAAAGTAAAAGTTTTACTAGCGCAAGCTCTTTTTGGTCAACCTGATGTCTTATTACTAGATGAGCCGACTAACGGATTAGATCGTGACTCTATTGCCTGGTTAGAAGAGTTCTTAATCAACTCAGAAAATACGATTATTACTGTATCCCATGACCGTCACTTTTTAAATAAAGTATGTACTCACATGGCAGACTTAGACTTTGGAAAGATTAAATTATTCGTAGGTAACTATGATTTCTGGTTAGAATCAAGCCAATTAGCAGCTAGACTTCAATCAGATCAAAATGCTAAAAAAGAAGAAAAAGTAAAAGAATTACAAGAATTTATTGCTAGATTTAGTGCGAATGCTTCTAAATCTAAACAAGCAACATCACGTAAAAAAATGTTAGATAAAATTGAATTAGATGATATTCAACCTTCATCAAGACGTTACCCATTCGTTGGCTTTAAAGCTGAACGTGAAATCGGAAACGACTTATTACAAGTAGAAAATATTTCTAAAACAATTGATGGTAAGAAAATATTAGACAATGTTTCCTTTACACTAAGAAAAGATGATAAAGCAGCCTTTATTGCAAAAGATGACATCACAACAACTGTTCTTTTCAAAATCATTATGGGTGACATGGAACCTGATTCAGGAACTGTTCGTTGGGGTGTGACAACAAGCCAAGCTTACCTACCAAAAGATACTTCTGATGAGTTTGATACAGATCAATCAATTGTTGATTGGTTACGTCAATATGCATCAAAAGAAGAATCTGATAATACTTTCTTACGTAGTTTCTTAGGACGTATGTTATTCTCTGGAGAAGATGTGCTGAAATCAGTTAACGTTCTTTCAGGGGGAGAAAAAGTTCGTTGTATGCTATCTAAATTAATGCTTTCAAAAGCTAACGTCTTAGTTTTAGATGATCCTACAAATCACTTGGACTTAGAATCAATCACTGCATTAAACGATGGCTTAATTGCTTTTAACGGCTCTATTTTATTTGCTTCTCATGACCACCAATTTATTCAAACAACAGCAAATAGAATCATTGCTGTATCTGATAATGGTGTTGTTGACCGTGCGGAGACAACTTATGATGAATTTTTAGAAAATGAAACAGTCAAAGAACAATTAGCAAAAATCTTTTAATATAATAAAAAGCTGACTCACTTTACTTGAGTCAGCTTTTTTTATTTGTATATTGCCCAATAACGAATGGCTTCTTGCTTTAAAAACTCTTCTTTAAATTCTTTAACTGTATGACTTTTTTTCTTCGTATCACTTGGATTATTTAACCAAAACGTATTTGTTTCCTCGTTGTACCCAGATAATACCATAATATGACCTATCTCAGTAAAATAGCCTGGTTTTACAGAAATAATAACAGGATGACCTTTCATTAAATGAGCTTTTACAAGCTCCATGTTATCTTCTAAATCAGCAAACAGATAATTATGCTCTTCTGCATACATACCGAAGATACTCCATGATGTTCCTTGATCTTTAGAAAAGAATCGATTGCCTGACCATTTTAAAATATCTAAAGGTGTTTCTTCTTTTTTGTCTAAATAAGAGGAAACCATTGCTAACGAGGCTATTGCGCATCCGTTAATCTCCAATGTATTTTGAATAGGATCCCCATCTTCTACCCCATAATAAGTATCTTTCCAACGTTTATCTGTTTGTAAAACTAATGGTATCTCCATTCGATTTTTAAATTGATTAGCACTTATTTTATCATTTACTTCCTCTAAATAAGTCTTTTTAACTACTTTTTTCTTAGCTAACTCTTGTTTTTTCTGCTGCTCTAGAGCAACTTCTGCTTGTTTAGCTAAACAATCGTTTATATACATTGAAAAAAAGCCAAAGACTATCGTTAAGATGCCCAAGGAAAGTAACCAAACCGGAGTCTTCTTCTTCATAAAATTCCCCCTGACTCATCTTAGTTTTTACCCTAGTTCCCATTATGCCAAAGTTTGATCTCTTTTCATACTGTAATCTCTTATTTTTAGTTAATAAAAAAACCGCAATAATTTGCGATTTTTTATTTATCAATACCAAAAGAAAAGACAGCAATTGCCCCGTAACCTGTATGACTTGAAATCGTTGGTCCCATTGGCAATAATTCAACATCTTTCACATTCAATTTTTTAAGAATCAACTCTTTCACATAATTACCTGCTTCTAAATCTCCTGCGTAGGCAATTAATAAAGTTTGACTTTCTTCATTTATAATCGTGCGTTTAGTCTCGTCGACAATTTTTTCTAATGCCTTTTTTCGACCTCTAACTTTCCCCACACTAATTAATCTTCCTGCTTCATCTATATGAATAATCGGTTTAATTTTTACTAAACTTCCTATTGTAGCTGATGTTTTGGATATTCTTCCTCCACGCTCTAAATGATTCAAATCATTAACCGTTACCCAAGAATGGACTTTATTAATAGTGCTATCTAACCAGGCTATGACTTCTTCTAAGCTTTTGCCTTGATCTCTTTGGTTAATAATTTCTTTTATTAAGAGACCTTCACTTAAACAAGCTGCTTTAGAGTCAACAATTGTAACAGGTAATTTTCCATTCTCTTCTTCTAACATATTTAATGCAGAAAGAGCATTATTAAATGAGCCACTCAAATTAGATGAAAAAGCTAAATAAAGTAACGGCTCCTCACTACTAACATATTTTTTAAATACATCAGAATAAGTACCAATATTTATTTGAGAAGTACTAGGCATAGCACCTTCTTTTAGCTGTTCCATAAACCAGTTATAATCAAATGTTTTTCCTAAATCATCTACATATTCTTTATTATTCAAATTAATAATCATGCTAACTAATTGAATATCATTTTTTTCGATATAATCATAAGGTAAATCGCAACATGAATCTACCAACAAATCAAATTGTCTTTTCATTTTATTACCTCCTCCTTTCATCTTACTATCATTTATAAAAAAAAAGAAGAAGTTTTTTAACTTCTTCTCCAATATATTAGACTAAACTTGTGCCCAGACACTTTCTAAGACATTTGTTTGCGTTCTATCAGGACCAACTGAAAAAGTTGAAATTCTAGCCCCAACCAATTCAGAAACACGATGTACATAGTTTCTCGCATTTTCTGGTAATTCAGCCAATGTTTTACATGATGTTATATCTTCTGACCAACCAGGCATTTCTTCATAGATTGGCTTACAACGAGATAACTCTTTTAAACTAGCTGGATAATGATATATTTTTTCTCCATCTAACTCATAAGCTGTACAGATTTTTACAGTTGGTAAACCTGTTAACACATCTATTGAATTTAGAGATAAATTAGTAATTCCTGATACACGTTTAGAATGACGCATCACCACAGTATCAAACCAGCCGACACGACGTGGACGACCTGTTGTTGTACCGTACTCACGTCCAACCTCACGAATTTGTTGGCCTGTTTCATCAAATAGTTCAGTTGGAAAAGGTCCATCACCTACACGTGACGTATAAGCCTTACAAACCCCTACTACTTTATTAATTTTAGAAGGTCCAACACCACTACCAATTGTAACACCACCAGCAACTGGATTAGAAGAAGTAACAAAAGGATATGTTCCTTGATCGATATCAAGCATCACGCCTTGGGCTCCTTCAAATAAAACACGTTTACCTTCATCTAAAGCATCATTTAAAATGACTGAAGTATCTGTCACATACTGTTTTATTTCTTGTCCATATTGATAATATTCTTCAAAGATTTCTTCAAACAACAAAGGTTCTGAATCAAACATTTTAGTAAATTGACGATTCTTTTCTTCTAAATTAACGCGCAAACGTTCTTCGAAAATTTCTTTATCTAAAAGATCAGCAATTCTAATTCCTACACGAGCAGCTTTATCCATGTAGGCTGGTCCGATTCCTTTAATAGTTGTTCCTATTTTGTTTTCACCCTTAGCATCTTCTTGAAGTTGATCTAATTTAATGTGATAAGGTAAAATCACATGTGCTCGATCTGAAATTCTCAGATTAGTTGTCTCAATATTGTGATCAGCTAAATAATGTAATTCTTTTACAATCGACTTTGGATTAATGACAACTCCATTACCAATCACACTAATTTTATCTTTATAAAAAATCCCAGACGGAATTAAATGTAGTTTATATGTTGTCCCATCAAATTGAATCGTATGACCAGCATTGTCTCCACCTTGATAACGTGCAATTACTTCAGCATTTTCACTTAGAAAATCTGTAATTTTTCCTTTACCTTCATCGCCCCACTGCGTTCCTACTACTACAACTGATGACATATTAACACTCCATTCTATTATTCGTATTACTTAACTATTTTAACAAAATGTTTTTTATTTTTCAATAAAACCGAACGTTATTTATTTATTTTTATAAAAACAACTTAATTACGAACATTAAAATTCTTCTCTTGGAGATAGTGAAGAAAACTTATTGTATTCTTTTATAAACAGTAATTCGACTGTTCCTCTAGCACCACTACGGTTTTTCTCAATAATAACTTCTATCACATTATTTGTTTCTGGTGGTTCCTCATCTTCACCGTCTTCACTACGATAGTAATCTTCACGGTAAAGAAAGGCCACAATGTCAGCATCCTGCTCAATCGAACCCGATTCCCTAATATCACTTAAAACGGGACGCTTATCTTGTCTTTGTTCTACTCCACGTGATAACTGTGATAAAGCAATTACCGGTACTTTTAATTCTTTAGCTAATTTTTTTAATTGACGCGAGATTTCAGATACTTCTTGCTGTCTATTTTCTCGACCTGTTCCTTCGATCAATTGAAGGTAGTCAATTAAGATCAAACCTAGCTCACCTTGTTCTTGATGAAGTTTACGACATTTTGCTCTAATTTCAGAAATTTTGATTCCTGGAGTATCATCGATAAAAATATTAGCTTTAGATAAACTACCCATAGCTACAATGATATTGTCCCATTCTTCATCTGACAACTGACCTGTCTTTAAATGACTTGCCTCTACTAAACCTTCTGAGCAGAGCATCCGATTAACTAAGGACTCTGCACTCATCTCCAAACTAAAGATAGCTACTGATTGGTCTGTTTTAGTTCCTACGTTTTGAGCAATATTTAAAGCAAAGGCTGTTTTCCCAACAGCAGGTCTTGCAGCTAAAATGATTAGCTCTTCTGCTTGAAGTCCTGCAGTCATTTTATCTAATGCATGATATCCCGTAGGAAGACCTGTGATAGCTTCACCTTGTTGGGATAATTTTTCTATTTGATTAATTGAATCTCCTAAAACATCTGCAATAGCCAAAAAGCCACTTCGATTTCTTTTTTCAGAGACTTCTAAAATTTTTCTTTCAGCTTCATCCAAAATACTCTCTACATCTTCATCTTGTTCAAAACCACTTGTAACAATATCAGTCGCTGTTTGAATTAAACTTCTTAGTAAAGACTTTTGTTCGACAATTTGAGCATAGTAACCTACGTTAGCTGCAGTTGGGACACTCAAAGTTAATTCTGATAAATAACTAACTCCACCAATGTCTTCAATCATATTTTTTTGTTCTAATTGATCCTTCACTGTAATAGCATCAATTGCTTCATTACGGTTGTTTAAATCAATCATAATTTGAAAAATAGTTTGATGAGAACGACGATAAAAATCTTTTGCCTCAATATATTCCATTGCTTCTACAATTGAATCTGAGTCTAAAAAAACAGAACCTAAAACTGCTTGTTCTGCTTCAATACTTTGTGGTGGAATTCTATCTTGTTGGATAAGTTCCATTTTAAAATAATTCCCCTATCCTTCTTTATTATTCAGCAACAACATGAACACGTAATTTAGCTGTTACCTTTTGATGTAGCTTAGTTGGGACATTAGTATAGCCCAATGCTTTAATTGGTTGTTTTAAATCCATTTTACGTTTATCAACTTTAATTTTATGTTGTTTTTCTAACGCATCTGCAATTTGCTTAGAAGGAATAGAACCAAATAAGCGGCTATCTTCTCCAGCTTTAGACTTAATAACCACTTCAAAATCTTCTGCTTCAATAATTTCTTTTAATTTAGTGGCTTCTTCTAATACTTCTGCATCTTCTTTTTCTTTTGCTTTTGTTTTACCTTTTAATTCACTTAAATTTTTTGCAGTTGCTTCAACAGCTAGCCCTTTTTTTAGTAAAAAGTTTTGTGCATATCCTACAGCAACATCTTTTACTTCACCTTTTTTACCTTTACCTTTAACATCTTGTAAAAATATAACTTTCATAGAGAGTCACTCCTTATCTATATTAAAAAATCTAAATTCATTACCTATTCATTTTAACATAATAATGAAGTTTCATGAAATAAATATAAACGTAAATGTTTCACGTGAAACAAAAAAGACATTCATTAAAATGAATGTCTCAGTGTTTTATTGTTCTTCACCAACGAATGGTAATAATCCCATAATTCTTGCACGTTTAATTGCAATCGTTAATTTTCTTTGGTGTTTAGCACAAGTACCAGTCACACGACGTGGTAAAATTTTACCTCTTTCAGAGATAAATCTTGATAATAATTCTACATCTTTATAATCGATGTTATCAATATGGTTAGCTGTAAAGTAACATACTTTACGACGTTTTCTTCCGCCTCTTCTTTGTTGAGCTGCCATTGTTTGCCCCTCCTATTCTATTTTTAGAATGGTAAATCGTCATCCGAAATATCTATTTGTGATGAGCTTCCAAATGGATCTGCATCACGATCGAAACTCGGCATTTCGTTTTTACTTGAAGATTGGCCAAATGATTGATTGTTTTGATTTTGAGAAAAATTATTGAAATTATTTCCTGAATCCTGATTACCAAAGCCACCTGTTTGTTGTCTTTGTTCAGATACACTACGTGATTCTAATAATTGGAAGTTATCACATACTACTTCTGTCACATAAACTTTTTGACCTTGTTGATTTTCATAATTACGTGTTTGGATACGTCCAACAACACCCAATAGCGTACCTTTTTTTGCATAGTTCGCTAATGTTTCTGCCGGTTTTCTCCAAATAACACAATTAACAAAATCAGCTTCGCGTTCTCCACTTTGATTAGTGAAGTTACGGTTAATAGCCAAATTAAAAGTTGCTACAGCTGATCCATTAGATGTAAATCTAAGTTCTGGGTCACGAGTAAGTCTTCCTACTAGCACAACGTTATTAATCATTTGTCGATCTCCCCTCGTTTAATTGTTTCACGTGAAACATTTTTAGTTTTCTTCTTTAACAACCATATGACGTAAAATATCGCCATTGATTTTAGCTAAACGATCAAATTCATTGATTGCCTCAACATTTGCTGAAGAAACTTTAACGATATGGTAGATTCCTTCACGGAAATCTTGGATTTCGTAAGCTAGACGGCGTTTGCCCCATAACTTAGATTCCAATACTTCTGCACCGTTATCTTTCAAAATTGAGTCGAAACGATCTACAAGAGCAGTTTTTGCTTCCTCATCAATGTTAGGACGAATGATGTACATAATTTCGTAGTTTGTTGCCTGATTCATTGATTTTCACCTCCTTATGGACTAAAGGTTCCTAATTTTATTAGGAACAAGGAAAGTAAACAATTTGTTTACTCACATTTCATAATTTTACTATATTCAGTCTGATAAATCAATGTTTTTTTGTCCCTTATTTGATTTTATTTATCATTCTACCCCATTGTTGTCTCATCAATTATTTGTCGCTTATCTTTAAGATACACAAATAATAAAAAAAACTTTTTATTTAGCTTAAAAATAAATGCCAAATAAAAAGTTTTAATTATTATTCTGTCGTTTCCTCAGAAGTTTCGTCAGTTGATTCTACTACTTCTTGTTGTTCCTCAACTTCTACCTCTTCTTCTTTAGCTACTTTTGCCATTGTAGAAACAAGAGCATCTTCTTCTAAACGAATTAAACGTACCCCTTGAGTTGAACGGCCTGTTTGAGACACAGAATCAATGCTAAATCGAATGATAACGCCCTTATTCGTAATTAACATGATATCTTCTTCTCCTGTTACTGTCGTTAAACCTGTTAAGTTACCATTTTTATTTGTGATATTAACAGTCTTAATTCCTTTACCACCACGGCCCTTCACTGGGTATTCAGCAGCTGAAGTACGTTTACCATAACCTTTTTCAGTGATAACTAAAACTTCTGATTCTGGATGAAGAATATCCATACCGACCACATAGTCATCTTCTCTAAGGCGAATACCTCGAACACCTGCTGCACTACGTCCCATTGAACGAACTTTTTCTTCGTTGAATGTTACTGAATATCCTTTATTTGTTCCGATGATAATCGTTTCATGACCACTAGTTAATGCCACATTAATCAGTTGATCACCATCTTTAAGACCAATAGCTTTCAAACCATTAGTACGGATATTAGCAAATTCTGTAACTGACGTCTTCTTCACTGTTCCTAGTTTAGTTGTAAAGAATAAGTAATGATCTTCTTCTGCTTTTCCTTCTACACTAATAATAGCTTCAATGCTTTCAGACGAATCAATTCCTAGTAAATTAATCACTGGAATTCCTTTAGCTGTTCGACCATATTCAGGAATTTCGTAGCCTTTAGCTCGGTAAACTTTACCTGTATCTGTAAAGAACAGCAAGCTATCGTGAGTTGAACATGACACCAAGTTTTCAACAAAATCATCATCATGAACGCCCATTCCTTGAACACCACGTCCACCACGATTTTGTGTTCTAAACTCAGTACTTGGTAATCGTTTGATATAACCGTTATGTGTCAACGTAATGACGATATCTTCTTCTTCAATCAAATCTTCATCTTCTAGACTTAGAACTTCACCAACTAGTAGCTCTGTTCGTCTTTCATCACCGTATTTACGTTGAATTTCATCTAATTCTGTACTGATAATTTCAAGTACACGGTCATGATTAGCTAAAATATCTTTCAAATCAGCAATCAATACTAATAAATCTTGATATTCATTTTCAATTTTATCTCGTTCTAAACCAGTTAAACGACGTAAACGCATATCTAAAATTGCTTGCGCTTGGCGATCTGATAACTCAAAATTTTCGATTAAAGCATTTTTTGCCACTTCATCTGATTCAGAAGAACGAATAATACGAATAATTTCATCGATATGATCTAAAGCGATACGTAAGCCCTCTAAAATGTGCGCTCTGGCCTCTGCTTTGTTTTTATCGAATTCTGTACGTCTAACGATTACTTCTTCCTGGTGAGCCAAATAATGCTCTAAAATTGATTTCAAACTTAAGACTTTTGGTACACCATTAACAATTGCTAACATATTGAAACCAAAACTTGTTTGAAGAGAGGTTAATTTATATAAATTATTCAAAATAACTGACGCACTAACATCACGTCGAACCTCAATCACAATACGCATTCCTTCACGAGAAGATTCATCTCTTAAATCAGTAATTCCTTCTACTCGTTTTTCTCGGTGTAAATCAGCAATTCTTTCAACAAGTTTTGCTTTATTTACCATGTAAGGAATTTCTGTTACGATGATGCGTTCTTTACCATTTTTCATTTCTTCAATGTTAACTTTAGCGCGAACAATAATTTTACCTTTACCCGTCTCATAAGCACGACGAATACCAGATTTACCCATAACGAGTCCACCCGTTGGAAAATCAGGTCCAGGTAACGCCTCCATTAGATCTGCTGTAGTTGCTTCACCGTTAGCCATCAATACTTTTAAGGCATCAATAACTTCAGTTAAATTATGAGGTGGAATATTAGTTGCCATCCCAACAGCAATCCCTGTTGTACCATTGACTAGCAGGTTAGGAAAACGTGCTGGTAAAACTTCTGGTTCTCTTTCTGTTTCATCGTAGTTATTTTGGAAATTAACTGTATTTTTATTGATATCTCTTAGCATTTCAATCGCAATTTTACTCATTCTTGCTTCGGTATAACGCATGGCAGCCGCTCCGTCACCATCGACAGAACCAAAGTTACCATGGCCATCCACTAACATATTACGATAACTAAATGGTTGCGCCATACGCACCATTGATTCATAAATCGCACTATCACCATGAGGATGGTATTTACCCATAACATCCCCAACAATACGTGCTGATTTTTTATGCGCCTTATCAGGAGTAACTCCCATTTCATTCATTCCGTATAAAATACGACGATGAACTGGTTTTAACCCATCCCTAACATCTGGCAAAGCACGAGAAACAATAACACTCATGGCGTAATCAATAAACGAATCTTCCATCTCATCCGTTAAATTTATATCTTTAATATTTTCTTTTATTTCCTCTGACATGAACGCTCCTCCTTCTATCTAGTTTAGATATCTAAGTTTTTAACATAGTGAGCATTCGCTTCAATAAAATCACGTCTTGGCTCAACTTTATCTCCCATTAACATTTCAAAAACAGCATCTGCTTTAATAGCATCTTCTACACTAACTCGTAGCATAGTTCTTTTTTTAGGATCCATTGTCGTATCCCATAATTGATGGTCATCCATCTCCCCAAGACCTTTGTAACGTTGAACACTTGGTTTAGGAGTTGCTGGAAGAGACTCAACTACTTCAGCTAATCTTTCATCTGCTTCTTTTCCTGGTTGAACATATGTAATATTTTTTCCTTGTTTTACCCCATAAAGTGGTGGTTGCGCAATATAAACATAACCAGCTTCAACTACTGGACGCATATAACGATAGAAAAGTGTTAATAGCAAGGTTCTAATATGAGCCCCATCAACGTCCGCATCTGTCATAATAACTAACTTATGATATCTAGCTTTAGATACGTCAAAATCTGAACCAAAACCTGTTCCCATAGCTGTAAATAAAGAACGAATTTCTTGATTGGCTAAGATTTTATCCATTGAAGCTTTTTCTACGTTTAAAATTTTTCCTCGAATTGGTAAAATAGCTTGTGTTCTACGGTCACGACCAGTTTTAGCTGATCCACCCGCAGAATCCCCTTCGACGACAAATAATTCACACTCTTCAGGTACACGACTTGAACAGTCAGCTAATTTACCTGGTAAACTACTAATTTCAAGAGCACCTTTACGACGAGTCACCTCACGAGCTCTTTTAGCCGCTAAACGGGCTTTAGATGCTAAAATACCTTTTTCTACAACTTTTTTTGCTGTATCTGGATTTTCCAATAAGAATTTATTAAATGCTTCAGAGAATAAACGATCTGTTACTGTACGAACTTCTGAGTTACCTAATTTAGTTTTTGTTTGACCTTCAAATTGAGGCTCTGGATGCTTGATAGAAATAATAGCTGTAATTCCTTCTCGCACATCTTCTCCACTCAAGTTTTCTTCGTTTTCTTTAATTAACTTTTGCTTTCTAGCATAATCATTAATTACGCGAGTTAATGCTGTACGGAACCCAAACTCATGAGTACCACCTTCATAAGTATGAATGTTGTTAGCAAAACTTAATAGGTTAGTATGATAGCCATCTGTATATTGAATAGCTACTTCAACAGTGATTTCTTGTTGTTCACCTTCTGTAAAAATAGGCTCTTCAAATAAGACTGTTTTATTCATATTTAAATATTCCACATAACTTTTAATTCCACCCTCATAGTGGAAAGCTTCTAGTTTAGTTTCATCTCCACGCATATCTTCAATCGTAATTTTCAAACCACGATTTAAGAAAGCAAGTTCACGAATACGAGTTGCTAATTTATCATATTCAAAAATATCTGTTTCAGTAAAAATTTCTGCGTCTGGTTTAAAGTTAATAACTGTTCCACGTTTATCAGTGTCACCAATAACTTTTAAATCTGCACAAATTTTTCCACGTTTAAATTCTTGGAAATGGATTTTTCCATCTACATGAACTTTTACACTTAAATGTTCAGATAACGCGTTAACAACTGAAGAACCTACTCCGTGAAGTCCCCCTGAAACTTTATAACCACCACCGCCAAATTTACCACCTGCATGAAGAACAGTTAGAACAGTTTCAACAGCAGGTCGTCCTGTTTTAGCTTGAATCCCAACTGGAATCCCACGACCATTATCTGTTACAGTGATGCTATTATTTTCTTCAATAACTACGTTAATCTCAGTACAGTAACCTGCTAATGCCTCATCAATAGAATTATCAACAATTTCCCATACTAAATGATGTAAACCTTGAGGACCAGTTGATCCAATATACATCCCAGGTCGTTTACGTACAGCCTCTAATCCTTCTAAAACTTGAATCTGACTAGCGTCATATGCCTGGTTTTGCTCATTATTTAAATTTTCTTCTGTCAAATTAGTCACTGTTCCCTTCTACTATCCCTCAGAAATATTAAAAATTCTAGGTGTGATACTTAATTTATTTTCTAAATGCGCTAAACTAGTTGTGGTTAAGAAAGTTTGTAATTTATTTTCAATAAATTCCATTAAATGAACTTGCCTATCATCATCTAACTCACTTAATACATCATCTAAAAGTAAGACTGGATACTCTCCAATCTCTTCATTAATCAATTCAATTTCAGCTAATTTAACACTTAAAGCTGTTGTTCTTTGCTGTCCTTGGGAACCAAAATTTTGAACATTTTTTTCATTTACAAAAAATAATAAATCATCTCGGTGAGGTCCAATAGATGTAGTTAAATGTTTTAGATCTTTTTCAACGGTATTCTTTAACTCTGTATGAAGTAATTCGAAGAGTTGAGTCTCATCCATTTCATCACCTAACTCTAGCTGGCTTTTGTAATTTATTGTTAAATTTTCTTTACCATAAGTTATCTTCTGATGAATATTATTAGCCCACACTTCTAATTTCTTTAAAAATTTTAACCGATGAAACAACACAAAACCCCCAGCATTAGCTAATTGCTCGGATAAAACATCTAAATAAACTAGATCTTTATTAGAGCTAAAGGCCAGTTTTTTTAAATATTGATTTCGTTGTTTCAAAACATTTTGGTAAATACTTAAATGATGTAGATATTGTGGGTTAATTTGCCCAATTTCCATATCTAAAAATTTACGACGATTTTGAGGAGCTCCTTTAACCAAAGATAAATCTTCTGGAGCAAAAAGAATGACATTTAAATTGCCAACATAATGGCTTAATTTACTTTGTTCTAAACCATTAACTTTTGTTTTTTTACCTTTACTTGAAATAATCATAGTTAGATCAAGCAATCCATTCCTTTTTTTCACTTTTCCTTCAATACGAGCAAACTCTTGATGCCACTGAATCATTTCTTTTTCATTATTACTTCTGTGACTACGAGCGAGTGATAATACATAAATGCTCTCTAAAAGATTCGTTTTTCCTTGAGCATTTTCTCCTAAAAAAACATTTAATTTAGGAGAAAAATCAAGTTCTAAAGACTCATAATTACGATAGGATCGTAATGAAATTTTTTCAATATTCATGGTTTTAATCCTTATCTATTGGCATTTTAGCCATAAAAAAAGTACCTAAATCAGGTATTTCAATCATCATTTCTGCATATAACTTTCGACCACGACGATTTTCAAGCTCACCATCTACATAAACAGCATGCTCTTGTAAATACCATTTAGCCATTCCACCACTAGAAATCACATCGACTTCTTTTAAGAATTGACCCAAAGTTATATAGTCAGATTTTAATAAAAAACTTTTTTTCACAAATTTTCACCTTCTTTTTCAAGGTTTAGCTAATGATATTATACCTTTTTTAGCAGATAAAAACAAATATTCTTTATATTTTTGCATTTTAAAGCAAATCGATTAAAAATCGATAGTTTTTTCATTTTAAAGGATATATTGCTTAAAACGTAAAATAAGGCTGTTTTTTTAAATACATAAAAAAAAAACTATCCTAAGATAGTTTTCTGTAAATTTAATTAGTACGTACAGGTGTGATTAATTGAATAAAATTAATCTCATCATCTGTTGGTTGTAATGTAAATGGTCGAATTGGAGAAATAAACTTAATTACTACATCAATATTACCAAAAGATTTAAGTGATGCTTTCATGTAATCTGGGTTGAAAGAAATATCAATTGGTTCCCCTGTTACATTAATGTAGTTAAGTGATTCTTCCACATTCCCAATTTCTGGTGAGTTACCGTAAATGATAACTTGTTCAGAACTAATTGATAGCTTAACAATATTATTACGTCCTTCATGAGATAAAAGAGACGCTCGATCAATTGCTGCTAACAAGTCAGGTACATTAAACTCAATTTCTGTACTAAAAGTTGTTGGAATTAATCGGTTAGTATCAGGATAGTTACCTTCTAGTAGGCGAGAATAAAAATGCATTCCTTCTGTTTTAAATAAGACTTGATTTTCCATAATAGAAATTTCAACAATTTCTTCTTCATCTTTAAATGAACGAGATAATTCTTGTAAACTTTTTCCTGGAACAACAATATCAAACGCATTATTTGATTCACCTATTGTAATAACTCGTTGACTAAGACGATGACTATCTGTTGCAACAGCTAATAATTCATTATTTTCTAATACAAAATGAACCCCTGTTAAAATAGGACGACTTTCATGTTGTGAAACAGAAAAAACTGTTTCACTAATTAATTTATTTAATACACGTGCAGATAATTTAAATGTATTTTGATTATCGATAACTGGTAAATGTGGATAATTTTCAGAATTTAAACCATTCACATTAAATAAAGCTTTACCAGAGGAAATAATGACTTGATTGTTCTCAATTAATTCTAACGTTAATGTTTCTTCAGGTAATTTACGGATGATTTCATTAAAGAAGCGTGCTTGCAAAACTATCGAACCTGTTTTTTCAATGACCATATTAGCTTTTTCATCTTCAACACTTAAAAAAGTTTCAATAGAAATATCTGCATTGCTCCCAGTTAATGTTAAGCCTGTTTCTGCTAATTGTAATTTTACACCGGTTAAAATAGGAATAGTAGTTTTTCCTGAAATTGCTCTTTGAACGGTGGCTAATTCTTCTAAAAAAGCATTTCGATTTAGTGTGACTTTCATGGGTTTCTCCTTTTAAATAATATAAGAAAATATAGTAATAGTAGTAGGTCTTGTTGATACTGTGGAAAAGTATTTGGACCTAAGAAAATCTAAGGAAAATATCCTGTTAATAACATGTGGATAACTCTAGTTTAAAAATAGGAGTTTTCCACAATTATGAAATCAGGATATTTTTAAGTTCTCCAACTTCTTTTTGAATAGTTGGATCATTATCAAGTAATTGTTGAATTTTTTCATGAGCATGAATAACAGTTGTATGATCTTTTCCACCAAATTCTGCTCCAATTTTTGGTAATGAGTTATCTGTTAATTCTCTTGAAAGGTACATCGCAATTTGGCGAGGTACTACAATTGACTTAACTCGTTTTTTTTCCTTTTAAATCTTTTAATTGTAGATGATAGTACTTACAAACTTCTTCTTGAATTAAAAGAATAGAAAGTTCGCTTTTTAATTTAGCTGGTTTTAAG
The DNA here is from genome assembly GCF_014397115.1 of Vagococcus carniphilus. Classification (NCBI taxonomy): domain Bacteria; kingdom Bacillati; phylum Bacillota; class Bacilli; order Lactobacillales; family Enterococcaceae; genus Vagococcus; species Vagococcus carniphilus. Next base: position 156,072 of record NZ_CP060720.1, read on the forward strand.
CTTTTCAAAGCATCTGCTGCTAAACTGGTTGAAATATCATTACCATTCATAGTTGCATAAGCTTGAACTCTTACCAAAGCGCCTTCTAACTCTCTAATATTTGAATCAATTTGGCCAGCAATATAAGAAAGTGTGTCATCAGGTATCTCTAAACCTTCAGCATTTGCTCTTTTTCTTAAAATGGCAATTCTTGTTTCTAAATCTGGAGGAGTAATATCAACTGATAAGCCCCAAGCAAATCTAGAAACCAAGCGTTCTTGTAATTTAGGAATTTCATTTGGTAGACGATCACTTGTTAAAACAATTTGCCTACCTTCGTTATAAAGTGTATTGAATGTATGGAAAAATTCTTCTTGTGTTCCCTCTTTGTCTGCGAAAAATTGAATATCATCGACTAACAGCAGATCAACGCTTCTATATTCTTGTCTAAAACTTTCAGATGTTCTGTTTTGAATAGAATTAATGAAGTCATTAGCAAAGGATTCGCTGGTGACGTATTTAATTTTAGCATCAGGTTGGTTGGTTAACATTTGATGACCAATAGCGTGCATCAAATGTGTTTTACCTAAACCTACTCCCCCGTAGAAGAATAAAGGATTGTATGTAGCTCCTGGATCTTCGGAAACAACTAAGGCTGCAGCGTGTGCCATCTGATTTCCCTTACCGATAACAAATGTGTCAAACGTATACTTTGAATTTAATAAAGCTTTTTTACTATTTTGTTTAACGATATCAGGTAATTCTGATTGGATAGGATCTGGTTTTTTTTCAGGTTCTTTTTTTTCGTTTTCAAGAATAAAAACAGGAGTTACTTCTTCTCCTGTTAATTTAAAACCAGTTTCCACAATTTTAGCAGCAAGATTTTTTTCCCAATACTCTTTATGTAAGTTGGAAGGTACTTCAATTGTTAATAAGTTGTTAACTAAACTAATCGGTTTAGCTTGTTCAATCCAAGCATTAAAACTTGGAGGTGTTAATATCTTTCGATAATCATCTTCCAATTCTTTCCATATGTAGTCAATATTGGGCATAACTATCCCCTAAAAAATAGTTTCTCGTTCATTCTAGCATTTTTAGAAAAAGTTTTCCACTGGTTTTTAGGTCTGTGGATAATAAGTTAACAAATTGTAATATTAGTTTTCCACAGATAGAATTATATTGTGTATAACTAAAAAAGAAATTTGAAATATTAACAAGTTATCAACAGTTTACAAGTCAGTAATATAAAAGCTTTGATATAGTTATTAACAAGTAAAAATAAAAATGTGAATAACTTAATAACAGGATGTGTATCTGTTGATAAGTCGAAAATAAGTCAGGGATAGTTTTTTTAGAGTTTACTGTGATTAACACACATGTGGATATCTATAATAGTAGTTGTGTATAAGATATTTAATATTTACTTCAAAGATGAGTTGACAAAACTATGAATTTATTTGTATAATGTCATAGTCTGTCTAAGTGATTTAGAAAGCATATTTAGTTTTAGGAGGTGGATTGAATGAAAAGAACATATCAACCAAAAAAACGTAAACGTCAAAAAGTGCATGGTTTCCGTAAACGTATGAGCACAAAAAACGGTCGTCGTGTGTTAGCAAGTAGACGTCGTAGAGGAAGAAAAGTATTAGCAGCATAAATCACTGAATCTTAGACTCAGTGATTTTTTTTTATAAAAAAATGAAAAAAACAAGCGCTTTATGCTATCATGATAATGGTATTGTTTATGAATATTATAGAGGTAAAAGGGATAATGTTATGAAAAAGTCCTATCGTATAAAGAAAGAAAAAGAATTTAAAAAAATTATTTATAGAAAAGATTCTTATGCTAATCGAAATTTTGTAGTCTATATTTGTCCAGCAGAGGAGAATCCTCATTTTCGAGTTGGGTTATCTGTTGGAAAAAAAATAGGAAATGCTGTTACAAGAAATTATGTAAAACGGTTAATGAGAGAATCTTTATTTGAATTAAAAGATAATATTAAGCCAGGATTTGATGTGGTTTTGATTGCAAGACCTAATATTGTTGGTTTATCTTTAGTTGAAGTGAAAAACAACATACAACATGTTTTTAAATTAGCAAATATAATTGAATAAGTGAGGTCTAGATTAGTGAAGAAAAAGAAGAATTGGCTACTTGTCTTAAGTATGTTAGCTCTTGTGTTTGTCTTAACAGGTTGTGGCACAGGAACAGTTGACAGTTCAAGTACAGGTTTGTGGGATCGTTACATTGTTTATTATTTTGGGGAGGCCATTAAGGCGTTATCATTTGGTAATGCTGGTATCGGGATTATCCTCTTCACTATTATCATTCGTATTCTTTTAATGCCGTTGATGCATTATCAAACGAAAAGCATGCGAAAAACTCAGGAAATGCAACCTAAATTAAAAGCATTACAAGAAAAATATGCTTCTAAGGATGCTGAGACTGTTAGAAAGCTTCAAGAAGAGCAACAACGTCTTTATAGTGAGCATGGTGTCAATCCTGTATCAGGTTGTTTACCATTACTTGTTCAAATGCCAATTATGATGGCTTTATGGCAAGCAATTTCTAGAGTACCTGAATTAACTCAAGGAACATTCCTTTGGTTAGAGCTAGGTAAAATTGACCCAACGTATATTTTACCGATTTTAGCAGCAGTCTTTACGTTTATTAGTACGAAGTTAACATCAATGGGTCAACTTGAAGTTCAAGGCTCAATGAAAATGATGAATTACATTATGCCAGCCATGATTTTATTCATGGGGATTAAGTTAGCCAGTGGGTTATCATTATACTGGGTAATTTCAAATGGTTTCCAAGTTATTCAAACATTACTAATTAATAATCCATTTAAAATTAGACGCGAACGTGAGGCAGAACAGAAGAAAAAATCTGATCTTGAAAAAGCGTTACGCAAAGCAAACAATCCGAAGAAAAAGAAATAAAACTACTTTATAGGGGGTTCTTATTATGCCAAAATTTACAGCAGAAACCGTAGATCAAGCCATCGAATTAGGATTAAAGACACTTCAGTTAACAAGAAGTGAAGCAGATATTCAAATTATTGAAGAAGGTAAAAAAGGATTTCTAGGAATTGGTAAAAAAGAAGCAATTGTTGTTGTGGAAGGTATTAAGCCCGTTGATGTTGTGGAAGAAGTTGTAGTAGAAAAAGAAGAGACGATTGAACCTACTCCTGTTGTTGAAAAAGTAAAAGAGCAAGTGGTAGAAGAAGTTGTTTCGGAACAAAAGGAATTAGTTAATTTATCTGATGATGAGGCCGTAACTGCTTTAGCTCTATATCTTACTGATATAACAAGAGATTTAGGTGCACCAGCTATGGTGAAAGTTTCTAGAAATAAAGAGCGTGTTATCTTTAATCTTGAAACAGAAAAGAAAGGGTTATTGATTGGAAAGCATGGTAAATTATTAAATGCTATTCAATATTTAGCTCAAGTTTACATTCATCGAATTGCTAAAAATAGAATTTCAATTGTGGTTAATGTGGGTGATTATAGAGAACGTCGTGAGGCAATCATCAAGCGTTTAACTAAACAAACATTAAGACAAGTAAGAGAAACAGAACAACCTGTTTTCTTAGAACCAATGCCAGCTTTTGAAAGAAAACAAGTTCATTCAATCTTAGCAACAGAATCTGATATTTCAACACACTCAGAGGGAAATGAACCTCATCGTTATTTAGTAGTTGAATTGAAAAAGTAAAAAACTGAGTCGCTAGAAAAGTCTAGCGGCTCTTTTTTTATAATGGATTTATCTAGAAATTTATCTTAATTTTTGCTATACTACTTGGAGTAGATTAAGTACTTATAAGAAAATTATTGAATTAGCGAGCCTGGAATAGTGAAAGCCAGACCAATGCTTAGAGGAAACGCAACTACTTTTGAAAGATTAATTAAATATTAAATAAAGTGGTTGGCTTTTCCAACAACAAGAGTGGCACCGCGGATTAAAATGTTCGTCTCTTATTACTGTTTTTTTAGAAGTAATAAGGGGCGTTTTTTATTGATTTTTTTAATTTGAAAGGAGAAAATAATGGATTACAAAAAACAAATAGTAGCAGATTTACAAGCAGCAATAGGTGATGCGTTAAGTCAGGAAGAATTATACAATTTCTTAGAAGTACCTAAGATGAGTGCTCATGGTGATTATGCTTTTCCAACTTTTTCATTAGCAAAAGTTTATAGAAAAGCTCCTAATATGATTGCTGAGGAATTAATTGAAAAACTAGATCAAACAAATTATGAAAACATAGTAGCAGTTGGAGGCTATATCAACTTCTTTTTAAATAAAGAAGCTGTCAGCAAAGAAGTTTTAAAAACAATTGTTTCTGAAAAAGCACAATATGGTGAGGCTAATATTGGAGAAGGTGGTAGTGTACCAATTGATATGTCTTCACCTAATATTGCTAAACCAATGTCTATGGGACATTTAAGATCAACTGTTATCGGAAATGCTTTAGCTGAATTATCTAAAAAAATTGGATATAACCCGATTAAAATTAATTACTTAGGTGATTGGGGTACACAATTTGGTAAGTTAATTGTTGCTTTTAAAAAATGGGGAAGTGAAGAAGCGGTTCGTGAGAATCCAATTGCTGAGCTATTAAAATTATACGTGCAATTTCATGAGGAAGCAGAAAATGACCCATCTTTAGAAGATGAAGGCCGTGCTTGGTTTAGAAAACTAGAAGAAGATGATGCTGAAGCCGTTCGTTTATGGACTTGGTTCCGCGGTGAGTCACTAAAAGAATTCCAAAAAGTCTATGACATGCTTGGAGTAACTTTTGATTCATATAATGGAGAAGCGTTCTTTAATGACAAAATGGATCCAGTGATTGAAGAATTAGAATCTAAAAACTTACTTGTCTCTGATCAAGGAGCAGATATTGTTTCTTTAGAGAAATATGATTTAAATCCAGCTTTAATTAGAAAATCAGATGGCGCAACTCTTTATATGACAAGAGACTTAGCCGCAGCTAACTTCCGTCATGATAATTATGACTTTGTTGAAGCTTTATACGTTGTAGGAAATGAGCAATCAATTCATTTTAAACAATTAAAAGCAGTCTTAAAAGAAGCCGGACATGATTGGTCAGAAAATATTAAACATGTGCCATTTGGCTTAATTACATCTGGTGGTAAAAAATTATCTACCAGAAAAGGTAATGTTATCCTATTAGAGGAAGTTTTAAACGAAGCTATTAGTGCGACTTTAAAAGGAATTGAAGAAAAAAATCCAACTTTAGAAAATAAAGAAGAAGTTGCTCATCAAGTAGGGGTAGGAGCTATTATCTTCCATGACCTTAAAAATGACCGTATGAACAGCTTTGACTTCAACTTAGAAGAGTTGATTCAATTTGAAGGCGAAACAGGCCCATACGTGCAATATACGCGTTCTAGATGTGAAAGTATTCTAACGAAGGCTAACTGGAGTGTAGAAGACTTTAAATCAGGTGTGGCTTTAAATGATGAAGAGTCATGGGAAGTTATCAAAGCGTTAAATATTTTCCCTGATAAAATTCAAGAAGCTTATCAAAAATATGAACCATCAGTGATGGCGAAATATTTAATTGATCTAGCTCAAAAATTCAATAAATACTATTCAAAACATAAAATATTAACAGAAGATGCCGGTAGAGAGGCTCGATTGAGTTTAGTTTATTCAGTATCTGTTGTTATAAAAGAAGGATTACGTTTGTTAGGAATTCAATCTCCTGATAAAATGTAAAAAGTAAAAAACCCCGATGAACTCACTTTTTTTGAGAGCTCATTGGGGTTTTTAGCTATTGTAGGCAGGAAATTAAGAATTAGTAAATTGTCTTTTATTGACATATGTTTTTTCATCGATAGAATAGCCATCTTGCTCAAGACTGCTTTTTAAGACTAAGTGAGTCTCATCAACAGAATCTCTGATCAAGAGAGTATTCTCTAATATTAATTCTACCTTACCGACAACTTCTTTATTGTGAACTGTGGGATAATCAATAACCGAACCGATAACAATCATAACTTTAGACATATAAAAACCATCCCTTTCTATATTAAGTATAACATGTTTAAAAAATAAAGGTTTTTTTAAGAGTCGTACGATCAATTTTAGAAGAATAAAATTGTCAAATTATCTTGTTTATGCTATTATTTCTATTGAATATGAATACGAGAGAGCAGTCAAAGTGCGTCTCTACTTTTTTTGTTGAAGGCAAAAAGGGTGGAGTAGGCGCTTTTTTATATGCATTTTTTTAGAAAGGGCGTATTTAAATGAATATTACGAATGAATTTGATACGATTGCAGCCATTTCAACGCCACCTGGAGAAGGAGCGATTAGCATTGTTCGCTTGAGCGGAGATGATGCAGTTGTTATTGCAGACAAGGTCAATGCTTATCAAAAGAAAAAATTACAACATGTTCCAAGTCATACCATTCATTATGGTCATATTAAAGATCCAGATACTGATTATGTTTTGGATGAGGTAATGTTTTCAGTGATGTTAGCACCTAAAACATTCACACGAGAAAATATTGTTGAAATTAATTGTCATGGTGGAATGGTTGTTGCCAATCAAGTGCTTCAATTGCTACTAAGACAAGGAGCTAGATTAGCAGAACCTGGTGAATTTACGAAACGAGCTTTTTTAAATGGGCGAATGGATTTGTCACAAGCAGAAGCTGTAATGGATTTAATTCAAGCAAAAACTGACGAGTCAATGAAGCTAGCTTTAAATCAATTAGATGGTAAATTATCAATTTTAATTAAAGAGTTGCGTCAACATATTTTAGAAGCCTTAGCACAAGTTGAGGTAAATATTGATTATCCTGAATATGATGATGTAGAAGAGATGACCAGCGGGTTAATGAAAGAAAAAGCAACTCAGGTCAAAGCATCTATTGACCATTTATTATTAACTGCTAAGCAAGGGAAAATCCTTAGAGAAGGTCTTTCAACAGCAATTATTGGTCGACCAAATGTAGGAAAATCAAGTTTATTAAATTACTTGCTTCAAGAAGATAAAGCAATTGTAACAGATATAGCTGGTACAACGAGAGATGTAATTGAAGAATATGTCAATGTCCGCGGAGTCCCATTGAAATTAATTGATACAGCTGGTATTCGAGAAACAGAAGATATTGTTGAAAAAATTGGTGTAGAAAGAAGCCGTAAAGCGTTAAACGAGGCTGACTTAATTTTACTTGTTTTAAATCAAAGTGAAGCTCTTACTACAATGGATCTAGAATTACTTGATTTAACTAAAGGAATGAACCGAATTATTTTATTAAATAAAATGGATTTAACACCACAACTAGATCAAGCTGAATTGAGTAGACAATTAAATGACGAGACGGTATTAACGATTTCAGTTACTTCAAGTGAGGGAATTGATCATTTAGAGCAAGCCATTAAAGATACCTTCTTTTCTAATGCAGGAAAAGAAAAAGATGCAACCTATATCTCTAATTCACGCCATATTGCTTTACTAGAGCAAGCTGATTTAGCTCTTGATGAGGTAATAAATGGTATTGACGCAGGTATGCCAGTTGATTTACTTCAAATTGATATGACTAGAAGTTGGGACTTACTAGGTGAAATTATTGGGGATAGTGTCCAGGACGAATTGATTACGCAGTTATTTAGTCAATTCTGTTTAGGAAAATAGCGAAGGGGATAAAAGAATGGAAGAAATAAAACAATATGATGTAATTGTTGTTGGTGGTGGTCATGCTGGTTCAGAGGCTTCATTAGCTGCGGCTAGAATGGGAATGAAAACATTACTTGTCACATTAAATTTGGATATTATTGGTTTTATGCCGTGTAATCCATCGATAGGTGGACCAGCTAAAGGCGTTGTTGTTCGAGAAATTGACGCTCTTGGTGGTGAAATGGGCCGAAATATTGATAAAACTTATGTCCAAATGAGAATGTTGAATACAGGGAAAGGACCAGCTGTACGAGCGTTACGTGCTCAAGCAGATAAATTTGCCTACCAAACAGAGTTAAAGAAAACCTTAGAACATACAGAAAATCTTGATTTAAAACAAGGAATTGTTGAAAAACTAATTGTGGAAGACGATGTGGTTAAGGGAGTAGAAATCAGTACAGGAACAAAATATTTCAGTAAATCAGTTATTATCACCGCAGGAACAGCTCTTCGTGGTGAAATTATTATTGGTGAATTGAAGTATTCTTCAGGACCTAATAACTCATTACCATCTATCGGATTAGCGAATCATCTAAAAGAACTAGGTTTAGAGATTGATCGTTTTAAAACGGGAACACCTCCAAGAGTAAAATCAAGTTCTATTAACTATGACGTAACAGAGATTCAACCAGGAGACACAACACCTAACCATTTTAGTTTTGAAACCAAAGATGAAGAATATAAAACAGATCAATTACCTTGTTGGTTAACTTATACAAACTTAGAAACTCATGGTGTTATTCGTGAAAATCTACACCGTGCACCAATGTTTACAGGAATTGTAGAAGGAGTAGGTGCAAGGTATTGTCCATCGATTGAAGACAAAGTGGTTCGATTTAGTGATAAACCAAGACATCAAATTTTCTTAGAACCAGAAGGCGCTAATACAGATGAAGTTTATGTTCAAGGCTTATCTACTTCTTTACCAGAAGATGTTCAACAAAATATGGTTCGAAGTATTGAGGGATTAGAACAGGCTGAAATTATGCGTAGTGGTTATGCCATTGAGTATGATGTTGTGGTTCCTCATCAATTACGCCCAACACTTGAAACAATGAAAATTTCTGGACTTTATACAGCTGGTCAAACAAATGGGACATCAGGTTATGAAGAAGCTGCTTGCCAAGGACTTATGGCAGGAATCAATGCGGCGTTAAAAATTCAAGGAAAAGAACCATTAGTCTTGAAAAGAAGTGATGCGTACATTGGTGTTCTAATTGATGACTTAGTCACAAAAGGAACAAATGAACCGTATCGTTTACTAACATCTCGCGCTGAATATCGTTTATTATTACGTCATGACAACGCAGACTTACGTTTAACAGAAATGGGACAAGCCATTGGTTTAGTTAACGAAGAGCGTTATGAAGAGTATCAAACGAAAAAAGAGATGATTGAAGAAGAGATGAAACGCTTAGAAACATCTCGCTTAAAACCAACTAAAGAGTTACAAGAATTTTTAGCAACTAAAAACAGTGCAGCTTTAAAAGATGGTATTTTAGCAGTTGATTTACTTAAACGACCTGAACTAAGTTATTTAGATGTTGTTCAATTTATCGAAACACCAGAAGTTGAGGTACCAAGATATGTATATGAACAAGTAGAAATACAAGTGAAATACGAAGGATATATCAAGAAAGCAAATGATAAAGTAGCGAAGCTAAAACGAATGGAAGCTAAAAAAATTCCAGCTAACATTGATTATACAAAAATAAATAGTTTAGCAACTGAAGCTGTTCAAAAATTAGAGAAAATTCGTCCAGAAACGATTGCTCAAGCCAGTCGTATTAGTGGCGTGAATCCATCAGATATTAGTATATTAATGGTTTATATCGAACAAGGTAAAATAGCGAAAAGAGATGAGGAAAAGGCTTAGTATCAAGCCTTTTTCTTATGCTCAAAACTCTTAATTTAAAATTGAATGCCATTTTGAATGCCATATCGACTAAAAAGCCATATATTTCTCAAAAATATTGATAGTTTCATTTTGCTTAGTTGGTGTTACTTTTACATAAATATCTGTCGTGGTTTTAGTAGATTGATGTCCTAGTCTTTGAGCCACGTCTTTTATACTTGCTCCCGATTCAAATAGTAGAGATGCATTAGTTTTTCTAAAATCATGCACTTTTATTATTTTCATCTCTGGAAAGTGTTTTTTGACTTTATCCATGATGTTATTAGGGTAGGCTTTATATAAAAATTGATTTTCATTGTATAGAATCGAATTAGAAAATACCAAGCTACTAGCAAAGTCATTTTCTCTAATACCTTGAGATAGCTTTAATCTCCTAATATGAGAACGCCAATCTTTAAGTATGCTGATAGTCTGTTGATCTATACTTATGGTTCTATTAGATGATTCTGTCTTAGTGGTATTAACCTTGAAAGAGCCATCTTGTAGCTCTACCAACGTTTTATCAATAGTTACAGTGTTATCATCAAAATTAAAATCTCCCCACGTTAAAGCCATTGCTTCGCCTTTTCTTAATCCTAAAAAAGCTAATACTCTAAAGAAAGTAAATGCTCGTTTATCCTCTAATTGCTCTAAGCAGCTAAAGAATTGTATAAGCTCATCTTTAGTGTAAAAGCTATCAGATTCCTTTTTAGTAACATCTTTTTTCTTTTTAGGTGTAATGGTTCTTTCCATTGGGTTAATCTGTATAAGGTTGATTAAGATACCATACTTAAATACCATTGATGTATATGTTTTTAACTGTTTGTATGTGGCTAAATGCTCAGCCCATCCATTCAAACATTCTTGGCAGAATAAAGGTGTAATCTTATCAATCCTTTTACTGCCGAATTTAGGCAAGATATGATTATCAAAATGTTGTTTGATACGTTGGATAGTGGTTTGTTTCAAGTCTTTAGAGTGCTGCTTAAACCAAACTTGATATAAGTCCTCAAACGTCTTGATATTATCATCTCTATTAAATTCTTTATTCTCGAAGTCCACTAGCAACCTATTAAGTTCTAGTTGGGCTTCTTTTTTTGTCTTAAAACCACGTCTAGTAGTTTTAACAGACTTTCCAGTCATAGGGTTAATACCTAAGTAGGATTGGAATTGCCAAGCCTTAGTACCATTCTTTTTAGTGTACTGTTTAAATGTTGCCATTGTATAACTCTCCCTTATCTTATGTGGGCACATATTGGGAAGGTTATTAATCGCTTATTATTTTAATTGATGGATAAACTTGTTTTTTTGATGATAATTTAGAGTAACCACCATCTAAAATTTCTTGCATTTGTTTAAATGTTTCGAAATTTACCTCAACTTTATTGTTTTGTTTTGCTGTTATGCCTTCATTAGTTTATGAGTTGGTTCATTTTGCTAATAGTAATTTTAATGAGCCATTATCTGATAGTGAGGTTAATAGAACCTTTGAAAGTATTGTTAAAAAGGAGTTGAGCCATAAATGATGCAAAATTTAAAAGTATTAGATCAACAATTTAATAGTAAAGTGAAGCAAAAAGAAGTTACTCAACCTAGTATGTTGTATGGTAAAAAATTAAAGGCTGCATTAATTGAAAAAAGACAACTCCTTTTAGTTGAAGCAGAGGAAAAATATATATTTAATGGCAGTAAGGGAACTAAGCCAACTAAATTGCATCCATTACAGGTAGCTATTGAACTAAAAGAATTTGTAGCGTTTAAAAAACTAGGTACTGCCAATTACTCTAATTTAGCCATGTATCAAGCTCAAAAAGGTACTTATACCATTAATGAAGATGATATATACATGGTTATGTCGTGGCTAGAGCCAACTTTAAATGAGCGTTTATCTAGAGATGTCTTATTTCATCTCAAAAAAGGCTTAGAACTCACTGAACAGACTAATGATGAGAACTTAGCACCAGTTAAGAATGGTATTTATAACCGTAAAACTAAAAAGTTGATGCCTTTTAGTGAGGATTTTGTATTTTTATCTACCACAGATACTAAGTACAATGAAAAAGCTAATAATCCAAAAATCAAAACGAATTACGGAATATTTGACATTGAGGAATGGCTTTATGATCTCTCTGATCATGATGAGGAGGTCTATACCCTATTATGGCAAGTAATTAGTGATGTGGTTAATCCTAACATCTCTAGACGTAAATCTATATGGCTCTATGGGGAACGTGGTAACAATGGTAACATTTTTCATAGTTTGATGATGGCAAATGATGGCATTTTTAAGATAGCAAATGATAGCATTATTCTTTTTAAATTGTAGGAAAATGTCGGAATGTAGAACCTGACAAAACCATACCTTTTTAGATTAGTATGAAGCTGATAGAACTTGTCGAAACTTGTATATATAACTGTGGAGCTCTTAACAACTTTGAAATTATTGTGTATACTTATTTTTATTAAAGAGTGTAAAGAGGAGGTTTTAATATAAATGGACAATTTAGATATTGAAGAATTTATTATCAATAAAGAAAATCGATTTTTTGATAGAAAAAGTGCAAAGATTGCACCTAAAGATATTGTTAGACATATTATTGGTTTTGCCAATGCTTCTGGAGGAAAGTTAGTAATTGGTATTGAAGATAATGGTGATGTGACAGGTTTTAATTATCAACAAGCTAATTCAGTGGAAGCCTTTAGAGAAATCATATATTCTAATACAAAACCAACTCCTATTTTTGAATTTATCGAAGTACCAGTTACTAATAAAAATAATAAAGATGATGTCGTTCTTGTAATAGATGTTGAAGTGAGCGTAGATAGAGTAATACTTAATAATAAAGAAGAGTGCTTTTTGAGAATGGGTGACAATACTAAGCAGCTTAATCATCAGCAAATTACTCAGTTAGAATATGATAGAGGACAGAGAAGTTTTGAAGATGAGATTGTTAAAGGTAGTAGTATTGATGATGTAAATAAAGAGTTACTAAGAAGGTATAAAGAGCATAGAAACTGCTTAGATGTAAGTGATATCCAAGTTTTAGAAGCACGAGGGTTCATGAAAAATGGAGAACTTACTAATGCGGGTATATTATTATTTGGAGAAAACACTTTTAAATATTTACCTAACTGTAGATTAAGATTTATAAGATATGATGGAGTAAAAAGTAAAACAGGACAAAGAATGAATATAATAAAAGAATTTAATTATGAGGAACCAATACCTTTATTAATCGAAAAAGCAACAATAGATATAAAAGGGCAGTTGAGGGATTTTCAATACTTAGGAGATGACGGGGTTTTTAAACAAATTTCAGAATATCCAGAGTTTGCTTGGTTTGAAGGAATTGTTAACGCAGTAGTACATCGAAATTATTCTTTTGTAGGTGATCATGTTCGTGTAGAAATGTACGATGATAGGTTAGAAATACATAGTCCTGGGGATCTACCTAATATAGTTACTATTGAGAATATGCGTAAAACAAGATATTCAAGAAATCCAAGAATTGCTAGAATATTAACAGAGTTTGGCTGGGTTAGAGAGATGAATGAAGGAGTTAATAGGATATATGATGAAATGGAATCATTCTTTTTAAAAGACCCTATCTATAGTGAGCCTGAGGGAAACTCAGTGTTATTAGTTTTAGAAAATAATATCTTATCAAGATCTTTACGCTCGACAGATAGGTTAGATGATTACATAAAAAGTAACTATGGTTCAAGTCTGACTAATGTTGAATTGCGTATAATAGTACATTTGTATAATGAAGGCAAAATAACCGTAGCTGATGCTTCAGAAGTGTTAGAAAAAGGAAAAACTTATGCAAGGAGTATATTAAGAGATATGCGTGATAAGGAATTGATTGAGTGGCATGGTTCTAGCGACAGAGACCCTACACAATACTATAGCTTACCTAAGAGTAAAGTAGAGTAAAGCAGAGTAAAGTAGAGTAAAGCAGAGTAAAGCAGAGTAAAGCAGAGTAAAGCAGAGTAAAGCAGAGTAAAGCAGAGTAAAGTAGAGTAGAGCAGAGTAGAGTAAAGCAGAGTAGAGTAAAAAAATATAATATTTATTAATATGTGCCCACATAAATTGGATTTATTTTTGAATGCCATGTTGAATGCTATTCATATTGGAACTAATTACAATTAATGATATTTAATAGAAGTAAGTTAGTAGTTTATACTCTAATTTGCTTCTTTTTTATATCTAAAAATAGAGCTATTTAGATTAGACTATATCGAACAAGGGAAGATAGCGAAAAAAGACAGTAGAGAGGCATAAGCCTTTCTCACTGTCTTTTCAAATACATACCAATTCCTTCAGGTTCAGTTTTAACGAAGCCGAATTTTTCGTATAACCTATCAGCTGGAATGTCAGCGATTAAATTGACATAGGCTTGTTGATTAATAGACTCATTAACAAAAAGCATGAGATGTTCCATAATTTGAGTTCCAATTTTTAGGCCTTGATAGTTAGGATCTACTGCAATATCAACTAGCTGATAGACGGTTCCACCATCTCCAATAATGCGTCCCATACCTATCAGTCGGTGTGTTTCATTCTCTCTAACTGAAATGGCATAGATACTATTTTTTAAACCAACTTGACTTGCTATGAGTTGCCTTGAACTTAAACCTGCTTTTTTACGTAAAATTAGATATTCTTCTGCTTTTGGTGGTATAGATTCAATATAGAAAACGTTTTTATTTACAGTCATTTATTCCCCTCTTATTATTGTTAGTATAAATAGTATAGCAAATCAAAATGTTTCACATGAAACATTTTAAAGGAAAATTTTAGACGAGTATTGAATGCCGTGTTAGAATAAAGGTATCAACTCATGAGGGGGATCTTTTATGAATAATAAAAAATGGTATCAGAAAAAGAGAGTGTATATTCCAATTTCGGTTGCTATGGGTTTTCTAGGTGGTGCATGGATAGGTAGTTTCCTAGGTATAAAATTAGATGATGAGTTTAACCCTGATTATTATAAGAAGAAAGAAGCTCCTATTTTTATTAAAAAGTAAAAATTTAAAACTTACAGCTTTGAGTTGTAAGTTTTTTCTTGTCTATCATGAGGATAATCATTGAATTTTTATGTTAATTGCGTTAGAGTAATAGTATCTGTGAAACAATTTTGTTTCACAATAAGGAGAGAAGTCATGAAACCAGATGTATTTAGACAAGAATTAGCTAAGATAGGTATCGACTTATCTGATGAACAGATAAATCAATTTAAAATTTATTATGAGTTATTAGTTGAATGGAACCAAAAAATTAACTTAACAGCTATTACTGAATTAGAAGAAGTTTATTTAAAACATTTTTACGATTCAATTACTTTAGCTACTACTTTAGATTTAGGAAAAGAATCTTACTCCCTCTGTGATGTTGGTGCAGGAGCTGGATTCCCAAGTATACCAATTAAAATAGTGTATCCTAATTTAGAAATATCAATTGTTGATTCATTGAATAAGCGTATTAAATTTTTAACATTACTGTGTGATGAATTAAATTTAGAAAATGTTAATTTATATCATGATAGAGCAGAAACGTTTGGTCAAAATAAGGCACATAGAGAGTCTTATGATTTTGTAACGGCTAGAGCAGTTGCTAGATTAAATGTTCTATCTGAATTATGTATACCACTTGTTAAAAAGAACGGACAATTTTTAGCCCTTAAAGCTGCTAAGAGTGAAGAAGAAGTTCAAGAAAGTAAAAAAGCTATTGCAACATTGGGCGGTAAGTTGGCAGATGAAATTGAGATTTCTTTACCGTTTAGTGAAGATAAACGCTACATTGTTGTTATTGATAAGAAAAAAGAAACACCGAATAAATATCCAAGAAAACCAGGAACGCCAAATAAAAAACCCCTTATTTAAAGAAAGGGATTTATACTACTAGAAATATCTGTATTAAAATCTATCGTTAGACATATTGGAGGAAATATAATGGCACGGGTTATATCAGTTGCAAATCAAAAAGGTGGTGTGGGTAAAACAACCACCACAGTCAATTTGGGAGCTTGTCTTGCATTTTCAGGAAAAAAAGTATTGTTAGTCGATATGGATGCTCAAGGAAATGCGACAAGTGGAATAGGCATAAAAAAATCAGATGTTTCTCAAGATATTTATGATGTATTAGTCAATGAAGTACCAATAAAAGAAGTTATTCAAAAAACATCTCGTGAAGATTTAGATATCGCACCAGCGACGATTCAACTATCAGGAGCTGAAATTGAACTAACTTCTATGATGGCTAGAGAATCACGATTAAAATTAGCTCTAAAAGATGTTGAGGACGAATATGATTATATTCTAATTGATTGTCCACCATCTCTAGGACATTTAACAATTAATTCATTTTCAGCGAGTGATTCGATTTTAATTCCTGTCCAATGTGAGTATTATGCATTAGAAGGATTGAGCCAACTGTTAAATACCATTCGTTTAGTTCAAAAACACTTTAATCCTGATCTTAGAATTGAAGGGGTATTATTAACAATGTATGATGCTAGAACTAATCTTGGTTCAGAAGTAGTGGCAGAGGTAAGAAAGTACTTTAGAGAACGTGTTTATGACACTATTATTCCACGAAATGTGAGATTATCTGAAGCTCCAAGTCATGGTCAGTCAATTATTGACTATGATCCAAAATCAAAAGGTGCAGAATTTTATCATGCATTAGCAAAGGAAGTGATGACTCGTGAGCAAGACTAATAAAGGATTGGGTCGAGGAATTGACGCCCTTTTTAAAGATTTCTCTGAAATAGAAGAAGTTGATATAAAAAAAGAAACGGTTGTAGAAATTCCGTTAGAGGAATTGCGTCCAAATCCGTATCAACCAAGAAAAACCTTCGATGAAAAAGCGTTAGAAGAATTATCAGAGTCTATTAAACAATCAGGGGTATTCCAACCAATTATTGTCAGACAATCAACTATTAAAGGGTATGAAATTATTGCTGGGGAGAGACGTTTCCGTGCCTCTAAATTAGCAGGGAAAGAAACAGTTCCAGCAATTGTTCGCGAATTTGATGAAGCACGTATGATGCAAATCGCCGTTTTAGAAAACTTGCAACGGGAAGACTTAAGTCCAATGGAAGAAGCAGAAGCTTATGAGATGCTGATGAAAAACTTGAAATTAACACAAGTGGAGTTAGCTGAACAACTTGGTAAAAGTCGCCCATATATTGCCAATTATTTGCGTTTATTATCATTACCACAAGTGGTTAAAGATCTTGTTCAAAAAGAACAACTTTCAATGGGACAAGCAAGAACGTTATTGGCTTTAAAAGAAACAGATCAAATTATTCCTTTAGCAAATCGAGTTTTAAAGGAAGGATTAACTGTTCGTCAACTGGAACAAATTGTTTCAGAAATGAATGAAACACAAGGGCCACCTCTAAAAAAAGTGAAAAAGAAACCACAAGCTAAACCTTATTATATTAGAACGAGTGAAGATCGTTTAATGGATAAATTTGGAACAAGTGTTGCTATCCAAGAAAAAGATGGTAAAGGTAAAATTGAAATCGAATATTTATCTCAAGCTGATTTGACTCGAATTTTAGATATTTTAGAAATACAGTTTGACTCAGATATGTAAGAGGAGAAGAGAGGGAGAAAATATATTTTCTGAACCTCTTTTTTATCCTGATATATTATAAAAGTTGAAATTGAAGCTAAAAATAATTCGAAAAAATTTTAGAATTAACCCCGCAAACACATTCTATTTTATGTTAAGATATAGCTTGTGCATAGGCGACTTTTGAACGTAAAGGACGGTATTTAATATGTATGAATTAGGCGATGTGGTAGAGATGAAAAAACCTCACGCATGTCAAACCAATCGTTGGGAAATTGTCCGTATGGGAATGGATATTAAGATAAAATGTCTTAACTGCGAGCATATTGTGATGATGCCAAGACGTGAATTTGATAAAAAAATGAAAAAGATTCTAGAGATGAAAAACGTAGAAAATTAAAAGAAAGAGTGATCATTAGATGGCATTAACAGCAGGAATTGTTGGATTACCAAACGTTGGTAAATCAACGTTATTCAATGCAATAACAAAAGCAGGAGTAGAAGCGGCAAACTATCCATTTGCGACAATTGATCCTAACGTAGGAATGGTAGAAGTACCAGATTTTCGTTTAGACGAATTAACAAAATTAGTAAAACCTAAGAAAACAGTACCAGCAACATTTGAATTTACAGATATTGCAGGAATTGTAAAGGGTGCTAGTAAAGGTGAAGGTTTAGGAAATAAATTTTTAAGCAACATTCGTCAAGTAGATGCTATTTGTCATGTGGTTCGTTGTTTTGATGATGAAAATATCACTCACGTAGAAGGTCGTGTGAACCCGTTAGAAGATATCGAAATTATTAATTTAGAACTTATCTTTGCTGACTTAGAATCTGTTGATAAGCGTTTGAGCCGTGTAGCTAAAATCGCTAAAACAAAAGACAAAGAAGCGGTTGCTGAATTAGCAGTTTTAGAAAAAATTAAACCTGTTTTAGAAGAAGGGAAATCAGCAAGATCGATTGAATTCTCTGATGATGAATTACCAATTGTAAAAGGTTTATTCCTTTTAACAACAAAACCAGTTCTTTATGTAGCTAACGTTGCAGAAGACGAAGTGGCTGATGAAGAAGGTAATGAGTACGTACAACAAGTAAAAGAATTTGCGGCAACTGAAAATGCAGAAGTTATTACAGTTTGTGCTAAAGCTGAAGAAGAAATTGCTGAATTAGATGATGAAGATAAGATGGAATTTTTAGAAGCTTTAGGGATTGAAGAATCAGGATTAGATAAATTGATTCGTGCAGCATACCACTTGTTAGGTTTAGCAACTTATTTTACAGCAGGTGAGCAAGAAGTAAGGGCATGGACATTTAAAAATGGAATGAAGGCTCCTGAGTGCGCGGGAATTATTCATACTGATTTTGAACGCGGATTTATTCGTGCTGAAACAGTTTCTTATGATGACTTGAAAGAACATGGAAGTATGTCAGCGGCTAAGGAAGTGGGACGTGTTCGATTAGAAGGTAAAGAGTACATCGTAAAAGATGGCGACGTTATGCTGTTTAGATTCAACGTTTAAAATTAGAAAATAAAGGTGAGACTATTGGAAGAAACTAGAGAAGAACTACAACAAAAAGTAGCTCAAAATCGTGAGTTAATGACACAATTAACGAAAAAAAATGACCAATTTATTTTTGATATTAATAAAGTTTTAGAAACAAGTCAGTTAGAAGAAGAAAAAAAAGTAAGAGAACTCAACACAATGTTAGTTGCCTTAGTAGAAGGTCAAAAAACAGGTGTGACGGCTAAACAATTATATGGCACACCAACTGAAGCAGCTGATGCAATTATTAATGCACCAGAACCAGCTCCAGAGATGACTTTTGGTAAAATTATGTTAGATAACTTTTTACTATTATTCACTATTTTAAGTGTGATGGTTTCCCTATTCGGTATGTTTTCTAGAACAGGTCAACAAACAACTCAAGGAATCACAGCAATTGTATTAGGTGCAGCTTCAGGTGCTTTTTCATTCTACCTGATTTACCGCTATATCTATGTCTATGACCAACCAGGAGCAGATGCAAGTAAGCGTCCAGGATTCCTAAAAACATCGGGAATTATGGCATTAAGTTTTATTCCTTGGTTTATCGTATTTGCATTAGCTAGCTTCTTACCAGCCAATGTGAATCCGGTACTAGATCCAATGTTGACTATTTCTTTAGGGGTAGCCACTTATGGAATTCGTTATTGGTTGAAGAAAAAATTTAGATTTGAGAGTGTCATGTTTGCTAAACGTTAATAATTACTAAATCTAATCAAAGAACTTGATTAGATTTTTTTTTAATTAGCGGAATAAATTGACGAATTTACTTTTTTTTGGTAAGTTTGTAAGTAAAATAAAAATAAGGGAGTGCTATTTTCTAATGACAAATTGGGAAACAAAATTTTCAAAAAAAGGTTTTACTTTTGATGACGTCTTATTAATTCCAGCTGAAAGCCACGTGTTACCAAATGATGTGGATTTATCTGTGGAGCTGGCGCCCAATTTAAAACTAAATATTCCAATTATGAGTGCTAGTATGGATACTGTTACTGACAGTAAGATGGCTATTGCAATGGCAAGACAAGGTGGATTAGGGGTTATTCATAAAAACATGTCAATCGAGCAACAAGCTGATGAAGTAAAAAAAGTTAAACGTTCTGAAAGTGGTGTTATCATTGATCCGTTCTTCTTAACACCTGATAGTCTAGTTGCTGAAGCAGAACAATTAATGTCTAAATACCGTATCAGTGGTGTACCGATTGTAGAAACGTTAGAAAATAGAAAATTAGTTGGTATTTTAACAAATCGTGATTTACGTTTTATTACAGATTACCAACAACCGATTATTGATGTAATGACTAAAGAAGATTTAGTAACAGCACCTGTTGGAACATCTTTAAAAGATGCTGAAAATATTTTACAACAACATAAAATTGAAAAATTACCAATCGTTGATGATAAAGGTCGTTTAAGTGGTTTAATTACAATCAAAGATATTGAGAAAGTAATTGAATTCCCGAATGCAGCAAAAGATGAGCATGGACGTCTTTTAGTAGCAGCAGCAGTTGGTGTAACAAGTGACACGTTTGAACGTGCAGAAGCATTAGTAGACGCTGGTGTTGATGCTTTGATTATTGATACAGCTCATGGTCATAGTGCAGGTGTTATTAGAAAAATCAAAGAAATTCGTGATACATTCCAAAATGTAACGATTATTGCAGGAAACGTTGCAACAGCAGAAGGCACTAAAGCATTGTATGATGTTGGTGTTGATGTGGTTAAGGTGGGAATTGGACCAGGTTCAATTTGTACTACACGTGTAGTTGCAGGTGTTGGTGTTCCTCAATTAACAGCTATTTATGACGCTGCAGGTGTGGCTCGTGAATACGGAAGAACAATTATTGCTGATGGTGGTATTAAATATTCAGGAGATATCGTTAAAGCTTTAGCAGCAGGTGGGCATGTTGTTATGTTAGGCTCAATGTTAGCTGGAACAGATGAATCACCAGGTGAATTTGAAATTTATCAAGGTCGTCGTTTTAAAACATATCGTGGTATGGGTTCTCTTGGAGCGATGGAAAAAGGATCAAGCGATCGTTACTTCCAAAGTTCAGTAAACGAAGCTAACAAGTTAGTTCCAGAAGGTATTGAAGGTCGTGTTGCCTATAAAGGTAGCGCACAAGATATTGTCTTCCAAATGACAGGTGGCTTACGTGCAGGTATGGGTTATGTAGGTGCAGGTAACTTACAAGAACTACGTGACAACGCTCAGTTTGTTCAAATGAGTGGAGCAGGGTTACGTGAATCTCATCCTCATGATGTCCAAATCACAAAAGAAGCACCAAACTATTCAATTGAATCTTAAAACTTTTAAAAGGAAGGCTACTGAGGCCTTCTTTTTTTGCTTTATTAAGGTCGTTTGCTAAAAAAAGAGACCGACACGTAAGTCAGTCTCTATTAAATAAATGAATTAATCTTTAGTAATTTTTGTTAAACCACCCATGTAAGGAACTAAAACTTCAGGAATTGTTACACTACCGTCTTCATTTTGATAGTTTTCTAAGATAGCCGCAACAGTTCTACCAACAGCTAATCCAGATCCGTTTAAAGTATGCACGAAGTCAGTTTTACCTTCTTCGTTACGGTAACGGATTTTAGCACGTCTTGCTTGGAAGTTCTCACAGTTAGAACAAGAACTGATTTCACGATAAGTATCTTGAGCTGGAATCCAAACTTCAATGTCATAAGTTTTAGCAGCAGAAAAGCCCATGTCTCCTGTACAAAGAGTAATTACTCGGTATGGTAAGTTTAATTTTTGTAGAATAGCTTCTGCATTATTAGTCATTTTTTCTAATTCTTCATAAGAAGTTTCTGGTTTACTTAATTTTACCATCTCAACTTTGTTGAATTGGTGTAATCTGATTAAACCTCTTGTGTCACGTCCTGCACTTCCAGCTTCTGAACGGAAAGAAGGGCTTAGGGCTGTAAAGTAAACAGGTAATTGTTCAGGTGATAAAATTTCATCACGGTAGTAGTTAGTTAAAGGAACTTCTGCTGTAGGAATTAATGTATAGTTACTGTTTTCTAATTGGAAAACATCTTCTTTAAATTTAGGAAATTGACCTGTACCAAACATAGAATCTTCGTTAACAATGTATGGTGTAATCATTTCAGTATATCCATGTTCATAGATATGAGTATCAAGCATTAAATTGTAAATAGCTCTTTCTAAACGAGCGCCTAATCCTTTGTAGAAGACAAAGCGACTACCAGAAACCTTAGCACCACGTTCAAAATCTAAAATTCCTAAATTTTCAGCTACTTCCCAATGAGGTTTTGCTTCGAAATCAAATTTTCTAGGAGTTTCCCAACGTCTAACTTCCACATTGTCATCTTCGTCTTCTCCAACTGGAACATCTTCATGAGGTAGGTTTGGTAAAGTGTGAGAAATAGTTTGTAGTTTTTCGTCGATACCGCGAATTGTATCGTCTAACCCTTTAATTTTTTCTCCTAATTCTTTCATTTCAACAATTTTATCATCTGCATTTTCTTTGTTGCGTTTTAGTGTAGAGATTTCTTGAGAAACATCATTTTTAGTTTTTTTCAAAGTTTCCACTTGAACTAAATGTTCACGTCTGTCCTTATCAAGAGCCATGAAATCATTTAAAATCTCAACGTTAACTCCACGGGTTAATAATTTTTCTTTGACAATGTCAAAGTTTTGTCTCATAAATTTTACATCTAACATAATACATCCTCCTTAAATTTTTAAAATAAAAAAACCTTCCACCCCAAAAAGAATAAATATTCCTTTTGGGGCGAAAGGTTGAATTTCGCGGTACCACCCAGATTTACACATGTGTGTCTTCATTAAGCAAGTTAACGGTTTGCATCCGATGTAGCTTAATCCTAATGGTTTTCGCTACATATCATTAAAAAGTGGATTCCTTATCTTTTTGTATTGACTTTCACCAACCGTCAACTCTCTAAAACAAGTAAAGTAAGTACTAATCTTTTTTTGACTATTTATTAGATAGAGTATAGCTACTTTTTTTTAGTCTGTCAAATTAGTTGTGGAGGTGCTGCTTCCATTTTGTCATTTTTTCTGTCAAAAGCGTAATAAATTCTTCATCGCTGCTGCCTTCTAATTTGTAGTAAAGAGCAGTGGCAACTAAAATAGTATCAATACATTCTTCTTTGATATCCTCTGTTTGTAATGACTTATATTGATTACCACTGGCTTTAGTTTGACTTAACACAGCTTGAGCGACTTCACCAGATTCTTCAGATAATTTTAAGGCCATTTGTTCTAGTGTTTTTGGCTCAAGTATAGCTAATTGTTTGATTGCTTGAAGTGTTTTGTCCATTAAGGAATTAACCTCCATTAAAATTATTGTATTTGATTAATTTGTTGAAAGAGTTCTTTTGATAGGGCGATACTGCTTCTATCTTTTTCATTGATGTTACTTAAGAAAATAACCATATTGCTAGCATCTTTGTTAAAGAAAAGAGTAGATTCATATCCTCTGAATACACCGTGAGCATAATAATTGTTTTCTCGATCGTAGATACCTGCTTTATAATCATAGAAATAAGGTCCAGGTTTCTTTTCAAGAGTTTTTTGTAAGGTTTCTTGAGAGATGACCCTACCATCGATAACCGCTTGAATTAGTGTTAATAAATCTGAAACAGAGGTGTACATATTGCCGGTTCCTAATTCGTTAATATAGGTTGCTTCAGAAATTTTCACAGGTTCTCTTTTTACAGTACCGTCGTCTTCTTTGTAATAAGAAGGAATTAAATGGGTTTCTTGTTGAACATGATTATAAAATCCTGAGTGCTCTAAGTTAAGTGGCGTTTTTATAATTTCATCGAAATATTGTTCATAAGATGTATGAGTTATTTTTTCAATAATTGCTGCCAATAAGAAAAAGTTGACGTCAGAATAATGCCACTTAGTTTGTTTTTCATAGGTAACATTTTTTAATACATAAGCAATACTCTCATCTTTTGATTTAGTTGAACTAAGTTTTTCTTTTAAAACTAAACCAGATGTCATCGACAACATTTGATCAATAGTTATATTTTTACTATTTGGAATATCAGGATAGTAAGTATCAAGAGTGGTTTCTAACTCAATTTTTCCTTCTTCAATTAATGACATAAGTAAAGTTGCTGTCACTAATTTTTGGACAGAGCCTAACATGTAAGTACTATCTATAGGATTATTCGAATAGTCTTTTGTATTTCCGTAGTTATCCATTAAAACTACTTGGTTATTTTTTATTACTAAAAAGGTACCAGAGCTATTAGTTTGGCTGATTTTTTGATCAAGTTGTTTTGATAAATCAGTATGAAGAGAAGAAATATCTTGATAATTAGCAGTACTAACTCGAGGGATGAATTGATTCTCTTCCATCTCAATTGATGACTCAGTTGTTTGTTCAGTCTCAGTAGAACTTGACGTAGTATCTGTTGAACTTATGGATGATTGAGTTGTGTTTAAGCCGTATTGTTTAATTTCAGGTAAATCAAATTCCTTTTTTAATATAGGAAACCAGAAATAAACATTAAACGCAATAGCGCCACCTAGTAACAAACCAATAAAAAAAAGAATAACAGTTTTTCTTCTTTGCCTTTTAAGTCTTTTCCTAAGTAAATTAGTGGTGACTTTAGAAGGTTCCATAATGCAACCTCTCTTTCTATTAGATAAATTTATGAA
This sequence comes from Vagococcus carniphilus, assembly GCF_014397115.1. Taxonomy (NCBI): domain Bacteria; kingdom Bacillati; phylum Bacillota; class Bacilli; order Lactobacillales; family Enterococcaceae; genus Vagococcus; species Vagococcus carniphilus. Next base: position 180,452 of record NZ_CP060720.1, read on the forward strand.
TCATTTTATCACAAAGATGTGAACAAAAAATGAAAAAACGTTAATACTTTTCGTATTAACGTTTTGTTATACTCTGCCAAATTTGAATGAAAAAATTAGCTCTTTCAATATCAGTTTTTAAAGCAACTTTAGAAACATCATGTATTTCTTCTTCTTTTGTTAAATAACCAAGGGTGTCAGTCGTGTTATAAACATGTTCACTCCCAACAATATAACCTTTTTTCTTAGGAGCATTAACTTTTTTCTTTTTTGTTAATTGCTTTTTATTTGGTTCGAAAAATAGTTTGATGTTCTGATTATCGTTTTTAGTCCAAACAGATAAGTCTTCGGTAAGGACAATAGAAGCTTTATCTTTTTTTCCCTTATTGATACTAATAGTACTTTGGCTTGATGGCTCACCTTTTTTTAGCACTGTTTTATATGACCAATTGTCATAAACGTAATTCATTAAATTGGCGGTTTCTTGGAAACGACTGTATTCAGGATCAACATCCATAACCACCGTGATAATTCTCTGATCTCCTCTTTTAGCAGTACCAACAAAACAGGCACCAGCAAGTGGAGTAGTTCCGGTTTTTAATCCATCGACACCTTCAGTGTAATAATCAAAATCCGGTAACATCTCATTTGAATTCCAAATAGTTGTTCCGTCTGAAATAGCTCTACTTGGAGATGAAGCAATTTCTAAAACTTCAGGAAAGTCTGTGATAATCTCTCTAGCAACAATCGCCATACTTCTGGCACTAAGTAAGTTTTCGTCTGTTTTTTTAGAGCCTGGATAAATATCTTTTCCCATATCTTCATTTCCCAACCCAGAGGCTGTTACTAAATAGCCATCTTTTATATTCCAATCATCAAGTTGTTTGTACATGCGATCAACAAACTTAATTTCAGAACCAGAGATAAGTTCAGCTAATGCAGACGTTAATGAGTTGGCTGAAGAAATTAAGGAAGCTTCCAGAGCATCTTTTACAGTGTAATCATGTTTATCTTTGATAGGTATATTAGATAAATCTGGATTTTTACTCATTTTTTTTAATTTATCACTGACGGGTACTTTGTCTTCCCAAGAAATAGTACCTTTTTCTATTTCATCGAAAACAATATAAGCAGTAATAAGTTTTGTCATAGAGGCAATACCTAAAGGTTCGTCAGCGTTTTGGTTATAAAAAACTTTTCCTGTGTCATAATCAACGGCAAAGGCGGCACTAGCAGGAGATGAAAAGTCATTTTCTGCTGCTAAAGTATGGATAGGTAGTGGAATAATAGCTGTAATTACTAATAGGAAAATACCTAACCGTTGTTTCATTTGTTTCATAAAAAAATCCTTTCTTAACGAGCGAATTTATTACCAGTTAAAATTTATCAAAAAAAAGAGGCCAAAGCAAATAATGAGTCGGCTTCTTTTAAGATAATTATAATTCTGTTGATTTTAAAGGTAAATGAATGACAAAAGAGGTCCACCCATTTTCTGATGTTGCATAAATATAGCCGTTATGTAGAGTAACTATACTTTGAGCTATAGCCAAACCTAAACCTGTACCTCCAGTTTGTTGTGATCTGGATTCTTCCACTCGGTAAAAGCGATCAAATAATAAATCAAGTGATTGTTTAGGAATTTCTTTACCATCATTTTTCACCGTAATAACAACCTCTGAACCAATTTTTTCAGAGTGGATAATAATTTGTTTACCATTAACTCCATATTTTAAAGCATTAGATAGTAGATTATCAAAAACTCGAACTAATTTTTCTGTGTCACCCTCCATCATAAGAGAAGAAGGTGATGCTTCAAAGTCGACTGTCACATTTTTTTTAGAGGCTTCTAATTCGAAATCAACAACAACTTGACCAATTAATTGTTGCATATCAAAAGTCATAATGCTAAGAGGTGTGTTAGATTGCCGAACCTTAGTATACTCAAATAAATCATCTACTAACACTTTCATTTGTCTGGCTTTCATATAGGCTGTATGAGTATATTTTAAAAGTTCCTCATCACTAGAATATTTTTTTTCTTCAATTAAGCCGAGATAGCCGATAATTGAAGTTAGAGGTGTTCTAATATCATGACTAACATTTGTAATTAATTCATCTTTTGATTGTTCAATACGCCGTTCTTCCTCAATGGCTTCTACAGTACTGTCGACCAAAGCATTGATACTTCGAATTAACTTTCCAGAGTCCCCGTTGAGATCAAAAGGAATACGGTGGTCATAGTGCCCGTTAGAGATATAGTGAAGTTCACTAATAATATGGCGTTGCTGCATTTGTCTGTACCGTCTAATTAGTCGCCAATAAAGGATAGATAAGTCGATAATTCCAAGTAAGAAAAAAATTGGTTTTTTCCAAGCGTAAGAAGTAGGACTATAAAAAGTATCATAGATAGAAGTGCTGATATTGCTAATCATACTTTCAATAGATAAACTTGACTGAACAATTTGTATTAATAACATGTACATTGCTAAATTTAATAAAATTAATAAAATAATAGTTACAATACCTTCTATAAGAAGCTCGCTTTTTTCTTTTGAGGTTAGAACAATTCGATTATGTTTTTTTTGTTTATCTCTCAATTTTATAGCCAACACCCCAAACTGTTTGGATTACTTTTTCTCCATTTGTGGCTTCTTCAATTTTATCTCTCAAGTGACTAACATGAACCATAACAGTTTTAGCTGAAACTAAACTTTCCTGTTGCCAAACTCTTTCAAATATTTCATCCGCGCTAAAAACACGATTAGGATGACTAGCTAATAAATATAGAATACCAAATTCAAGAGCTGTTAATTGGATGTTTACATTTTTATCAGTAGTAACTTCATGAGATTCTTTTTTTATTTTTAAAGGGCCAATCTCTAAAATATCTGGAACTTCGGTTTGAACTTGTTGCATATTTGTTCGTCTTAATAACGATTTGACACGTGCCATAATTTCTAATGGATTAAATGGCTTTGTAACGTAATCGTCAGCACCTGCAATTAAACCTTGTATTTTATCCATGTCTGTTGTTTTTGCAGTTAACATAATAATAGGGATTTGAGAAGTTTTTCGAAGCTCTTTGACAACTTCCATACCATCCATTTCAGGCATCATAATGTCTAGAATCATCAAATCAATATCAGGGTTAGCTGTAATTTTAATTAAGGCCTCTTTTCCGTTATAAGCTTTAATCACATCGTAGCCTTCGTTTTTTATGTATATATTTAATAGCTCAACAATTTCTTTATCATCATCTACAACAAGTATCTTCATAAATAAATCCTCCGCTTCTAATTTAATAGTGTATAATTATATTGTACCAAAAGTTGGTAAAGAAAAAATAATTTTAAAAAGATGTTTACAAATATTTAAAAAAGTAGTATATTATTTTCATTGCTGTTTTAGAAAAAAGCAATATAAAATAATTTGAAATTAGTTGTTGACAACCTTTTGGAAGTTATGTTATTATTTTTGAGGTTGATCGAAACCACCGATTCTTGTTGATTCAACAATTAAAAAAATAAAAAAAGTTGTTGACAAAACGAAACAACTTTGTTATTATTAAAAAGTTGTTACGGCAACGAAGAAATAGATCTTTGAAAACTGAACAAAGTAAGACAAACCAAATGTGTAGGGCGTTTTTACTTTTAGTAAAAACAAACCATATTTAGTGAATAACATTCGCTAGCAAGTTTTAAAATTAATGAGCTAAACATCGCAAGATGTTAATCAACTTTTATTGAGAGTTTGATCCTGGCTCAGGACGAACGCTGGCGGCGTGCCTAATACATGCAAGTCGAACGCTTTGATTTTCACCGGAGCTTGCTCCACCGAAAATCAAAGAGTGGCGGACGGGTGAGTAACACGTGGGCAACCTGCCCAACAGAGGGGGATAACACTTGGAAACAGGTGCTAATACCGCATAATTTGTTTTTCCGCATGGAAGAATAATAAAAGACGCTTCGGTGTCACTGTTGGATGGGCCCGCGCTGCATTAGTTAGTTGGTGGGGTAACGGCCTACCAAGACCATGATGCATAGCCGACCTGAGAGGGTGATCGGCCACACTGGGACTGAGACACGGCCCAGACTCCTACGGGAGGCAGCAGTAGGGAATCTTCGGCAATGGACGAAAGTCTGACCGAGCAACGCCGCGTGAGTGAAGAAGGTTTTCGGATCGTAAAACTCTGTTGTTAGAGAAGAACAAGTGAGAGAGTTACTGTTCTCACCTTGACGGTATCTAACCAGAAAGCCACGGCTAACTACGTGCCAGCAGCCGCGGTAATACGTAGGTGGCAAGCGTTGTCCGGATTTATTGGGCGTAAAGCGAGCGCAGGCGGTTTCTTAAGTCTGATGTGAAAGCCCTCGGCTCAACCGAGGAAGGTCATTGGAAACTGGGGAACTTGAGTGCAGAAGAGGAGAGTGGAATTCCATGTGTAGCGGTGAAATGCGTAGATATATGGAGGAACACCAGTGGCGAAGGCGACTCTCTGGTCTGTAACTGACGCTGAGGCTCGAAAGCGTGGGGAGCAAACAGGATTAGATACCCTGGTAGTCCACGCCGTAAACGATGAGTGCTAAGTGTTGGAGGGTTTCCGCCCTTCAGTGCTGCAGTTAACGCATTAAGCACTCCGCCTGGGGAGTACGGCCGCAAGGCTGAAACTCAAAGGAATTGACGGGGGCCCGCACAAGCGGTGGAGCATGTGGTTTAATTCGAAGCAACGCGAAGAACCTTACCAGGTCTTGACATCCTTTGACCACTCTAGAGATAGAGCTTTCCCTTCGGGGACAAAGTGACAGGTGGTGCATGGTTGTCGTCAGCTCGTGTCGTGAGATGTTGGGTTAAGTCCCGCAACGAGCGCAACCCTTATTGTTAGTTGCCATCATTCAGTTGGGCACTCTAGCGAGACTGCCGGTGACAAACCGGAGGAAGGTGGGGATGACGTCAAATCATCATGCCCCTTATGACCTGGGCTACACACGTGCTACAATGGACGGTACAATGAGTCGCAAGACCGCGAGGTTTAGCTAATCTCTTAAAGCCGTTCTCAGTTCGGATTGTAGGCTGCAACTCGCCTACATGAAGCCGGAATCGCTAGTAATCGTGGATCAGCACGCCACGGTGAATACGTTCCCGGGCCTTGTACACACCGCCCGTCACACCACGAGAGTTTGTAACACCCAAAGTCGGTGAGGTAACCTTTTGGAGCCAGCCGCCTAAGGTGGGATAGATGATTGGGGTGAAGTCGTAACAAGGTAGCCGTATCGGAAGGTGCGGCTGGATCACCTCCTTTCTAAGGAATATTACGGAAAACACATTGGTACTTACTTTGTTCAGTTTTGAGAGATTTATTCTCTTGTTTATATATATCTAAATAGGGGCCTTAGCTCAGCTGGGAGAGCGCCTGCCTTGCACGCAGGAGGTCAGCGGTTCGATCCCGCTAGGCTCCATTGGTGTCTTTGACACCAATTGTATTGTTCATTGAAAACTGGATAGTTGAAGTTAGACATCAACATTAATTTTTAACACACCGAGTTGATCAGTTTTATTAGTAAAATTGTGATACATAAATAGTTTTACTTGAATATCGCTATTTAAGTAAAATCAGAAACATCTAACTCATATATAGTTAGAAAAGGTTAAGTGAATAAGGGCGCACGGTGGATGCCTTGGCACTAGAAGCCGATGAAGGACGGGACTAACTCCGATATGCTTTGGGGAGCTGTAAGTAAGCTATGATCCAGAGATTTCCGAATGGGGGAACCCAGCATCTTTTATAGGATGTTACTTTCAAGTGAATACATAGCTTGTTAGAGGTAGACGCAGAGAACTGAAACATCTAAGTACCTGCAGGAAGAGAAAGAAAATTCGATTTCCTTAGTAGCGGCGAGCGAAACGGAAACAGCCCAAACCAAGAAGCTTGCTTCTTGGGGTTGTAGGACTCAGCTGTGGTAGCTGTTGTGGATAGTTGAATCGATCTGGAAAGATCAGCCGGAGCGGGTAAAAGCCCCGTAGACGAAATCGACAACACACCTATGAGTATCCTGAGTACGGCGGAACACGAGAAATTCCGTCGGAATCCGGGAGGACCATCTCCCAAGGCTAAATACTCTCTAGTGACCGATAGTGAACCAGTACCGTGAGGGAAAGGTGAAAAGCACCCCGGAAGGGGAGTGAAATAGAACCTGAAACCGTGTGCCTACAACAAGTCAGAGCCCGTTAATGGGTGATGGCGTGCCTTTTGCAGAATGAACCGGCGAGTTACGATTGCATGCGAGGTTAAGCTGAAGAAGCGGAGCCGTAGCGAAAGCGAGTCTGAATAGGGCGAGTGAGTATGTAGTCGTAGACCCGAAACCATGTGACCTACCCATGTCCAGGTTGAAGGTGCGGTAAAACGCACTGGAGGACCGAACCCACGTACGTTGAAAAGTGCGGGGATGAGGTGTGGGTAGCGGAGAAATTCCAAACGAACTTGGAGATAGCTGGTTCTCTCCGAAATAGCTTTAGGGCTAGCCTCGGAATTAAGAATGATGGAGGTAGAGCACTGTTTGGACTAGGGGCCCGTCTTGGGTTACCGAATTCAGATAAACTCCGAATGCCATTCATTTATGTCCGGGAGTCAGACAGTGAGTGATAAGATCCATTGTCGAAAGGGAAACAGCCCAGACCACCAGCTAAGGTCCCCAAATATATGTTAAGTGGAAAAGGATGTGAGGGTGCACAAACAACTAGGATGTTGGCTCAGAAGCAGCCATCATTTAAAGAGTGCGTAATAGCTCACTAGTCGAGTGCCCTTGCGCCGAAAATGTACCGGGGCTAAACATATTACCGAAGCTGTGGATAGAACCTTTTGGTTCTATGGTAGGAGAGCGTTCTAAGGGCGTCGAAGCTAGATCGTAAGGACTGGTGGAGCGCTTAGAAGTGAGAATGCCGGTATGAGTAGCGAAAGACAGGTGAGAATCCTGTCCACCGAATGACTAAGGTTTCCTGGGGAAGGCTCGTCCTCCCAGGGTTAGTCGGGACCTAAGCCGAGGCCGATAGGCGTAGGCGATGGATAACAGGTTGAGATTCCTGTACCCGTTTGTTTTGTTTGAACAATGGAGGGACGCAGTAGGTTACAAGTTCGCACTGTTGGATATGTGCGTTCAAGCAATAAGTCTTGATAAGAGTCAAATGCTTTTATCTCTAAGGACAAGTTGTGATGAGGAGGGAAATTTAGTACCGAAGTCTTAATATCACACTGCCAAGAAAAGCTTCTAGTTAGAAACAAACGGCCCGTACCGCAAACCGACACAGGTAGTCGAGGAGAGAATCCTAAGGTGAGCGAGAGAACTCTCGTTAAGGAACTCGGCAAAATGACCCCGTAACTTAGGGAGAAGGGGTGCTGAACGCAAGTTCAGCCGCAGTGAATAGGCCCAAGCGACTGTTTATCAAAAACACAGGTCTCTGCAAAATCGAAAGATGACGTATAGGGGCTGACGCCTGCCCGGTGCTGGAAGGTTAAGAGGATGGGTTAGCAATAGCGAAGCTCAGAATTGAAGCCCCAGTAAACGGCGGCCGTAACTATAACGGTCCTAAGGTAGCGAAATTCCTTGTCGGGTAAGTTCCGACCCGCACGAAAGGCGTAACGATTTGGGCACTGTCTCAACGAGAGACTCGGTGAAATTTTAGTACCTGTGAAGATGCAGGTTACCCGCGACAGGACGGAAAGACCCCATGGAGCTTTACTGTAGTTTGATATTGAATGTTTGTGACACATGTACAGGATAGGTAGGAGCCGTAGAGCTCGGGACGCTAGTCTCGAGGGAGGCATTGGTGGGATACTACCCTTGTGTTATGACCATTCTAACCCGCGCCACTTATCGTGGCGGGAGACAGTGTCAGATGGACAGTTTGACTGGGGCGGTCGCCTCCTAAAATGTAACGGAGGCGCCCAAAGGTTCCCTCAGAATGGTTGGAAATCATTCGTAGAGTGCAAAGGCAGAAGGGAGCTTGACTGCGAGAGCTACAACTCGAGCAGGGACGAAAGTCGGGCTTAGTGATCCGGTGGTTCCGCATGGAAGGGCCATCGCTCAACGGATAAAAGCTACCCTGGGGATAACAGGCTTATCTCCCCCAAGAGTTCACATCGACGGGGAGGTTTGGCACCTCGATGTCGGCTCGTCGCATCCTGGGGCTGTAGTCGGTCCCAAGGGTTGGGCTGTTCGCCCATTAAAGCGGCACGCGAGCTGGGTTCAGAACGTCGTGAGACAGTTCGGTCCCTATCCGTCGCGGGCGTTGGAAATTTGAGAGGAGCTGTCCTTAGTACGAGAGGACCGGGATGGACATACCTCTGGTGTACCAGTTGTTCTGCCAAGGGCATTGCTGGGTAGCTATGTATGGACGGGATAAACGCTGAAAGCATCTAAGCGTGAAGCCCCCCTCAAGATGAGATTTCCCATTTCTTTAAGAAAGTAAGACCCCTGAAAGATGATCAGGTAGATAGGCTAGGAGTGGAAGTGCAGCGATGTACGGAGCGGACTAGTACTAATCGGTCGAGGACTTAACCAAAATATCGGTGACAATGTTGAATATAACTAAAACATCCAGTTTTGAGTGAATAATCACTCAATAGAATATAACGCACGTAAGTGTGGCGATGATGGCAAGAAGGATACACCTGTTCCCATGCCGAACACAGAAGTTAAGCTTTTTAGCGCCGAGGGTAGTGAAGGGTTTCCCTTTGTGAGAGTAGGACGTCGCCATGCAAATGCGTTTTGGAGGTTTAGCTCAGCTGGGAGAGCACCTGCCTTACAAGCAGGGGGTCAGCGGTTCGATCCCGTTAACCTCCATTCTAAAAAGACTCGTTAGCTCAGTTGGTAGAGCATCTGACTTTTAATCAGAGGGTCACTGGTTCGAGCCCAGTACGGGTCATTTTTATATGCGGGTGTGGCGGAATTGGCAGACGCACTAGATTTAGGATCTAGCGCCTAACGGCGTGGGGGTTCAAGTCCCTTCACCCGCACTTAAAATTTAAAAGCCGGCTTAGCTCAGTTGGTAGAGCATCTGATTTGTAATCAGAGGGTCGAGGGTTCAAGTCCTTTAGCCGGCACTTCTTTAAGCGGAAGTAGTTCAGTGGTAGAACATCACCTTGCCAAGGTGGGGGTCGCGGGTTCGAACCCCGTCTTCCGCTTTTATGTTCCAGCCGGGGTGGCGGAACTGGCAGACGCACAGGACTTAAAATCCTGCGGAGAGTGATCTCCGTACCGGTTCGATTCCGGTCCTCGGCATAGTTAAATATATTTAAGCGCCCATAGCTCAATTGGATAGAGTGTCTGACTACGGATCAGAAGGTTAGGGGTTCGACTCCTCTTGGGCGCGTTTAAAAGATAATACGGGAAGTAGCTCAGCTTGGTAGAGCACTTGGTTTGGGACCAAGGGGTCGCAGGTTCGAATCCTGTCTTCCCGATTATTATTTTCGCGGTGTAGCTCAGCTGGCTAGAGCGTCCGGTTCATACCCGGGAGGTCGGGGGTTCGATCCCCTCCGCCGCGATTGTTTTTATTCGGAACTTGGACCTTTAGCTCAGTTGGTTAGAGCTCCCGGCTCATAACCGGGCGGTCGTAGGTTCGAGTCCTACAAGGTCCATTGTGGAGACAAAAATCATAATTTGGAGGATTACCCAAGTCCGGCTGAAGGGAACGGTCTTGAAAACCGTCAGGTGTGTAAAAGCACGCAAGGGTTCGAATCCCTTATCCTCCTTATAATAATATCGCGGAGTGGAGCAGTTAGGTAGCTCGTCGGGCTCATAACCCGAAGGTCGTAGGTTCAAATCCTGCCTCCGCAATTAGGTTCCGTGGTGTAGGGGTTAACATGCCTGCCTGTCACGCAGGAGATCGCGGGTTCAAATCCCGTCGGGACCGTTTTTAATTTTACCGCGGGTGTAGTTTAGTGGTAAAACTACAGCCTTCCAAGCTGTTGTCGCGAGTTCGATTCTCGTCACCCGCTTTTTCTTAAAAAGAAAAGGGGCCTATAGCTCAGCTGGTTAGAGCGCACGCCTGATAAGCGTGAGGTCGATGGTTCGAGTCCATTTAGGCCCATTAATTTTTAGGATGGAGAAGTACTCAAGTGGCTGAAGAGGCGCCCCTGCTAAGGGTGTAGGTCGGGTAACTGGCGCGAGGGTTCAAATCCCTCCTTCTCCATAGTAGTATTTTTTTAATCAGGCCCGTTGGTCAAGCGGTTAAGACACCGCCCTTTCACGGCGGTAACACGGGTTCGAGTCCCGTACGGGTCATTGTTTTTTTTTGGAGGATTACCCAAGTTCGGCTGAAGGGAACGGTCTTGAAAACCGTCAGGTGTGTAAAAGCACGCAAGGGTTCGAATCCCTTATCCTCCTTATAATAATATCGCGGAGTGGAGCAGTCAGGTAGCTCGTCGGGCTCATAACCCGAAGGTCGTAGGTTCAAATCCTGCCTCCGCAATTAGGTTCCGTGGTGTAGGGGTTAACATGCCTGCCTGTCACGCAGGAGATCGCGGGTTCAAATCCCGTCGGGACCGTTTTTTTTGGCGCAGTAGCTCAGTTGGTAGAGCAACGGATTGAAGCTCCGTGTGTCGGCAGTTCGATTCTGTCTTGCGCCACTTTTTTACCACTCGCGGGTGTAGTTTAGTGGTAAAACTACAGCCTTCCAAGCTGTTGTCGCGAGTTCGATTCTCGTCACCCGCTTTTTCTTAAAAAGAAAAGGGGCCTATAGCTCAGCTGGTTAGAGCGCACGCCTGATAAGCGTGAGGTCGATGGTTCGAGTCCATTTAGGCCCATTAATTTTTAGGATGGAGAAGTACTCAAGTGGCTGAAGAGGCGCCCCTGCTAAGGGTGTAGGTCGGGTAACTGGCGCGAGGGTTCAAATCCCTCCTTCTCCATAGTAGTATTTTTTTAATCAGGCCCGTTGGTCAAGCGGTTAAGACACCGCCCTTTCACGGCGGTAACACGGGTTCGAGTCCCGTACGGGTCATAAAAAAGCTTAAAATTGATTAATTCAATTTTAAGCTTTTTTTCTTTTATTTAAAGAAAAAAGGAGTGTTGGTTGAATGAAAAAGCGACTTGAATTAAAAGAAAGTCTTTTCATTGGTTCACTTATTTTTGGTTTATTTTTTGGTGCAGGAAATTTGATTTTTCCTATTCAAATGGGACAAGAAGCAGGAGCTAATATTGTAAGTGCAAATCTAGGATTTTTAACTACTGGAATTGGATTACCATTTTTAGGTATCATTGCGTTCGGATTGTCTATGAGTAAGGATTTATGTGAACTTTCGAGCAAGGTGAATAAAAAATATGGAATGATATTTACTAGTGTTTTGTATTTGGTAATAGGGCCTTTTTTTGCGATGCCCCGTTTAGCTAGCACTTCTTTTGAAATTGCGCTAGCCCCTTTTTTACCAGAGTCTAAACAGAAGATGTATCTATTATTTTTTAGTGCTGTTTTCTTTATTATTGTATGGTTTTTTTCACGTAAACCGAGTAAAATTCTAGACTACATTGGGAAATTTTTAACACCATTATTTTTGTTATTATTATTTATTTTATTGGCAATGGCGTTTATATCACCACTGGGTTCTGTTTCATCTGCTGCTGTCCAGCCGGCGTATTCAAATGGAGCTTTTTTTAAAGGTTTTACAGATGGGTATAATACGTTAGATGCTTTAGCAGCACTTGCTTTTGGAATGATAATTATTGAAAATGTTCAAGCTTTGGGGATTAAAGATCCCGTTTTAGTTGCGAAAGAGACAACTAAATCCGGACTATTTGGTATTGTGCTAATGGGAATTATTTACACTCTACTTTCATTTGTTGGAACAATGAGTTTAGGCACATTAAACTTAAATAAAAATGGCGGTATTACTCTTGCCCAAATTGCAGACCATTATTTGGGAACTGTTGGTAGTGTCTTACTAGCGGCAATAGTTATTGTTGCTTGTTTAAAAACAGCTATTGGATTAAGCACTTCTTTTGGAAGAACTTTTAATGAGTTGTATCCGTCTAAATCTTATACATTTTTCACAGTTGGTTGTATTTTGTTGGCAGCTTTAATTGCTAACGTTGGTTTGAATGAAATAATTCAAATTTCAACTCCAGTTTTGATGTTTATTTATCCATTAGCAATGACTTTAATCATAATGGGACTTTGTAGTCAATGGATTGGTGATAAAAAAAGTATTTATCAATATGTTACTTATTTTACAATGATTGCTTCGTTTTTTGATGCGTTAAATAGTTTGCCTAAAAATATTAAGGATTCTAATATAGTGTCATCATTACTAGGCTTTGCTAGAGAGTTTGTTCCATTCTTTAATATTGGAATGGGTTGGATTACCGTTGCGATTCTAGGTCTTATTGTCGGACTATTGGTCGATAAAAAAAGGAGATTATCCGTTTAAGGGATAGTCTCCTTTTTCTTATAAATAATATTTTTTTATTAAAGATAGATCATCATTTAGTTCGTAAACAAGAGGTTGTCCTGTTGGAATTTCTAAAGCCATGATATCGTCATCTGAAATTCCCTCAATATGTTTAGCAAGTGCTCTAAGTGAATTTCCATGAGCTGCAACAAGAACTGTTTCTCCTTTTAACAAGGATGGAGCGATTTCGTCTTCCCAAAAAGGGAGAGCCCTCTCTAAAGTAACTTTTAGATTTTCGCCTCCTGGAATACTTCTTTTATCAAGATGTGAGTATTTAAGTTCTTTTGTTGCTGATTTTGGATCATCTTCACTAATTAGTGGAGGTAAAGTATCATAAGAGCGACGCCATTGTTGAACTTGATCAGCTCCATACTTATCAGCTGTCTCCTTTTTATTCAATCCTTGGAGAGCTCCGTAATGACGTTCATTTAATCGCCAAGATTTTATTTCAGGAATCCAAAGTTGATTGGATTCTTCCAGAACAAAATGGCAAGTTTTGATAGCACGTTTTAAATAAGACGTGTAGGCAACATCAAAATAAATATTTGCTTGTTTAATTTTTTTCCCAGCTTCTTTTGCTTCTTCAATTCCTTTGTCACTTAAATCGACATCTTCCCATCCAGTAAATAAATTAAGAGCATTCCACTCACTTAATCCATGTCGTACAAAAACTAATTTTTTCATGTAATCCATCCTTTCTAGGTTATCTAGACACTTCGATGGTTTTAACGCCACTTTCAGAGGTGCCTATGATGACACGTGTCGTGATATCCAAGAACAAGCCGTGTTCGACAACGCCAACTTGGTGGTCAAGCCATGTAGCTAGCTCTTTTGGATCATTTATTTCTTTTAAATACAAGTCAATAATATAATTTTTACTGTCAGTTAGCAAAGGATTACCATCGGCAGTAGTTCTGATTTTAGGATTTAACTCTTTTTTAGTAAATAGTCTAAGTAGTTGATCGCTTCCATATGGAATAACTTCAACAGGTAGTGGGAAAGCACCTAACTTTTCAACCATTTTTGACTCGTCTACAATCCAAATGTTTTCATTAGAATAAGTTGCAACTATTTTTTCAAAAAGAAGAGCAGCACCGCCTCCCTTTGTTCCTTGGTAGTCAGCAGAGATTTCGTCTGCTCCATCAATTGTAATATCTACATGATCGACCTCATCAATACTTTTTAAAGGAATACCTAAAGCGCGAGCTTGTTCTTCTGTAGCGTGTGAAGTTGTCACCCCTACAATATTTAGACCTTCTTCTTTCATTCGTCGTCCGATTTCTTCAACCATAAAGTAAGCAGTTGATCCAGTTCCAAGACCTACCGTCATTCCATCTTTAATGTACTTTGCAGATTCAATCCCAACTAATTGTTTTAAGTTCATGTTAAGCCTCCAAAATTATATTTGTTATCAAGATAATTGTAATCATAACCAATCGAAAAAGAAAGGGAGAAACTTAGAAAAAAATATAAAAAGGGTATTGACTAATTTTGTTTTTTTGTGCTATAGTTACAAAGGTGCTTGGGACAGGTCTCATGGAGACGTGCTGACTGTAAAAGAGCGCAATGTCAATGCAGGAATTCTTGCATTAATTTTTTAAATCAAAAAAAGAACCACCTGGATGTGTGGGTCTATAAAAAGTTTTAAGGAAGGAGGAACTATCATGCCTACAATTAATCAATTGGTACGTAAGTCTCGTAAATCTAAAATGACTAAATCTGACTCTCCTGCTTTAGGAAAGAGTTATAATAGTTTCAAAAAATCTCAAACAAATGTGAACTCTCCACAAAAACGTGGTGTTTGTACACGTGTTGGGACTATGACACCTAAAAAACCTAACTCTGCGTTACGTAAATATGCCCGTGTTCGTTTGTCAAACTTAATTGAAGTGACAGCTTACATTCCTGGTATTGGACATAACTTGCAAGAGCATAGTGTTGTTTTAATCCGTGGTGGACGTGTGAAAGACTTACCTGGGGTACGTTATCATATCGTTCGTGGTGCTTTAGATACTGCTGGTGTTACAGATCGTAAACAAAGCCGTTCTAAATACGGAACTAAAAAACCTAAAAAATAATTCAAATTAAATTGATGATAAAAAAATTCTTGGAAGGAGGAGTTACACATGCCTCGAAAAGGTCCTGTTACAAAACGTGATGTTTTACCAGATCCGATTTATAATTCTAAATTAGTTACTCGTTTAATCAACCGTGTGATGATTGATGGTAAGCGTGGTGTTGCTTCAAGCATTATTTATGATGCATTTGATATTATTAAAGAATCTACAGGGAACGATCCATTAGAAGTTTTCGAACAAGCTATGGAAAATGTTATGCCTGTTCTTGAAGTTAAAGCTCGCCGTGTTGGTGGTTCTAACTACCAAGTACCAGTTGAAGTTCGCCCAGAGCGTCGTTCAACATTAGGCTTACGTTGGTTAGTAAATTACTCTCGTTTACGCGGAGAGCATACTATGGAACAACGTTTAGCTAAAGAAATCATGGATGCAGCTAACAACTCAGGCGCTTCTGTTAAAAAACGTGAAGATGTCCATAAAATGGCTGAAGCCAACAGAGCATTCGCTCACTACCGTTGGTAAAATCCTCTTAGCCAGTTAATACTAATTAACTGGCAAGTGAATGTATATAACTACGAACTACAATAAGAGAGGAGAAATATTTTAAGATGGCAAGAGAATTTTCGTTAGAAAACACTCGTAATATCGGTATCATGGCCCATGTTGATGCGGGTAAAACTACAACAACAGAGCGTATCTTGTATTATACTGGTAAAATCCATAAGCTTGGTGAAACTCACGAAGGAGCTTCACAAATGGACTGGATGGAACAAGAGCAAGAACGTGGTATCACAATCACTTCTGCAGCAACAACTGCACAGTGGAAAGGATATCGTGTAAACATTATCGATACACCAGGTCACGTGGATTTCACTATTGAAGTTCAACGTTCACTACGTGTATTAGATGGTGCTGTTACAGTTCTTGATTCACAATCAGGTGTTGAGCCTCAAACTGAAACAGTTTGGCGTCAAGCAACTGACTACAAAGTTCCACGTGTTGTTTTCTGTAATAAAATGGATAAAATTGGTGCAGACTTCTTGTACTCAGTAAAAACTTTACATGATCGTTTACAAGCAAATGCTCATCCAATTCAATTACCAATCGGTTCTGAAGATAACTTCACAGGAATCATTGACTTAATTACAATGAAAGCTGAAATCTATACTAACGATTTAGGAACAGATATCCGTGAGGAAGAAATCCCTGAAGAGTATATGGAACAAGCTATTGAATGGCGTGAAAAATTAGTTGAAGCTGTAGCTGAAACTGATGAAGAATTAATGATGAAATACTTGGATGGAGAGGAAATCTCTATTGAAGAATTGAAAGCAGGAATTCGTCGCGCAACTATTAATGTTGAGTTCTTCCCAGTAATGGCTGGATCTGCCTTTAAAAACAAAGGTGTTCAGTTAATGCTTGATGCAGTTCTTGACTACTTACCTGCTCCAACAGACGTTGAAGCAATTAAAGGTACAGATACTAAAACAGAAGAAGAAACTACACGTCCTTCTGATGATAACGCACCGTTCTCATCATTAGCGTTTAAAGTTATGACTGACCCATTCGTAGGTCGTTTAACATTCTTCCGTGTTTATTCTGGTACTTTAGAAAGTGGTTCATATGTATTGAACGCTTCTAAAGATAAAAAAGAACGTATCGGACGTATCCTACAAATGCATGCGAACAGCCGTGAAGAAATTAATACAGTTTATTCAGGTGATATCGCAGCAGCTGTTGGACTTAAAGATACTACAACAGGTGATACTTTATGTGCTCTTGATGCACCAGTTATCTTGGAATCTATTGAATTCCCAGATCCAGTTATTCAAGTAGCTGTTGAACCTAAATCTAAAGCAGACCAAGATAAAATGGGTGTTGCTTTACAAAAACTTGCTGAAGAAGATCCTTCATTCCGAGTTGAAACAAACGTTGAAACTGGAGAAACAGTTATCTCTGGTATGGGTGAGCTTCACTTAGACGTTTTAGTAGATAGAATGAGACGTGAATTTAGAGTAGACGCTAACGTAGGTGCGCCTCAAGTTTCATACCGTGAAACATTTAGAGCGCCAGTTACTCAAGCTGAAGGTAAATTCGTACGTCAATCAGGTGGTAAAGGACAATACGGTCACGTATGGGTTGAATTTACACCTAACGAAGAAGGAAAAGGCTTTGAATTCGAAAACGCAATCGTTGGTGGTGTGGTTCCTCGTGAATACATTCCAGCAGTTGAAAAAGGATTAGCAGACTCTATGAATAATGGTGTTCTTGCTGGCTATCCATTAGTAGATATTAAAGCAAAACTTTATGATGGTTCATACCATGATGTCGATTCAAATGAAACGGCATTCCGTGTGGCAGCATCTATGGCATTACGTGCCGCAGCTAAGAAAGCTCAACCAGCAATCTTAGAACCAATGATGAAAGTTACTGTAACAGTTCCTGAAGAATATTTAGGAGATATCATGGGACATGTAACAAGTCGTCGTGGACGCGTTGAAGGAATGGAAGCTCATGGAAATTCACAAATTGTTAACGCACTTGTGCCATTAGCTGAAATGTTTGGATATGCAACAACATTACGTTCTGCAACACAAGGACGTGGTACATTTATGATGGTATTTGATCATTACGAAGACGTACCAAAATCTATTCAAGAAGAAATCATCAAGAAAAATGGTGGCTCTGCTGAATAGAATTTACTAGGCATTTGCTTAGAATTCATGTAAAATGAGTAGTTGAAGGAATAAATATTGATTTTATTCCTTCTTCAATATATTATAATAAATGACTTTTATATTTTAGGAGGAATTATACAAAATGGCAAAAGAAAAATTTGACCGTTCGAAATCCCATGTAAACATCGGAACAATCGGACACGTTGACCACGGTAAAACAACATTATCTGCAGCAATCGCTACAGTATTAGCTAAAAATGGTTTCGGTGAAGCTCAAAACTATGCTGATATCGATAACGCTCCAGAAGAAAAAGAACGTGGAATCACAATTAACACATCTCATATCGAGTATGAAACAGCAACTCGTCACTACGCTCATGTGGACTGTCCAGGACATGCGGACTACGTTAAAAACATGATCACTGGTGCTGCTCAAATGGACGGTGCTATCTTAGTAGTATCTGCAGCTGACGGCCCAATGCCACAAACTCGCGAGCATATCTTATTATCTCGTAACGTTGGTGTACCATACATCGTTGTTTTCTTAAACAAAATGGATATGGTTGATGACGAAGAATTATTAGAATTAGTTGAAATGGAAGTTCGTGACTTATTAACAGAATACGACTTCCCAGGCGATGATACTCCAATCGTTGCAGGTTCAGCTCTTAAAGCTTTAGAAGGCGATGCTTCTTACGAAGAAAAAATCTTAGAATTGATGGCTGCAGTTGACGAATATATCCCAACTCCAGAACGTCAAACAGACAAACCATTCATGATGCCAGTTGAGGACGTATTCTCAATCACTGGACGTGGTACTGTTGCTACAGGCCGTGTTGAACGTGGACAAGTACGTGTTGGTGACGAAGTTGAATTAGTTGGTATTGCTGAAGCAACTTCTAAAACAACTGTAACTGGTGTTGAAATGTTCCGTAAATTATTAGATTACGCTGAAGCTGGAGACAACATTGGTGCTTTATTACGTGGGGTAGCTCGTGAAGATATCCAACGTGGACAAGTATTATCAGCTCCAGGATCAATTACACCACATACAAAATTTAATGCGGAAGTTTATGTTTTATCTAAAGAAGAAGGTGGACGTCATACTCCATTCTTCACTAACTACCGCCCACAATTCTATTTCCGTACAACTGACGTAACTGGCGTTTGTCAATTACCAGAAGGTACTGAAATGGTAATGCCTGGTGATAACGTAGCTATGGAAGTGGATTTAATTCACCCAATCGCTATCGAAGAAGGAACTCGTTTCTCAATTCGTGAAGGTGGACGTACTGTTGGTTCAGGCGTTGTAACTTCAATCATCGCATAATTTATTATCTATCAAATATGTATTATATGTTCGGACGTAAGGTTGAAAACGCAAGTTTTCAACCTTTTTTTAATGTAATGTTTTTTTGTCTTGAGAAATATGGTTAGTTAGGGTACCATTATATAATGTAAAATAGTAAAAAGGAGCAATAGTGAATGAACAAAGGAAATAAATTGATCTGGCTTTTTCTTTCGATAGCCTTTGCTGTTGGAGCGATTGTTGTTGGTAGTATGTATGACAATAAGAAAAAAGAAGATTTAGTTAAAGAAGTAGGCGTTGAAGAGGGTTCAAAAGAAATGACTTTATCTTCATTGTATTTTGATAAAAGTAAAGTATTTTTAGCTAAAGGAACAACAGAGCAAAAAATTAATACAATGGAAAAATCAGCGAAGAACGATGAAGACAAAAAAATGGTTAAAGATTTGAAACAAAGAATTGAAATTCAAACAAGATTTAACGATTTATTTGAAGAGCCGGTATTAGTAGGCAATAAATTTAAAGAAAAAGTATCAATGAAAAACGATAACAAAAAAGAAGACATTGATAATCTTGTTAGTGATGCTAGTTCATTAAATAAAAAAGAGGATCCTTTTTATGAAGGTGTCTTAACTTATCTAGCAACAGCAGGTGGCTCAGAAGGAAAAGAAACGACTCATACTGAAAAATCAGGAAACGCACAAAAGGCACAAGAGATAATCAATATGATTATTGTTGATGGAGCAGTACAATCTGATTTTACGTTAGAGCAATATTATGCAGCTAAACAAGAAGTGGATGGACTACCTGAAGGTGCTGAAAAAACTGAATTGATGCAACAAATTACTCAAATTCAAACAGCTTTAACGAATATGGGAATCACCTATTAAAAAAAATAAAAAAACTATTGAAAAAAGCTTGTCATCAGGCTTTTTTTTTAGTATACTTTTAAAAGTGCTGAAATAAAAAAAGTATGTAGGTATCTCAAAGAGATTACTGCGGCGTTGAAACGAGAGGTTGCGACACGCCAGGGAGCATTGCCATGGTGGTGTGTTGGAGATTTTCGTGGAGCTATGTCTACTAACAACAATAGGCGAAGGAGGGAACAAAATGGCAAATCAAAAAATTCGTATCCGTTTAAAAGCGTATGAACATCGTGTATTAGATCAATCTGCAGAGAAAATTGTAGAAACAGCAAAAAGAACAGGGGCTGAAGTTTCTGGACCAATTCCATTACCAACAGACCGTTCAGTGTATACAGTTATCCGCGCGACTCATAAATACAAAGATTCACGCGAACAATTCGAAATGCGTACTCACAAACGTTTAATCGACATCGTGAGTCCAACACCTAAGACAGTTGATGCTTTAATGAAGCTAGACTTGCCAAGCGGTGTAAATATTGAAATTAAATTATAATAAATCATGGAGGTGTACTCATGACTAAAGGAATCTTAGGGAAAAAAGTAGGAATGACACAAGTCTTCACTGAAAATGGTGAGTTAATCCCAGTTACTGTAATTGAAGCAACACCAAACGTTGTTTTACAAGTTAAAACAGTAGAAACTGACGGTTACGAAGCTGTTCAAGTGGGCTTCCAAGATAAACGTGAAGTTTTATCTAACAAACCTGCTAAAGGTCATGTTGCAAAAGCAAATACTGCTCCTAAGCGCTTCATTAAAGAATTCAATGATGTTGAGCTTGGAGAATACGAAGTAGGTAAAGAAATTAAGGTTGATGTATTTCAAGCTGGAGACATCGTTGATGTTACAGGTACGACTAAAGGACATGGTTTCCAAGGGCCAATTAAACGCCATAACCAATCACGTGGACCAATGACACACGGTTCTCGTTACCATCGTGGACCTGGGTCAATGGGTGCTGCATCAGATCCATCACGTGTATTCAAAGGTAAAAAACTTGCAGGACGTATGGGTGGAGATCGTGTAACGATTCAAAACTTAGAAATCGTAAAAGTTGACACTGATAAAAATGTTATTTTAATCAAAGGTAATGTACCTGGCGTTAAAAAATCATTAGTAGAAATAAAAACAGCAGTTAAGGCTGCTAAATAATTGCGGGAGAGGAGGAACTAAAGAATGACATCTGTAGCATTATTTAAACAAGATGGAACTCAAAATGGCGAAGTTACTTTAAACGAAGCAATCTTTGGAATTGAACCAAACGAAAATGTTGTGTTTGATGCAATCATCATGCAACGTGCTTCATTAAGACAAGGAACTCACGCTGTTAAAAATCGTAGCGCAGTACGCGGTGGTGGACGTAAACCATGGCGTCAAAAAGGAACTGGTCGTGCACGTCAAGGATCTATCCGCTCACCACAATGGCGCGGAGGTGGTATCGTCTTTGGACCTACACCACGTTCATATAGCTACAAATTACCTAAAAAAGTTCGTCGTTTAGCAATTAAATCAGTATTATCTGAAAAAGTTGCTGAGAACAAATTGGTTGTTGTTGAAGGATTATCATTTGACGCACCAAAAACAAAAGAATTTAAAGAAGTTTTAACTAACTTAAACGTAGATACAAAGGTATTAGTTGTTTTAGAAAGTGGCAATGATTTTGCAGCATTATCAGGACGTAACTTACCAAACGTTTCAATCGTTGAATCAGATAACGTAAGTGTTCTTGATGTAGTATCAGCTGACAAAATGTTAATCACTAAAACAGCTCTGACTCAAGTAGAGGAGGTGCTTGCATAATGGAATTAATCGATGTAATCAAACGCCCAGTTATTACAGAAATGTCTGTAGAAGCAATGGACGAAAAAAAATACACGTTTGAAGTGGACACAAGAGCCAACAAAACATTAGTTAAGCAAGCTGTAGAAGCTGTTTTCGACGTAAAAGTTAAAAAAGTGAATATCATGAACGTAAAACCGAAATTCAAGAGAATGGGTAAATACGCTGGATACACTAAAAAACGTCGTAAAGCTATCGTACAATTAACAGAAGACTCAAAAGAAATTCAAATTTTTGATGCTGAATAATTCAGACATCAACTAAAGTAGGAGGGAATCACGTGGCGATTAAAAAGTACAAACCTACCACAAATGGTCGTCGTAACATGACTGGTTCAGATTTTGCTGAAATCACAACTTCAACACCAGAAAAAACTTTGTTACAACCATTGAAAAAAAACGCTGGACGTAACAACCAAGGTAAAATTACTGTTCGTCATCAAGCGGGTGGACACAAACGCCAATATCGTTTGATCGATTTCAAGCGTAATAAAGATAATGTGGTCGGAACTGTTAAAACAGTTGAATATGATCCAAATAGATCTGCTAATATTGCATTGATTCATTACACTGATGGAGTTAAAGCTTATATCTTAGCACCAAAAGGTATTAAGGTTGGAGATGTAATCGAATCAGGCGAAAATGCTGATATCAAAATTGGTAATGCATTACCATTAAACAACATTCCAGTGGGTACAGTTATCCATAACATCGAATTAAAACCTGGAAAAGGTGGACAATTAATTCGTTCTGCTGGTACAAGTGCACAAGTACTTGGTAACGAAGGTAAATATACATTAGTTCGTTTGAACTCAGGCGAAGTTCGTATGATTTTAGGAACTTGTCGTGCAACAATCGGTACTGTTGGTAATGAACAACACGAATTAATCAACAGTGGTAAAGCTGGACGTAGTCGTTGGTTAGGTAAACGCCCAACAGTACGTGGTAGCGTAATGAACCCTAACGATCACCCACACGGTGGTGGTGAAGGTAAAGCACCAATCGGACGTCCATCACCAATGAGTCCATGGGGCAAACCAACACTTGGATACAAAACACGTAGTAAAAAAGCAAAATCTGACAAACTTATCGTTCGTCGTCGTAAAACTAAATAAATATAAACTCTATAAAGAGTTTGAAATCTTGAGAGGAGGTTCACCATGGGTCGCAGCTTAAAAAAAGGACCTTTTGTAGATGAACACTTAATGAATAAAGTGGAAGCTCAAAAAGATCTTTCAAAGAAAAAAGTTATTAAAACATGGTCTCGACGTTCAACAATTTTCCCTAACTTCATAGGATATACCATCGCAGTTTATGATGGTAGAAAACATGTACCTGTTTATATCCAAGAAGATATGGTAGGACATAAATTGGGTGAATTTGCACCAACAAGAACTTATCGTGGTCATGCTAATGACGACAAGAAAACAAAACGCTAATTGAGGGAGGCAACGAACATGACAGAAAGAATTACTTCAGCAAAAGCAACTGCTAAAACAATTCGCGTTTCACCTCGTAAATCAAGATTAGTGATTGACTTAATTAGAGGTAAAAGCGTTGGTGAAGCTGTTTCAATTTTGAAATTCTCACCAAATAAAGCAGCTGGTATAATCGAAAAAGTATTATTATCAGCTATTGCAAATGCAGAAAATAATTTTGACTTAGATGTTGAAGATTTAGTTGTATCAGAAGCTTTTGTTAACGAAGGACCAACAATGAAACGTTTCCGTCCTCGTGCAAAAGGATCTGCTTCACCAATCAACAAACGTACAAGTCACATTACAGTAGTAGTATCAGAAAGATAAGGAGGGACAACTAGTGGGTCAAAAAGTACATCCAATTGGAATGCGTGTCGGAGTCATCCGTGACTGGAACGCTAAATGGTATGCAGAAAAAGATTTTGCAGAATACCTACATGAAGATTTAAAAATCCGTAAGTTTATTGCGACTAGATTGGCTGACGCTTCTGTTTCTACCATTGAAATCGAACGTGCTGCAAATCGCGTGAACGTATCAATTCATACTGCTAAACCAGGTATGGTAATTGGTAAAGGTGGATCTGAAGTTGAAGCTTTAAGAAAAGAATTAAACAAATTAACTGGTAAAAGAGTTCACATTAACATTGTTGAAATCAAAAAACCAGATTTAGATGCTAAATTAGTAGGCGAAGGAATCGCACGTCAATTAGAAAATCGTGTGGCATTCCGTCGTGCACAAAAACAAGCTATCCAACGTACTATGAGAGCAGGAGCTCAAGGGATCAAAACTCAAGTTTCTGGTCGTTTAAATGGTGCAGATATGGCTCGTTCTGAAGGTTACTCTGAAGGAACTGTTCCTTTACATACTTTAAGAGCAGACATCGATTATGCTTGGGAAGAAGCAGATACAACATACGGAAAACTAGGAGTTAAAGTGTGGATTTATCGTGGAGAAATTCTTCCAGAAAAGAAAAACACTGAGAAAGGAGGGAAATAATCATGTTAGTACCTAAACGTGTGAAACACCGTCGTGAATTTAGAGGTAAAATGCGTGGTGAAGCTAAAGGTGGTAAAGAAGTATCTTTTGGAGAGTACGGTTTACAAGCTGTAGAATCTCACTGGATTACTAACCGCCAAATTGAAGCTTCTCGTATTGCTATGACTCGTTACATGAAACGTGGTGGGAAAGTATGGATTAAAATTTTCCCTCACAAATCATACACATCAAAAGCTATTGGTGTTCGTATGGGTTCAGGTAAAGGTGCTCCAGAAGGATGGGTTGCTCCAGTAAAACGTGGAAAAATCATGTTTGAAGTTGCAGGCGTACCGGAAGAAGTTGCTCGTGAAGCGTTAAGACTTGCTTCTCACAAATTACCTGTGAAAACAAAAATTGTAAAACGTGAAGAAATGGGTGGTGAATCGAATGAAGGTTAAAGATATCAGAGAATTAACCACTACCGAAATGATCGCTAAAGAAAAAGAATTTAAAGAAGAATTATTCAACTTACGATTCCAATTAGCAACAGGTCAATTAGAAAATACAGCGCGAATTTCTGAAGTTCGTAAATCGATTGCACGCATTAAAACAGTTTTGCGTGAAGAAGCTGCTAAGTAATAGTGGAAGGAGGCCATTTATAGATGACTCAAGAGAGAAATGAACGTAAAGTTTACACTGGACGTGTGGTTTCAGACAAGATGGATAAAACTATCGTCGTTGTTGTAGAAACTAAAAAAGTTCACAAGATTTATGGTAAACGTGTTAAATATTCTAAAAAATATTACGCACATGACGAAAACAACGTTGCTAAAACGGGGGACATCGTTAAAATTATGGAAACTCGTCCATTGTCTGCGAAGAAACGCTTCCGTTTATTAGAAGTTGTTGAAGAAGCAGTAATTATTTAATTCGAATTTTCCTATAAGAAACTGAAAGTTTGAAAGGAGGATACTCAAGTGATCCAACAAGAAAGTCGTATGAAAGTAGCTGATAACTCAGGTGCTCGTGAAGTATTAACTATTAAAGTACTTGGTGGTTCTGGACGTAAAACAGCTAACATCGGTGATATCGTTACTTGTACTGTTAAACAAGCAACACCTGGTGGAGTTGTCAAAAAAGGTGAAGTTGTTAAAGCCGTAATCGTTCGTACTAAATCTGGAGCTCGTCGTCCTGACGGTTCATATATTAAATTTGATGAAAATGCATGTGTGATTATTCGTGATGATAAGAGTCCACGTGGTACTCGTATCTTTGGACCAGTTGCTCGTGAATTACGTGACAACAACTTCATGAAGATAGTCTCACTAGCACCAGAAGTGTTATAATACATACTTATGTTTAAAGGAGGTGCGAAACAAGATGTTCGTTAAAAAAGGCGATAAAGTAAAAATTATCACAGGTAAAGATAAAAACAAAGAGGGAATCGTACTCCAAGCATTTCCGAAAAAAGATCGCGTCATCGTTGAAGGTGTTAACGTAATGAAAAAACACCAAAAACCTAGCGCGACTGCTCCTCAAGGAGGAATTATCGAAATGGAAGCATCTATTCACGTTTCTAATGTAATGGTGATTGATCCGTCAAACGGAGAACCAACACGTGTAGGATATAAAGAGGTAGATGGTAAGAAAGTACGTATTTCTAAGAAAACTGGCGAAGTTTTAGATAAATAAGTCGTGAGGAAGGAGGACAAATCTGAATGAACCGCTTAAAAGAAAAGTATATTAGTGAAGTAACACCTTCATTGATGGAAAAATTTAACTACTCATCAGTAATGCAAACACCAAAAGTTGACAAAATCGTTGTTAACATGGGTGTTGGTGATGCTGTTTCAAATAGTAAAAACCTAGATAAAGCTGTTGAAGAATTAGCTTTAATCACAGGTCAAAAACCAATCATCACAAAAGCTAAGAAATCTATCGCAGGTTTCCGTTTACGTGAAGGTATGCCAATTGGTTGTAAAGTAACTTTACGTGGAGAAAGAATGTACGAATTTTTAGATAAATTAGTATCTGTCTCTTTACCTCGTGTACGTGACTTCCATGGTATCAGTAACAAATCATTTGACGGTCGTGGTAACTATACTTTAGGTGTTAAAGAACAATTAA
This sequence comes from Vagococcus carniphilus, assembly GCF_014397115.1. Classification (NCBI taxonomy): domain Bacteria; kingdom Bacillati; phylum Bacillota; class Bacilli; order Lactobacillales; family Enterococcaceae; genus Vagococcus; species Vagococcus carniphilus. The sequence goes on from NZ_CP060720.1 coordinate 206,265, forward strand.
TCTTCCCTGAAGTAGATTACGATTTAGTAGATAAAGTTCGAGGAATGGATATCGTTATCGTTACAACAGCTAACACTGACGAAGAAGGCCGTGAACTATTATCACAACTTGGAATGCCATTCCAAAAATAATTTAAGGAGGCGAACTACGTGGCTAAAAAATCAATGATTGCTAAAAATAAACGTCCTGCAAAATTCTCATCTCAAGAATATACTCGATGTGAACGTTGTGGACGCCCACATTCAGTTTATCGTAAATTCAAACTTTGCCGTATTTGCTTCCGTGAACTTGCCTATAAAGGACAAATTCCCGGCGTGAAGAAAGCAAGCTGGTAAAAAAGTAAACCGCTAAAAGGAGGTAAATAAATCAATGGTGATGACAGATCCAATTGCAGATTTTCTAACTCGTATTCGTAATGCGAACATCGTAAAACACGAATCATTAGAAGTGCCTGCTTCAACAATCAAACTTGAAGTCGCAAAAATCTTACAACGTGAAGGTTTCGTGCGTGACGTAGAATTCATCGAAGATGACAAACAAGGCATCATCCGTGTTTTCTTAAAATATGGTAAAAACGAAGAACGCGTTATTACTAACTTAAAACGTATCTCAAAACCAGGTTTACGTGCTTATGTAAAAGCAAATGAAGTACCTAAAGTATTAAATGGTTTAGGTATCGCTATTATCTCAACTTCAGAAGGTATCTTAACTGATAAAGAAGCTAGAGAGCGTAACATCGGTGGAGAAGTATTAGCATACGTTTGGTAAAAAATATTTAAACGAGGAGGTGTCCTAGAATGAGTCGTATTGGAAATAAACCAGTCGTTATTCCTGCAGGTGTAACTATTGCACAAAACGGAACAACAGTTACTGTTAAAGGACCAAAAGGTGAATTAACTCGTGAGTTTTCACCAAATATCACTTTAAACATTGAAGAAGGCGTTGTGACATTAACACGTCCTAACGATGAAAAAGAAAACAAAACTTTACATGGTACTATGCGTGCTAACTTAAACAACATGGTTGTTGGTGTTAGCGAAGGCTTTTCAAAAGCTTTAGAATTAATCGGGGTTGGATACCGTGCGCAATTACAAGGTAAAAAACTTGTATTAAGCGTTGGTTATTCTCATCCAGTTGAATTCGAAACGCCAGAAGGTATCGAAATCGAAGTTCCTTCAAACACATCTATTATTGTTAAAGGATCTAACAAAGAAGTTGTTGGAGAATTAGCAGCTAATATTCGTGGAACACGTCCACCAGAGCCTTACAAAGGCAAAGGTATTCGCTATGTTGGCGAACACGTAAGACGTAAAGAAGGTAAAACAGGTAAATAATAAATAAAAAAATTCGAGGTGACAAGTGTGATTACAAAACCAGATAAAAATAAAACTCGCCAAAAGAGACATGCTCGCGTGCGTAGTAAAATCTCTGGTACTGCTGAGTGCCCACGCTTGAACGTTTTTCGTTCTAACAAAAACATCTACGCTCAATTAATTGATGACGTAGCGGGTGTGACACTTGCAAGTGCCTCTACTGTAGATAAAGATATCTCAGGAGAAAACAAAACTGAATTAGCAACTGCTGTAGGTACATCAATTGCTAAAAAAGCAACAGAAAAAGGTATTAAAGAAGTAGTCTTTGACCGTGGTGGATACCTTTACCATGGACGTGTAGCTGCGTTAGCTGAAGCAGCACGTGAAAATGGACTAGAATTTTAGGAAAAGGAGGAACACCATTCATGGCTAATATTGATGCTAGACAATTCGATTTAGAAGACCGCGTAGTTGCAATTAACCGCGTTTCTAAAGTTGTTAAAGGTGGACGTCGTTTACGTTTTGCTGCTTTAGTAGTAGTTGGCGACAGAAACGGACATGTTGGATTTGGAACTGGTAAAGCTCAAGAAGTACCAGAAGCAATCCGTAAAGCAGTTGAAGATGCTAAAAAGAACTTAATCGAAGTACCAATGGTAGGTTCAACAATTCCTCACGAAGTTATCGGATCTTTCTGTGGTGGTCGCATTTTAATGAAACCAGCCGTAGCCGGTTCTGGGGTAGCAGCTGGAGGACCAGTTCGTGCCGTACTTGAGTTATCAGGTATTTCAGATATTACAAGTAAATCTTTAGGATCTAATACTCCAGTAAACGTTGTTCGCGCAACAGTTGAAGGATTAAGTAGATTAAAAAAAGCAGAAGAAGTTGCTGAATTAAGAGGCATTTCTGTAGATAAATTAATCGGATAGGAGGACAAAAAATGAGCGAATTAAAAATTACATTAAAACGCAGTATCATTGGACGTCCTCAAAACCAACGTGATACAGTTAAAGCTTTAGGTTTAAACAAATTACACGCAACTGTAATTAAACCTAACAACGTTGCTATTAAAGGCATGGTTAATACTGTTTCACATTTAGTGGACGTAGAAGAAATTTAGAGATACAGAGATTTAAAACTAGTTTAAGGAGGTGCCGAGCTAATGAAACTTCATGAGTTACATCCGGCAGAAGGATCAAGACATGTACGCAATCGTGTAGGACGTGGATCATCATCTGGTAACGGTAAAACATCTGGTCGTGGACAAAAAGGTCAAAAATCACGTTCAGGTGGTGGCGTACGTTTAGGTTTTGAAGGTGGACAAACACCATTATTCATGCGTTTACCAAAACGTGGATTCACTAACATTAACCGTAAAGAATACGCAATCGTCAATTTAGACGTTTTAAACCGATTTGAAGATGGTGCCGAAGTAACACCAACTACTTTAATTGAAGCGGGTATTGTGAAAGATGCTAAAGCGGGAATTAAAATTTTAGGTAACGGTGAGTTAACTAAAAAATTATCAGTGAAAGCTGCTAAATTCTCAAAATCTGCACAAACTGCAATTGAAGCAGCTGGTGGATCAGTAGAGGTGATCTAATGTTTAAACTGTTGAAGGATTCGTTTAAAGTGCAAAATATTCGTAATAAAATATTTTTCACACTATTCATTCTCTTCGCGTTTAGATTTGGTGCCCATATCACGGTTCCAGGAGTCGATGCAAAAGCATTGCTAGATCTTAATGAACTAGCACTTGTTGCAATGTTTAATCAAGTAAGTGGTAATGCTATGGAAAGATTCTCATTGTTCGCAATGGGTGTTTCCCCATATATTACTGCTTCAATCATTATTCAATTACTTCAGATGGACATTGTTCCTAAGTTTGTAGAGTGGTCAAAACAAGGTGAGGTTGGTAGACGTAAGTTGAACCAAGCAACTCGCTACTTAACATTAGTGTTAGGTTTTGTACAATCCATTGCGATTACAGCAAGTTTTAATCATTTCTCAAATGCAGGACTTGTTAAAACACCTAATGCAATGACATACATTAGTATTGGTATTATATTAACTGCCGGTACAATGCTTGTTACTTGGATGGGTGAACAAATTTCTGAAAAAGGTATTGGTAATGGGGTATCAATGATTATCTTTGCAGGTATTATTGCTAGATTCCCAGGAAGCATCAAAGAAATTTATCAAGCTTATTTTGTTAATATTAATCAAGATGACATTGTTAAATCAATCATCTTCGTGGTAATTTTAATCGTAGCTATTTTACTAATCGTTACACTTGTAACTTACGTACAACAAGCTGAGAAAAAAATCCCGATTCAATATACAAAACGTGTTGCAGGAGCACCACAAAGTAGTTATTTACCATTAAAAGTAAATGCGGCAGGAGTTATTCCTGTAATCTTTGCCAGCTCATTTATTGCGACACCACAAGCTATTTTAAGTGCATTTAAAGTAACCAAAGGTGGAGAATCTTGGTTCAAAGTATTAGAACAAATATTTGACTATTCAACTATTCCTGGCGGGATAGTATACACAATTCTGATTATTGCTTTTACATTCTTCTATGCATTTGTTCAGGTTAATCCTGAAAAAGTGGCTGAGAATTTGCAGAAGCAAGGAAGCTATATTCCAAGTGTACGACCTGGTAAAGAAACAGAACAATTTATCTCTAGTCTTTTAATGAGACTAAGCACTGTTGGTTCTGTCTTTTTAGGATTAGTGGCAATTCTTCCAATCATTGCAGCTAATGTTTGGAACCTACCGCAATCAATTGGATTAGGTGGGACAAGTTTACTGATTGTCATTAGTGTGGCTCTTGAAACGAATAAACAGCTTGAAGGGTTATTATTAAAACGTCAGTACACTGGTTTTATCAGAGAGTAAGAGTGTTGTGTTGAGGATTATCCTCAGCACTTTTCTCGAACTTAAGGAGGAAAACAAATGAATCTCATCCTAATGGGATTGCCCGGAGCAGGTAAGGGAACCCAAGCAGAAAGAATAATTGATGCTTATGGTATTCCACATATATCTACTGGAGACATGTTCCGTGATGCAATGAAAAATGAAACTGAATTAGGTTTACTTGCTAAGTCTTACATTGACAAAGGTGAGTTAGTACCAGATGAAGTAACAAACGGCATTGTTAAAGATCGTCTATCTCAAGACGATACGGACAAAGGTTTCTTGTTAGATGGTTTCCCTCGTACACTAGCTCAAGCAGAAGAATTAGATAAAATTTTAGAGGACTTAGGTAAAAAAGTTGACAATGTATTAAACATTCATGTCGAATCAGAAGTGTTAATTGACCGATTAGCTGGTCGTTTTATCTGTAAAGATTGTGGTGCAACTTATCATAAATTATTCAATCCACCAAAAGTGGAAGGAACTTGTGATCGTTGTGGAGGCCATAATTTTTATCAAAGAGAAGATGACAAACCTGAAACGGTTAAAAATCGTTTATCAGTTAACATTAAAAACTCTGAGCCAATTTTAGCTTATTACGAAAATCAAGGTGTTATGCACACTGTTGATGGTAATCGTGATATTGCAGATGTGTTTACTGACATCGAAAAAATTATTGGTAAACAAAACTAGTCATTAAGCTAGCTATCTATTTATTCTATGAGGCTCAAGCCTTTTCTTGCTGAATAGGTTAAACTATGGTAAAATACCACAGTTAACTTTATTTTGTAATGCAGTTATGCTATAATACAAAAGTTGGAAAGAAATAGGTTGAGTTCTATTTTTGTCAATTTGTCGCATATGTCAGATGCAAACAATGTATAAGGAGGTACTAGTTGTGGCGAAAGAAGATATGATTGAAATTGAAGGTACAGTCGTCGAAACTTTGCCGAATGCAATGTTTAAAGTCGAGTTAGAAAATGGCCATGTTATTTTAGCACACGTTTCTGGAAAAATTAGAATGCATTACATTCGTATTTTACCAGGTGATAAAGTAACGGTTGAGTTATCTCCGTATGATTTAACACGTGGTCGTATTACTTACCGCTTTAAATAGTTGTACTCCGTAAAATTCAAGGAGGTATAATCATGAAAGTAAGACCATCAGTAAAACCCATTTGTGAAAAATGTAAAATAATTCGCCGTAAAGGTCGAGTTATGGTTATCTGTGAAAACCCAAAACATAAACAACGTCAAGGATAAAAGGAGGTGTAACGAAGTATGGCTCGTATTGCAGGTGTAGATATTCCTCGTGATAAACGTGTTGTTATTTCGCTTACTTATATTTACGGAATTGGAAAGAAAACTTCTCAACAAGTCTTAGCTGAAGCAGGAGTTTCAGAAGAAATCCGTGTACGCGATTTAACTAACGAACAAACAGATTCAATTCGTGCAGCAATTGATAAATTAAAAGTTGAAGGTGACTTACGTCGTGAAGTGAACTTAAACATCAAACGTTTGATGGAAATTGGTTCATACAGAGGTATGCGTCATCGTCGTGGATTGCCAACTCGTGGACAAAACACGAAAAACAATGCTCGTACAAGAAAAGGCCCAGCTCGTTCAATCGCTGGCAAGAAAAAATAAGAATTAAAGTGAAGGAGGTATAAAGCTTCATGGTAGCAAAAAAAGTATCTAGAAAACGTCGTGTGAAAAAGAATATCGAAGCTGGTATTGCACACATTCATTCTACTTTCAATAACACAATCGTTATGTTGACAGATGTGCATGGTAACGCTATTGCATGGTCATCAGCAGGATCATTAGGTTTTAAAGGAAGTAAAAAATCAACACCATTCGCAGCTCAAATGGCAGCAGAAGTAGCAGCTAAAGCAGCAATGGAACATGGTTTAAAAACTGTTGACGTAACTGTTAAAGGACCAGGATCTGGTCGTGAAGCAGCAATTCGTTCATTACAAGCAACAGGCTTAGAAGTGACAGCAATTCGTGACGTTACTCCAGTTCCTCATAATGGATGCCGCCCTCCAAAACGCCGTCGTGTTTAGTGAGTGAGTTCATTCTTATGATAAGAACTTTTAGCGACATTGAGCAGGACACTTTTCGTTTTGAAAGGGGTATAGACAAGAATGATTGAATTTGAGAAACCAAGAATCACAAAGATTGATGAAGATAGAGATTATGGCAAGTTCGTCATCGAGCCACTTGAAAGAGGCTATGGAACTACATTAGGTAATTCTTTACGCCGTATTTTATTGTCATCTCTTCCAGGTGCTGCGATCACAAATCTTCAAATTGATGGTGTATTACATGAGTTTTCTACTGTCAAAGGAGTGCGTGAAGATGTCACTCAAATAATTTTAAACATCAAAGGCTTAGCACTTAAATTGTATGCTGAGGAAGAAAAAACTTTAGAGATTGATATTACTGGACCAGCTAATGTGACTGCAGGTGACATTATTACTGATAGTGATGTTGAAATCATGAACAAAGATTTATTCATCTGTAGCGTATCTGAAGGTGCAACATTCCGCGCTAGTTTAACTGTTAAACCAGGCCGTGGTTATGTACAAGCTGATGAAAATAAAAGTGAAGATATGCCGATTGGTGTTTTACCAGTTGACTCAATCTACACACCTGTTAAGCGTGTAAACTACCAAGTAGAAAACACACGTGTGGGACATCGTGATGATTTTGATAAATTAACTTTGGATGTATGGACAGACGGTTCTATTGCACCTCAAGAGGCTATCAGTTTATCTGCTAAAATCTTGACTGAGCATTTAGACATCTTTGTTAACTTAACTGACGAAGCTAAAAATGCTGAAATTATGATCGAAAAAGAAGAAACACAAAAAGAAAAAATGTTGGAAACAACAATTGAAGAATTAGATTTATCCGTACGTTCTTATAACTGTTTGAAACGCGCAGGCATCAATACATTACAAGAATTAACTAATAAATCTGAAGCAGAAATGATTAAAGTTCGTAACTTAGGTCGTAAATCACTTGAAGAAGTAAAAGCTAAATTAGCTGATTTAGAACTAGGCTTACGTCAAGATGACTAATCATTTAATTGACTAAAGGAGGAACACGACGTGAGTTATCGTAAATTAGGTCGCACAAGCAGCCAAAGAAAAGCAATGCTACGTGATTTGACAACAGATTTAATTATCAACGAACGCATTGAAACAACTGAAGCTCGTGCCAAAGAAATCCGTTCAACTACTGAAAAAATGATTACTTTAGGCAAACGCGGAGATCTTCATGCTCGTCGTCAAGCTGCAGCTTTTGTGAGAAATGAATACTTAGAAGCTCGTTTAGACGAATCAGAAGAAACAATCATCCAAGAAACAGCTTTACAAAAACTATTCAACGACTTGGGACCTCGTTACCAAGATCGCCAAGGTGGTTACACACGTATCCTTAAAAAAGGACAACGTCGCGGAGACGCAGCACCAATGGTAATTATTGAATTAGTTTAATATATGTTGCATCACTTTATAGATGATTCTTTTAGAGTGTTATGATGTTGGAAATTTATTTTTCCGAGTCTAGCTCGGTGCAGTCCTCTGTTTCATTACAGAGGGCATGCGCTCATCATATAAAGTGCTTTTTTTATACCTTGATAAATGTGCTTTAATTGTTATTTAGTTGAATATAGATTAAGATAAATGAGGATTTATCTTAAGACAAAATGTTTCCTTGTATTTTTAAAGTGATTTAAGAATAGAATGAAACATTTTTTTAAAATAAACATAAAAGGGAAGAGGCTTTATGGAGACTCCTTTAATTGAATTAAAAAACATAACATTTAAATATAGCAGTGAAGAGACTAAGAATGCTTTGAGTAATGTCTCTTTAAACATCTACCCTGGGGAATGGGTAGCTCTTATTGGCCATAATGGTTCTGGTAAATCAACATTAGCCAAAACGATTAATGGTCTAATTATGCCTAATGAAGGTGAGATTTTCGTTAAAGGTGAAAAGGTAACTGAAAAAACTTTGTGGGATGTCAGAAAAATGATTGGTATGGTTTTTCAAAACCCAGATAATCAATTTGTTGGCTCAACCGTTGAAGATGATGTGGCTTTTGGATTAGAGAATCAGGGAGTTCCTCGTGAGGATATGGTTAATCGTGTGAAGGATGCTCTAGAAAAGGTTCGTATGAGTGACTTTGCGGTGAAAGAACCTGCAAGACTGTCTGGTGGACAAAAACAACGTGTGGCGATTGCAGGCGTTATTGCTTTAAGACCAGACGTGATTATTCTAGATGAAGCGACTTCGATGTTAGACCCTCAAGGTAGACAAGAAGTAATCGAAACGATTCGAAAAATCAAAGAGGATTCTAATCTGACTGTTATTTCCATTACACATGATATTGATGAGGCAGCTCATGCTAATCGTGTTTTAGTGATGCGTGAAGGTGAGATTATTCAAGAAGGAACACCAGCAACTATTTTTTCTCGTGGAGAAGAGCTGATTGAATTAGGATTGGACGTTCCTTTTCCTGAAAAATTAAAAGCAGCTTTAAATGAGCGTGGAATTGACGTTCCCGCAACTTATTTAACAGAGGAAGGAATGGTTGATTGGTTATGGACATCCGGTTTGAACAAGTAGATTTTACCTACCAACCTAATAGCCCATTTGAACAACGTGTTTTATTTGATATCAATTTAGAAATTCCTTCTAATAGTTATACAGCCATTGTTGGGCATACAGGGAGTGGTAAATCCACACTTTTACAACATTTAAATGCATTATTAAAACCGACTAAGGGAAGTGTGACGATTGGGGATCGCGTGATTACACCGGAAACCAATAATAAAAATTTGAAACCTATTCGAAAAAAAGTGGGTATCGTATTTCAATTTCCAGAGTCTCAATTATTTGAAGAAACAGTTGCTTTAGATATCGCCTTTGGGCCAAAAAACTTTGGTGTGTCTGAAGAAGAAAGCTTAAAATTAGCCAAAGATATGCTTGATTTAGTTGGCTTAGATGAATCTTATATGGAAAAGTCGCCTTTTGACTTATCAGGAGGACAAATGCGTCGTGTGGCGATTGCAGGAGTCCTTGCGATGGAACCAGAAGTGGTTATCCTTGATGAACCAACAGCAGGACTTGATCCTCGTGGTCGAAAAGACATGATGGATATGTTTTACCGTCTACATAAGGAAAAAGGAATCAACATTATCCTAGTGACTCATTTAATGGATGACGTAGCAGAGTATGCTGATTATATGGTTGTTCTTGAAAAAGGAAAAATTCATAAAAAAGGTCATCCGCGAGAAATTTTCTCTGATGTGACTTGGCTAAAAGAAAAACAGTTAGGCGTTCCAACAGCTACTAATTTTGCATTTGAATTAATGGGAAAAGGTTACGAGTTTTCTCAATTACCATTAACGGCAAGTGAATTAGCTGATGAGCTAGCTCGTGATTTGAAAGCAGGTGACGCTCATGATGAATAAACTGATTTTAGGTCGTTACATTCCAGGAGATTCTTTTGTTCATAATTTAGACCCAAGATCTAAGTTAGTTGCCAGTTTCTATTTTATTGGTATTATCTTCTTGTGTAATAACTTCCTATCTTTTGGTGTGATGTTTGCTTTTACATTATTTGCTATTTTTCTATCAAAAATTAGTTTGAAGTTTTTTATCAAGGGAGTTAAACCTTTAATTTGGTTGATTCTTTTTACGGTTATTCTTCAAGTGCTCTTTTCTCAAGGGGGAGAAGTGTATTTCAAATGGGGAATATTTACAATTAGTGAATTCGGCGTACAAAATGGTGCGTACATCTTTATTCGCTTTGTATTGATTATTTTCATGTCAACCTTGCTAACTTTAACGACACCGCCATTATCATTGGCTGATGCGATTGAGTATTTACTTCGCCCGTTAAAAGTTGTTAAATTCCCAGCTCATGAAATTTCTTTGATGCTTTCAATTGCTTTACGTTTTGTCCCAACGTTGATGGATGAAACAGAAAAGATTATGAATGCGCAACGTGCTCGTGGTGTAGATTTTGGTGAAGGAAACTTAATGCAAAAAATGAAAGCAATCGTGCCGTTATTAATTCCGTTATTTGTTAGCAGTTTTAACCGTGCAGAAGATTTAGCGATTGCAATGGAAGCAAGAGGGTATCAAGGAGGAGACGGTAGAACAAAATACCGTGTGCTTCATTGGCAAGGCAAAGACACAATGGTTGTCATAACATTTGCTTTACTAACAGCCCTATTAGTATTTGTAAGATCATAAGAATAAGACAAGAGGTTGGCGCATTTTCTTAAAGGAAAGTGTCCTAACCTCTTTTTTAAAGAAATGAGGAAAGATTATGCCAAGATATAAAGCAGTAATTAGCTATGACGGAACTAACTATGCGGGGTTTCAAGTACAAAATAATGCCCATACAATTCAAGAAGCGATTGAAAAAACCTTAAAACGGTTGAATGGGGGAAAACCAATTACGATTCACCCATCAGGTCGAACAGACTCTGGCGTTCATGCGAAGGGACAAGTTATTCACTTTGATTATCCTCATAAAAGAGAGGCTGAAAAGTTTCGTTTTGCTTTAGATACTCAAACACCAGATGATATTTGTTTTCTGTCAGTAGAAGAGGTAGAAGAAACATTCCATGCCAGATATTTGGCAAAAGAAAAGATTTATCACTATCATTTAGATATTGGTCATACGAGAGATCCATTTAAACGCCTCTATTCGGCTCATTACCGCTATGATTTGGATTTAGGGATAATGAGGCAAGCAGCAAAAGATATTGAAGGAGAGCACGATTTTAGCGTGTTTTGCGCAACTGGTAGCTCAGTCGAAGATAAAACAAGAAATGTTTATGAAGTAATCATCGAAGAAGTGAGTGAGACAGAGCTGCGTTTTATTTTTAGAGGAAATGGCTTTTTATACAAAATGGTTCGAATGCTTGTCGGAACGCTTCTAAAAATCGGTAATGGACAGTTACCCGTAGATGCGATAAAGATTGCTTTAGAGAATCAAGACAAGAAAATGACAGGACCAACTGCGCATCCTGAAGGGCTTTTCCTAATGAATGTCTCCTATGATTAATTTGAAGAAAATTGAAAAAATGTGATGAATTTTATTGACATATCAAGGGAATCACGATAATATGTTAGATGGTATTGTTTGACCACAACATGGTGAGCCCCGGAAACTTATTATGTAATGCCAAACATCAAGAACATAAATTGGAGGAAAAAAACCATGCGTACAACATATATGGCCAAAGCTGGCGAAATCGATCGTAAATGGTATGTAGTAGATGCGACAGATATTCCTTTAGGTCGTCTATCTACTGTAGTAGCATCAATTTTACGTGGAAAAAATAAACCAACATTCACACCACACGTAGACACTGGTGATTATGTCATTGTAATCAATGCTGACAAAATCAAATTAACTGGAAATAAAGAAAGTGACAAGATTTATTACCGTCACAGCCAATACCCAGGTGGTTTAAAATCAATTACTGCTGGTGAATTACGCGATAAAAACTCTCGTCGTTTAGTTGAGACTTCTATCAAAGGAATGTTACCAAAAAATACGTTAGGACGTAAACAAGGTTCTAAATTATTCGTATACGGTGAAGCAGAACACAAACACGCAGCACAACAACCAGAAGTATTAGATATCACTAACTTAATTTAAGGAGGGAATTTCATTGGCTAAAGTACAATATTTAGGCACAGGCCGTCGTAAAAAATCTGTAGCTCGCGTACGCTTAGTACCAGGTACAGGAAAAATCGTTATGAACAATAAAGACATTGAAGAATATATTCCACATGCTGATTTACGTGAAGTAATCATGCAACCACTAGTATTAACAGAAACTAAAGGCGCATATGACGTATTAGTTAACGTTAACGGTGGTGGATACGCAGGACAAGCTGGCGCAACTCGCCACGGTATTTCTCGTGCTCTTTTACAAGTAGATCCAGATTTCCGTCCAGCTCTTAAACGTGCAGGATTGTTAACTCGTGACGCTCGTATGGTTGAACGTAAAAAACCAGGCTTGAAAAAAGCAAGAAAAGCAAGTCAATTCTCAAAACGTTAAACCCTTGTTACAAGTGGTTTTTCAAGAACTCTCAGGTGTATATCTGGGAGTTTTTTTGTTGTTTTCTGAAACAAAAATTGCCACCATTCAGATTTTAAATAACATTAAAAATCAATCAAAGTCTCTCCTAAAGGCTCATTTATGATGTCGGGAGCATTAATATAAAATTTTGTAACATTAGTATCACTATGAGTTAAAGCTTCTGAAATCGCATTTAAAGACATACCACCTTGCTTAGCAAGCGTTGCAGCTGTATGTCTTAATTTATGAGGAGAAGCTTTTTCAAGGTAAGGATGTCTCCTTTTAACTGAATTCATACGATAATTTAAATAATCAATGTGTAATGGTTGGTTCAGGTTACCTTTATTGTCTTTAAAGGTAAATAATAATTGTTCCTTACTTTGCTTAATTCCTAAATCACCTAAAACTGTTTGCTGAACTTGTTTCCATTTTTCTAGTAAAGATAAGGTATCTCTAGACATTGAAAATATAGTATTCTTATTACCTTTTGTATTTTTTTCATTTCCAAATTTATCAAGTGTTTTATTGATTGTGATTTGAGAGGTCTCAAAATTAATATTTTTCCACTTTAAAGCATATGTTTCTGATTTTCTATCTGCAAGAATTAAAGTGAGAATAAAAAGTAGATAGTCTTGCATAGGTAGTAAGTCGTTTTTATAGTCATATTCAAAAGCTTTAACCCATTCCTGTAACTGTGTTTTCGTTAAATATAAATCTTCTTCTTTTTTAGCTGAGTTTAAATGCTCTTTCTTCACTGAACGAATTCTAGATAATGATTTAGTTAAGTTATTCCTATCAATATACTCAAGTTCTTCAGCCCAATCAAAAATCGAATTAACGTAGCTTCTAATAATTTTAAAGTTAGCGTATTCTATAGATTTTCTCTTCATCTTTTTTATAACTAAACTTTTATTTTCGTTCAGCTCATTTAATGAATAGTCCCCAAGTATTGGAAGTATATGTATTCTAAAAATATCTTTAGTTCCTTTGATAGTCGCCATTGTTGGAGCAGTTGTTCTAGTTGAAAGGTGACCATCAATATAATCATCTAGCCAAATATCGTTATAAAAATCTTTGAAAAGAATATCGTCTGAATTTTCTTCTATATAATCATTTAGAATATTAAAAGTGTTTATATTAAAATTCTTTTCAGCTTCTCGTGCTTCTCTTTTTGTTTTAAATGTTTTTTCAAATAGTTTTGGTTCTTTTGTTATTTCTTGAACTTCTTTCGACCTGTACATTCTCAACCTATAAGTTCCATTCTTTGTTTTAATTATTGCCATTCGTATTTCCTCCTAGATTTGCGAGCTAGAGTTCAATACTGAAGTCAGTATACCTTTAAAATAAAAAAATATACAACTAAGATTATAAAAATTACGAAGAAAGTTATCTGTAATGATTCTAGCGATTAATACATCTATGGACTATACTTTAACTAGTAGGTTATTTGGTTAATTAAAATAAAGAAATAAGGTTTAGAAAGAGGAAGTTAAAATGTTTGATTATACAATGTTAAATGATTATGAATTTGAACTACTCTGTAGAGATATTTTTCAAAAATTTAAAGGAAATAAACGTGAATATTTTACCTTTTCAGCTGGACGTGATGGTGGTATAGATATTTGCGATAAAGAAAAAAAAGAAATAATTCAAGTAAAGCATTACTCTAAAAGTTCTACAAGTAGCTTGATGACTTCTTTAAATAAAGAGTTGGAAAAAATAAAAAAAATAGAGACAATTGAAAAATACTATGTAATGACGAGTAATAGTCTGACATTAAGAAATAAACAGGATATTGTAAAGATATTTAAAAAATATATGCTAGATACTTCCCATGTGTGGGGGAAAGAAGATATAGATAAATTTTTAGCAGATGAAAATAATACAGATATAGTTAGAAAAAATTTTAAACTTTGGTTAAATGCTACTAATGTTTTGGAACTGATGTTGGAAAATGATATATTAGTAGACTCTGAAGAACTTCTTGATAGTATAGAAAAAAAGAAAGAGCTTTACGTTGATACAAAGGCTTTTCATGATTCATTAAAAATATTTGAAAAATATAATGCTTTAATTCTACTAGGAGCACCAGGAGTAGGTAAGAGTACAATTTCTGAAATGTTACTATTGTATTATGTGAATAAAGGATACAGTATTCGTTATGTTTCTAGTAATGATATTGGGAAAATTAAACAATCCTTATATGAAAAAAGTACCTCTGAAGTAATTTTATTAGACGATTTTTTAGGACAACACTATTTAAAATTAGATGATAAACAGCCAAATGAGTTGAAAACGTTATTGTCAAAAATAATTAGAAGTAAAAATAAAAAGATTATATTAAATTCTAGAATTACAATATTTAATGAGGCTTTTTACAAATCACAAATTTTTCAAAATACTTTTGAAAATTATGACTTAAAAAAATATACAATTGATTTAAATCAGATAACTGTACTTGAAAAAGCTAAGATACTGTATAATCATTTGTATTTTAATAATATAGGGAAAAAATATTGTAAAACTATTTATTACAACAAACAGTATAAAGAAATTATAAACCATAAAAATTATAATCCACGTATTATGGAATTTGTTACGAATTCAAGAAATCTCGAATTTGTAGAACCTAATGAATATTTTAGCTTTATTATAGGGCGATTAGACAATCCAGAAGATGTATGGAAGGATGAATTTGAGAATAGATTAGATAAGATTGACAGAATTTTTATGAATACTTTATATTCGTTGAGTGATACTAAAGTTAATAAAGAAGTTTTAAAAATTGCATTCAATAATAGGATAAAGAAACTTGATAATATTGATACAACAATTAATAATTTTGAGACTGTGTTAGTTAGGCTCACAAAATCATTGCTTATACAATCATATTCTAAAAAAAGAAAGAAAATTTTTATATCTGTTTTAAACCCCTCAATTAATGATTATATTCAAAAAAGCATTAGTTTGAATCCAATTGAGTTAGCAAACATTGTTAATTACTCTAATTATTATGAACAAATTAGCAATATAAATAGACTAGATACAGAAAATGATTTAATTCGTAAATTCTTATATAACAAAGGATTCAATAAATTAAAAAGTATGGAAGGGAGTATCTATTATTATTATTTGGAAGAATTAATAAATAACCAAATATTGGATGAATCTCTAATAGAAAATGTACATCTCTCTTTATGTAGTATAAAGGATGTGTCAGATATACCGTCAATTGAAAAATTTAGCGAGGTATTGACCAAACTACTAACAGAGTCGTTTTTTGAATTTTATCAACTTGACAGTATTTTATTGGAAGAAAATTTTTTTGAAAATTATATAACAATTATTGATTTTAAAACTGCTTGTATATTAATAAAGAAAACACCTTACAGTCACAAACTTAAAAATGTATTCTTTGAAGAATTACCTCTTACACTAGAATGGGAATTAGCTTCTGATTATGAATCAATTATAGATGAATCATGGGGGAATCTTTATGGAAATTTGTTCTTTGAAGAACCTCAATATCTACTTGTCGAAGATAATATAGATGCAATAAAAGATGTAATGCTAACAGAAGCTAGTGATATACTTGCTGAAACTGTAGATAAATATTTTGTTTTCATAAATGATTCTTTCTTTGAAAATGATGAGGAGAAAGAACAAATAAAAGAAGAGGTAGTTGATGAATTATTAAATGAAATTTCAAACGAAGTGTATGAAAGAATAAGGTATGAAATAAATGAAGTAAATGAACCTGAATATGAATATGAGTACGAGGAAAGATACACTGATAATGTAGATAATAATGAAGGTGTTATTGATGATATGTTTAATAGATTAACATATTAGAAAAATTTATTCATCGGAAAAGAGGGGGAAATTAGTGGAAATTAAAATGAAACGTGTAATTATATTTAGTTCATTCCTATTGATTTTTGCAACTTTATTTTTACTTGTTATTAGTGTATTTATTAACTCACTAAAAGTTAATCCAAAAGTACTAGAACAAAGTGTTAAATTACTTTTAGGTCTAGCAACCATATTAACATTAACTTGGACGATATTTTCATATTTTCATACAAAAAAATTAGAGTATACATCGAAAGATAGGAGAGAATGGAGAAGTAGTTTAAGAAAAGTATTAATTACGTTAAGGGAAAATGACCTTGAAAAAGGTGGGAAAAGGCATCAAAAGTGTAAAAGTATTGTTTTAGCCAATCTAAATCCTTTACCATCTGATAATAGTATTGATAAGAAAGTATTAGATATATTTAAAAATGACACCAGTATCTCTAAGCAAGTATCAGCATTAGAGAACTTATTGAAATTTGATTGGGAACGTGCTAAATTAGCAACAGGTTTTCGTTCTAATAAACTTAAGTCACTTGAAATCGAATTAAAAAATAATATTAAATAAAAATACTCAAATTTGAAATTAATATAAATACTTGCTATAACGAAATTATGGATACTAATTTTCTTTCTGTCCATTTAGAATGTTGATACACCAATGTTCTAAGTGGAGTAGATAAGTGAATGGAGTGTATGGTGTAAAAACTATATAAAAGTATCCTTAATAAATTGTTACAGGGAGGAGTGTTATGACACGAAAAATAATTAATGTCAAACCGATAAAAGAGAAACAAATTTTAAAAACATTTACTGAAGAACTGAGACAAACAAAACATCCTGAGAGAGATTATTTAATATTTTGCATCGGTATCTTCACAGGGCTTAGGATTTCAGATATTCTAAACTTAAAGGTATCTGATGTTCAGAATAGAGTCGAGACAAATATCATTGAGATTAAGACCAATAAAAAGAGAACGTTGAATCTAATGCAATTAACTAATCAAATTATTATTTATCTTAAGCAAGAACATGATGGAGAGAGCGAATGGTTGTTTCCAAGTCCTAGAGATAACACTAAACCGCTTGCAACACATCAGTACTATAAAATCATGCAAAAGGTTGCAAAAGACTTAGAACTTGATTATATAGGGACTCATACAATGCGGAAAACTTTTGGCTATGCCTACTATCAGAAAACTAAGGACTTACCGACACTTATGACTATTCTCAATCATAGCAGCCAAGCGATAACTCTCAGATATATAGGGATTGAAGATGAGCAAATAAAGGAAAGTTTAGACGATTTTAACCCATTAAATTGATAGTGAGTTGATTTGTATAATCACTATTTTATATAATTGAGAAATATGTTTTCGTCATGTATAATTATTGGTAATAAATAAGATGGTGGTATCGGAATGAAATTAGCTAGGAAAGACCAAATTTCACATTTAAAGACGAAAGACATAAAGTTTAATTTCATATCTGAAGATGCAGCATATGAAATATTAGAAAAAAATAGTTATTATTATAAATTAACTTGCTACAAAAGAAATTTTAGAAAAACGTCTAGCAATAAGTATGTAGACTTAGATTTTGCTCATTTGTATGATTTATCAATTATAGATATGCGTATGAGACAATTGTTTAATAAATTATGTCTTGATATAGAACATAGTTTAAAAAAATCATTAATAAATGATATCACGGATAGTACAGAAGATGGATATTCAATAGTTACAGAGTTTGACAATTATGAGAGAAAAAAATTTAATCAGCACCAATTAGTTTTACAAAAGCGTTATGGTAGTAAATACATACCTAAATTTTATAATGATATTCTTTCAAGAACAATATTTAAAGTCCATGATTCAAATGATTATGAATATCAATTATCTAGTAAGTATTTTAAGAAAAGTAGAGTACCTGCATGGGTTTTGATTGAAAAACTTAGTTTTGGTCAACTTGTTGCTTTTATTGAATTTTATGTAACTTCCCACAAAAATAATTATCTTTATTATAAGAATGCTAATGAATTGCTAATTATGATTAAGAGAATTAGAAATGCTTCTTCCCACAATAGACCAATAATAATGAATATTTCTAATAAAATTCATTCTGGTAGTTTAACTGTTTCTTCTAATGTTAAAGGATATTTAACTTCACTTAATATTAGTAGTCCAAGTAATAGAAAAGAACATTCGCAATATATTGCATTGCTAGAACATACTAAAATACATGATATTTTTTGTTTGGTAATTTTATATAAAGAATATATTAATAGTGAGAAGATGGTGTATTCTAGAAGAAAAGAAATAAAAAGTTTTTTATGTAGAGCAAAATTAAATTCAAAATATTATTATAATCATAAAAAATTAAAAAAGATTTTTAAATTTTTAGAAAAATCTTTAAATACTATTTAATTTTTTACTTTAGAATATTTTCTAAGTATGATATGATAGATTAATAAAGGAAAGGTGTCGGTTATAGCCCATAGACATCGCGTTCTAAGAATCATTTATGTGACTTAGGCGTTATGGCATATAATTAAAAGTAATTTACCAAAGATGTGCTTAGTCATCTTTAGTAAATTACTTTTTTTGTATTCTTAAAAAATTAAATAGACTTCTTACGTGTATCAAACTTTTTTTTATTCTCACTACTTTTTAAATATAAGTGGTACATTTCTTTAAATTTCTTCTTATTATTAGAGAAATAAACAGTTTTTTCAGAGACAGAATAATTAGATAGGTAGTAAATAAAATCAATAATATCTTTTATTTCATTCAAAGTATACTTACCATTACTTTTAGAAAAATAATAAGTACTATTCAACTCTTGAACATAGAGAAGAATGTCCTCTCTAATAAAGTTGTTCTTTTCAAAGTTACTGACATAGGTTAAATCTTTTAACTTTTCAGTTACTTTTAGAATCTGTTCTTCTGATTTAATAGCTAATAATTCAATATTATCTAGGCTTACTGTACGATAAAAGTCATTAGTATTAATCATACTTGAAATGATTATTGGAACTTTGAACGTATAGAACGAAAAGAATTGTTGAAAATAATCTTGTTTAGAAGAATTTGTTTTATTTAATAATTCATTAGCTTTATTTATAATAGATTCGTTTCTTTGATGAGTGGAACTAAATAATTCTAAAAATAATTTCTTTTCATTATTATCATCAATAATTTGGTTATGCTCTGTATATAATGACCTACCTAATAAGTTTTGAGTAGCATCTGCTTGTAAATCAAAATTCAATATGTTGTTGATATCGTATTTTTTAGTGTAGTAAAATTTTTTATTGATTTTCTTTTTAGATACTAATTCATTTTTTTCTAAGGTATTTAAACGACTTTCTAAACTGATGCGATTACATTGTAGTAGTTTTACAAGTGTTGATTCATAGATTCCACTAGAGTTATCAATTATTTGTAAAAGTTCTTCACTATTTATCGCTCTGATATTTGTTTTATGTTTCATTCCTTTCCTCCAATTTTTTTATCCCTCTCACATGATTAGTTGAAGACCAAACTATCCATTTATTTAGAAAATTATGATAAGGATAAAATTTTAATTTTTTATAGGGTATTGTATTTTTTTTGATACTCATGAGGGTTTCCCTTGCTGTATTAAGCTTTTTGATAAAAACTTGAAAAGTTCGTTGAAAGTTATCTTAAAAGTTTTGCCTAAAGTTATCATTAGGGAAACCACCTCAAATATTTGTCAATTTGAATTATTCATACACAAATTAAAATGATTCTGTCTATAAAGTAGACTGTTTTTAAGTGTAGGGTTTCTGAATGGACTGTGAAAAATTAATGTAACATAGAAAGTAGGGATGATGTAGGGTTAAAATATTATAAAAAAATAATTGGATTTCTTTAAACTATCCCTCTCATAACTATCCATTCAAAATGATAATCTACTAAAGTATCCATCTTATATTTTCTAAAAATATCTGAACCATTTCTGATTCAGATAATTCATAGTAATACTATTTTTTTCCATGATAATAACTACCATTAACCATTCTAATTGATTTTTTATGTATTCCTTTTGTAGGGCGTTCTTCGTTAGAGTCATTAGATATTCCGATATTGTCATTAACGACTCTATCAAAATTTGTATCAAGAAAAGCATATGCTTGAATATAATTTAGATTCTTTAAATCAAAAGTTCCTGTAAATAAAGCCTTTGTAAAAGAATGTCTGTCAATGCCTTTTAATGAGTTTGGTAAACTGAGAGTTCCAATAAAGAGTGAATCATAAAATGCAATCTCTTCAACAGTAATCAAATTAACAGGGAGTTTTAAATTGCCGTTGAATTTCGAAAATCTAAAGGCACCATAACCTATAATCGTAATTTTTTTTCCGTCAATTTTATCAGGTAATATTAAATCACCTGTCATTTCTTTGAATCCAGAACTATAATCGGCATCTTTAATACTAGATTTGATAATTTCTAATGTTCCATTTTTTAATTTTTCTGCCTGTACCCATATTTCAGTTTCATTTTTTTCAGGACTAGCTTCTCTAATTTTAGCGTAGATATACGTCTCATCTTCTCTTTCAGATTTAATATTGCTAGTATTATTTAAAGTATCACTAGCTTGTTCTAATCCATCCTCGAAAATTTCTGATAAGCCAACATGTAATTTATCTTGAAACAGTAAATAGCTAATGGCTACAAATATTCCAAATATAATAATGGCTACGATGACAAGCAAACCTTGATTGCTTCCTTCTGTCATAAATGACCTCCTTATTTTTTATGTTGTTCAAAATTGCTTAATTATATGAAAGTTACTATACTTTAATTATAACAACGATGAAAGTTATATTAAAATTTGGATATCATATAAAGGTTAATAAAAGGATTGATATGTTAGATAGAAATAGTTAATTAAAGCCTATTCTTAGAAAAGTAAAGTAGTTGTTAAAAAATAATCAGTAAATACAATGAATAAATAAAATAACAATGAAAGGAGTGTTTTAACATGAATAATAAAGTGGTAGGATATGCAAGAACAAGTACGATGGGACAAGATTTGGGATTGGAAGTTCAATTAAAAGCGTTTGAATATTATGAACCAAATAAAGTATATTCAGAAAAAATCAGTGGAAGAAAAGAAGATAGAACAGAATTGAAAAAAGCTTTAAGCTCTTTAGAAAAAGGAGATACTTTACTAATTTATAATCTGTCACGATTAAGTAGGTCTTCTAAACAATTGGTGAATCTAATGAGTGAGCTAAGCGAGAAAGGTATATATCTCAAAAGCATTCAAGAATCAATTGATACGAGCTCACCATCAGGAAGATTATTTTATACTGTTCTTGCAGGAATAGCTGAATTTGAAGCTGAGAATATCAGTATTAGAACGAAAGAGGCATTAGCAAGAACTGATAAACCACTAGGAAGACCTAAAATAAGTTATCAGAAAGAACGACAAATATTGAGATTATACAAAAATAAAAAACTAAGAATTAAAGATATTGCCTTAAGAACAGATGTAAGTGAAAAAACAGTTTATACAATCGCAAAGAAGCATAACTTGAGTCGTAAAGCCACTTGCAAAGACGATTAACTATTGATAGAATGCTAAGTGAATAACAAATTAATATGTAAGTATCCAACGATTTTTACGGATTAAATAAATAAAAAAATAACAACGACAAAAGTCTGATTTATCAACAAATAGAGTTGATGAATGAGGCTATTTTTGTGTACCTTAATAATCGTTGGTATTTTACTGATACTATCTAAGAGAGGAGCAGTAATATGGCTTATAAAACAGGAAGGATGTTTCAAGAAATTATTGAAGTGCCTGATGAAGAGGAAAAAGGCTGTGGATGTATTCTGTGGGTCATCTTAATCATTGCAGGAATATCACTTACCATTTTTATACTTGACCTAATAATAAAAAATATTGGAATGGTTATTTTAGCCGTGGTTGTTTTATCAGTTATTACTTATTTAATAAAGAGAAAGTAGTGTGTGAAAATGAAAATTAAATGGACTAAGAAACAAATGATTATTAGTGGTTGTATTGCTACAATCTTACTTGGTGGGAGTGTTTACGCTTTTTCTAAAAGTGAAAAAGAAATAAATGCCAAAGAAATAAAACCCAAAGAAGTGAGTATTTCAGAGTTGGAAAAAGAAGGGAAAACGACTGAAGGAAAGTTAAGTGAACCAGTTGGTGAAGAAGTTAAGGTTGAAGAGAAACAAAGTATTATTTCTAAAACTACAGATTTTACTTATGATAGAGTTTTTTATCAAAATGGGCTACTAGTTGCAGATAGAGCTGATGATATAGATGTATTTGATGGAGAGTTAAATATGCTAGAAACTACTTATTCTTTTCCTAGTGCTAAAGAATCATTAGCTACAACACACGACAGACAAAATCATATTAGTGGAACAGCCGTTACTTTGAATGAAGAAGATGCGATTTATGCGACCTATTTTAATCGTGAAGGATATCTAGATGCGATAAGTATTGGAATGACTGAAAGTCAAACAAATGGAAGAAGATTAATGACTCAGGTAGCTAATGAATATAATGTATTTGCTCAAACGGAATTTGTTAACAATCAAAACCAAGCTTATGCTCATTTAAAAGCGAATGACTTTCATGAAAGCAACTATAAAACAGAAACTGGTTCATCTGTTAGTGATATTAATCAAAATGGTTACTTTACTGTTATTAAAGATTCTGATAATAGATATGGTGACTCATTTGTTAATATTTATGATGCAGGGCTTAGAAATGTAACAGATGATAATGGTCAACTAGAGTTCAAGAAAATTGAAACGACTAAATTAATGACAGCTTCTAATCTAAATGATAAAAATCAGATGGTTATGCAACAATTCACGACAGGGCTTGTAGATGACCCAAGTATTTGGACGTTTTACGATTTAGATACAGATACAAGTTTTAATTTTCCAAGTCATATTGAAATCGTTAGATTCTATAATAGTAGTTTACAAGAATTCACTGATGGAACACTAGGTGAAATAGGAATGGCTGACAACTTGATTTATTTTGATAAAAGTGAAGGATTGAAACCAAATGATACAACTCCTTCAAATACTGATTACTTGCCAATGAAACAAGGCATTATTTCTAAGGATGGAAGAATTATTAGAGAACCTTTCGCTCAACAAATTCTAAAACCAAATAGTAACGGTGTCGCTCCATATCAATTAGAAACAGAGGGACAGTTCGGTCTGATAAATGTGAATACAGGAGAGGTTATAAAAGAACCATTTGCAGATAATATTGTTCCATTCAATGAAAATGGCTTATCTTCGTTATCTAACAATTCTAAAGCTAGTATCGTCAATGAAAAAGGTGAGGTTATAGAAGAAACAGATTATCTTTTTATTTCACCGTTAACTAATGATAATACAGGAACGTATCGTGAATATGAAAATGCAGATTTGGGAATATTGAAGATTGTTGTTAAGTAGTAAGATTAGAAAAATAGAAGTAGAGATATGATTGAATCATGTCTCTTTTTATTTTATCTGATAAATTGAAGAACTGAGAATGATAGCTATCCTTGTATAATGACATACAGTAACTAATATGAATTACTAGACATGAATTTATGGATTTGTGTAATTCATTAAAAAGTAATCTAAAATAGGTTTAATAATTGACCTTGTTGAAATCACCCCTAAAGAAGAATATATATATAATTCTTCTTTGGGGGCGATTTGAAGAACTTAACTTTTTTAAGTATAACAACTGGTAGTAATTATAGTTTTAAACAATTCCATAAATATCTGTTCATAAGATAAATTCCTAACAATAGTCAGTAATAGTAACGAGAATCGTTACTTTATCTAACTAGAAAATAGTTAATCAGTGGTTTAGTAGAACAATGGAATTTACTCACTTAGGAATAATTACCTGAAGGTAGAATGTTTACCTCTCAAAAATTATAAAAAGTAACTTGAAAATCGTATTAAAAAATCATTGAATTTACTGGTTATTTTCTTGTTGACTAAATTAATCAATTGATTAATTTATAAAGGATTGTTTGTTATTTTATTACAAAAACCCCTATAAGAAACAAGTTAGAAAATGTTATGGGTGATTCTCCATAATAATTTGTTTGAGAAAGTTTTTTTATTTTATTTATTACAGTGAATACAGAATATATACTGTTAAATCAACGAAAATTATTGTTTTTAGAGGTAGTTTTTAAAATAGGTTAATTTGAATACAAGAAACGACACGTGTTCATCAAGTTGTCAATAATAGTCAAAAAAATAAAAAAAGTAGTATAAATATGTTTATAAAAAAGTTGGTGTGTGTTATATTATTATTATGAGAAAAACAAAAATTAAGTGAATTAGAAGGAGTGTAAGTTTCTGAAAATAAAAGTATGTATTGAAAAGAAAGGAAGAATTGAGAAACCAGTAGGTTATGAAATAGGAAATATTCAAAATACAATGTTTCAACAAATTGAAGAAATAAGTATACCAGCATTTGCGAATTCATTAGCAATTAATGGCAATACGTGTATGTTAGCTACATTTAACAAAACCGAGAATTTTGAAGAACGAATTCATTTAATTAATTTTGAGCAACAACAAGTCATTATGTTAGATTTTGATAACTCGATTAAAGACATTGAGAGACATGGAGTAACTAGTTTTGAATCAATTAGAAATCATTTGTTTATTCAAAGTCATGCTAGTTTTATGTATAGAACCTTTTCAGATAAAGAGAGTGAATATGACAAATTTAGAGTAGTTTTTGTATTAGATAAATCAGAAGATGATTATTTACTAATTGAAAATATCTATAAAAAACTATTTAGAATGTTTCCAACAGCTGATAAAAAATGTTCTAATCCGAATCGATTGTTTTTTGGAACAACAAGTGGTTTTACGAAAATAAACTTTAGTAATGTGTTAACCACAAGTGAATTTACAAGCGATATTGTATTGTTAAAATCTGCTAAAGTTACAACTCTAAATAAAATATCTAAAGTAGTAGCTCAGAATAGTACTGAAATCATTAATCGAAAAAGAGTTTGGGAATTAATTAAAGAAAATACTATAGAATCCAACGAAGCAGCTAGAGAAATAATCATGAAAAAATTTGATAAAGAAATCTCAAGAGTCTTTCCAAGCTACACTAACGCTAGAGTCGTTCTTCGACAATCAATAGATATAAGAGAATTTCTAGAATTACCTGATGGAGAACCCTTTACTGATATTTTAGAAAAGGACGATAAACCAAGTGCTAGTGTCATTCAGTGGAGTGATGGGACTCAAATTTATCATCGCTTTAATACAAGTACGTTTGCTAATCTAGATATTATTCGAGTTATCGCTATGTTAATCAATGAATCAGGGGCTAAAGCTCATTATCATGCGATTGATTTAATCATGTATTTAACTAATAGTAAGCTGGATAGAAATTGTAAAGCATCAGAACAAATTGATGATATTAATTATTTGAGAAGAGTTCTAAAAGATAAGAAATTCGATACAGAGTACCCTAAGTTTTCTAAATTTATAGGGAATGATTTATTAATCGCCATATCTTTATTAGATATGATGACGGACTATATTTATGAAGATTTTGAAACAGGAGAAATTAGGCACTTACTGTGCTTGACTAGTAAAAATATTGCAAGTGAAATAAATCGTTTATTGAAGACTAAGTATGATAGTAAAAGAATTCAACGAGTGATTAATAAGTTGGCTATCACTGAAAATATTGAAAAGTTAGAGCAAGCTAATATTCCAACGTATTTATATACATGTTATACAGAGACCTTTACTGATAAAATAGCTAAAAAACAACGCCATCATACTAATTTCTTAGAGATAAAAAATGTAGATTTAAATAATTCAGAGAAAATATCAACAGATTTATATGATAATAATTTTACTCTTAGCTCTTTAAATTTTGAAGGAATTAGTAGAATCATAGGTTTAGAAAAAGCGAATAAAATTTTTAATCAAAGAGAAACTACAGTGATTTCTCAGAAGATTAATGTTGATGAAGATTTATTATCAAAGAACCTAAAAGATACTGAGCAAAAAATAGCGAAGTACATGTTGACTAAGATAGAAAAACAAAATTATGTTTCTGAAAAGGAAATTATATTTTATATTACTAGGTATTTAAAGAAAAAGACTAAACTAGATGCTGGAGATTTAATTAAGCAATGTCGAATGAATATCTGTAATACCTATGATTTATTACTTATTAATGTGAATAAGGAAAATAGAGAGATGTATAATATTTCTGAAGATATAGTGAGACAAAGTATTGTTTATGTTAGAAATAATTAGGTAATAAGAAAGTTTAATTTAGTTCTTAGACATGAATTTATGAATTTGTGTAATTCATTAAAAAGTAATCTAAAATAGGTTTAATAATTGACCTTGTTGAAATCGCCCCCAAAGAAGAATTATATATATATTCTTCTTTAGGGGGGATTTGAAGAACTTAACTTTTTTAAGTATAACAACTGGTAGTAATTATAGTTTTAAACAATTCCATAAACATCTGTCTATAAGATAGATTTCTAATAATAGTCAGTAATAGCAACGAGAGTCGTTGCTTCATCTAAATAAGAAAGCTAACTAAGAATCATATTATGTTCTGAATTTATCATAATTTATTATTTGGAATAGGTGTCAGTATAAAATTATTGATTTCTAAGATTATTTCTAAAATATCCATTATGAAAGATGACTATAATAAATATTAGGCTTAGAAAATTATCTCTCAAAAAATAAAAAAAGTGACTTAAAAAATCACACTGAAAATAACCAATAAAATCAACGTATTTTTATTGTTGACTAAATTATTATTTTATTTAATTTTAAAGGGCTAAAGGCACTTAAATTTTAAAAAACCACTTTCTCGTGCAAGTTAGAAAATCTTGTGGGGAATTATCCATAACATTTTGTCTGAGGAGTGTTTTTGAAAAGTAAAAAAGTTTAATTGATTAAAAATAAGCAGTAAATACAAATAAATTATAGGAAGGTGTTGTTGCATGTGCAATGAAGAAAAAATTACGTTTGGAGAATTACAATTATTAGCAGAGGATTTAGAAGTGAATGGAATTGAAATGGAGTTATTCTCGATTAACAAATTAATTGATATTACTCAAATAAGCAACGAGTTTGACGTATACAGAAGAACAAAAAATGAAATATTAACTCCAATTGAATACATACATAAATTTTATTCTGGTGCTATTAAATTTATAGTCAAAACGAAAACTAAAGATGATTGTGTAGATAATCATTATAATATCAATGAAGATACATTCTATATCAGAAAGGCTAATAGTCATGTGGCTGTTCATGCACTAAGTATCATATATCATTTATCTTTACAGTGATATAATAAGTTTAATATAGAAATGGGAGGTATGCTTCTTGTTTGGTAGGTTAAAGGGAATCAAAAATAAAGAAGATTTAGTTAATCTAATAGTTTCATATTATATTGAACAGATTGAAGGGAATTATATTCCAGCGATAATTGAAATAGGAAATTATATTTCTAAAGATGAAAAAATCGATTTTTATTCTAAAATAGTAGTGGTTGATGAGAAAGTCGAGGTTGACTCTACATGGCTTGTTAATAATTTGACTGGTGTTTCGTTATATACTTTAAAGGAAGAAAAGGAAAAAGCATTTAATGTGATTACTCAAAGAAACTATAATCACAAAGATTTATATGAAATGAATCCAATACTTGTTAATAACAATATGATTTGGGAAAAGAGTATCACTAACGATGTTCATGTGAATCAATACATTGAAAATCATAATGGATTTGAAGAACTACCATTATTTAAATACTCTAAACAAGAAAAAACAAATGAAACTATATCTAGTAAATATTTACTGATTAATAAAGAAGCCTTAGCGGATGAAATCCCATTTGAAATGACTCCACATGTAATAAAAGAAAGTAAAATAGCATTAGAATTTGAGCTACGATTCAAGGACAAGTTACTAAATATTGAAGACTATGAAGGTGTTATACCTTCTTCAAAAGCAATTTTAGGAGGATATTTAGATATAGTTAATATAGATGGGGATGGAAGAAATGCATTTAGGGATTACACATCAACTAGCTGTAGGGGAACAATAGTATTAGATTTTGAAAATATTGAAATTCAAAATAACGAAAAAGAAATTGATATTAAGGTAGTAAATCTTGATGATATGAAAATTAGAGATTTAAACCCGTCTAATTATAATGATGATACTAATGCAGGTTTAATTGTGTTTGATAAAAAAATAATACCTATATTAAGGGAAGAATATTTATATACAGGAACAACTCTAATTCCAAAAAGAGAAAGTCAAAGAGGGTTACTAATTGATGAATTGGAAGATATCATTGTTTTTTGGGAAGGTGAATTTAATAAATTACCTAGAGAAGTTATGTTGGAAATAGAACCATATAATCTAAAAGATAGAACTTCTCATATTATTTCTGATATGATGTTTGCTTGGCAATTAGCAGTAGACTTTAATTACTTAGACAAGGCATTACCTAATCAAAAATTAGGTGATTACACTTATGAAAATTACCAAGATATAGCCTTTGAATATAAAATTAATTTTTGGCAATGTGATACTTCACAAGAGTTAAAGTTATTGATGGAAAAGTTAGAATTAATTTATGAAATTTCGCCTAGAAACTTTGATGGTCCTTCTGAAGATATAAAGAATTTAAAGGATATTTATGAAAATAAAGATGTTCAACTAACAAGTAATGAAATAAATATGTTAATGCAGAAATATTGTTATGCGATATTAAGTAAGGTAAGAGGTTAGTTTATGGAAACTATTGCTGACAAATTAGAGATTTTAAATCAAAGAAGAAATTATTTAATTGGTCCCAATTCTTCAGGGAAAACTCATACCCTAAAAGAAGTTTTTGAACGGAATGAAGATACAACTTTATTTTTTGATGAGATTGGTGAATATTCTTTTTTAAAAAGTAGAAATAAAGTGCAGATTGATAATAATATCTATGTATATTCTAATGAACAATCACGAGGGCAAGAAACAGCTGAATTACCGAATACTGAGGTAATAAATGAAAACAGTCTTTCTATTATAAAAAAAATTAGAGATATTCAATCAAATATTATTTTAAAAAGTAATTCTTCTGGTATAACAAAATTAAAAAGAATTTTAGATGTGTTGTTGACTATGAATTTAAATTCAATTGAAATTGTTATATTTGATGAACCTGAAAATTTTTTAGATGAAACCAATTTAAAGTATATTGTAGATTTACTGGATTCATTTAATAAAGCAAACATCCAAATTTTTATTGCAACACATAGTGCTAGATTTCTGGAATTATCCTCAGTGAGGATTGACGAATTATTTGTTTGTTCAATTTCTTTAAATGAAGGAAATATAGATTACAAGGTTACGAATCGAACAATGGAAGATATAAAAAAATTATATACTAATATACGCGATAATATAGAGAATGATGTAATTAAGAATGGACACACTATCAAGCATGCTGATATGTTTAAAAAAATAAATTTGCTAAATCGTGGTGAACTAAATGAACATCATGAAGGTATTTTTATATCAGAAGGTAAGGTATTAGAGTTATACTTAAATACAATCATAGAATCTTTTGAATTTTATCAAACCTTGTTATATAGGAAAGTAATCATTGTTGAAGGTTTAACTGAAAAGTTAATTCTCCAAAAAGTCCCACTAAATGATTTAGATTATCAAAATTTTTATTTTTCAAATGGAAAAATCCATTTTCCATTCTATATTGAATTGTTTAAATTTTTTGGATTAGATGTAGTTGCTATGTTTGATTCAGATGAAGCGCCTTCTAATGAAACTAATGGGAGCTCTAAATTTGTATATAAACTAACTTGTTATTTGAAACAAAAATATCTTGAAGATACACGAGTAAAATTAATTGTAAGTCAAAGCAAAGATTTAGAACAAGATTATGAAGTAAATCAAATTTTAGATGATTTTTCTGATGATAGTGGGATAAATAAAAATAAATTGAGTGGAGATAATTTTTTTAAACCGTATATTGCATCATTTTGTTTTGAAGAAAATAATTGGAAATATGAGCAACTTTCAAGAAAAATAATTGGTGAAGATGATAATAGGTTTGAATTTAATTAAAGAATGAAGTAGGTGGAGAGTAGTGTAGATAAGATATCAATCTAAACGTTTTTGAAGAAAAATAAGATGACGTTATCTGAGTAAGATTAATATGTTATAAATATTGAACTAGCTCGCATTAAATAACATAAAAGTTGCCACCAAATTGCCACCATTTATTGATTTAATTGTTAATTATTTACTTTTTTTATGAATTCTCTAAAATATTGAGCAAGTTTCTAACACCTTAAAAAGACTGTCAAATAGGTATTTCCGTCCAGCTCTTAAACGTGCAGGATTGTTAACTCGTGACGCTCGTATGGTTGAACGTAAAAAACCAGGTCTTAAAAAAGCTCGTAAAGCATCACAATTCTCTAAGCGTTAATATTGCTTATATATCAACGTTTCAAGACATCTTTCATTTGTTTGGAAGGTGTCTTTTTTTGTTCTTATTTATTTCGTGGTACGAGAATTGGTACGAACAATATATTGAATCATTCTGTTTCTTTCATTCTTTTCTCAAAACTTTCGTATGCTGTAGGATCAACCTTATACATATTAGTATTGATATAAACACTTGTAGTTGCAGTGTCACTATGAGTTAAAGCTTTTTGAATAGTATCTATATTTGCTCCACCTTCACAAGCTAAAGTTGCAAAAGTATGTCTTAATTTATGAGGATTAAGTTTTGCTAAATTAGGATATTTTCGTTTCATAGTATTTAAACGGTAGTTTAAATAATCAATATGAACTTTTGAATTTACTTTTCCATCATCATTTGTATACGTAAAAATAAATTGTTCATCATTAAATGTAATACCCATATTTTTTAACTCAATTAATTGAGAATTTTTCCATTTTAAAAGAAGATCAGATAACTCAGATGGTAGTGGGATTTTACTTTTTTTATTTCCTTTAGTATTTTTTATGTTTCCTTCTTTATCCAAACTTTGTACTAAATACAAAAAATTGTTTTTGAAATCAACATGTTTCCATTGGAAAGCATAGGCTTCACTTTTTCGAATACCAGTTTTTAAAGTGAGATGAAATAAAAGATAGTCCATAAAAATCAGCGAACCATTAATTAATTCTGATTCAAAGGCTTGTATCCATTCATTTAATTCATCAACGGAAAGAGCTTCCTCTTTAAAGTTTTTCTGAGCTTTTATTTTTTGTTTTTTTACATCTGTTACTCTTCGTAAAGCTTTCTCTATTTTATTAACTTCAATTACTTCCTCAAATTCTGCCAAATCAAAAATTTGATTAAAATAAGATTTTACAGTTTTGATATTAGCGTATTCTTCGGCAATTTCATTTAATTTTCTTACTACTAATTGTTTATTCTCATTAAGATAAGAAATTGTGTAGTCTCCAAAAATTGGTAAAATCTGACATTTGAAAATGTTCTCAGTTTGTAATACGGTAGCTCTTGTAGGAACTCTGTTAGAACATTTTGCAGTACGACCATTTTTGTACTCACTTAACCAATAATGTTTGTAAAAATCTTTGAATAGAAAGTCATTAGATTGGGATTCTTGTTTATTCTTTTTCTCTATAGGAATAATATGCCCAGATTTTGCGAATTTAATATATGAATTAAATAATTCTTCTAAATCTTTAGCTTCCTTTTCTGTAATACGTGTTCCTCTAAAACGTTCTCCAGTTAATCCAAATTCTTTTCTAAATTCTTTTGGACAGTATACTTCTGCCCGAAAACTTCCGCTTTTTAATTGTGTAATTGACATAAAATTATCTCCTTTAAAAAGGAGCATGTGCTATGCTCCTTATAATATCGTCTTTTATTTATTTTTTCAAATGTTGCTTCATCCATAGGTCAATTTCATCTTTTGAATAACGAGTGATACCACCACACACTATCTCAGGAAATCCATTTTGAATCCATTTGTTTAATGTGTTATTACTAACATTAACGTACTTACAAGTTTCTGTTTTATTCATATATCTATTTTCTGTTTTAGTAAAATAATGGCTATCTGCTATAGAAGATTGTTCTATGAGCTTTTTACTAATTTTTATGCTTAACATTTCCAAAAAATCATTTATTATTACTTCATTCATTCCAATCAGTTCCTTTCTATTGATTTAAATAAAATCATCTAATTTTTTATCATAAGTTAATTTTCGATTTTCTTTTTGCGTAATATGAATCACTTCATCCAATCTTCTTGCTAATTGAAAGAAGGTATCAATTTCTGAATCAAAATTTTTACCTTTAATTTTGATGATTTTTTTGAAAAAATCTTTTGGACTATATGGTGTAGTGACAATGAATGTATGAACTGTTAAATTTTTATTCTGGTATCGCGAAGGTGCACAAATTCTAAAATTGTGTGGGTCAAACATTCGTAGTAAATCACTGTATTCAAAATCGTTTGGTCTTAACTCATCAAGAATGACAATGTTTTCATCAATATAATTTTGAAAGGGATCATTACTTGAACCACCAATATAATAAGAACCACTTTCTTTTTCAGCTCTTTTTTTAGCTAATTGAGTTTTGCCAGTTCCCGCAGATCCAAATACCCATATCGTTTTACTTTGTGCCCCTTCAGTTTCCCTTGCTTTTATCCATCTGTCGGATCGTCTCTGTTCTCTTTTTTTGTCGACAACTTCAATCTGTCTATGATATTTAGCCAATTCTGATCCATTTAGTGATGCTTCTAATTTATCTTTACTAATCTTTCCTTTTAATAAGAGATCTAAAAGTTCATCGATTTTGATTTTTTCTTTTTTCTTTTTTGAATTGTTATTTTCAATTGATTTTCTAATTTTTTCTATACGTTTTAAGTAATTAAAGTTGGCAGTTACTTCTTTTGGATCGTATTGATGCTGATGTTTTGAGTTTTCGGTTTCGTGAATTAAATATGAGTAGCCAGTTTCTAATTTTTTATCCCATTTTTGGATAGATTGTGGCTTATCTTTAAGCAACTTTGCAATATTTTCTATACTACGAGCATTTTCAAAATGAAGCATGACATGTATATGTTCATCTTTTAGGGAACCGTCATCTTTTTCATCCTTATCATGGATGATTGCCGCAAACTCAGTTGGCTTAATCTTAGTTTCTATACATTTAATTACTTCCTCAAGATTTTCAAAAGGTAAATATTTAAATTTCTGAACGTACATCATATTACGTTCTCTTTTTCGTTTTGTAGACATAGTGTAATCCTCCAGTATTTTTTCTTAGCACAGAGAAGAAAAGGTTAAAACCAATTATCATTTTTAAGTGCTAATTCCTATTTGTAATTTTTTTCATATAAATTTGTTAAAACCTTTAAAGAGCAAGCTTTATAAGTCTGTAGTAGTCGAGAAAAGATTAATTAGTGAATTTTATTCTGACACTGACACAAATATAATTTGGGCGGATAACAAGCCCTCCGCCCAAGTAGCTAAAGGGAAATGAGTATTTTGACACAAAATTTAAGAGAGATGATAGTTTGATTCGCTTGTCTGTTTGATTATGTCAGAGACATAATCAAGACAAGCAAACTATCATTCAAAAGCTGAGACAACCTAATTTGCTTTGCGAATATCATCAGCTTTGATACTCATTAAAACAGCTCCATTTTGATTCTTATAAGGAGTACCAATTGCATTCACAACATTGACATAAGTTGAGACAGGAATTTCTTTTAATTTTGGTAATACAACGATAACTGGTTCACCAAACTCTAAGTCTAATAGGCGATAAGCATAGCCAGAAATCTTTTCAGTTTTTTCTCCATTTTCATAAATGAATTTTGTTGTAGGTTCTGTTGCAGTTGATAATAGGTTATTTAAATTTAATTTGTATTTCATAGTAATTTTCCTTTCATTTCTAACCATTTGATTAGTTAAGCTTCAGCGTTTCTCGTCTTTCAGAGCTCTGGACGTTTTTTAATTCTTTTATATAATTAAAATTTGTCTCCCAATAACTTGAAACAAATTTTTGAGGATTCCCTGTGTTACTTGAAAATTGAATGTATCCATGTCCTTTTTCAGTATTATCTATCGAAGTTAGTTCTTGATTTAATGAACCAAAAGTCATTCGCAATCCATCTTGTGATAAATTACCAAAGGCAATCTTCACCGACAGTTGATCCCTTATGTTTCCAGGGATTGCATCTGTATCTGGACGTTGTGTTGCTAAAATGATGAAGATCCCTGCTTGTCTACCTTTTAAAATTAGAGTAGCGAGAAGGCTGTGAATGGATTTTTTATCTTTAGAACTACAACTTGCGATAGCTGCAGAAACTTCATCGAAAAAAATTAGAATCGGAGATAATTCATGATCTTTTGCAGTTGTCCCGATTCCATTTCTAATAAGCTCATATCTTTCATTCATGATTTGAATGTTTCGAGTTAATAGGTCTATGATAGATTCAGTTGAATCGGCAGTATTTTCATTAAAAAAATTAACTCCGATTTGATATAAATCTGCTTTCTTAGGGTCAATAATGTTAATTATCATTTTTTCTTATAGGCTTTTAAAATCAGCTCCTGTAAGAAGAATGTTTTCCCTGATCCTGTACCACCTACAACTAATAAATGGGGTTCCTTGTAGAGATTCCAGTTTACAGAGTGATTGAAAGATAATTCATCTCTATTAGAATTTAAATGGAGTAATTCTTCACTCATTGAATAGCGTTTATTATTTGATAGATAGAAAATATACTCAGTGTATTCAGCAAAGATTAATTTGTTTGTTAGCTCTTTTTTTACAAGAGACATTAATTCAGCATCGAGGTTTTGAGCTTTCTTAGTGTAATGATTTCCTTTAGTGTAAATCTGAATATGAAGATAGGAATCACTGTCTAAAAAGTAGTAAATAGTTGCTGAGTTTTTGAAAATTTGTTTTCCATCAATTGTTTGAAAGTCACCTAATTTGTTGTTCTTAATAAACTTAGAGAATTTTAAATTCCACAGAAAATTAATTTTGTTTTTTTTGTTAATGAATAAAACTCCATTTATCATAAGAATTATGAGTATCAAAGATAGACTTTGTTTATTGAATCCAAATGTTAAATTCAAAATTAATAGAAATAGCAGCACAGGAGTAGAAAATAGAAGTGAAACAGTAAATTTATCTAATCCAAAATATTGAGCTGAACAGGCATATTTAATATTTTTTTTGATTGTTTTCATCACTTGATCTCTCTTTCTAAAAGTTATTACTTAAAGAGGAGAAACGCTGTTACAGCGTTTCTATGGCTCTTCAAGAAGAATTTCTATTTTTATAAAAACTCTTTAATTAATAACAATAAATTGTCATTAAAATATGTTCTAAATTCTGCATTTTGACTATTAGGATTGTTAAGAATGACATCAAATTGAATAGAAGTAGATTTCTTTGCTTGTGTTATTGAAGCAATTCTTCCAATTTTTCCATCTTTTAGTATGAAATTGTAAGATTTATAATCTTCTGGTAAAGGTATTTGCTGAATTGATTTAATTTCACACCAATGAAAACCTTGAATGTCAGTATCATCTGAAAAATTACCAGACTGAACAATTTCTTTTACAGCAGTTTTTTTCTTCTTTTTGAAGAAAATCATTTTGTATACCTCCTATTTTTCTAACTATCAATAAATACATGACCAGTGTTTTTACCGATAGTCATCTTCAGTCAAGAGTTGGTCATCTCTCTTTAACTGATGAGCTAAGTATATGATTTAAACGAATACCAAAACAGTTGATTAGGTGGGTAAAAAGAAGTAAAATGGTATGTATACATATAAGTGGAGGTTGTGAGAAAATGGAAGATAAAATAGAAGTATATAAATATTTAAGAGAAAGAATTTCAAGTAGAGTAAAAGAGAAGAGAGAAGTTGCAGGACTTAAACAATCGCAGATTATTTTTGGAAGTAATTTATACATTTCTGCTATTGAGAATAATCGTCTTATAAAAGTTAGTGATGAAAAGTTGTCAAAAAGTGATGAAAACATGACAGAAGAAGAAAAAAAGAAAAAACAGGAAAACAGAAAAATAAAATATAAAAATTTCTTGCCGAATAATGTTGGATTAAAAATAGCAAAAGGATTGAACATGGATGTTGAGGAAGTTTTTTTTGGTACTGAAGAAGAGCAGGAAGAATTAGTAAAGTTCATTTTTTATAGTTTTGCTTGTAGTGTTCATATAAAAAAAGTAAGTTTTTTTTATATTGAAAAAGAATATGATTATCCTCAATTTGAAAAAGAATTAAACTTATTAGAAAAACTTTTTTTATATGATGCAACTTTTGTAACTTATTTACATCATGTAAAAATGATGGATTTTTTAGCCTCATCATGTGAAGAGAATTTATATTTAGAAAAGTATCAGAAACCGTTAGATTACATTTGGAAGAAATATAAGCATGAGTTTATTTGGAGTTTTAATGATTTATTTATAGACAATGATGGTAATTTTAAATGCTCATTAATTAAAATAGATAAAATTGTGAATAACTGGATTAAGAATGAACTTTTTGCTATTTTAGAAGAAATATACAAAATTTTTGTAGATGACACAATTTATAACATGGGTTACAAGATTCATGAATTAACAACAACAATAGAAGATATTGTCGAAAGAAAACATACGTTGTTTTCAGAAAAAGAAATGAAGTATTTTGAAGAGGATTTTGAAATAAATCTGATGGAAGGAAATATCGAAACCTTTTTTGGAGTAGGTGTTGAAGAAAGAGAATTTACAGTAGAGGATAACGTTAGATTGTTAAAAGAGCATGTTGCTAATAATGAAAAATATAAGCAGATGAAAAAAGAAAAATTACTAAAAAATACAGAGCAAGAATATAAATGGAGTCTTGAAAAATTAAATGTAGAAAAAGAAGTAAGTAACGAGTTGGTAGAGGTGTATGAATCTACATGTAATAAATTAAAAAGTATTCAAGTAAGAGCAATGAAAAAAAAGCCATATAAAATATAAAAAACTCGTAGCAAATCAACATTAGAAGATTTGTTACGAGTTTTTATTGTATTAGTTAAAATAAAAGAAATTATTGATTATTTTTATCATTATGTTTTTGTCTATTTTTTTCTCCGATAGTATGCATACCATTCAACAGTGTTCGTTTACCAAAAATGATAGTGAAAATAATATTATGCATAACCGTCAGAAGAATCACCAATTCATTTCCGAAAAAGTATAACATTATAGACGTTAAAATATAAATTGCAACTCTTATTAAATTTGAAAAGTGGGGAAACATGATGTTAACACCTGTTGTAGCTCCCCATAAAATTATCACTGTAAAAATACAAGCCCACATATTTTTTAGACCTCCTCCTTATTTTACATCCAGTCAGGATACATGGTTGCAATGAATTCAAAAGTATAAATAACTGTTCCATTTTTTGTTGTTTTCATAACATACACAGATGCACCAATGTCTCCATTATCGTCCCATAGCATTGCGTCGTGATGTCCTTGTGAGTTGATCCAGTTAGTCATGGCTTTTTGTACTGCTTCATCTTCATTAGTAGCGCCAATTATAGAAAATGTTGTTCCAATTGCGTTTTCGTTGTGATCTGCTGACCAGTTCATGTAGTCATCACTTACATTCTGCTTTGCATCTGCATCTGATAACTCCCTTGAACGTTGGCTTATAGGAAGTGATTTTTCACCATTTTGTATCCTAAAAGCATTGATAGATGCTTCTATTTTTTCAGTCATTGATAGTGAGTATGTCGGTGTTTTTTCAGCTAATTTTGAAAAGTCACTTTCTTCTGCTTTTTTCTCAAGATTCTCTACTTTTTCTAATAATAATTGATTAATAGAGTCGGCTTCTTCTTGAGTTGCATTAGGGTTATCAATAACCGATTTTGCATCAGCTTTCACAATGATAAAACTGTTCCATGACTCTTCTGTATAGTCGTTAGGATTTAAAGAAGCAGTAGAGTCGTACAGTTCAATAAGTTTAGTTTTATCCGCTATAACTACTTTTTCTAATGAATCAATAGCTTGTTGTAAAGACTGTTGAGCTTTATTAACCTCATCATCTGTAGCTTTAGGATTATCAATTACAGACTTAGCATCAGATTTTGCTAATATGAAGTCATTATAAGATTTTTCTGTATAGTCATCAGGGTTTAAAGAAGCAGTAGAATCATATAATTCAATAAGTTTAGTTTTATCTACTACAACGATTTTTTCTAATGAATCAATAGCTTGTTGTAAAGACTGTTGAGCTTTATTAACATCATCGACTGTAGCATTAGGATTATCAATCACAGACTTAGCATCAGATTTCGCTAATATGAAGTCATTATAAGATTTTTCAGTATAGTCATCAGGGTTTAAAGAAGCAGTAGAGTCATATAAAACAATTAAATCTTGTTTATTAACCTCTTTTACTTTTTCTAAAGAAGAGATGGATTGACTTAAGTTTTTATAAGCACTATCAACTTCTTCTTGAGTGGCACTTTCATTAGCTAATACATCCGTTCCAGAAACAAAACTATCATAGAATACAGACCAACTCTCAGTCGTATAATCACTTTCTTGATAATCTTTTACCTCTTCAACGAGATTAAGCAAGTTTGTTTTATCAACTATTTCAGGAGTTGCGATAGGAACAAGACCATTAATGGCACTTTGTAATTTAACAGTCATATTATCTATTTCAGATTGAGTCGCTTCTTTGTTATCCAAGACAGTCTTAGCTTCATTTCTTGTATTCTTGAATTGAAGCCATGAATTTTCTTCATAATCAGTTGATTTATAATCAATCGTTGAATTATATAAAGCAGTTAACTGAGTTTTATCTGCCTCAGTTTTTCCTGGATTAACAGGATCGACAGGTGGCTCAGGATCAGTTGGTTTTACTGGATCTACTGGTTTTACAGGTGGAACAGGTTCTTCTGGTTTAGGCTTAGGAACAGTTGGAACTTCTGGCAGAGGTTTACTCCCATTATTATCTGTTTTAGGTGGTGTATACGTCCCACCGTTGTTTTCTGTTTCTTTAGCTTTATTAGTTTCTTTTTGGTTCACTAAAGGTTTGTTTTCATCAGTATTGATAACAACTGATGTTTTACCCTTGCTATCTTGAACTGCAACTACACGATTATCTTCACCAGTTTTTGAGTTTATCTCTCCTCCGAATACTAACTTGTTACCTGCATAAATTAAATCTATGTTAGTAATCTGATTAATTTCAGCAAGACGATTAATTGAAATATCAGTAGCGACAGAGATGGCAGAAAGAGTATCTCCCCATTTAATAATGTATTCGTTTCCTTTGATTTCTTCCTTAATTTGTTCTGATGTTCGAGGTTTCCATTCTTTTTGTATTTCTTGAGCAAAAGTTTCAACATTTGATAAAAGTAGGCTACTTCCTAAAATTGTAGAAAATAATAATCCTTTTACCACCCATTGTTTTTTTGCTTTCTTCATTACTTTTTTTTCAATCTGTTTAGATGATTGAACAGTTGAAAAATCTCTATTCTTCATAATTTCCTCCTTTTAGTTATGTATAGGTAATATATTCCTTATTTTAACATCTTTAAAAGGTTTTTGAGACCTAAAAAAATAAGTAGAAAAAATATATGCTTAAAGGAAGAATGAATAAGGTGAGGAGAACCTAATGTTAAATGATGAAGTATCAAAGCGGATAAGGGAATTACGCATAAAGAAAGAGATAACTCAGGAAATTTTATCGAATAGGGCAGGAATAGATTTATCTTATTTAGGAAAAATTGAGAGGGGCCAAAAAAATAATATTTCATTAGAGCTTTTGGATAAGATTATCAGTGGCTTAGGAGTAAGTTATGATGAATTTTTTAGTTTTGAAAGTTCGGATGATGATCTTAAAAAAATACAATATGATATATCGATTGCAAATGATAAAGAACAAGTATTAAACTTGATTAATGGAATAATTAAATTAGATAAAGAAAATAAGAATTAAGAATTTATATTTAATTTAAATACTAAATGTTTATACTTGATTTAAGGAGATTTTTGGATATGGGAACAATAATAAATCTAAGTATTAATAATTTATGTATTGACTGGGGAAAAAATTACTTTTACAATGCTCATTCTTGGTTATATGAAAGTAAAGAGTTTCAAAAAAAATATGATGATTATAATTATTATGAAGGTGGATTAGCAATATCAGAAAAATTAATAGATGTAAAATTTAGGCTTAATAATTTAGGATATTCTTTGAATGAAGTAGAAAGTAAGTTTAATCATCAGTTGAATATTTGGTCCAAAAATCATGACTGTATACTAACTTTTGAATTATTAAAAAGCATAGTAATGAATATTGATTTAGATAAAATTACTGATAGATTCCTTTCGGAAGATTGGGAAAATAGATATAATGATAATTTTTATTCATGGTTAGCAAATGATATCAAAGCAAATGAAGATTATATTAGTATAAAAAGGAAGTATTTAAATGATAATGAAAAGAACAAAGATGAGTTTTATGATGGATTGGAAGACTTTATTCTTATAAAAATGGATAGATATATAATTTTAAGATTATTTTGTGAAAATGAATCGAATTTAAAGTATGATTTAAATTGGTTTTGTTATGATCTTATAGAAAGTGGTTGGGTTACAATAGAAGATATAAATTATTTTGATGATAAAAATTTTATAATCCAGCATAATAAATTGTATGGCAGATTACAAAAACATGCAGTAACCGCAGAGAATATATTGGGATCAGTAACAGCAATGGATCAATGGCTTGAATATAAAGGCTTGAATAGAAATATTGAGTATATAAAAGAGAGTTTTACTGGAAATACAACTATAATTAACTATACATTACCAACATTTATAAGAAACATCATCCATCACCCAGAGAATGAAAGAAATACGTTCTCAGATGAAGATTTAATGTCATCTATAAATATGATGCTTAAAATTATTAAGTATTAAGAAAAAATTTTAATCTAATACTTAAAGTAGATAATATTAATTTTGTTAAATTAAATATAAGTAATAAGTTAACTCTATAAAGTAATAGTAATTCTATGAATAATAACTTATAATTGAGTTGATTGATATAAAATGAAAGAGGTGAAGATTGTGAAAACTTATAAAGCTTATCAAATATTAAACGATTCTTTTTATTCTGATGAGAAGAGTTTTGCATCTTTGCATTCGAGTAAAAGTAATTTTATGAAAGATGATAGTGGTCAGTTTATGTGTATTGGTGTGACCCCAGATACGTATTTATTGAATGAAGATAAAATAAGTAATTATTTTAGTATAGGATATGTATCTCCTCTGGTTGTAACTAATTATAAAATGCTGGCTTTGATACTCGTAGTTTCTCAAATAGATGGCATAGATTTTATTGATTTTTCGTTTAAAGAAAACAGCGAAGAATCCATGAGTGAAAAAGACTATGTTCAGAGCATGCTTACGGAAAAAGATCCAATAATTGATATTTCTAATTTCTTGAAAGAAAATAGTCAAAAAATTCAATACATAGATTTAAAAGAATCGAATAATAAAATTAGAATAAGTTCAACTGGAGCTATATATGTTTCTCCATCACTTGATATAAATAAGAATTCTATTTTTATGAAAATAGTAACATTTTTATTTACAGGAGAATTGAGAAAATGAGTGAAAAGATAAAGTCTAAATCATTAGACGCAGTAGCAACTTTCATAGGCAGTATATTAGCGTTATTTTTTTCTGACAAAGTAATGACTAATATATTGGCCTTTTTTAGTGCTTTAAAATTATCAGTGAAAACACAAGAGAAATTAAGTGCTTTTATTTTTGCTTTATTTGTAGCTATAGGCTATGTATTAGTTCTTGTTATTTTTAACTTACTTTCAAAGATTGTTACCTACTTTTTTAGACCTATGATAAAAGTGAGTTTTATAAACGAGAAAGGTAGACTAATTACATCTTTAGATATAACAAGTGATGAGCCAGAGTATGTAAATATTAAAATTAATTCTAAATTTAATAGACTTCAACTTTGGATTATTTGTAAATTACTAAGGGCAAAATTAGTTATATTAGTAAATCCGAGAATGTGCTCTATTGAGTTAGCAGATGGGTACATAGCTACAGATGATGTTTATAGCATGGATAAAAGTAACGGAACTATATATTGCGATATATTTACAATGTATAGCCCGTCTAAAAAGTATAATCCAATAGATATAGAATTAAATATTTTGCGTACTTTGAAAGCGGATGCAGAGTTCAAAATAAAATTAGATATAACTGGCTGTAAATTATCAAGATTAATATTTTTGGAAGACTACTGTAAATTTAAAATAGAAGAATTTAAGATAGAAGGAACGAGGTAATTAAAATGAATTATTTACAAAAAAATCAAAGACATACACTTTTAAAGCTAAATAAAGATTTTTCAAAAATGGAGCACATTGAAGAAAAATTATTAAGTAAAATTTATGAAGAATCATTAACAATAAAAAATTTACCAAAAGATTTATCAGAAGAAGAAAAAACATTTTATTATAAGTGGACAAATAAATCTGAAATAGAAGAAATTACTTTTGAAGGTATAGAAACAAAATTTGCATATCAAAAAGTTACAGCGTTTTGTGAGTTTAGTACCAGAAGAGTTTTTGATCAAAATACAGGAACTTTATTACCTAAAGAAGACCGCTTAAATACATCAAGTGTTGAAGTGATTTTTGTTGAGTCTGACAATGATATTTATGCAATTGTATTTTCGTCAGATTTTTATGATTTAAGAAGAGTAAAAAGACTGATTGGTGAGCATGTAATTGAGCCGCTTTCAGCTATCCATCAAACAGATTCTGAACTCTTTCATTGGTTATTTTATAAAAGTATTAAA
Source organism: Vagococcus carniphilus (assembly GCF_014397115.1). Taxonomy (NCBI): domain Bacteria; kingdom Bacillati; phylum Bacillota; class Bacilli; order Lactobacillales; family Enterococcaceae; genus Vagococcus; species Vagococcus carniphilus. The sequence goes on from NZ_CP060720.1 coordinate 249,447, forward strand.
GAAGAAGTAAACTTAAATGAAGATATTGTTTTAGATAATATAAATGGATTTACTGGAACAATTGTTAGTGAAGAAGATCAATTTGAAGGAACAAGTATTCAAACTGCAGAACTTATTATAACTAAAGCATTCATAACAAATGGATATCCTATTACTTCTATAAAAATAGATTTGCAAATGGAAATTGGAACAATGAGTTTTTATCTGAATGAAGTGTCTGACGGAAAAGAATTGAAAATAGTTATTCAAAAAAATTCAAGTATCAACAATATGATGAATAGTGAAGATGTTGAATATATTATTCCTATATATGTTTTTTTCTATTTAATTCCAGAGGTAATAAATCTATATAAAGTAGATGAAGGCAATTTTCTTTCAAATGCAAAAAATAAATTTTTATCAGAAATTGGCTTAGAAGTAATAAAAACTATAATGGCTAAGAATGATATATTAGTTACAGATATAAAATGATGAATAAGCACATGCTCCAATTATTGTGTGGTACGTTTGTGGTACGGTTTTTTTGAAACTTAATGAAACTGAATGAAAGAAAAAGTAATGTATTGCTTATTTTAAAAGCTATTTACATATGGTGAAACAGCTGAATTAAGAACCAGGTCTTAAAAAAGCTCGTAAAGCATCACAATTCTCAAAACGTTAATCAATTCATTATTGTATCAACGTTTACAAGAGTTTTTTGGTTCAAGTTGGTTCAAATCAACTGGACAAAGAATTTAAAAGGTTTAAAGCATCGGCATCTTGCTGGTGCTTTTTTTCTGGCATTAATTGCAGATAATAGTTTTGAGTTGTTTGAATATTAATGTGTCCAAGTCTTTGAGAGACATAAGCTATATCGATTTCTTGAGAAAAAAGGAATGAAGCATGAGTATCTCTTAAACCATGAAAAGTGGTTCTATCGATATCTAATTTTTTCAGAAGTTTACTGAGTTTAGCCGACTGTTGAAAGCCGTCAGGATCAAATAGATAGCCATTATCTTTAGCGACTAACTGATTAAGTAAATCATAGACTTCTTTATTAATTGAAACATCACGTTTAGAATTTTTTGTTTTTAGTGAAGTGTCAGTAGAAGTCGGACTAATTGATCGTCTTACTTTGATGCCGTATTCAAATAAATCTTCTTTTCTAATTCCCAGTAGTTCTCCACGTCTCATCCCAGTTTCTAATGCAACTAACACCAGTAAGTTAAACTCTCTGTCAGAATGCTCTAAAACGTATGTACGAAGCTTTTTAAAGTCCATAATAGATAAAGCTTTATTCCGTTTAGGAAGTTCTTTTCCTCTTGTTTTGACTAATCCAGCAAAATCATTTGTTAAGTAACCTCTAAAATAAGCATCTCTTAAAGCAGTTTTTATTTTCAACAAAACTTCATGAGTTGTTTTCTTTGAATGTGTCTTAGCATATTCATCAATTTTACGTTGAATCACAATATCATTGAGATCTTTTAACTGAATATCTTGAAACAAATTTCTTACTATTTTTGATGTTCTTATATAATTTTGGAATGTTGTTTCTTTAACATCATTTTTCTTTATAACATACATCCAGTTTTCAAAAAAATCAGCAAAAGTGGTGTTACGCTCTGCCAATTGCTTACCATTTCCTTTTTCTAATTCATTTTCTAAAGCCCAACGTTGTGCTTCTTTTTTTGATGTAAATGATTTTGTTAATTTTTTGTGTTCTCCGTGTTTGTATAGTGAAATCTGAGCACGGTATGTACTTCCTCTTTTTACGATACTTACCATTCCTATCAATTCCTTTCAGTGAAAGATGGTTGATAGATGCTAGTTGAATACATAAATATTGTATCTGGAAATTAGCATACTATCAACCATCATACAATTTTGAATAGAATGAGTTTTGACAAAAGTTGAAAGAGAGGAAATAGTGTAACGTTCTTGTCTTCCAATCATAAAGCGTTCTAAATCATCGTTGGCACGAATAAATTTATCAAATGACTTTGGATCGATTCCAAGAAACTTAGAAGCTTGTTCTCTAGTAAGTAAATAGGGAAGTTCTTGAGTAATAATGGTGTCTTTCTTAGTGTGTATATCCTTTCGTCAATTTTACTTTGGTGTGTATATTTAGTTGTGTAAGTAGTATTTTTTTATTGTTTTGCTTTTCCTTCTAGGACTTCTTGTATTTGATGAGAATAATATGCAATTTCTTCTTGGTAGAATTGTGGTTCTGATTCCATATTTTCAAGAATCTTTTTTTGTCGAGGCTTCATCGTGGCATTTTCAATAATGCTATTTAAATGAGAGGAATGGAAGGTTTGATCTACTGCATGAATAAATGAGAGTGTGGGTGCAACACCATATAGTAGCCAACTTATACTTTTCTCAAAAGTCTGTGGCGATGTTTCTAAGGTTAAGGCTATTTTGTTGTGCTTATTAATAAAAGTAGCCCATGCGGTATCAATTTTAGCGTTTGGTTCTTCTGGGGAACGATCATAAAAACAAATAGCGGCGTTAACTAGTTCAAAGAAGAGTGTGGTGAAATCTGAGTAATTTAGAATTTGCTCTGCAAGTCGTTGCGCCTTTTCTTTTCGATAGCGTAGTTCATATCGATTTATAATTTCAGCTTCTTCTAAAGGGATCCCTCTTCGCCTTCTTTGTTCATAATTTTTTTGGTACCAACAAAAGTGGCATAAACTTTTTTTAGAGCCGAGATAAAGTGTTGTCCCATTTGAATCATTGCCTGCAATATTTTTGGAGCGAATCAAATCACTATTACGAAAATTGGTTTGAACATGTCCTAAATCGATTTTTTTGCTAATGTTGGAATATCGAGCATGCCAACATAATCATCCAAAGTGAAATCAATTCGAGTAAAATTTCCTTGATAATCAAAGACTTGTTGGATAAAATTTTTCCAGTTTCTTTTTCTTACTTTTATTAACATAGATAAACGACGGCAACCTTGACCAGACAGTTCAATCAGTGTTCCTTTGTTTGGATCATTTGCTGAAATGAGGATATTAATAACGTTATTCCACGTATAGCGTCCGATATAGCCTAATGGGGCTGATTCATAAAACTCTAAGTGTTTCATTGCGATGCCTAGAATGTCTTCAATAAATTTTTGATAGTTGCATGAAAAGAAATGAATGGTGAGGTAATCAATAATGACTTGGTGAGTCGGTTCTTCTTCTGTGGGTATTTGTAAGAAGTCTAACAAACGATTTAAGGTGTCTTCAGATAAGTTTCTTGTACCACATTCAAACTTGGCTAATAGCGAACGAGAGACACCTATTTTTTCTGCTACATCTTTTTGAGTCCAACCATGTTGCTCTCTTGTAAGTTTTGCCGATTGCCCTACTTTTTTTAAATCAATTTCATTCATAGTACCCTCCTTTTGAGTTATTTAGTTGTCAAAGAATGACGTACTTTATTTAAGTACAAGTCTATAATGAGTAAAAATAAGTGTTTGAAGGAGGTTCGTAATGGAAGTTGACAAAAAAGAGGTTGGTCAAAGAATACGTACTATCCGAAATTCATTGAATCTAAGTATGGAGAAATTTGGTCAATTAATTGGGGATTTGCCAAGAAGTACTGTGAATAATTGGGAGAGAGGAATTAATCTTCCTAAAAAGGAAACAAGGGAACGTATTGCAGATGTTGGTCATATCACGGAAGAATACTTATTATATGGGGATGACGAAAATCAATATATTTTAAACCTCCTAAAGAAAAAAGCTGGAGCAACCAATCCAGCGATAGAACAATTGATTATTGAAGAGATAAAAAAAGAACAGATAGCAGATGATAACCAGTTAAATCGGGTGATAGATTTTTTCGTAGCCAATCTTATTCCGCCAAGTGAACAAGATTCTTTTACTTTTCAATTGATTGATGAGGAGAAAAAAATCTATCTTGGCTTCACACATTTTGGAAAACAAGCTCAGTTGTATCTTCATCATGATGCTGAAATAAACATTCTGCATATTGTATCCTCTACTTTTTCTACCTTCAGTATGGATCGTTTATTGGCCTTTTTAGCGAATGAAGAATCACTCCCTTACTTTACCAAAGAGTTGAATACGGAATTTTTAGAACAACCCATCGTTTTATACATTGTTTCGTCAGAAAGCAATGATGCCAAACTCTATCCGTTAACGTATGATAAATCATCTAAGGCGTATGGATTCAAAGAAAGTAACCTTGAACTTCTTGATGGACAGTTATATTTGCCATTCGCCAAAGAGGTTGAAAAGAATTGTTTACTCAATAAAGAATACCCGGAAAAATAAAGAAGAAACGTGTGACCATTCCTTGTGGAATGTGACAACAAGAACGTTGACATATCAGCCCCAATAGGGTAGTTGAGACAGTTTCTTGTTACTTGTTAGCCCCCTGTTAGAATAGGGGCTATAAGGACATATAACTTAATTGAAAGAAAGTACTCAGACATACTTAGTATAAATAACATCTACTATTTTTTTGTAACTATTTATTTAGGAGAAATGTCATAATACTGTTCCTTAATAAATTGTTTCATTATTTTCTAAATAAAGATGTGCAAACAATAATTAATACAAAAAAGAAAATTACAGGGCATAATAAAAGTATAGAGCCTAAGTCTGTGTGTTCATAAAAAAATTAATTAATGAACTATTGTTGGTGTCTATTGTAATAAGACGACTGCCCCATGTAAATGGAAAAAATAACCAAATCTCATTTCCCAATGCTGTGAGACCGATAATAGCAGTCAATAATGATGAGGCTAATCCAATGAAAAGAGTCGCTATAAAACCGCAAATAATACTCAAAAAAAAGTATATGATAAACGATGTTATAAAGGATATCCATGTTAAAGTAAAACCGTATATAAAATGAAAGTAGAAAAGGTTGCGTCAAGAATTATGTGTAAATGGAAAAAACCATTCTGTCGGTTAAGTTAAAACATTGATTCTAATGTATCTTGTATTTCTTTAAAACCTTTATGAATCCGACACAAAAATTTCTGATTATAGTTGTTGAATTGAGAAACTAAGAATCTCTCTAGAGATTCTTCATTAGGGAATTGTTCTTTTCTTTTTGTATATTTCTTTAATTGTTTGTTAAAACCTTCAATCAAGTTAGTTGAATAAATGGTTCTTCTGATTGATGGAGGAAAATTATAAAAGGTTAATATAGCAGGATTCATGAGTAATTTAACTACTCGTGGATACTGCTTTTTCCATTTATCTATCATAAAACTTATTTGATTCATAGCTTCTTCTTTTGAAGCTGCTTGATAAACCAATTTAAAATCATTACAGACTTCTTGTCGATCACTAACACGAACCTTATGAGCAATATTTCTAGAGATATGGACACAACATTGTTGAAATTGAGCATTTGGATAAATACTATGGATACTATCGTCAATGCCGCTTAAACCATCAGTTACGACTAATAAAACCTCTTCTAAACCACGGTCTTTTAGGTCTTGAAGTATTTCTTTCCAAACATACGAAGACTCAGTTGGAGCAATACTAAACCCAAGAACCTCTTTGGTCCCATCCAGTCGGATACCTATGACAATATATACAGCTTCTTTTGAGACAGTTTGTCTTTTTAAAGGAATGTGAGTAGCATCCATAAAAATGATTGAGTATTGGGATTCTAAGGACCTTTCTTTAAAAGCAACAACATCTTCAGATACTATTTGAGTGATATTGGAAATGGTTTGTGGTGTATAGTAATGACCATACATTTTTTCAATCAACTCAGAGATTTCAGACATAGTGATTCCTTTTTGAAATAATTGGATAATGGTGGTTTCTAAAGAGTCGTTACTTCTTTTATAAGCAGGCAACGTTTGTTGAGAAAACTCTCCATTTCTATCTCTAGGAATTGCCAAATTTAATTCTCCATACTCTGTTTTAAATGAACGAGAATAATTCCCATTTCGGGAATTACCTGAATTAAAACCAGTGCGATCATATTTCTCATAATCAAGAAAAGCCGTTAATTCAGCTTGTAGCAGTGTATTGATAGCTAATTCTAGATGACGACGGAATAAGTCATCCAAATCACCTTTATTGATTAGTGTTTCCATAATTTCTGTAGTAAAATTAGTCATGAGAAAGTCCTCCTATAAAATTTCGGTTGTGGTAACTTTAATTTTACAGAATGGACTTTCTTTTTATCTACCTAAAATTTCTATTTACACAAAATATTTTACGCTATCGTAGAAAATAGTGGAAGATATATTAAATGTATATTTAAGTAATACAATTGTCAACAATGAGTTAAATAAAAAGACAAGATTAATTACTAAATATGAAAAAATCAATTTCAGTGATAATAAAAAATAATAGTGGCGGTTCAATCCAAAAATATTTTTAAAGTTTCCTGCTTCTCTTTCATAATTGTTCATCAAACCTAGTATAAAGCTTACAGTAAATGGCAATAAAAAATTGAGGATAGAAAAGTAATTAACGTAAAAACTGCTCGCTGATACTTTTGATTTGTCAAAATGATGTATCCAAAAATCAGTAAATTAAACAAAATTGGAGAGCAATATAAGGTAGTTCTAAAAAATGTTTTCTTTGTTTTAAGCCACTCTGCACTAAATGAAAAAATCATTATTTAATCACTCTCCCTAGTTCTAGATAAGATTGGTGGGACACTAATATAGAGAACAATGAAAAAGAATAGTGCAAGCCCAAGCCCAGGATACACTATCGAAGGAGTGTTTAATGGATGGTTTTCCTGTAGTAATGTACCATTTGGATTTGTCTTAATGATAGGAGTCATCAAACGTAGAGACCATCCCCAAGGATTTATATACCAGTGATTTTCAACAGCTGTAAAAACTCCTGCTATAATACCAAAAAGATTTACAATAATAGAACAGATTGGTGTTGTTAATTGAGCTAGTAAAATTGAAAGTGGAATAATAAACAATGTAGTGACCCAAAGAATTAGTGAAGCTACTATTACATTCATAATGATTACATTTGATGAATTATACATGATGTATTCTAAAAGTATAGTCAAAAGGGCTATCAAACTGTTTGCTATCAAGGAGTATCCAGATAGAGTAATTATTTTTGTTTTCCAAAACATATTTTGATTCAACAAATAATAATAATTCTGAGTATGGCTTTCATTTTCTCTCTGTATTGATTGGTAGGCTAAAACCGCTAACCCCATAGGTAAAAAAAGTGTTGGCCACCAATTATAAACAAGAGGAACAAAAAAGTTTATATCGAAATACATAAACTGAGAAAATGGAATACAGATGAACGTTACTAATGGTGGAAACCACATAAAGAAAAAGTGACTAAAAGATCGTTTACCTTTGATATATTCAGCAGTTATATAATTTTTCATTTTATTTTTCCTTCACTCTTATCTGAATTGACTGTATCTAGAAAGAAATCTTCTAAGTTAGTATTTTCAGGTATCATACCTTCATACTTCAAAATGCCATTGTTCATTATTCCAACATAGTTAGTCATATGTTGGATTTCATTTAAATTATGACTGGAGACTATAACCGTAATTCCGAGTTCAGGAAATGATTTAATTAGATCACGTAATTCTTTAATACCAACAGGGTCTAGACCGTTGGTAGGCTCATCTAAAATAAGTAAGTCAGGTTGTCTTATTAATGCTGCAGCAACACTAATCCGTTGTTTCATTCCTAAAGAAAATTTAGCAACAGTCTTTTTTACAGTGTTTTCTAAGTCTACTAGATGTAAAACGTCCTAAACTTGTTTTTTTAACCCAAAAAGTTTTATTAAAACTAAGAGATTTTCTTCAGCTGTTAAGTTTTTATACAATGCGGGATCTTCAATTAATGAACCAATCGTAGGACCACTGTTTCTTTCTTTAGTAAATAGTATATCTCCGCTAGTTGGTTTTAAACTGCCAGTTAGCATTTTTTAAGTGGTTGATTTCCCGGCTCCATTCGGACTAACTAATCCATAGATAGAATTTTTTTTTACATTTATAGAGAGCAAATTAACAACAACTTGCTTGCCAAACTTTTTTGTTAAATCCTCTGTTTTTAATAATAGTTCATATCTTTCATACCCCTTTCTTAATTGAACATTTTCAGTTTAGTAATAAATAAAAAGAATAAATTTATAAGAAAGTTTTAAAACCAGTAAAAGAGGAACTCACTCCACTTTTTAAAGAACTTATTTATTAAGAAAAAATATGGCAAAAGAAGAGGTAAGACAGTTATTGGTTATCAATTTGCTTTTAAAGCAGAACATGAAAATGCTGATGATTTTTCTAAAGGTGAGCAAGAAAACTTACGCAAAAAAGTGTTTGACATTGAGTACAAGGGCGAACTTTCTCAAGAAGAAAAATGGGTTGTAAAAGATAAAATTTAGGTTTAAAGATTGGAGCTCATGAAACAGTTTTTTATGCTCAGCAACAAAATAAAGAAAAGGATTCATTATCAGAAATTCAAAAAAAGGATTGGTTGAAGGTTTTTAAAAAGGATTTTTTAAGTTAGACTTCTTTTTTGGAGAATTGGCAAGGACGGTGTTTTTTATATAACTGATAAAGCAAACTTAGATTCATTTTATTTGAAAGAAAAATTGAATACCGCTCAACGTGAAATGGACTATCTTAGACAAGATGTTCTTGAAGAAATAGTCATTTTATGGTTTAATGGTTTAAACCATTAAACCATAAAACCGTAAAAAAAGGAGTTAGATAAATGGAAACATTCAAGGAACTAAAAAAAGATTTTTCGGAACTTAGTGATTTTCTAATTGCTATAGGTGAAAAAAAACGTCAATCTATTATTATTCACATGCTTGAAGATAACGCTTGTCGTGGGCTGCAAGTTACTTCCTTAATTGAGGCAACTAATCTATCACGCCCAGCAATCTCTCACCATCTGAAAATTTTAAAAGATGTTGGACTTGTAAATTATTATTCTGAAGGTAAAAAGAATTTTTATTATCTTGAGCATAATATGACCGAAATAATTAAATTAAAATCATTTTTAGAAGAAGTTATAACTATTATGGATAAGGAGGGAATCGAATGAAAAAAGTTCTAATTGTGGAAACAAATATTCAAAACTATCAAGGTACAGATGAACCAACTGGATTATGGTTAGGTGAATCAACAGAATTTATAGAAGAAATTCAAAAAGCTGGGATAAAAGTTGATTATGTTAGTCCAAAAGGTGGTTTTGTTCCCATTGATCCGAGAAGTATGAAGTATGTTAATAAAAGTATTATGTCTCTTTATCATGATAAAGAATTTATTTTGAACGGACTAGCTAATACAAAAAAACAAAAGATATCGTTCCGACAGAATACATGGCTATTTATTATACTGGTGGTCATGGTGTTATGTGGGATTTTCCAGACAATAAAGAACTACAAGAAATTGCATTAGAAATATATAATAATAACGGTTATCTATTATCTGTGTGTCATGGTATTGCTGGATTGTTAAATATAAAAGATAGAAGTGGACAATATCTCATTTCAGGAAAAAAAATTACTGGTTTTACAACCACAGAAGAAATACTATCAGGTATGAAAAATAAAGTACCTTTTCTAAATCAAAAAATAGCAGAACAAAGAAATGCTAATTTCATAAAGAAAAGATTTTTCAAAGAGTTTGCTATACAAGATGGACGTATTATCACTGGACAAAATCCATTTTCTGTTAGAGCTGTTGCCAAGCTTTTTCTTAAGGAGGTTAATAAGTAGATGCAAACAATACTAGGTAGTAATGGTCAAATTGGACAAGAAGTAGCTAAAGAACTATATAAAAATTATACAAAGGAGATTCGTTTAGTCGGTAGAAATCCTAAAAAAATTCATGACTCTGATCAGTTAGTAACAGCTGATTTACTAAATTTTGAGGACACTAAAACAGCAATTAAAAATAGTGATATAGTTTATTTTACAGTTGGTTTACCAATGAATTCTGAACTTTGGGAATCTGATTTTTTAACTATAGCAGAAAATGTAATTACTGCATGTAAATTGTTTCAAAGTAAATTAGTTTTCTTTGACAACACCTATATGTATCCTAAGAACAATCAGCGTCAAACAGAAACAACCATTTTTAATCCTGTTGGAAGAAAAGCTGCCGTACGGGCTAAAATGGCCGATTTATTTTTATCTGAAATCAATAATAGCAATCTAGATGTTGTTATTTGTCGAGCTCCTGAATTTTATGGTCCTGATAAAACACAAAGTATCACTAACACAATGTTTCTGAATAAAATTAAAGCAAATAAAAAAGCTAAAATTCCTATTAACCAAGATGCTTTAAGAAGTTTAATATGGACACCTGATGCGAGTCGTGCCATGGCTTTAATTGGTAATACTCCCTCTGCTTATAATCAAACTTGGCATTTACCATGTGATAATCCTGTAACTTATCGAAAAATGGCTGACATGGCAGAAAAATTATTAAAGAAGAAAGTAAGATATAATGTTATTCCTGAATGGCAATTTAAACTTATTAAGCCATTTAGTAAAGATGTTCAAGAGTTAAATGAGTTACTGCCACGATACAGGCAAGATAATCTATTTATATCTGACAAGTTTAAACAACATTTTCCTGATTTTGAGATTACAACTATTGAAGAAGGTATTTCAGCTATTTTACTATTGAAAATCGATTTAATTATTTAAAAAAAATATCATTCTGATGATTCTAAAAATATGCGATTAATTTTATTAGTTCATGAAAACTGTAATTTTAGATGTACTTATTGTTATGAAACTTTTGAAAAAAATAAAATGGATTTAAAAACAGTAAATGGCATTATAAATTTTATAAATAAATAAATTAAAAATAATCTAGATCTTGAGAGCATTATAATTTCATGGTTTGGCGGAGAACCTTTACTCTCAATGGATATTATTATGGAATTAGGAATATCTATCAAATCCTTATGATCAAAAAATAATATTAAATATTTTTCAGATATAACAACTAACGGTTCTTTATTAACTAAAAAAATTTATACTAAACTTCAGTCTATCAATGTTTCTTTATACCAAATTACTCTAGATGGTACTAAAGAATATCATGACAAATTTAGAAAATTTTCTAACGGACGAGGTTCATATAATAAAATAATTGATAATCTAATTAAATTAAAAGAAATTGACGATAATAATACATTTATTTTACGAACAAATGTAGGTCAAGATAATTATGAAATTATTGATGAACATATACGCATTTTGATCAACCTTTTTGAAAAAGATTCCCGTTTTATTCTTTCTTTCCATAATATTGGAAATTGGGGTGAGAATGATTCTAATATTATAGAGGACTCGATAAGTATAAAATTACAAAAAAGAGCACTTGACTTAGGTGCAAATGTAGTTCCAATAATTTGGAGTCTTATGCCTGGATCTACATGTTATGCTTCAAAATCAAATTCTTTTACAATTGGTTCTGATGGAAAAATTTATAAGTGTACAGTGGCACTTTACGAAGATATAAATGACATTGGAACATTACGGGAAGATGGTTCTATGGAGATAAATCAAAGTAAACATCAAAAATGGATATCCTCAAAACTAGATGACAAATGTCACGATTGTTCTTTATTATCTAGTTGTTTAAATAGTCAGTGTCCTTTAAACAGAATTACAAAAAAGGAGACTTGTTTAGTCTCTAAGGTTAAAATAATGGAAGCAGTAAAGTTACTTAGCTATCAGAATTTAATTACTTATACATTAAAATAAGAATATCTTTTTTGTTTATAACAAAGAATAATGGCTTATATGTAAACCTTGAATTATTAAATTGTAATCGTCATTGTAAATAACGTGATTACGATTGACATGTTTATATTTTTTTAACTTATTAACGTTATTCCTTGAAAGATAATATACATGTGTTACGATAGAAGTAAGAAAAGGAGGAATGGCTTATGATTAATTTATTCAAAGTGTTAGCGGCAGATATTAAAGCTGGTATGCTCATGAGATTAAATGGCATAAGCTTTAAAGATGCTCATATTGTTTAACAGAAGTTGGGATATCTTATTCCTACAATTAGTTGATTATTTGTTTAGATTGAGGGTGTACCGAGGTCTAGAGGAAGAAAAAGCTAATTGACATGGACGATGAAGGTTCCATGTAACGGTACAATTTAGAAGTTTTGAAAGACGTGGGAATAGAATGATCCCTAATCTTTATCTAGAGATCTATCGAAATTTATGGTAGATGTATATGGGAAGGCTGTTTATATTCGATAGATCTTTTTCTTTTTTTATAGAAGCTTATTGCATAATAAGAAAAAGATGAAATTCATTCCTAATTAGGATGGGGAAAAAAACTCTTTTAAAACTAAAAAAAGCATATTTTACTGATTATAGAACAACAACTTTAAGCTTTAGATAAGCATTATATTTTTTCAAATTTTACAACCTTGTCACTTGCAAGATAATATACATGTGTTACGATAGAAGTAAGAAAAGGAGGAATGGCTTATGATTAATTTATTCAAAGTGTTAGCGGCAGATATTAAAGCTGGTATGCTCATGAGATTAAATGGCATAAGCTTTAAAGATGCTCATATTGTTTAACAGAAGTTGGGATATCTTATTCCTACAATTAGTTGATTATTTGTTTAGATTGAGGGTGTACCGAGGTCTAGAGGAAGAAAAAGCTAATTGACATGGACGATGAAGGTTCCATGTAACGGTACAATTTAGAAGTTTTGAAAGACGTGGGAATAGAATGATCCCTAATCTTTATCTAGAGATCTATCGAAATTTATGGTAGATGTATATGGGAAGGCTGTTTATATTCGATAGATCTTTTTCTTTTTTTATAGAAGCTTATTGCATAATAAGAAAAAGATGAAATTCATTCCTAATTAGGATGGGGAAAAAAACTCTTTTAAAACTAAAAAAAGCATATTTTACTGATTATAGAACAACAACTTTAAGCTTTAGATAAGCATTATATTTTTTCAAATTTTACAACCTTGTCACTTGCAAGATAATATACATGTGCTAGGCTAGAAGTAAGTAAAGGGGGAATGGCTTATGATTAATTTATTCAAAGTGTTAGCGGCAGATATTAAAGCTGGTATGCTCATGAGATTAAATGGCATAAGCTTTAAAGATGCCCGTATTGTTTAACAGGAGTTGGGATATCTTATTCCTACAATTAGTTGATTATTTGTTTAGATTGAGGGTGTACCGAGGTCTAGAGGAAGAAAAAGCTAATTGACATGGACGATGAAGGTTCCATGTAACGGTACAATTTAGAAGTTTTGAAGGACGTGGGAATAGAATGATCCCTAATCTTTATCTAGAGATCTATCGAACTTATCATATGTTCGGTAGATCTTTTTTATTGTTTTGTTTTGAATTAAGTGAGTATTCTAGAAACAGCTAATTGACTACCCTCTCACTTTATCTAAAAAAAGCTCGAGTACATCTTCCAACAATTCAATTTGTAGACTTAATTTTTGATTACTTACTCTGGCACATCCGATTCTATTCATTAGATTTCTTTTTATTTCATAAAACTTAAAACAAGTCATTACACAGCTTAATTTATTTTTTTATTTACTTTAATTAAAAAAATAAAGATATTCAATCATCAGATAATACAATCTTTTGAAAGATACCTTTATTTTCAATGATTTTATTTTTATAACCAAGACAACAAACATAGATAGCTTATCTTTTTTATTTAATTAAATACAAGCTATTCAAATAATAAATTTATGTATATTAATTTTTAAACTGACTATTATAAAGTTTGCTATACAAACCTTTCTCATTAAGTAATTCCTGGTGTGTGCCTTGCTCTACAATATCACCAGCATCCATAACTAAAATCAAATCAGCTTTTACTATAGTTGAAAGACGATGCGCGATGACAAAGCTGGTTCGCCCTTTTGTAGCTGTTGCCATCGCGGACTGTATTTCTAATTCTGTTCGTGTATCAACACTTGAAGTTGCCTCATCTAAAATCACAACTGGAGGATTAGCTAAAATCACCCTTGCAATTGTTAGTAATTGTTGTTGACCTTGGGACAAAGTGCTATTCTCGCTAGATATAACGCTATCATAACCATTAGGTAACGTTCTAATAAAATGATCGCATTGAGCAATCTTAGCTGCTTCAATAATTTCTTTTCTTGTGGCTACTTTATTTCCATAGGCAATATTTTCTAGCACTGTTCCTTCAAACAACCAGGTATTTTGTAATACCATACCAAATTTTGATCTTAACTCCTTTCTTGTTAAAGCAGTTATATCTTGGCCATCATAAGTAATAACGCCATCATTAATTTCATAAAAACGCATTAAAAGGTTCACTAATGTTGTTTTACCAGCTCCAGTGGGACCGACGATTGCAATCATTTTACGAGATTCAGCAGTGAAATTAACATTAGTCATAAGTAAATTATCTGGTGTATAACCAAATTTTACTTCTTTAAATTGAATATTGCCTTGTGAATCAGCAATATTCAATGGTACTTGTGGATCTGGCTTTTCTTCTTTTTGATTTAAAATATATAAGATACGGTCAAAAGAAGCCATTGCTCCCTGAATATTATTAATAACATAAGAAAAACTAGTAATAGGTTCTGATATTTGATTTACATATTGTAAGTATGCTTGTACTAATCCAATCGTTAGTGTACCTTGAATAACTAAACCAGCTCCAATAATAGCACTCATAATAAATGTAAGTTGATTTAAAAATCTAATAACTGGATAAATTGTAAAATCAAAAAATAATGATCGCTCAAAAGCTTTTTGATGTCTTTTATTAGTCTCATTAATTTTAGAGGCAGTATTTTGCTGTTGATTAAATACTTTAATCTCTAAATTGCCAGAAAAATATTCTTCAACTTGGTTATTAAATACACCAAGTTCCTGTTGATTTTTGTCAGCTAATTTTTTATTTTTATTTGCTACCCATGTTGTAACGATCGATGAGAGAACTATTAAAAAAATAACAATACTTGTTAATTTAACATTAATATAAAACAGCATAGTAACTCCTAAAATAATACTGACAATAGATGAAAATAATTGATTAACCCCAGTTAATAACATTTCTGAAATACGATTAATGTCATTCGTTGTTCGACTTAAAATATCACCTACCTGATGACTGTCAAAAAATGACATAGGTAATTTTTTGAATTTTTGAGTAACTTCTTGACGAAGTCGTAGTGTCACATCTTCACTTAATGATGCAATCATTTTTTCTTGAACATAAGAAAAATATGAGCTGATAAAAGAAACAGTTATTAAAAGAATAATAGGACCAAGAATTAACTCTTTAATAACATCAGGAGTTAGGATGTTTTTGTTAGATATTTGTATTGTTTTTAATAGATTATCAATGGCAATCCCCATAATAAAAGGTATCATTGTAACTAAAATATGGCTAATTATACTACATATCATTAGTAAGAAAAATTTATTTTTTTCGGGTTTGATAAAAATAAAAAACTGTTTGATACTTGATTTACTACTTACTTGAGTCATTTTCATTCTCCCCTTTCAGTGGAATCCCCTGAGAAAGAGCAAACTCTTGATAGATTTTATTGGTTGAAAGTAATAATTTGTGAGTTCCTTTTCCAACAATTTTACCTTCATCAAGGACAATAATTTGATCTGCTTCTCGAATAGTATTTAATCGTTGTGCAATAATTAAAAAAGTCTGTTGGCTCATTTTTACCTTTAAAGCTTGTCTTAAATTGGCATCTGTTTGATAGTCTAATGCCGAGAAACTGTCGTCAAAAATATATAAATCAGCAGGTTTAATTAAAGTTCTGGCAATACTAATGCGTTGTTTTTGACCTCCAGAAAAATTAGAACCGCCTTGAGAAACCTTTGTTTGATAGCCTTTTTTTTGATTAACTATAAAAGAGCTAGCTTGAGAAATTTCTATAGCATTCTTTATATCTTTTTTTGTTGCTTTTGGATTTCCAAGTAAAAGATTACTTTCGATAGTCCCGCTAAAAAGAAAAGCCTTTTGTGGTGTATAACTTATTATCTCAAAAATACTATCTTGTTCCCAAGTATATAAAGAACGATTTTTTAGTATAATTTCTCCACTGTCAATTTGATATAGGTTTAGTAATAACTTTGCAATCGTACTTTTCCCAGAGCCAGTTCCACCAACAATAGCTGTTGTTTTTCCTTTTGGAATCGAAAAATTAATATTTTCTAAAACAGGTTCTCCGCCATCATAAGAGAAAGTAACATTATTAAACGTGGCTAACGTATCTTCAGCTACTAAAAATGTTTTCTCATTGAAAGTAGAATTTTTGATATCTAAAGTTTCGAAAGGCACCTCTAAAACAGTATCAATTCTTCGTAAAGAAGCCATTGAGCGAGGTAAGGTTACCAAGACCATAGCCGCTGAGATTAAATATGAAAGAGTTAATGTAGAATATTCAATAACAGATGTAATAGTACCGATTTGTAAGAGTCCTTGACCTACTAAAAGGCTTCCTAACCAAATAATTAATGGAAAAACAATTCCCATAATTATATAAGCAATCGGAGTTAAAAGAGAAAAAATTTTATTAACAGCTATCATGCTATCAGCATAATTTTGAAATCGTTCGTTTGTTTTAGATTCTTCTATATCCTGATTATCAAATGCTCGAATCATATTGATGCCATTAAAAAATTCTCTTAATTTAGATATCATCGCATCTAATTGTTGTTGAATTTTATTAGATAAAGGTAAGCCTTTTTTCATTAGATAATAGACAGAAATTAAATAAACAACAATAGAAATTAAAGGGATAAGTGATAATATTGGTGATTTAATAAAAGTCATAAAAACAGCAAAAATAGATATAATTGGAGCTGGTAAAACCAAATGAAATATCATCATTAATGAACGCTGTACATTAGTAACATCGTTCATCATTCTGGTTAATAAACTTGATATACTAAAAGAATCCATTTTTTTTAATGATAGTTCCTGTGTTTTTTGATAGAAGTCCTGTCTAGTTTCAAACCCATAATTAGCTGCTAATTTTGCAGATAATATATTTCCTAAAATAGAAATTAAACATCCTAAAATAGCAATAATTAACATTTGTATACCTAGAGATAGTACAACATCTTGATTTCTAGGTATAATACCTTTATCAATTAGTTTTCCAATAAGAAATGGTATAGCTAATATACCTATCATCTGGATAGATAGTATAATAGCTGTTAAAAAAAATAATAATTTGTTCTGTTGAAAAAATTTTTTAAAGTGAATCATTTTTTTTCCTCCTTTATTAATAAATGTGTTAACTTATAATACTTTTATAAGCTATATAATACACATTGAAGTTGGTTGAATGTCAACATTTAAATTGATATACTAATATTGGAGGATAGGTATATGTTTGATAAACTTTTAACAATTGGAGAAATAGCAAAACTTTTTAATTTACCTACATCAAAAATTAGGTATTGGGAAGCAAAAGAACTTTTTACACCTAAACGAAATAATAGTAATGACTATCGAATATTTAATATTCAAACTTTTATTGAATTACTTGAAGTAAATTTCTATCGAAATTTAAACGTTCCTATAAAACAGATGAAAAATTTTAATAAAATAGGACCAGAATCTACCTATTCAATATTAAAAAATACAGAAAAAGATATTGAAAAGGAATTAATTAATTTAAAAAAGCAATTAGTAGGAATTGAAAAACGTAAAAAACAATTGGAAGATCTTTTTTTATTAAAAAAAGTGGGATATAGCTTTGAACAAATAGATATAAAAAAGATTGTTCCTTTAGATATGACAAAATCAGAAGATGTTCAAATTCAATTAGAACATTTGAGTAATTTTATTTTGTATAAAGAAATAAAATCTGATAACACATTTCATTTAGGAATAAGTGTTATGCCTAGTTATCAATACTCTAAAGAGGTTTTATGGGAACAAAGTTCTATAAAAAAAAATTATGTAACTTGCTTAATTGAATGTTGTTCAGAAGATTTTGAAAAAAATAATCTTAAAATTCATATAGATTATTTAAAAAAAAAAGGTTATAAAATTGATAGAGTAATTGCTTCATATCTAGCCACTACCTATTATGAAAATACTAAAGGAATTGATTATTATAAAGGCTGGTTAGAAATAAGTTAGATAAATGTTACCAATAATGGGTACATCTAATGGTATCTTAAGATATTTTCCTTTTGTTATAAAAAAACTGAAAAAATTTTAACAAATAAAAGGAGTCGAGTTAATGACAATATTAGAAATTAGTCAGGCATTATTACTTTCAGTTATCATTTCAGGGGCAATTGGATTTGATAGAGAATTTAAAAATAGACCTGCAGGAATGAGAACACATATTCTTGTTTGTGTAGGTGCAACTATTGTAGCATTATTGCAGACAGAAATTTATTTAAATACAATAAAAGAAGTTGTACGATACCCTGAATTTGTTGGGATTATACGTTCTGATCAAACTCGATTGATAGCTCAAGTTATTAGTGGTATAGGGTTTTTAGGAGCCGGAACAATTGTGGTGACAAAAAAAGCAGTGGAAGGTTTAACGACTGCTGCATCTTTGTGGTCTGTAGCTTGTCTTGGTTTAACTGTTGGGATGGGGTATTACCAATTATCTATTATAGGATTTATTGTAATTCAGATAACTTTGTCTTTGCTAAAAAAAATAATCGTAATCCCTTCAATTAAAAAATTAGAAATAAAATATATTTGTCGTGAAGAGACACAAAAGTTTATTATTACTTCTTTCTCTTCTGCTAAAATAATAATAAAAGATATAGATGTGGATGTAGAGATTTTAAATAACCAACGAATATATACTACTATTTATACAATTGAAGTTCCGAAAAATATGAATATACAGGAACTAATTGAGTATATCTCTATACATAAAAATATGATGAAAGTAAAATTATATAATTTATAGTCTTTTGTGATAATTTCGAAAATATTAAAATTTATTGGTTGCATCAAGAATTATGTGTAAATGGAAAACCTATTCTATAATTTAAGCTAAAACATTGATTCTAATGTATCCTCTATATTTTTAAATCCTTTATGAACTCGGCATAAAAATTTTTGATTGTAGTTGTTAAATTGAGTAACTAGGAATCTCTCAAGAGATTCTTCATTAGGAAATTGTTCTTTTCTTTTAGTGTATTTCTTTAATTGTTTATTAAAATCTTCAATCAAATTAGTTGAGTAAATGGTTCTTCTTATTGACGGAGGAAAATTATAAAAAGTTAATATAGCAGGATTCATGAGTAAATTAACGACTCTTGGATACTGCTTTTCCCATTTTTCTGTCATAAAAGTTATTTGTTCAAGCGCTTTCTCTTTTGAAGTAGCTTGATAGACAGTTTTAAAATCATCACAGATTTCTTTTCTATCCTTAACGCGAACCTTATGAGCGATATTTCTAGAGATATGAACACAACATTGTTGATTGAACATTTGGACAGACACTATGGATACTATCGTTGATACCACTTAAACCGTCAGTGACAACTAATAAAACCTCTTCTAAACCACGATCTTTTAGGTCTTGAAGTATCTCTTTCCAAACGTAAGCAGATTCAGTTGGAGCAATAGTAAAGCCTAGAACCTCTTTGGTTCCATCCAATCGAATACCAATTACTATGTAGACAACTTCTTTTGAAACGGTCTGCCTTTTCAGAGGGATGTGAGTAGCATCCATGAAAATGACTGAGTATTTGGATTCTAAGCTTCTTTCTTTAAAGGCGATAACATCTTCAGATACAATTTTACTCATGTTTGAAATAGTTTGTGGTGTGTAATAATGACCGTACATTTTTTCAATCAATTCAGAGATTTCAGACATAGTAATTCCTTTTTGAAATAGCTGAATAATAGTTGTTTCAAGAGTATCATTGCTTCTTTTATAGGCAGGTAAAGTTTGTTGAGAAAACTCCCCATTTCTATCTCTAGGAATCATTAAGTTTAATTCACCATACTCTGTTTTGAATGACCGTGAATAACTCCCATTTCGAGAATTACCTGAATTAAAGCCAGCACGATCATATTTTTCATAATCAAGAAAAGCTGTTAATTCAGCCTGTAGCAGTGTATTGATAGCTAATTTTAAATGACGACGAAATAAATCATCTAAATCTCCTTTATTGATTAGTGTTTCCATAATTTCTGTAGTAAAATCGGTCATGAGAAAGTCCTCCTATAAAATTTCTGTTGTGGTAACTTTAATTTTACAGAATGGACTTTCTTTTTTTCTACCCTAAATTTCTATCTACACAAAATATTTTACGCTATCCTTGAATTTACACAAAGAACTATTTTTGCAACTTTTGGAGAAAAGATTGATTCATAGAGAAATTAATTATTATGATAGTTTTTCGTCAATCGCAGAAGAGTTGTTAAAACTAAATGCTGACATAAATTTTTCAAAGGAAACTACTGCTAAGATTTTGGAACGAAGTAGAGAAGACCATTTGAAATTACTTGAATATAGTATTAAAAGAAATATATTGAGCAAGTACAATAATTCATTTAAAAATGATTTTAAAAGAGTACTAAAACTATTGTCTGATTCATGTATTGATTTTGATTATATCGATATCATATTAGATACGATTTAAAAAAAAATAAGCCTAAATTATTTTAAAGAAGTTCAGTTTATTTTAGATAATGAAAAGAGAATAGAGTTTAAAGATATAAAATTATTTAGTTAATGATGTTTTTTAGGAGATTTGTTAAAGAAACATTCCTGTTGAAACAGTTAGACATTTTATTAAAGCAGACAGTGAAAATATTTGTATAAAATTAAATGAGATTTGTTCTCAATAATCTGAATCTTAAGTAACGTATGCCTTGTTTAATGTAAAAGTTCCAGATAGTATAATTAATGGAGCTCATTTTGTAGTGCACCCCAAAAGTTGGACCAAAAAATCTAACTTTTGGGGTGTATTTTTATGACAAAATATAATTATGAGTTTAAGCTTAAGGTTGTTCAAGAATATATTAATAAGGATGTTAGTTATTCTTATTTGAGGAAAAAGTATAAGATTAAAAGTGATGCCCAAATTAATAATTGGCTGAATTCTTATCAGAATTTTGGGGAAGATGGACTTCTACCTCGTGAGAAAAATAAAACTTATTCTGTTCAATTTAAGTTGAATGCTATAGAGTTATATTTAACAAGGAAGAAATCCTTTCAAGATATAGCTAATGCCTTAGGCATGAACAATCCTTCTCTTATTGCTAATTGGTTACGGCAATTTGAAGATAATAGAATTGAGGGGATTTCTAGAACGAAAGGGCGTCCACCTATCATGTCAAAAAAGAAAAATACAGATCTACCTAAAACAGATAAAAATAAGATTAAAGAATTAGAAGCACAATTATTAACATTACAAATTGAAAATGCTTATTTAAAAGAATTGAGGAAGCTAAGAAAGCAGGAAGAAAAACAACGAATGAAATTATCTCGTCCGTCATCTTTAGCCTCCGAGGAGAATTCAAATTAATCGACCTTCTTGCGATCATTAAATTTCCTAAAAGTACTTATATGTACTGGCAAAAAAAGATTTAATAGAGAAAATCCTGATAAAAAATTAGAAGTGGAAATAAAACATATTTTTATTGAAAACAATGAATCCTACGGATATAGAAGAATTGCTTCAGAACTAAAGAATAGAGGCTATGTTATTAATCATAAAAAAGTAAGAAGAATTATGCTTAAATTAAATTTAAAAGTAGTTAAATTTACGCGGAAATCTAGAAAATATAACTCTTACAAAGGTTCTGTTGGTAAAATAGCTAAAAATTTAATCCATAGAAGATTCTACACTTCTGTTCCTCATCAAAAATTAACGACAGATACAACCGAATTTAAATATTATATAGTAGATAAATAAGGGAATTTAGTAATAAAAAAACTATACTTAGATCCTTATTTAGATATGTTTAATAGTGAAATTATTTCATACTCTATTTCTGAAAGACCTAGTGCTCAATCTATAAAAAAAGCACAGTTAGAAGCAATAGAAAGGACATCCGATTGCCCATTCAGAAGAACTTTTCATTCAGACCAAGGTTGGGCATATCAAATGGATCATTACTCGAAACAACTTAAAGATAATAAAATCTTTCAAAGTATGTCCCGAAAGGGAAATTGTCTAGATAACTCATTAATTGAAAATTTTTTTGGACTGTTAAAACAAGAAATTTATTATGGAAAAACATATCACAGCTTTGAATCATTAAAAAGAGCTATAGAAGATTGGATGTATTATTACAACAATAAACGAATCAAAATGAAATTAGGTGGGTTAAGTCCAGTTGATTATCGTCTTAAAATGACTGCATGAAACAATAAAAAAGGAGTAGATTTCTCTACTCCAAAAAAGTCTAACTTTTAGGGTTCACTACAGAGAGAGTAGATTTTTTCTATTCTCTTTTTTTGTGTTTTCATAATAATAAAACATAGTTTATGGCATTAAAGAGTGCTCACCAAAAAATTGCTACAATCAGAGCCAAAACTTTATAATATTTGGCTTATTACCTCTGTTATTTTAGGAGTATTCCTTTTTATACCTAAACTATTTCATTTAGTGAGAGAGCTAATTAAAGCGTTTTGTAATCTTATTTTAGAAAATATGAGGAAATAATCGGTTGTTTCAGTATTATAAGGAATTTATTTCCTTTTTTTGATGAGAACTGTTGTTATTTAAGGAGTTCAAGAGAACTGGTATTTAGTTAAATGGGAAAATGCCGATTTAAGTATAAGAGTCAATTCTTGGTTAAATCTACTTTGTAAAAAATTTGTAGTAGTTAATTAAGTTAGGGGAAATTGGAATTTCAAAAAAAATATATATATAAATGAAGAAATAATTTAGTTGGTATTTTGTAATTGTAAGTAAATCCAACTTGAAATATTATTAGAAAGAGGTCCATGCAAATGAACGGGATGAAGATAAAGGGTCAATTATTAGTTGTAAATCAGGAGGGACTAGATGATAATTCAGAAAAGTTTGTAAAAACATTTGATTCTAGTTTATTGGATGTAAAATTTGTTAATAATCGTTTTTTTAGTGAGACAAAGATATCAGAAAAATTGAAAGCAGTGAAGGGTATCATTTTGGTTGTTGATGTTGAAAAAGAGACGACGATTGAAACATGCGCAACTATCTTAAATATCAGAATGTTAACTAATGCGCCTATATGGTTGAAAACAAGTGTTGCATATACATCCATTGAAAGAGAAGTATTTTTAAATATCGGAATAGATGGCTTTTTCTATGAAGGTCATAGTATGAAAGAAATTGAATTGACTGTGTTGAATCTTTTAAAAAGAATGGATAGTTTAAAAGGAACAGAGGATATATCTTCAAATAAAACAGCTTCTTTTTCACCAATGTCAGCCAAGAGTAACATAAAAAAAGATCGTTATAATAGAAATGTTCATCATTATTCAAATGAAAAAGAAGTAAAAGAAAAAGTTATATCAATTAGCCTTGATGGTGAAACCCAAACGATGATTTTTGATAAAACGAATGTACCACTTTCTAATAAACAGTATCAATTGGCAGAGTTGTTTCTAGAAAATAAAAATGAAATAGTTGGCTACGAAACGATTTATACGACTATTTGGAGTGGTGATTATGACATTGATAAAAAGAATATGGTAGGTTCAATTGTGGCTCAACTTAGGAATAAACTTGAAAGATATCAGGTTCAGACAAAATTCATCTATAACGTCCCTAATAAAGGGTATCGTTTTGTTGTTCATGAGGCTTAATGGAATAAATTTTTAGCATCCTTTTTTAATAGGGATGCTTTTTTATATTCTTCTTGCTCACTTAGTTATTTTATGGGATGCTGGAGGAGAATAGAAAAAAGTATGAGGTAAGAAATCAATGAAAAAAGAAATAGATGTTGTGGGAGCTATCATCATTAAAGATAAAAAAATCCTTTGCTGTCAAAGAGGTCCAGGGAGAGCTTTAGCTAATCTGTGGGAATTTCCAGGTGGGAAAATTGAAGAAAATGAAACTAAAGTTCAAGCGCTTAAAAGAGAGCTAAGAGAAGAATTAAAAATTACTGTTTCAATGGTGGAGGAAACATTTGATTTTACGCGTTATGAATATGATTTTGGTTTTGTTAATTTAACTACTTTTATTTGTTATTTGGAATCAGGAGAGCCACAATTAACAGAGCATTTGCAAGTTAAGTGGTTATCACCACAAGAATTAGATTCATTAGAGTGGGCTCCAGCAGATATTCCAACAGTTGAGAAATTAAAGGTAACGGAAATAGGAGAAGAGTAAAATGGATGTATTAGAAAAGGCATTGAAACGTGCTTTTATTAATAAAGATGAATCAAGCGAAACATTGAATCCAAAATTTATTGTAAATAATCCTGAGAAAAACGATTATTTACTAACGACTTTACAAAATGATTTTAGGCAATGTCGTACTTTTTTTATTTCAGTTGCCTTTATTACTCAAAGTGGGTTGAATGCTATTAAGGCTCAACTTGCTGATTTAGATAAGGCCGGAATTTCTGGTAAAATTCTAACGTCAACTTATCTTGGGTTTAATAATCCAGATGTCTTTAATTCTTTGTTACAAATTCCAAATGTGGAAGTCAGAATCTCTGAGAAACTAGGGTTTCATTCAAAAGGCTATTTATTTGATATGGGTGAATATCAGAGTTTTATTATTGGTAGTTCTAATTTAACGATGGCTGCTTTGAAGCAAAACTACGAATGGAATGTGAAGTTGACGTCATATGATAATGGTGAAATGATTTCGACTATTCAAGAGCATCTACTAAGTGAATGGCAAGAAGCAAAGCCTTTAACGATTGAATGGATTGATACATTTAAGAAATCTTATCAACCAATTGTAACAAGTCGAATGCTAAAAGAAACGCCTGAGATGATTGTGGAGAGTGACGCTCTTTATATTACGCCTAACAAAATGCAACGATTGGCGTTAGATAGCCTGGTTGCATTAAGGGAAACAAAGGCTAAAAAAGGCTTAGTTGTTTCAGCTACAGGAACAGGGAAAACCTATCTAGCTGCGTTAGATGTCTTAGCTTTTAAACCGAAGCGAATGTTGTTTATCGTCCATAGAGAGCAGATTCTAACTAAAGCTATGGAGTCGTTTAAAAAAATAATTGGTGGTCCAGAGAATGATTATGGCATTTTATCAGGAAGCACTAAAAATTTAGAAGCCAAGTATTTATTTGCTACGAATATAATGGTAGCAAAAGACGACTATCAGGAATTACTTGGAAAAGAAGCCTTTGATTATATCTTAATTGATGAAGTTCATAAAGCTGGTTCTGAGACTTATCGAAAGATTATTGATTTCTTTGAACCGGAATTTTTACTTGGAATGACTGCAACACCAGAAAGAACAGACGGTTTTAATATTTTTGAATTATTTGATTATAATGTTGCTTATGAAATTAGATTACAAGAAGCTTTAGAGGAAGATTTACTCTGTCCGTTTCATTATTTCGGTGTGACCGATTATGAAAAAGAAGGTCTATTGATAAATGAAACGACAGATTTAAAATACTTGGCGACGCAAGAAAGAGTCAACTTTTTGATTAATAAAATTAAGTATTATGGTTGCTCTGGAAATGACGCGAAGGGATTAGTTTTTTGTAGTCGTAAAGAAGAGGCTAAAGAATTGTCTAGACTCTTTAATGAACGAGGGATACCTAGTAGTTATTTATCAGGTGATCATTCATCCGATTTTAGAGAATCAGAAGTTGAGCGGTTAGAAAATGGCGATATTCATTATATTTTTACGATTGATATCTTTAACGAAGGAATTGATATTCCAAAAGTAAATCAGATTATTATGCTGCGAAATACTGAATCAAGTATTATCTTTATCCAACAATTAGGTCGTGGATTGAGAAAAGATGAATCAAAAGAATTTGTGACAGTTATTGATTTTATTGGTAATTATAAAAATAATTATATGATACCAATGGCTTTATCAGGAGATCATTCAAGAAATAAAAACAATCTACGAAGAGATACCATTGATGCAACCTATATTTCAGGTCTATCAGCAATTAATTTTGAGGAAATTGCTAAAGATCGTATTTTTACGTCTATTGATCAAGTAAAAATGGATTCGATGGCAGAACTCAAGAAAAGTTTTATAACATTAAAAAATCGATTGAACCGTATTCCTTATCTATTAGATTTTGAAAAATTTGGTAGTGTAGATCCTTTGGTTATTATTGGTAAAGAGAAAATTTACTATCAATTTTTAGCTAAATTAGGGGAGACAGAAGGAACTATTAGTGAAGCTGAGATGTTAGCATTAAAATTTGTCTCAATTGAATTTTTATCAGGTTTACGTCCTCACGAATTGTTGGTATTAAACTTCTTTTTTGAAACAAAGGAAGTTTCAATTACTTTAGAAGAAGTAAAACAATTATTTTTAAATTTAGATGTGCCATATACAGAAGATATCTTTGAATCTATGCTAAAAGTACTAGACTTATCTTTTTATGAAACTGTAACAAGAAGAGGATATCAAGCATCTCAATTATTTGAAGTGACTGATACAAAGATTGAAGCGACAGAACAATTACAACAATTTTGGCAAAATCCTTATTTTAATAAATTGATGATTGATGTCATTCAAACGGGTCTAGAGAAAACCAAACAGTATGAGGTAACTGAACCTTTAGGCTTATATAAAAAGTATCGTCGTAAAGATGTGTTACGTCTATTGAATATGGATTTCAAACAAAACGAGCAAGGTATTGGTGGCTATACATTTAGTAACAATCATTTTGCTATTTTTGTTACCTTAGACAAAGGAAAAGATTTCAATGCTTCTTTAATTGCTTATGAAGATGAATTCTTGAATGAAAGCACCTTTAGATGGTTTACTAAATCACCTAGAACGATTGATTCGCCTGAAGTCCAGGTGTTAAAAAATCCAGAAAACTGGAAAATTCATCTATTTATCAAGCGAAAATATAATAAAAAAGATAATGAAACAGATTTTTATTATATGGGGGAAATGTCGCCTATTCAGAAAACCATTGAGCAAAAACAGAAACCCACAAATGATGGGAAATATAAGAATATTGTTGAAATGGATTTTTCTTTAGTTACACCAGTTGAATCTAATATGTATGAGTTTTTAACAAAAGTTATTGAAGAATAAGTCCTTGAAAAAGCATCCTTTTTAATAGGGATGCTTTTTATATTGTAAACATCCCAATAATAGATTAAAGTTGTCATAATCAAAGAAAGCTAAATCAATGAGGAGGAATTAAATGATTGGAATAAGTGCTTGTCTAGGAGGTATTGCTTGTCGATATGATGGCAAAAGTCAAAGTAGAGATGAATTGGTTGAACTTGTCGAAAATAAAAAAGCTGAAATGATTTGTCCTGAGGTACTTGGCGGATTACCTATTCCAAGAAAACCAGCTGAAATAATTGGTGGAGATGGTTACAATGTTTTAGAGGGAAAAGCTCGTGTGCTTGATATTGATGGTGAAGATGTAACGTCGATCTACTTAGCAGGCGCAGAGAAAGCCTATGATAACTTAAAAAGTAAAGGAATCAATGTGTTAATTGTAAAAGAGAATAGCCCATCATGTGGCAGTCAGTTTATTTATGATGGGACATTCACAGGATGTAAAATCAGTGGAATAGGTGTGGCAACTGCCTTTTTTAAGAGCAAGGGATTAAAAGTTTACTCTGATACAGAGCTAGAGGAAGTAAAAATGGACTATCCTAATTTTTTTAATTAATTAAAAAGAATCGATGGAACGTTTTTTTAAGGCTTGTTCTTCTTTAATAAAATAACCGTCCTCTGTTTTTTCAATTAATCCATCTTCTACTAATTGTTTAAGCAGTCTTAGTAAGTGACGATAACTAAGTCCTAATGTATCAGCTACTTCTTTTAAATTATCTTGGAAATAATTTTTATAGGAACAGTTGAGTAGGTAAGAACATAATCGCTCCTCACCAGTATATAGACTAGTAGATAAAAAATTTTCGGCACTTCGTTGTAACTTTTCTGTTAATCCTTTACCTAAGGCTTTAATGAAAGGTGTATTCTCTTTTAAATAGGACGCATTTTCTTTTAAAGGAACTAAAAGGCAAGAAAAAGGCGAGAGTGCAATAATCGTTGTGGTAGCTTTTGGTTCATCTGTTAGAAATTCGATATCGCCAATAATACCGCTGGATAAATAATAACTAAGAATTAAATTTTTTCCATTTTTAGCAGTGGAACAGACTTTGGCTTTTCCAGAAGAGACAATTAGAAGGTTAAAATTTTCCATTCCTTCAAGAATAATTGTTTCTCGAGGATTAAAATGGACGTATTTATAGTGCTTTAACTGATTAATATCAAGATGGTATTGGTTCAGTAATTTTTGTTCATCCAACATATAGAATTCTCCTTAAAAGTGTGACATATGTCATCCTACCTACAAGCTATTTCATCATAGTATGTAGGTAGGAGGTGAGAAGATGTTTATTTTAACGATTGAAATAATCTTATGTGTTTTAATGCTATGTCTTTTTAAAGTAAGGTTGATTAAGAAAGAAAATCAAGAGATAAGCCGCTTAATCACATACAGGCAAGTTGAAAATACTTATATAACTAATCATGCTTTAACGTTAACAAGAAATAGAATAAAAAACAATCTAGAATGTTAGTAGAATTTTGTTTAGACATCTTTTCAAGAAAAGGTGTCTTTTTTTGGTCGAATACAGGATAAGTCTAATCAGTTTACTTTTAGTAAGTAACGTATTATACTGAAATCAATCCAATCGAGATTATATTTTTTTAGGTAGTTATCTCGAATTCGAGATAATTATAAGGAGGTCATTAAAATGAATCGTAGAGAGATGGCTTTAGGCTCGTTTATTAGCTTAATGCGTGGAAGCAATAAATTTGAAAGAATTGTTAAAGAAGATGTATCTAGTTATAACCTTAATATCACTGAATTTTCAGTACTTGAGCTACTTTTTCATAAGGGACAGCAAACGACACAGGGAATTAAAGAAAAAATATTAATAGCTAGTAGTAGCACCACTTATGTGATTGATCAGTTAGAAAAGAAAAATTATGTGACAAGACACGTATCTGAAAAAGATAAGCGAGTAACCTTTGTTCAAATTTCAGAAAAAGGCAAAATCCTTATGGAAGATATTTTCCCACAGCATGCTGAGACAATCGAAAATTGTTTTAGTAATTTGGAAAAAGAAGAGCTAGAACAGTTATTAAAATTATTAGCAAAAGTAAATCGTCAGTTAGATAAACAATAAATGAAAAGAGGAATTAAAAATGAGAGAACAAGATAAACCATTAGGAATTCACCATGTAACAGCTATGACCAGCGATGTTAAAAAGAATTATGATTTTTTTACTAAGATATTAGGGATGAGATTAGTTAAAAAAACAGTTAATCAGGATGATATTTATACGTATCATACTTACTACGCAGATGATACAGGCTCTCCTGGAACAACGATGACCTTTTTTGATTTTCCAAATAATCCAAAAGGGGTAAAAGGAACTAACTCGATTAGTCGAACAGGTTTCAGAGTACCAAGTGATGCTGCTATTCAGTATTATAAAAAACGTTTTGAAGAGTTTGGGGTTACTCATGAGGAAATTAAAGAAGAGTTTGGCCGAAACGTATTATCTTTTTGGGATGAGGACGAACAAGCTTATCAATTAATTTCAGATGAAACGAATAAGGGCGTAGCGGCAGGAACACCTTGGAAAAAGGGGCCTGTACCAGAAGAGTTTGCTATTTACGGATTAGGAACTGTTGAAATTAGTGTGAGTTACTTGGATCAGTTGAAAACTTTAATGGAGACGATTTTTTCATTTAAAGAAATTAAGCATGAAGGAAATCGTTACCTGATGGAGGTTGGAGAAGGCGGAAACGGAGCTCAAATTATTTTAGTCGATAATGAAGAAGACAGAGATGCTGCTCAAGGTTACGGCGAAGTACATCATTTAGCTTTTAGATTGAAGAGTAGTGATTCACTGAAAGTTTGGCAAGAATTATTTGAAGAGTTAGGCTTACCGAATTCAGGTTATGTTGATCGTTATTATTTTGAATCGCTTTATGTGAGACTCGGTCACATTTTAGTGGAGTTAGCAACTGATGAGCCTGGTTTTATGCAAGATGAACCTTATGAAACTTTAGGAGAAAGTTTATCGTTAGCACCATTTCTAGAAAATAAACGTGACTATATTGAAAGTGTTATTAAACCATTTGATACAAAAATAAAGGAGTAATGCCTTATGGAAGCAATTAAAAAAATTCATCATATCTCAGCTATTGTAGGAGATCCTAGAGAAAATATTTCGTTTTACGAAGGCGTATTAAAGTTACGTTTAGTGAAGCAAACCGTTAATTTTGATGACCCAGAAACGTATCATCTTTATTTTGGCAATGATTTAGCAGAGCCAGGAACTTTGATTACCTTTTTCCCGTGGACAACAGCAAGTCGTGGTCGAGTAGGTAGTGGGCAAGTTGGCCGTATCGCTTTTCGAGTTCCTAAGGGAAGTTTAGGGTATTGGAATGAACGACTAACTTCTTTTAATATCGAGTTTCAAGTGACACAATTATTCTTGAAACCAACGATTGAATTTTTTGATCCTCATGGTTTATCTCTTGCCTTAGTTGAAGGGGATGACGTTGGAAAAGATGAGAAAATTCTTGGATTTCATGGCGCCACTTTATTATCCAGCTCACCTAAACAAACCGTTAAAACCTTGATGGATGACTTAGGTTTAATTCAATTAAGTGAGACGGAAGAAACCTATCATTTAGAAACAGTAGGTGAAGAAAAGCACCACTTAATTGTCCCTAAAGAACGTTTAGCTAGAGGGCGTTTCGGTGTTGGAACGGTTCATCACATTGCTTGGTCTGTTCCAGATGATACGAGCCATCGTCAATGGCAAGATTATTTGTATGAAGAAAAGTACAACGTAACAGAAATTAAAGATAGGCAATATTTTAACGCTATCTATTTTATTGAAAAAGGCAATATTGTTTTTGAAATGGCTACAGATGGCCCGGGTTTTACGATTAATGAATCCTTAGAGCATTTAGGAGAAACCTTAATGCTACCACCTCAATTTGAATCATTGCGTCCACAGTTGGAAAGTCATTTACCATCTCTTAGTGAAAGAGGGAAGACAAATGGTATCGATTAGACCGGAAGAGTTAAGTGAGCGAGATAATTATAAGTTTTTAATTGGTTCCATTATTCCAAGACCTGTAGCTGTCGTAACAAGTATATCTGAAGAGACTATTGTTAATATTGCTCCTTTTAGCTATTTTAATATTGTGACATCAAATCCTCCGATTGTTTCACTGGCTATTCAGAGAAAATCAGGTGAGATGAAAGATACAGCTAGAAATATAGTAACTAAAAAAGAAGCAGTCATTCATATCGCAGATGAAACTTCTTTAGAAGATATTAATCAAACGGCTGCTAATTTGAAGGCAACTGAAAGTGAGCTTTCCTTAACTAATTTTACTTTAGGAAATTCAGAGGAAGTCAGTGTGCCATTGATTGAAGAATTAAAAATCAAAATGGAAGTCGAATTATATCAACATGTGCCAATTAAAAGTGACCAAGAAGTCAATGCGGATTTACTATTACTTAAAATAAAAAAATATCATATTGTTGATGAGTTGTATCATGAAGGACGGATAGATCCAGACTTGTTAAATCCTGTTAGTCGTTTGGCAGGAAATGACTATGCAACTTTAGGAGAAAAAAGAACAATAAAAAGACCAGATTAAGGGAGGGAAATCAATGAAATACACTATTCAACAGGGTAAAAAGAAACATCCCGTTTTAATTTTACTTCACGGAACGGGCGGGGATGAAACATCGTTATTAGAAGTGGGGAATTTAATAGATTCGGATGCAACCAAAATTGGCATTAGAGGAAATGTTTTAGAAAATGGCTACCCTCGTTATTTCAAACGATTAACTGAAGGTGTTTTTGATGAAGTCGATTTAGCTGAGCAGAGTAAACAACTACATGAAACAATCAATGAGTTAATCCGTGAACATTCTCTTTTAGATGAAGAAATTGTTTTGGTGGGCTATTCGAATGGGGCAAATATTGCTATTAGGTTATTACTAGATTATCCTGATAGCTAT
This sequence comes from Vagococcus carniphilus, assembly GCF_014397115.1. Classification (NCBI taxonomy): domain Bacteria; kingdom Bacillati; phylum Bacillota; class Bacilli; order Lactobacillales; family Enterococcaceae; genus Vagococcus; species Vagococcus carniphilus. The sequence continues at coordinate 281,596 of NZ_CP060720.1, forward strand.
CAAAAGGGAATCTTGTTCCATCCAATGTATCCAGTTGACATAAAGGAAACGAAGTCGCTAGAACAAACAGCCATTTTCGCTAGTTTTGGTAAAGCAGATCCGATTGTTTCGATGAGTGAAAGTTACCGTGTATCAGATATATTTAGTTCAAGAAAAGCTTCAATGACTGAAGTTTGGTCTGTTTCTCATCAATTAACCTATGAAGAAATAGAATCTGCTAGTCAGTGGTTAGTTAAACAAAAGTAAAAACAGGATAACTGTCGCAGAGCATAAAATGCTGTGACAGTTATCCTATTTTTTATATTAAAGTAAGCATTTTTTCTTTAAATAAGGCTGTGTCAATTTGAGTAATCACTTCTGCATTAGTAGCTGGATACGTTTGGATAACAGCTAGGGCATCATTTGGGTCATTCATAATAACAAGGCCGTAAGTTTGTTCTTCTTTGTAAGTAACAGTTGCGTAAACTTGTTTTGAGTTAGTAACAATTTCTTCAGGCCATAAGGCAACTGCAAGTGCAACGGCATCTGGTAAATCAATAATTGCTTCCCCTGTTCGTTTGATGTTGTATTGTCTTAATGTTTCATTAGCATCCATCAAGAATTTTCCTAGTGGATTTTTACTTCTTAAAGTTTCAATTTCTTTTTCTAAGAGAGCATTTTCTATACAAATATCAAAACCAATAATTGTTTTAGGAACGGAACTTCTTAATAAAGGAACGTAACTTTCTGCATCAGCGTATACGTTAAATTCTGCCATGGTTGAGGCATTCCCTAAGCCAAATCCGCCTGTTCCCATGATGTAGTAATGCTTCACTTGTCTCATGATAACTGGTTCTTTCATGATGGCCAAAGCAATATTGGTGGCAGGTCCAATGATTGCAATCTCTACTTCACCAGGATATTTTTTGACTGTCTCAATGATGAAATCAACGCCATGAGTCGTTTCGGGTAAGCGAGTAGGATGAATTAATTCAAGATCTCCCATGCCGTCTTTTCCGTGAACATCTACTGCATCAACAGGTACTTCTCTTAATAAAGGTAGACGACAACCTTTGAAAACTGGTGTCTCTTTTTGGCAAACTTCAACGGTCATTAAAGCATTTAAAGTTGCTTGATCCACGTTACAATTTCCAGAGACAGTTGTAATGCCTAAAATATCAACCTCGCTTGCTAATAATCCTAAAGCTAAAGCAACTGCGTCATCACTGCCCGTATCTGTATCAATAATCATTTTTCTCATATTAGTCACCTCATTTGTTTTGATGCCTTTAATATAAAAGCTTGAGGTGATTAATTCTAGGACACCTGTCCTAAAATAAGTTATACTGGAAAAAAATAAAAGAGGTGAGATGAAATGTATCAACCTTTAGACCACATTCCTGAGTTGTTAACTAAAAGAACTAAAAAATTAACGATCTCTAAAAATCAAACAATTCTTGCGGCAGAAACATTTAACGAAGGGGTGTATTTTATTGTGTCGGGTAAAGTCGCTGTGAGAACTTATTTAGAAAATGGCGATCATATTTTTTTAAAAGAATTAAATCAGGGGAATTGTTTTGGCGAGATGGAGTTATTCTCCGAGCGAAGGGGAACTTATGAAATTACAGCATTATCAGATGTTTCGCTATTAACCCTTCCTAAAGAGAGTGTCAAGGAGTGGATGCAAGCAGATTTTAAGTTGACGGAGTATTTATTTGAAGAATTGAATGATAAATTAATCTATAGTTCAAATTATATTGTTCAACAAAATCAGGGAACGACATACGAGCATTTGTTACATTATTTAATGAGATTTCCTGAAAATCAAGAGATTCAATTGAAAAAATCAGAACTTGCAGTCACGCTAAATACGAGCCTTAGAAATTTGAATCGAGCATTTCTGAAGGGGCAAGAAGCAGGGATTTTCACTTGGGAAAATAAACAGTTAACAATAATTAATAAAGAAAAGTTATTACTTCATTTAGAGGAGGTATCTAGGTAAAAAGGCCTAGAAATTTCTTTGGCTAGGGCCCTTGCGCTAAGAATATTCTTTCCTATATAGTGAACAGTATATAGAAAATAGACTAAAAATTAACTTGGAGGTGTTAACATGTCTACTTTTTCTCTTTTTAAGAAAATAACAAAAGAGTTTTTCTCCCATTGTTTAAGTTATTTGACCTTATTTTTTAGTATGAATGTGATGTTGTTCGCGGTTATTGCCTTGTTTGATTATACAGCCTCCCTTATTTTAAGGAGTCAGCATATTCCGTATTTATCTTATACTAATCTGATTGTTCTGGTTCAAAAACCATTGGCGATTTTTTTATTGCTGCTCTTATTTATTACCTTGATTATGACGGTTTATTTCCAGTTTTCTTATTTACTGTTAGGCATTCAGCAGATTTATCGGCGCCAATTTAATTTGATTGGTTTAGTAAAAGAAAGTTGGCAGGAGATTCGTAGGCAAACATGGCGTTCGTTTGGTTTTTTCTTCTTTTATTTCATGTTGATTATTCCAGTATCTCAAGAAATATTTCAAACTCAATTACTAAGTAAAGTGGTTATTCCAACGTTCATCATTGATTTTTTAGGTAATAATTTACTGTATGCATTCTTACTAGCTTTTTTTGGTATTGTCATTGCCTATCTTGCGATTCGGTGGATTTTTATTTTACCACTGGTTATTTTAACCCAGATTTCACCTAAAGAAGCTATTTCAAAAAGTTTGTCATTAACGAAAGGTAAATTTTGGCATTTTTCATGGCGTATTTTTCTATTCAGTTTATTCAGTGTTGGTTTGAAGTATGTTATTTTTGTTTGTATTTATTTTGCTCAAATTTGGCTAGATACATTAAGTGATCCTTATCCATTAATTGGTGGAATGATTAATTTATCTTTAGTTCAAGTGATTGATGTGATTGGTGGTGCGTGGACATCAGTCTTACTTATGTCTTTATTGATGTATCATCCGACTATCTTGTCTCATGTTGAAGAAAAAGAATGGCAACCATCTCAGGTTTCTCTTAGGTGGCTGAATGTATTGAATGGCTTTATCTTAGCTATGGTTAGTTTAAGTATTTTAGTTTTTAATATTTTCTTTTTAAATGGGTTAACTCAAAGAGAACCGAAGATAGTTTCTCATAGAGGAGTGGATAGTTTGACTCATCCAAATGGAGTTCAAAATACGATTCCATCTTTGAAAAAAACCATTCAATTGAAACCAGATTTTATTGAGATGGACATTCAAGAAACAAAAGATGGCAAATTTGTGATGATGCATGACCCTGACTTATCAGTATTAACTGGAAATAAGGGCACACCTCAATCCTACACTTTGGAAGAATTAACCCAAATGACCGTTCATGAAAATGGGATGTCAGCTAAGGTGGCTAGTTTTGATGAGTATTTAGAAGTGGCAGATAAAGCGAATCAGAAATTGTTAATTGAAATTAAAACATCTAAGCAGGACTCAAAAAAGATGATGGCTAATTTTATTAAAACCTATGAAAAGAATATTTTAGCTCATCATCATGAAGTTCAATCTTTGGATTATCACGTGATTTCAACATTAAAAGAACAAGCGCCTAAAATTCCTGTTTCTTATATTTTACCTTATAATTTTGTCTTTCCTAATACACCGTCAGATGGTTATACAATGGAGGCGACAACGTTAAATGAAACCTTTATTGTTAAAGCGCGAGGCACTAAGAAACATGTTTTTGCATGGACTGTTAATGATACGGATACAATGAATAAAATGATGTTCATGGATGTGGATGGTATTATCACAGATGAATTATCTCTATTAAAACAAGAAATTAAAGAGTTTAGGGATTCGCCTAATTATGCAGACCGGATTATGTATTACATTTCAGTGTTGCCAAATTAAAGAAAGAGATGATAAAAGTTTTCGCTTTTATCATCTCTTTTTTAAAACTCACTTTCAACCAATAAATAATCTTTCACGTGTTGAGAAATACCCTCATCTGTTAAGATAATAAGAACATCTCCTGCATGAATAAGTGTATCACCATGAGGTAAAATTTCTGATTCTCCTCTTCTGATGGAAGCAAGTAACATGTCTTTTGGCCACTTAATATCTCGAACCATTTGCTCATCAAAGGCGCTCTCCATGATAACAGGAAACTCAATAATCGTCTTTTTACCACTAATATCAAATTCGTCAGAAGTCACTAATTTCTCTAATAAAGCTTCATAAATAGGTTTTCCATTGAAGAAATCAAGGACAATATAGCTAATCAAAACGACAACGCCAATCGACATTAAGTGAGAAAAGCTACCAACCATTTCGGTAATCAAAACCATAGCAGTCAATGGAGCTTTACTAATTGCCGCAAAATACCCAGCCATAGCAAGAATAAGAAAATTTTTGACATAAATTTCGTCTAGCCCAATTGTTTGAACTAGTACGACACCAAAGAACACACCAATAACAGCTCCCAAACTTAGAATAGGTAAAAAAATTCCCCCAGGTAATCCAGATCCATAAGACACCATCGAAAATAAAAAGCGAAATAAAAAAAGCATGATTAAGGCATTTATACTAAAATTCGTTTTCGTTAAATCGATAATAACATCATGACCGCCACCTAAAAGTTGTGGTAAGAAAAGACCAATAGGAATAACTAAAAGTAGAGGAATAACACCATAAAAGTAAGATGGTAAAAAAGTTAACTTGCTATACCATTCGGATGTTTTTAATAGAATTTTTTGATACATTAAACCTAATAAACCAACAAAAATACCAAGGATAACTAAAGTCCAATAATATTTAAGTGGCAAGCTTTCAATTTTACCAATGTATAAAGCTGGTTTTAGTCCAAAGAAGTGAAGTGAGACAAAGTTACTCGCAATAGTTGCTGAAAAAGCTGTTAGTAAAACTAATGGTGAAAAAGAATGATGAACTTCTTCTAAGACAAATAAAAGGCCAGCAATAGGTGCGTTAAAAGCAGCGGAAAGACCAGCACTCGCTCCACTTGAGATAAAGATTTTCTTTTCTGCTTTTGTGGGACTCATTTTTGAAGTAACCCCTTGAGCAACAACGGCACCGAGTTGAATGGAAGGACCTTCACGACCTAAAAACAAACCCATACCAATTGCTAAAATCCCCCCAACAAATTTTTTCCAAAGAACTGAAAACCAGTTAATAGTTATCTGACCGCGAAGTTGTCCTTCTACTTGAGGGATACCACTTCCCTTTATGTCAGGATCACTTTGAATTAATTTTCCAATAAAATAAGCTATAAATAAGCTAAATAGAACCCAAGGAATTAAAAAAAGTAAATGTTGGTTTAAAAAAAGATAGATAGCATCAATTTTTGTACTGATAAAACCGATACATAACCGAAAAAGACTGACGACAAATCCAACAGCTAGTCCAATTAAGAGTCCTTTTCCAATAAAAATAATTTTTGTTCCGTCTAAACGTTTTAATTCGTAATTGTTTTTCATGATAAACTCCTTTTAAAAAAATACCTGATTTTAATAAAAAGAGTCGCTAGCTAAAACCATAAAATGAATGGATTAAACGAATTAAGAAAAGCTGATCTTGTGTTGATTCTAGTTCCCATTTCAAATGATAACCCACTTTCTATTGTGATTCTTTTATCTTTAATGTTACTACATTTTTTAGGGAAATAAAAACTATCCTAAAAGAAATAAAAGAGAAAGATTTTGATTCTCTGACTTTTTCTTAGTATAATAGCAATGCGTTTGAAAAGAGAGAAGTCTAAGGGAAACGGAGAATATAACTAATGACAAGTAATTTTTGGGCGGATTTGCCAAAGCCTTTTTTTATTTTAGCACCTATGGAAGACGTGACTGATGTTGTTTTTCGTCACGTTGTAAAAGAAGCTGGCGCGCCAGATGTCTTTTTTACGGAATTCACGAATTCAGATAGTTTTTGTCATCCAGATGGAAAAGATAGTGTACGTGGACGTTTAGCTTTTACTGAAGATGAACAACCAATTGTAGCCCATATTTGGGGAGATAACCCTGAATTCTTCCGTCAAATGAGCCTGGAAGTAGCTGAAATGGGATTCAAAGGAATCGATATTAATATGGGATGTCCGGTCCCTAATGTGGCTGATAGAGGTAAAGGTAGTGGTTTAATTTTACGACCAGATAGAGCCGCAGAATTGATTGAAGCAGCCAAAGCAGGTGGATTACCAATTAGCGTTAAAACACGGTTAGGCTTTAAAGAAGTAGCTGAAATGACAAACTGGATCACTCATCTCTTGGAACAAGACATTGCTAATTTATCGATTCATTTAAGAACCAGAGAAGAGATGAGTAAAGTAGAAGCTCATTTTGATATGATTCCAGAAATTATGGCTATCCGTGATAAAGTTGCTCCTCAAACATTAATTACGATTAATGGTGATATTTTAGATCGTGAAATGGGACTGGAGTTAGCTGAAAAATACGGTGTTGATGGCATCATGATTGGACGAGGTGTTTTTAAAAATCCTTATGCTTTTGAACTGGAGAAAAAAGAACATAGTTCAGCGGAACTACTAGGCTTACTACAACTTCAATTAGATTTACAAGATAAGTATAGTGAACTAGTACCACGCTCTATTGTCGGGTTACATCGCTTCTTTAAAATTTACGTTAAAGGCTTCCCAGGAGCTAGTGACTTAAGAGTCAAGTTGATGAATACTAAATCAACAGATGAAGTAAGAGAGATGCTTGCAGCATTCCATCGTGGTGAATTTAAAAAATAATTAAGAGCACTTCTTTAAATAGAAGTGTTTTTTTTATTAAAATGGTATAGTTATAAAAGAAAAGTGAAAGGGTGAAATGCGTGAAAAAAAGATTTGTTGTTGGGTTATCTATCTTGATGTTAGTATTTGTTGGTTTCTCGCATCAAGAAGTAATTGCTGCAGGGTCGAATAAAACAGTGACAGTAAAAGAAAAGCCTCAAGGAAGCTATATTTCGGATGGAAGTTATGTCCAGGTTACGAAAAAAAATTATCAAATGTGGCAAAGTTTTAATTGGAAAAAAAGAGATAATAGCACTCGTTTTTACGGAAAAACGTTTAAAGCTAAAGGACACTATAAGCATCGTAATGGGGAAACTTATTATTCATTATATGACTATAAAGATAACTGGTATGGTTATTTAAATAGTAAAGCAACTAAAAAAATAAAGGCTCAAGGAAATTATATTTCAGATGGTCGTTATGTCAAAATTACTAAAAATAATTATGATATGTGGCAAAATTTTAGTTGGAAGAGGAAAAATAAGACGACAACTGTTTACGGAAAAACCTTTAAAGCAAGAGGTCGATATGAGCATTTTAATGGCTCAACGTATTATTCATTATACGATAATAACGGCAAGTGGTATGGCTATTTAAATGCTCAAGCTACTAAAGGAAGTAAGCCAGAAGGAAGTTATATATCAGATGGACGTCGTGTAGAAATCATTAGTAAAAACTATGATATATGGCAAAATTTCAACTGGAAAAAAAGAGATACGACTAAAAAATACGATAAAAAAATCTTAAATGCAAGAGGCCGGTACGAACATTTTAATGGTTCAACGTATTATTCATTATATGATGACAAAGATAAATGGATTGGTTATTTGAACGCTAAGGCAACTAGAGGAGCTAAAGAAGTCATTGAAAGACGAGATGTTACTGTTAAGGTAGATCAAACAGGGAAGAAAATAACCGAAACAACAGGTTACGTCTTTATTAGTAAAACCCAACCTGTCTTAACTGTAACAAGAGAAAAATCCAAGACGATTCACACATATACAGTGACTGAATCGTATCGAAAAGTAGCAAATAAAGATATTGAAAAAACAGTTAATGTAGATCAAGATGGACAACTTATTACAGAGCCAATATCAGAGTATGATTTAGTTTCTGAAGGTGAAGTGGTGAAAACAATCGAAAAAATGTCCAATGGAGACACCACAACGACTTATACTAAAACTAATATTTATAGAAGTAAAGATCCAATTATCAAAAATATTTTAAAAAATAACGATCCTCGTGTCATGGAAGTAGCCAATCAAGTCGGAGTAAATAATACGAGAGTTTCCATTCGTCAAGCTGAAGTGTTATCAAGGATTGAGTTAAATAATAAAGTGGCTGAAATATTTACAGATATGGTTAATCAAGAACGTCGTTTATACAAAAAACCAATGATTCAAGTAACTAAAGATGAAAAAGCTAAAAAAGAAATAGCTATGAGAGCGGTAGAAGTGATGTATCAATTTAGTCATACAGCTCCTTCTAATATGAAGCCTGACGAGCAATATTGGTTAGAAAGATCACCTGGTGAAACTGAGATGGGATTTGGTACGGAGAACATATCAGAAGCTTATATTGTGAAATCTATTGAAAGTCAGTCGTCAGATAATCTAGCAAGAGATGTGGCGAAGGGAATGTTTTCACAGTATATTGAGAGTGAACGCAAGAGTGCTCATAGTGATGAACCGTACAGTAATGAAAATGGTCATTATCGAAATATTATTATGACAGATCATTCTGATATCGTGGTTGCTGTTTATTTAGTGGATAATGGTTACAGCTATCACGTCTCAACAGCTGTTGCAACTGGTACCAGTTTTATCGAACCATAATTAAAAGCCTGTCAAAGTGAGTAGTAAGACTTTGATAGGCTTTGATTGAATTCTCATTACTTATTTTCTTTTGGCGCTGTATATTTTTTGATTGCAGGAATAATTTTATCTCCCATCACATCAATATTTTCTTTGATTTTATCAAAAGGTAATCCACCAAAATCAACTTCTGCTATATAGCGTTGATTGCCAAACATTTCGTGTTGATAAAGGATTTTCTCGATTATCTGATTTACTTCACCAATATTTAAAACACTGTTTGGATTCTTGGCGTGAGCAAAAGATTGTTCTGAGTAACCTTGCCCAATAGCTTTCACTGAGCCGTTATTAACATGTGGATAAAATTCTTTGATTGCAGTATCGATATCTTTTGCAACATAGAACAAACCACCTGTTGCAATCGGTAAGGCTGTTTCATCAAAACCGGCATCTCTAGCTGAAGCACGGTATGCGTCAATTGTATTTTTAAAGTTAGTAGCTGGTCCACCTAGCATAGCTAAATTCATTGGTACGCCAGCATTTCCTGCTTTAATAGCACTTCCTTGTCCTCCACCAACAGCTCGCCAAATGGGTAAATGATTATTGAGAGGACGTGGAATGATATGAGCATTCTTTAGTGGAGCTCTAAATTGCCCTTGCCAAGTAATAAATTCTTCTCTATTTATTTGAAGAAGTAAATCAAATTTTTCTTCAAATAATTCTTCGTAGTTACGTAAATCATAACCCAGTAATTTAAATAAACCAACTCGAGAAGCGCGCCCACCAACAATTTCAACGCGGCCGTTAGAAAGTAAATCTAAAGTGGCAAAATTTTCGTAGATGCGAACTGGGTCGGATGTACTGACAATGGTGGCGCCACTGGATATTTTTATTGTTTTAGTTGCTTCTGCAATAGCAGAAAGGATAATAGCATGAGCTTGAGAAACGAAGCCCTCTTGATGACTCTCACCTAGCATAAAGACGTCAACACCAGCTTGTTCTGACATAATGGCCATTTCTTTAATCTGATTGATTCTCTCTTGAGCGGTTAAAATAGTTCCAGTATGCGGGTTGCTTATGTGCTCACCTAAAGAGTAAATACCAATCTCTAAACTTTTATTTTCATCAAAAATAGGCATAGTATTCGGATTTTCCTTATACGTTCGGATTGTCATGGAGGATACCTTCTTTCACTTTAGGATAATAAATATATTATAAGCTATCTGCTAGGAATAAGCTTTATATAATTGAATATGTAAAAAGAAAACGTTTTAGTAGGTAGATGGAGTTCCTTCAGAATTGATGGTATGATATTTTTGAGAGATTTTTCAAGCTAAAAATAAGGAAGAAGGCCTATAAATGAATCAAATAACAGAATTATTAGGAATTAAGTATCCGATTTTTCAAGGTGCTATGGCACAAATTTCTATGTCACCTTTAGTGAGTGCTGTTTCAAATGCAGGCGGCTTAGGCATTATCGCAACAGGAAGTATGAGTGTCGATAAACTAAGAGAAGAGATTCTTAAAACACAACAATTAACAGATAAACCTTTTGCTGTTAATTTAATGTTAATGATGGCTAACTGTGAAGAAATAGTTGATTTGGTTATTGAGCTGGGTGTTAAAATTGTTACGACAGGTGCTGGAACACCGAAACGTTTCATGCCTAAATTAAAAGAAGCAGGAATTATTGTTATTCCGGTTGTCCCTAGTGTGAAACTAGCTAAGAAAATGGAAGAGCTTGGGGTGGATGCTCTTGTGGTAGAAGGAACTGAAGCGGGAGGGCATATTGGTGAAGTTGCTACATTGCCTTTAGTGACTTCAGTGGTCCAATCAGTCTCTATTCCAGTTGTAGCGGCAGGTGGATTTTCAGATGGTCGTGGATTAGCAGCAGCGTTTGCTTTAGGGGCATCAGGTATCCAAATGGGAACAGCTTTTCTTGCCTCTAAAGAATGCCCGATTCCTGATTCATACAAAGAGAAAATAGTGTCATCAGTTGAAACAGATACTGTGGTAACAGGAAGGAGCCAAGGTGCTCCAGTTAGAAGTATTCTGAATAAGATGACTCTAAAATATATCGAGATGGAAAAAGCTGAGATGAATCGCGAAGAGTTGGAAAAACTAACAATGGGTTCTCTAAGAAAAGCAGTAGTAGAAGGAAATACAGATGAGGGTTCTGTTATGGCAGGACAAATTATAGGCAATATTAAACAGATTAGAAGTGTGGAAGACATTATCGAAACAACCATAGAGGAATATCGACATGTAAATTTACCAATAATTTAATTATGTCGTTTAAGGTGTCGTTAAGTATGATTATATAGTTGAAATTAGTTTATTGTGTTGATATAATGTAGTTGTCAGAGCCGACCTTGAGTCGGTCCGTTATGGGGAGCTGTAATAAGCGAAGACCTGACAGGAGCCAATTATTGGCTCTTTTTTTATTTTAATAGATAACTTTTGAAAAAATTGGTTTCTTATATGTTATTCTATAAAGTGGATACACAAGAACTTAGGAGGGTTTTATATGAATGAGGCATTGAAAAAAGAGTGGTGCCGACTATTTGATTTAGGTATACAAATAAAAAAAATTAAGCCTTGGGAATCAATTGCTGAAGATAAGTTATTTGTTTTACATTTGAAAAAGAGAAATAGACCCGTTGTTTTACACTTTATGGGAAACGCCACCAATAATATTGCTATCTTTATTTATCAAACAAGAAAAGCACAGAAAAATTTATCTAACATGTTATACGGAACAGTTGATGTGATTGATCCGTTGTCATTTTTACCAACCTTACAAGAAGGAATTGGCATGGATTTCAATAACCGAGATGAATTATCTGATGAAGAGTATCAATTGGTGAAGGATTTAGGGTACTCATTTAGAGGTAAGAAACAGTGGTTAAGTTTTACAGCTTATGTTTCAGGATTTGTACCAAGAGCATTGAATTTATCTGAAATAAAGTTACTGGCTGATTGCTTAGAGATGATTCTAGCTAATGAAAATGCCCTTAAAGAGATGGCTAAGTCAGATGATAATTATTGTCATTTATATGATAATAAGGGACATGAAATGTTACCATTTGATTTATACGATGAAAATAAAGGACATCCAGAAGTCTTTAAAGAGAAAGTTCTAATCAAGCGATTGAATAAGTTACCTAAGCAACCCGTTACTTTAGAGCTATCTTATATTTATACGAACCACTTAATTGAAAATAAATGTGTAGTTCCTATGATTCTTTGTTCTGAAACCAAAAATCAAAGTATTGTTTTTCATGATATGATTGAAAATCCAAAATTATTGGAAGAAAAAATAGTTAGATATGTAACGAATATGATAAAACAAGTTGGTAGACCAGAACGGATTGTGGTTCGTTTGGAAGATGTTTATCTATCACTAGCTGATTTATGTCAAAAGCTTGATATTGAACTAGTTATGTCAGCAAAACTACCATCATTTGAATTAGCTGTAAATGGCATGATGGATGTCATTGGTATGCCGCACACATTGAATGATTAATTAATTCTCTAAAAATATAAGCCGTTATCTTTGACTAATAAAAAGTAAGTGTTATATACTTACCTCATCAATAAAAAATACAATTTTGGGGAGGATTTTATCAATGAAATTTGGCATTATTTTAGGAAGTACACGTGAGGGACGCGTCAGTCCGCAAGTTGGGGAATACATTAAAGAAATAGCAAAACAAAGAAATGAACATGAGTTTGAAATTGTTGATGTGAAAGAGTTTGACTTACCATTTATGGGAACGGGAGAACCTAATCTTAAATGGAATGAAACTATCAAAAACTTAGATGGATATATTTTTATTACACAAGAATACAACCATGGTCTTTCAGCATCACTAAAAAATGCATTAGATAGCGCTCGTGAAGAGTGGTTTAATAAAGCAGCTGGTATTGTTAGTTATGGTTCAGGTGGAGGAATTCGTGCTGCAGAGCAATTACGAGTTATCTTATCAGAGCAAAAAGTAGCAAGTGTTCGTACTAATCCTGCTTTTAATTTATTTACTGATTTTGAAAACTTTACGACATTTAAACCAGGAGATCATATGGCTGCTGGAGTGAATGACATGTTAGATGAGTTAATTAGTTGGTCTGAAGCATTTAAAACAATTAGATAAAAATAAATGAGGCTGCCCTTTTTAGGTCAGCCTTATTATTTTATTGATAAAAAGAGAGGTGAATAGAAAAAATGAAAAAATGGTTATTGCTACTTGGTGGGTCATTACTGTTAGTAGCTTGTAGTCCAAAGGAGACAGAAAAACCATCAAATATAGTTGAGTCTAGTGAATCTATTCTAAAAAAAGAACAGACAGAAACAACAGAAAGTTTGGAAAAAAGAATAGAAAAAATGTCTTTTGAAAAGGGTAGTTTAATAAAAGCGGTGGAGAATAGGGATACACATCTTGTTAATCAAATTTTACAAACTGAAGATTATGATATTAATGAAGTTAATGATAAAAAAGAAACTCCACTTCTTATCGCTACTCACAATAATCAAGTTGAAATAGCAAAATCACTAATTGATAGTGGTGCAGATATTAATCAACAAGATGCTATTCAAGATAGTCCTTATTTATATGCAGGAGCTCAAGGAAAAACAGAAATATTAGCTTATATGATGGAAAAAAGTACTCCAAATCAGAAAATAGTCAATCGATATGGTGGGAATGCATTAATTCCAGCCGCTGAAAAAGGTCATCTTGATAATGTTAAACTTTTATTAACGGATAAGTCTGTTGATATTAATCATCAAAATGATTTTGGCTATACAGCATTAATTGAGGCGATTGCTTTAAGAGATGGTTCTAAAGTTTACCAAGATATTGTTTCAGTTCTTTTGGAAAATGGAGCCGATAAGACTCTTAAAGATAGTACAGGAAGAGATGCAGAAGATTATGCAAGAGAATTAGGTTATGGAAATATGTTGAAAATGTTACAGAAAGCAGAATAAATAAGGGGTAAACTGTGTTAAAATGGAAACAAAACATGAAGTGCTGGTGATAGGATGCAAAATAAATTACACGAAGACAAAATAGTAGGCTTAGTGCTCACCTTCATTGGTGGTGCCCTTGATGCATATACGTATATTCACTATGAAGTCTTCGCGTCTGCCCAAACAGGAAATGTCATTCAAGGAATTATTCAATTATTTGAAGGTCAGTGGGGAGTGTTGGAAAAAAATTTTTATCCACTGTGTTTTTTCTATTGGGTGTTATTTTAGCCAAATTTTTAATTGACTACTTTTATCGCAAAAAGATTCATTATTGGCGATTGTTTGTCTTATACTATGAAGCCCTATTATTTTTTGTTATTAGTATTAACCTCATTAATAAGCATCAAGCAGCAGTAACTATGCTGATTGCTTTTACAGCATCTGTTCAATGGGTTGTTTTTGATAAAATAGAAGGCCGTCAATATACAAGCCTTTTTACAACAGGCAATTTAAAAGGAATGGGCGTTAATTTATATGAGTATTTGAAAACAAAAGACGAAAAAGATAAGCAGAACTTTTTCCATTTCTTTTGGGTTGTTGTCGCCTTTTTGAGTGGCGCAATTGTATCAACTATTTTTTACAAATGGTTAGGTGGAAAAGCAATTTTAATGGTTTCCCTACTATTTCTAGTCCTTTCTATATATGAAACAATTTTAATGATTAGATTTTATAAAGAAAATAATTTGATGAATTAATAAAAGAGTTAGTGAAGAAAAAAGCACCTCCTTTCTTCACTTATTCTTTTTTTTTGTCTTTAATTCACTTATAAAACTCAATAAAACTATTTTTAACAATATAATGTATTGAAAATGATTATTTTGAATGATAAAATAAATACATTATTGTTTGTTGTTATGTTTATAAAATAGGAGGAAAAGATGAAAAATAAAACATTTTTAAAAACATTGTTATTTTCTTCAGTTGTTTTGTTGGCTCCAACACTTAGTACAAGTGCTGAGGAAGTTGCGGCAAAACCAATTGATGAAAAAGGAATTGAAGCGGTACAAGCCAAAGAGGAAAAAGTAGTTGATACGGCTGCTAAAAAGAAAGTAGCGGTATTAGCAGAAAAAGCTGATAAAAAAGTTGAAGCTCCTAAAGAAGCTGGTGAGAAAAAAGAGGTAGCAAAAAAAGATGAAACTCAACCAACTCAACAAGAGGTAAAAGAAGAAGCACCTGTTGTTAAAGAGGAAGCTTCAAAAGACGTTGTCGTTAAAGAAGATGTAGTTAAGGACGAAGTTAAAAAAGAAGAAGCAAAACCTGAAAAAGTAGTTGAGACAATAAAACCTGAAGCTAAGGAAGTAGCAACTGAAGTTACAACACCTAAGCAAGAAGTAACCCAAGAAGTTGTTGCACCTAAAGCAGAAAAAGTAGTAGAAACATCAAAAGTAGAAGCAGATGGATCTGTTAGTTTAGATGTATTTAAAGATCAAGTATTTAAAGATCATGTTGCTAAGCTTTATGATAAAGATGGGGATGGAATATTATCAGCTGATGAGATAGCTAGAGCAAAATATGTAGTTATTCCTAAAGGAGCAAAAGACATAACAGGAATTAAGCATCTTACAAGCTTAGAAGATTTAAATATTCGTAATACCAATATAACCAAAGTTGATGTTAACGGAATGACAACGTTAAAAACTATTTCTTTAGGGAAAAATATAAATTTAAAAACATTAGATTTAAGAAATGCTCCTAATCTAATATCTACTTGGCACCCAGTCGATCAAGAAGTTGTATATATTTCTGCTGGAATGGTAAAATATATTGGCTGTCCAGCTGTCAGAGATCATACAGGAAATATAGTTATTGATTTGAAAGGTTTTTATACTTTAGATGCTAAAGGGAATAAAGTCGTAGATATGACTAAAGTTATTTCACCTAATTTACTAAGTGTTTTTGGGCAGAGTAAACAACCAGGTTTTGATAAAAAGACAAACATTCTAATTATTCCAGCTGGGGATGTAAAATCAGAATTTGTTGCTGGAAAAGATAACTATAGTAAAACATCTAAATGGACATTTTATACACAACTAAATCAAGTAGATGATGTTGTTGTATCGTTTGATTCAAATGGAGGTACTATTGTTGAAGGGCAAACAATTGAAAATGGTGGAGTCGCTGTATCTCCTAAAGTTCCGGTTAAAGACGGTTTTGTCTTCGCAGATTGGTTTAAAGATAAAGAGTTAACAGTGAAATGGGATTTCTTAACTAAAATAACTGAAGATATTACTTTATTTGCTAAATGGTTACCAAATGGAGTGACACCAGATCCAGAGGTTAAGCCAGATCCAGAAGTGAAACCAGATCCAGAGGTTAAGCCAGATCCAGAGGTTAAGCCAGATCCAGAGGTTAAGCCAGATCCAGAAGTGAAGCCAGATCCAGAGGTTAAGCCAGATCCAGAAGTGAAGCCAACACCAGAGGTAAAACCAACTGTGAAGCCTGCAACTAAGGTAACACAAGTGAAAACAACACCTAAATTGACACTTACGTCTACATCTAATAAAGTAAATAATGCGCAAGTGAAAAAAGCATCTGTTGTTCCAACGCAATTACCTAAGACAGGTGAAGACAATAGTTCAACGATTGTTACTATTTTCGTTGGTAGTATCTTAGCAACATTTGGTTCAATCATTCTTAGAAAAAAACATTAATTAATTAAGATCGAGATGAAAATCTCGGTCTTTTTTTAAGCACAAAAAAATCATTGATAAGTATCTAGAGTGGGGAACGAGAAAATGGGGATTTATTCGTTTGATTCTAAATAAATACAAATGATTTACTTTTAGTGGGATTGGGAATGTCACCACTAACTATTTAAAATAAGAGTTGATAGTTTTATTTTATTCATACTATAACTAAAAAATAAGAACTTTTATTTTTGTTTTAGAACAATTATTCTATAAAAATAATTCTATGAAAGAAACATCCGATTGACACCCTTTTTTTGTAGTATAATAAAAAATAAGAATATTAAAGGAGGATTGGGATGAATAAAGATTATCAAATTTCATATGAAGTAGTATCAAAATCTTGTGAAAAAACATATACTAATTTAACTTGCCTTTTAGTTGTTAAGGGACAACTTTTTCTAAGAACAAATACAAAGCAATTAACATTAAAATCAGGGGATTTTTTCTTTATCAATATGAATGAGCATGTTGAAGTTGAACCGGTAGATAAAGAGTTGACTAAAGTATTTAAGTTGTCTATATCTAACGTTTACTTACTTAGGCACTATGAGGATTTTTTAACAAGCCAGTTTAATTGCCATTCTTTATTAACAGATCCAGATGATTTGAATTTTGTAGCTCAGATGAAGCATCATTTATTTCAGTTAATTTTAAACTTCTTTAGTGGGGAAAAATCAAAATATTTAAAATCAACAATTCATCTCCAAGAGCTCTTATTAATTTTGGTTGAACGTTTTAAAGTTAACATTTTTAATACAAGAACTTTTCAATATAATGAAAAATTAAATACTGTTTTTGAATATATTCATTCTCATTACCGGGAACCAATAACATTAGGAGAAGTCGCTAGAGAATGCTTTATGTCAACTTCTTCATTATCTCGTCTGTTCCAAGAACACACTGGTATTAAATTTAATCACTATGTTAATCGGCTTAGAATTCAAATGAGTTTAAATGATTTGCTTTATACGCAAGATTCTGTAGATCAGATAGCTAGTAACTATGGTTTCTCTAATAGCAAAACTTATCGTTCTCAATTTAGTCGTTTCTTTGAAGAGTCTCCAACTGAATACAAACGAAATTTTTATAAAAAAGAAACAACTATTGTTGAGAAAAAGGCAGCTATTGAATTAGAAGAATTGGTTTCAAATGATGATTTAGAACTCTTACAAAAATTTATGGAAGTGAAGACTGAAAAAGTAAATATAACAGAATCAAAATCTCAGAAAACAACTCTACAAATTGATTCCGTTCAAAATAAACCACTGGTTCATTCAGATGTTATTATTCATATACATAGTTTAGAAGATTTATTCTTAGAAGAGGTAAAAAAACAAATTATAACGATTAAAGAGGAGATTGGTTGTCACTATATCGGGATTCAGAATCTTTTTAAAGTTGCACCTAGTTCTTATACTGTTTTTGAACAAACACGAATGTCACTTTTTTCTCCATTTAGTCGATTTGATACTGTGGTTGATTTTATTCGAACAAATCATTTTGGTGTTTATTATCAATTAAATCTAAAAGATTACGATCAAATAACATCATTTTACAATAAAGATCATCAAGAATTTTTTAAGTACATTGAATATATGACTAGAAATGAATTTTTACCTAATTGGCGTATCTCTATTCAATTTGAACGATGGGAAGTTGCTAAGAGTGTTAAGTCTTTTAAAGAATTAAGAGGAAAAATAAAAAAAATAAATGATTGCATCCAAGTAGGAGTAGGATTACCAACGGGATATCCTAATTATGCATTTAGAAATGAAACGGAAGAGTTGCTATTTAGAGAAGAGATTTTAAATATAGCAGAATTTGTTTCCTATAAATCAGAGCCTAACTACACTATTAAGGATCCTGATTTATCTAAATATGAGTTGTTTACTTCAAAAGATGTCCAAAAAATGAAAAATATTTTATCAAGCTGGGGAGTCGACCTACCATTTATTTTATCTGAATGGAACACCTTAACTGGTAGTACAAGGTATACAAATAGTTACTTCTTTCGAGCAGCTCTCATTGTTCATGATCTTCAAAAACTTGATTTGTTAGTTGATAGTTATGGGTTTTGGTTAAATACTTATTTATTTGAAGGAAACCATTGTAATATAGATTCTGTAAAATATGATGGTTTGGAAGTATTTCATTATTATAATTGCCGTAGACCAGTATTCTTTGCTCTTAGTTTATATAAACGTCTAAAAGGGCAAATTGTAGCAACAGGAGATCATTTTATTTTGACAACAGTTAACGGACATTATCAATTGTTGACTTGGAATGCTCAATATATTTCTCCTAATTTAGCGACAAATGAGAGTTATTTAAAGAGTAAAGTGCTTGAATTAGAAATCCATAGTTCTACAGTTCCAAATGGGTTGTATCAAATAAAAAAATTCACTCTAAGTAAAGAGCATGGGGCAGTTGCCTATTCATATAATCGCTTTTCAAGTCAGCAAATATTAGATGAAGAATCTCACCAGTATTTGTCGCGTATTTCACACCCTAAAATGAATGTATTTGATAAACAGTTTACAGATGGGTTACATATGTCTTGTTATTTAGAAGCTAACAATATTTGTTTATACGAATTTCTAAAAATAGATGACTAAAAAAGATTCCTCAACAGTTATTCGTTGAGGAATCTTTTTTATTGATAAATAACCTGAAATATTTCACAAACAAGCATCTCATCAGTTGAGAAACTTAAGTTAAGACTAGCAAATTCATTGGTAAAAAATTCTTCATGAACTCTATACCAATAGTCATAACTTAAATCTCCTTCTCCTTCTTTAGCAGCAAATTCTGGGGTTACTTCATCCATCTTAATTAGTTCCAGAGATTCAATTTGAATAATTGCAACAGGTTCGTTATCACCATTTAAAATAATGTCATATTGCCCTTTTTTAGGAATAGCTTCATTTCTTACTTCATATAATCTGTGAGCAGAGCAAGTCGCCGTTTTTTTCCCTTCTAACACTAAGGCGCTCAATTCATCTCCCATTTCTTTTGTCCCGTCTCCAAACATCCAAGCTTCAGGGATGGGTAAATCAAGGTTATTTTTTTGACAAAAATCTTTCCAATAAGTCTCTATCATATTACTTTCCTCTTTTCTTTGATAGTTCGTTTATACCAATATAATAAGTTATGGTCAAGCTGAAAATATTGATGAAAAGAATTATTTAGGGCTATCTTTTGTGATAGAATGAACGTAAGAGATTATAATAGAGGTGACTAATAATGAAAGAAGCAAAAATTATTCGTGCAGTGGATTTAATTAACGGAGGGTGTAATGCTTGTCCAACGGTGAAAAGTGAAGTTTTTATTTTAGAGTTAAATGATTTGAATCGTCCTCTTGAAAACTTAGATGTAGCCTCTTTAATTATGACAGTGGCATTAGCTAATGGTTATAAGCAACATCAAGAATATGATATGGCTGAAGATTATGACGTGTATAAAAATGGAACAAATGAAGTATCAGTGATTCCAGAGTATGACCAATTGGTTTTTAAAAAAGGATTTTCACAGCAAAAAGTTGCTAATAATTACCAAGAACCAGCAGAATTGTTTAAAGTAGTTAATAATTTATTAACACAGTATTTCGATTTGGAAGGTTTAGATTTTAAAATTGAAAATCAAGATTAATAAGGATAAAAGATTGTGAGAAAAAATTCTCGCAATCTTTTTTGTTAAGAAAAAAGATAATATGATTAATAAAGGTATACAATACCTTTAAAACGTTATATAATAATGAACAACAAAATTAATTTACATGGAGGTTATAAAGTGTTAAAAAAATCAGATATTCACTCGTTCCCAAAAGCTGAGTTACATTGTCATTTAGATGGTTCTATTCGACCAGAAACGTTACAAAAAATAGCCAAAGCACAAGGGTTATCAATTAGTGATAATGTAGCAGAAGTTTCTTTACATATGCAAGCGCCACCAACTTGTCAAAATTTAGTTGAGTATTTAACTTGTTTTGATTTTGTTTTACCCTATCTTCAAACAAAAGAGGCACTTGAAATGGCAGCTTTTGATGTAATGGAACAGGCAGCTGAAGATGGTATTCGTTATATTGAAATTCGTTTTGCTCCTAGTTTGTCTATGGAAAAAGGGTTGAGCGTTGAAGAAATTATCGAATCGGTTGCTAAAGGAGTAGCAGATGCTGAAGCTCAGTATAACGTTCATGGTAATTTATTAGTCATTGGAATGAAAACAGGTGAACTAGCTTTAATTGAATCAATCTTCTCAAAAACATTAGCCTTAAAAAATGAAAAAGTAGTTGGATTTGATTTAGCAGGTGCTGAAGAAGATCATTTTATAGATGACTACTCAGATGTTTTAAAAGTAGTCACAGATTCTGGAGAGGTTCCACTAACACTTCATGCAGGGGAATGTGGTTGCGTCCACAACGTATTTAGTGCGATTAAATCAGGTGCTAAACGAATTGGTCATGGCATTGCTTTGAAAGGTAAAATAGTAGAACAACAAGAATTAGCCAATCATGATGTTTGTATTGAAGGATGTCCAACAAGTAATGTCCAAACAAGAGCAATTAATTCTTTTAAAGATTATCCATTGAGAGAATGGCTAGAAAACGATGTGACGTTTTGTATTAATACAGATAATAAAACAGTTTCTAACACAACGCTCTCAAAAGAATACGATATTTTAAGAGAAAACTTTGAGTTAACACCAGTAGAGTTGTGTCAGCTTAATAAGAATGCAATGACTTATTCATTTGCTGAAAAAGCATTAAAAGAGAAGATTTTGAATGAAATGGACACTTATACTTTTAGTTAAAAAGAAATATCTTTCTTAGTGAGGAGAGGGATATCGGTCTTAGGTCACTGTTCTTTTTTGTCATGTTTGTTATACTAGAAAAAACATGAAGAGAAGAGATGTGAGGAACATGAAATTCTTAGGAAATATTATTTGGCTTATTTTTGGTGGCCTTACTGGAGCAATATCTTGGTTTTTAGCTGGCTGTTTATGGAGTATTACAATTATCGGTATTCCAGTTGGGATGCAGTGTTTTAAAATAGCTGGACTAAGCTTGTGGCCATTTGGTAAGAGAGTTGTTTATAATGGTGGCGGTATGTCATTTATTGTTAATATCATTTGGATTTTAGTTAGTGGGTGGGCGCTAGCGCTAGGTCATGTGATAAGTGGCGTATTACTTTGTATCACGATTGTAGGTATTCCATTTGGTAAACAAAGCTTTAAATTAGCTCAACTGGCTTTAATGCCTTTTGGTGCAGATGTTGTTTCTTCAAATAATTATTATATGAGTTAATCAGTTAGCAAGACAATGAAAGATTAGGTAATGTGACTCTTTCATTGTCTTGCTCTTTTTAATGAATAAGCAAAACCTATCTTTTAGAGAGAAAATAAGTGTGCTATCTTTAATAGAGGATTTAAAACGTTAATTTTAAGAAAAGAGATGATTAAATGCGAACTGAAAAAGAAAAAATGCTACAAGAAGATTTATATGTTGCAGGAGACTCTGAACTTAGAGAGGATGCAAAGCGCAGCCGTCAAATTACAAGAATTTTTAATCAAACAACAGAAGAGCAAATTGATTATAGAATGACCCTTTTAAAAGATTTATTTAAAGAAACAGGGGAGAATATCTACATGGAACCACCCTTTAGATGTGATTATGGTTCAAATATATCAATTGGTAATAATTTCTATGCTAATTTTGACTGTATTTTTCTAGATGTAGCAGAGATTAAAATTGGTGAAAATGTTATGTTTGGTCCTAAAGTTAACTTACTAACACCAGGGCACCCAATTGATGCAGAAGTAAGAAATTCTGGTTTAGAATTTGGCCGAAAAATTACAATTGGAGATAATGTTTGGTTTGGAGGCAATGTAACAGTCAATCCAGGAGTGACGATTGGAAGTAACACCATTATTGGTTCTGGTTCTGTTGTGACAAAAAATATTCCCGATAACGTAATAGCAGCAGGGAACCCATGTCGCATCATTCGTCCAATCACAGATGAAGATAAGAAACATTGGAAAGAAAAACAAGAAGCTTATTGGAACGAAGTAAATCAAGAAAACTAAAAAAGAGGAAGCTGGCTACAGGGCAGCTTCTTCTTTTTTACCTTCTATGAAACAACTAGTTACATTAAAATCGTCATCTAGAATAATGAGATTAGCGTCAAAGGTCGGGGCAATTTGGCCGATATGAGAACAATTAAGTAATTCAGCGGGTGTTTGTGTAGCCATTTGAATGCTATCTCCCAGAGAAATTCCCATGTCAGTACTAATTTTAAGAGCTTGATTCATTGTGACCGTACTAGAAGCTAGAGTGCCATCTTTTAATCTAGCAACGCCATCAGTAACGGTTACTTGATGACCACCAAAAAAGTAAGAACCATCTCCAACTCCCATTGCTTGAAGAGCATCTGTGATTAACACCATTCGATTGGCTGTTTTAGTTTTATGCATAAGTCGAACCATCCCAGGATGTAAATGAATCCCATCAACAATGGCTTGAATGCTAACATGGTCATTTTCTAAAGCGGCTGTTGTAATACCTGGTGAGCGGTGGTGAATTGCAGGCATTGCATTACAACAGTGGGTAATGTGGTTAACCCCCCCTATTAAAAGCATGCTGTGCTTCTTCGTAAGTCGCGTTAGTATGCCCGGCTGCGACAATTATGTTTTGTGCTATTAAAAAATCAATCACTTCATCAGCTCCAGGTAGCTCTGGTGCAATAGTCACCATCTTAATTAGACCATCTGATAAATCAATTAATTCTTTTATTTCATTTAAATCAGGAAGACGTAAATGATTAGGATCTTGCATCCCTTTTTTTATAGGATTTAGATAAGGACCTTCTAAATGAATTCCTAAAATTTTAGCTCCTTCTTCTTTTCCAATAACCTTTTTAGTCGCTTCAATCATCCCGATTAATTTTTCTTTGGAAGAAGTGACAGAAGTTACTAGAAACCCAGTACAACCAGTGGCTAAACATTTTTTTGAGACTTCTTGAATACTTTTTTCTGTCCCATCCATCATATCGAAATGATTGGCACCGTGGATATGAACATCGATCATTCCTGGAATGATGAGTTGGTTTTTAGCATCAATTACTTGGTCAAAATCTGAACTTAGTGGGGTTTCCGAACTATTAATTACTTGATTGATTTGGTGTTGATTGATTGCGATGTGAACAAATTTTTCTTGATTATGTTGATAAATTTTAGCGTTTTTAATTAAAGTTTTCATGTTTTTCTCTCCTAAGGATGAATGAGGTTAATTGGTTGTTCCTGTATAACTTGTTTTAAGTTTTCTGGCAATGGTTCATTCGTTATTAACGTATCAATAGAGTCAAAATTGATTTTAAAGGCAGTTGTGCGATTCAATTTACTACTATCAATTAGGAGAACGACTTGTTTTGCTTGTTCTCTTAGTTGTTGATGTAAAGAGATGTCATCAAGTTCATCAAAAAAGATACCGTCATCTGATATACCAGAAGCCCCAATAAAAGCAATGTCAAAATTAAAGTTCATGAGTTCTTTAATCACCATTGGCCCTTTTAATAAATGAGATTTGGCTTGAAAATAGCCACCTAGAAGATAAATATCATTTCCGTTTTTTGAAAAACTAACAGCATTATCAATGGAGTTAGTAACTATTAATGGATGACTCGAAAATGGTTTGGCGCTGATTGTTTCAACAGTTGTTGAGACATCTAGCCAAATGGTTTGCTTCTCTAAGATGAAAGGACGTGCTAGTTCGGCAATTGCTTTTTTTTCAGCACTTTTTGTGACAACTCGATTTTTATAATTTTCAATTTGCTGCTTAATTATGGGTAGTTGAATGCCACCATTTACTCTTTCGACTAAATCTTGTTCTACCAATTTTAAAATATCTCTTCTAGCGGTATCTTTTGAAATATCGAAATGATTGGCTAAAGTTTCTTGTTTTAGAAAGGGTTCTGTTTCAAGTAGTTTTAAAATTTCAATTAATCTTTCTTGTTGATTCATAGGATCACCTCTTAAGTTCAGTTAAGTTTATATGCGAAAATTGTAAGTTTTTGTAAGTTTAATTTATCAGATATTTTTTATTTTGGCAACTTTTTTAATTTATTAAAAAAAGTTGACCACTAATTAACGTGGTCAACTTCTTTATTTTTCTTATTTTTTTGTTCTTTTACTTTTGTAATGGCTGTTCCTATGCCGTATATCCCGATTAAAAGTCCGGCGATAAAGAAATAAAAACCATCTAAATTAAATAAAACAATCTCTGTTTCTTTAATTAAACCAATAATTAGTAGGATAACGCCCGCAATGACGCAAACTAATTCGATGGCATAATTTTTAAGACCTTCCATTTAAACACCTCGATTAATAGATACTTATTATTAATTATTGTAGCATAGTTCAGAAAAGATACCTATGGAAATTTAGATTGTTGCCTAAAATGATTCCCAAACATCTTCATTTTCATCAACTTCCTCAGAAGCGTCTTTTAAGTATTTATCTTTAGCTAAATCATCATAGAAAACGGCATGACAAGTTGCTATATAAGGTGTGATAAAGATGTAAGCAAGACCTAATGTTAAACCACCCAGAATATGCCAACCAATAAAGCTAAAATCTAACCAAAAAAGTCTTCCTTTGTGTCCATCCATTAATTGTCTACTTTCATCAATAAAGGCTGTTGCATTCATTTCTTTTACATCTGTATGAGTAGACAAGTCTTTATAGATAAAATTAGATTGAGAATAAGCATATCCTTTAACAATTCCAGGAATAACTAAAAGGAAAGTCCAAAGAGTGGTAAAGATAAGAATTAACAGGTTAATTAAAATAATAGGAACAAAATCGTATGAGTTAAACAATCTGAAAGCTTGGTTTGGTGCCATAGAAGCTTCATCTCTATTTCTGATAACATCTAGTAGTGAAAAGGAAATACCGATTGTGATAATGGAAAAAATAAATTCAACAAGTGAATTCCCAAAATTTGAAGAAATTCGGATATACCATTCTGGTTCATATTGTCCGAAAGTAGTTGTCCAAAACATAAAAGCTGCTACTGCATTGATTCCGATAGCAAGTATGATTGGTACAATATTTAGAATGATAGCTTCTTTCCATCTACCTCGCAAGGCTTCTTTTGCTTCTTTTTTAATATCATAGCTTACCTTATACATATTCATTCCTCCAGTCTAAAATTTGATAAATGAAAGCTTGATTTAATTGTAAACTTTTAGAAAATAAATGTAAAGTATCAAAGATGATTAGTTATTTTATTTATAAAAATAAGGAGACATGGTACAATTAAGTATACCAATTAACTTAATATCATTTAAAAGGAGTGGCTTAAAATGAAAGCAGGCATTTTTCGTTCATTGCTCGTGTCAGGTCTCTTTGTGTATCTGTTGTCGATGCCACGGTATTTTTGGCTAACACTACTTTTATTATTGACGTTTTTAAGTTGGATGTGGTTAAGTACAAGAAAAAGACGATTTCGTTTTTAAAAGTTAGGAGGATTTCATGGAATTAGAAACATCACGCTTAATCATTCGAGACTACAACTTGGAAGATTTAGAAGATGCATCTGAATTTTTATTAAATGAAGAAACGATGCACTTCATTCCTGAAAAATTTAAAACAAAACAAGAAGTGATGGAGTTTATCGAAGTCCAATCTCAAGAAGCTAAATTCTTTCCAGTTGTTTTAAAAGAAGAGGGAAAAGTAATCGGTCATCTTTCTTTTGAACCTTTCTTTGGAGATCATTCGTATGAAATTGGTTGGGTTTTCCATGAAGGTTATCATCAAAAAGGTTATGCTAAGGAAGCCTCGAATAGTTTACTGGATTATGGTTTCTCTAAGCTAAATATTCACCGAGTTATAGCGACTTGTCAGCCAGAAAATCCAGGTTCTTGGCGATTAATGGAATCTTTAGGAATGAGAAAAGAAGGAGATTTCAAACAGTGTATTCCAGTAGGAGATTCTTGGTGGAATGAGTATTATTACGCTATTTTGAAAGAAGAATGGCCAACTTAAAAATTCAAAGTGTTCACTTGAAAAGTGGGGCTTTGGGTTTTTATTTTTTGTCAAAAAATAAAAGTGAAAATTTCTATGAAAGCTTGCATCAAAAAAATAGTAAAAAGAACAGATCTGTGTTACTTTAAAAAAAGTGATTTAAGCATTTTATCACTAATTTTAAAAAGGAAAAGGAGTTTTTGTATCAATGAAGAAAAAATTATTAGCTTTTAGCTTCATGGCAGTCTTTTCAATAGGTGCTCTAGCAGCTTGTGGAACAGAGACAAAAGACAAAGCGGAAACAAAAGAAACAAGTCAGAAAGAATTATCACTAAGTTTTGGTGTTATGCCAGCAGTGGATAGTTTGCCTGTTTATATAGCTGAAAAAGAAGGATTCTTCAAAGATGAAGGCTTGAGTTTAGATTTACAAAGTTTTAAATCACCAAAAGACAGAGATGCTGCTTTAACAAGTGGGCATTTAGATGGTGCCAATACAGACTTAATCGCAGTGAGCACTTATTATCAAGGTGGATTAGATGTTCAAGTTGTTAGTCAATCAAATGGAACATTTTCAATTTTAACTAATAATGATGACATTAAAAGTTTAGCAGATCTAAAAGATAAAAAAGTTGGAATTGCTAAAAATCAAGCACCTTATTACTTTTTAGATGAAGCTTTACAAAAAGACAACTTATCTGTAGCAGATATTGGTTATGAAGAAGTCCCTCAAATTCCAGTTAGAGTTGAGTTAGTTAAAAATAAAAAAATCGATGCAACTGTTGTACCAGAACCATTTAGAACAATTGGTTTAGCTAGCGGGTTAAGAGAACTAGGTAACAGCAATGAACTAAAAATCGATGCAACTGTTTTTGGCTTCACTGGTGAAACGTTGAAAGAAAATAAAAAGGCTGTTGAAGCATTCTACCGTGGTTATAATAAAGGGGTAGACTACATCAATGAAAAACCAATGGATGAGTACTTTGATGTGATGAAGGAAAAAATTGGTTTCACGGATAAAATCAAAGATAGTGTTGAGTTACCAAAATATACACATGCTGAACAAATCAAATCAGAGCAATTAACAAGTGCCTTTGATTGGTCGAAAGAACAAGAAATTTTAACAAAAGAATGGAAAGAAAAAGATATTTTAAATCCATTATTAACACAGAAATAAGAAAGGAAGAGCTGTATGCTAAGGTTAGAAAATGTTCATGCATCGTATGATGAGACTCTAATTTTAAAAGATATCAATTTAGAGATTTCGTCGCAAGAAATTATCGCTTTGATTGGCCCCAGTGGTACAGGAAAATCGACGTTGTTAAATAGTATTACAGCTCTCCATGAAATTGATTCAGGCAGTATTACGTTAGACAATCAAAGGGTCGCGCCTAAGAAACATACCATTGGCTGGATACCACAAAATTATGGTTTACTTCCTTGGAAGAGTGTTAAAGAAAATATTTTAGTTGGATTAAAAGTAAAGAAAAAAATAATCACACCAGAAAAACAAGAAGAAATCAAAAAAATCATTCAAGAGTTGAATATTGAAGACTTGTTGGACCAATTTCCTAGCCAATTAAGTGGTGGGCAACAACAACGTGTTTCTATTGCTCGAGCACTTGTGATGAATCCTGAATTGTACTTGTTGGATGAACCTTTTTCTGCTCTTGATGCTATGACTCGTGAGAAGATGCAGTGCTTATTTTTAACTGAATGGGAGAAAAAAGCAGCACCAGCTATTTTGATAACACATGATGTAGAAGAAGCTGTTTTTTTAGGGCATCGGATCGTTTTATTATCAGGTAAACCAGGTGAGATTGCCCAAATTTTTGATAATCCTAGTTTTGATGTCCCTGTTTTAGAAAAACGTTTATCAGATTCTTTCTATCAGGTGACAAAACAAATCCGAGAGGTGCTTGATACAAATGGTTAAAAAAAATCCTCTTCTTCAAACGTTAATCGCTTTTATAACATTAAACGCATTATGGTATGTCGCAAGCCTAATGTTAAATCAAGATATGCTACCTAGTCCTGTTCTTGTCTATCAACATCTATTTCAAATGGATATGGCAAAACTTAGTTTACATGTTTACAATAGTTTAATTCGCCTTTTCTGGGGAATGTTAATTGCTGTTGTGATAGGTTTTTTTGTGGGACTGCTTATGGGGAGTGTTGAGAAGTGGAATAAACTACTAGACCCAGTTGTTTATCTGACTTATCCAATTCCTAAAATTGCGTTATTACCTATTATTATGCTACTTTTTGGATTAGGTAATACATCCAAAATTATTCTTATTACATTGATTGTTGTTTTTCAAGTCATATTATCGGTAAGAGATGGCATAAAAAATATACCAACTAGCTACTATAAAAGTTTAAAAGTATTAGGAGCAAGTTCATTTCAACAATTTTACATGATCACTTTACCAGCAGGGTTAGCCTCTGTTTTAAGTGCGCTTAGGATTGCATTAGGAACAGCAATCGCTATTCTCTTTTTTACAGAAGTTTATGGAACTGAGTATGGATTAGGCTATTTTGTCATGGATGCTTGGGGTAGATTAGATTATCTTGATATGTATAGTGGAATACTAGTATTAAGTGCAGTTGCCTTTTTGTTATTTTTAATGATTGACTTACTAGAGAGTCGTTTACTAAAATGGCGAGAATTTAATTAAGATAAATAAGGAATTTAGAACGAGGACATGAGTTTTCTTGTTTTAAATTCTTTTTTTTATTTAAATGATAAAAGTGAATAAAATCACATTTATAAACGGTTAGATTGTTTTTTTATATTTTAATTCTTTTTGTGTCTATAAAACTGATATAATTAAGTATAACAAAACGAAAAGGAGTCTTTTTATAAAGAAAAGTGTTTGGGTATCAATGGTAGGTATTTCTCTTTTGATGTTAAGTGGTTGTGGGAAAGAAAAAGAAAAGGAAACACCTACAACAAAAACATCAGAATCAACAGTAGTCTCAAGTGAGAAAACAAAAGAGACAAAAGAATCGAAAGAAAAAAGTGCTGATGCTGGAGATTGGAAAGACGTTAACGATGATTTGAAAAAAACAACTGAAGCTAAGAAATTAAGCGTTAAACATGAAAGCAAAGAAGCAATCGTTAATGAAAAAGATGATGTAAAAGTAGCTATTAATGGGTATGAATATGTTGAACTGAATGATATTTCAAGAGATTTAAGAATCACGTTTGGTGACCAAGTTGAAAAGGGCGGCGTTCTCCTTGTCTCAACTACTTTAAAAAATGATTCAGATAAATCAGTTTATACAAGTGCGACTTATTCAATGAGTGTAACAGGTTTTTCTTCAGCTATTTCTAGAATGAAAGGACTAATTAGTTCTGATGTCGTTGATGAATTAGTGAAGGTCAAATACGAAATTAAGCCAAAAGAAGAATTTTCTGGCTACGTTGCTTTACCAGTTAAACCAGAAGCAATGGATAAAATTGCTGAAAATGGAGAGGCGATGTTTGAGTTGCCAGGCATTTATTCTAAAGCAGAAAGTTTCAAAAAAGAGGATGCTATAGTTGAACCTAAAGAAGCTAAAATTTCATTATCAGGTGAAGGTTCAGAAAAAGCAGAAGCTTCAAAAGCTTTTTATGAAGACAAAGCAACTGTTGAAAATCTAGGTGAAAAAACAATGTTAGTTGACCAAAAAGATGGCAAACAAGCTGAGTTTGAAGGCGCTAAAGTAACGCTTAATGGCTATCAGATTACAGAGTTTAAGCCAAATGAAGATGAAGCACCAAGATATAAAAACTTTGATACAGGTGTTATTCTTTTAACAGCTGACATAACAATCAAAAATGAAGGCAAAGAAACATTGAATTTGGGACAAACCTCAGCTACTTTATCTATTGGTAATAAAGATAAATTAATGCATGAAAATATGTTAGAAATTAAATCAGATGAAGAATTACCAACTGGAAAAGAAGGAACTAAATATCTTGTTTTTGCAATGGATAAAGAATCCTATGAAAAATTGTATCATGATAAAGAATTTAAACTAGATGTTAGTTTATATGATCAAAAATTTGCTCGTTTAACTGATGTTGATGACCTTGCCTTTACATTTAGTAATAAATAATAAGGATGCAAACAACAACCAAATTAAATTTTTGGTTGTTGTTTTTTTTATTTGAAAAAACTTACAAAAAGTGAGCATATAATTTTACTTACAAAAAATTAGTTGTTATGATGCTAGAGTAGTTAAAAAAACAAATGTAAGGGAACGTGAAATAAATGTCAAAATTCGTAGAATCATTAAAAAATCGTCGCTCTATCTATCATCTAGGAGAAAATATTTCTCTATCAAATAATGAAGTAGAAGAATTAATTAAAGAAGTTGTTAGAGAAACACCAACAGCTTTTAACTCTCAAACACAACGTGTGGTTATTCTGTTTGGAGATGCTCATAAAAAATTGTGGTCTATCACAGAAGAAGCTTTAAAACCATTAACACCAGCAGAAGCATTTCCAAATACACAAGCTAAATTAAATGGATTTGCAGCAGGTAAAGGAACAATTCTATTCTTTGAAGACACTGATGTGGTTAAATCACTTCAAGAACAATTTTCATTATATGCTGAAAACTTCCCAATTTGGTCAGAACAAGCAAGTGGTATGACTCAATCAAACGTGTGGGTGGCACTTTCAGAAGAAAATATCGGAGCTAACTTACAACATTATAATCCAGTTATTGATGAAGAAGTTGCTAAAGAATGGGCAATTCCTGCATCATGGAAATTAAGAGGACAAATGGTCTTTGGTTCAATTGAAACACCTGCCGGAGAAAGAGAATACATGGCAGATGAAGATCGTTTCAAATCATTTAGCTAAATATGAATCAAAAAAACTCGACTAACGAATGATAGTCGAGTTTTTTTTGTTTGTAATGTGTATATTAAAAAAAGCCTTCAGCAATTGCTAAAGGCAAAAAAGGAGTTGTTTATTTACTTTGGAGGAGTAAATAAAATGAAAAAGTTTGTTAGGGTTGTTTGTTTTGTTGGTATGCTTATATATTAACGATTAATTATGAATTAATTACTAGGAAATTTATTTCTTTTTTGTGACTAAATAATTAAGAAAATATTTAGTGGGAATCATAGCACGATATTAATTCACTATTAAAGTTTCTATAATCTATTTCGTTGAGTTTGGATAAAACTAAATTATAATCAGTAAAAAATGATATGATATAATGACAGAAACGTTGATAAATAAGCTATGCCAATCAAATTTGCTAATAATTTTATGAATGCAATGAACGATTGCTAGTAAAATATCCTCTTACAGAATAATCTAAGTTTAAGAAAGGAAGTTACTATGTTTAGTAAGATTTTAAAAGAAAAAAGAAAAGAGTTAGGTTTAACTCAACAAGAAGTTGCAGATCATCTTAATGTTACTAGACAAACTATTTCAAATTGGGAAGTAGGAAAAAGTTATCCTGATATTCCAACATTGGTTGAAATTAGTAACTTTTATAACTTATCACTAGATTACATGTTAAAAGGAGATGAACAGTTTATGGAAAAAGTAAAGAAGGATACTAAACAATTAGACAGATATAAAAATTTTATGAAAATTATCTGCTATGCCATGTTGATTATAACTTTCTTTTACTTGGCAGGGCATGAAATTGGTAAAGCGTGGTATTACTTTACGAATTAAAACGAATTTAAAGTCCTCAGATTCAAAATCTGAGGGCTTTTATTAATGGCGTGAAGAAATATTTTGATAACTTAGTTAACATATTTCGGTATTATGATAAGTGTAAATAATTAAGTTATATTCACACCATTTTATCTGATGTTTAAGATATACCATTTTTTTGAAATGATGATTATAGCAATAAAATAAAAGGTTTTAAAACATATACCTTAATATATATGTTATGTTTGTTTTGTGTTAAAATAAACATAAATAATACTAGAAATAGATTGTTGGAGTAGGAGTTGTGCGCAGTTTTTAGTTAGAGTCTTTATATTGAAATTAGTTGATATAGATAAAGGAGGAAAGAAAAATGAAATATAAATCGGAGTATAAAATGATATTACCTTCAATATTTTTGCTGTTAGAATGTTCATTTTTATATAGTTATTTTTTTAACTATGATCCTTTTTTAGGTGCAAAACCTCTTATATACGCTTTTCTTCTTTCAATTATTGGAGTATTAACTAGTACTAGAATAGTTAATAAAAAATATAAATATAGTTTTATTTTTATTCATATTCTAATTTTTGTTATTTTTCCAATAATTCTTTTTGGGGCAATTTATTATGGTTTTTAATTATCAAGCATATATTGTATAAAAAATTTATAGATTTGCTAAAACACCTTCAAATTTGGTTTGATATGCTCCTTTTAATAATTATTAACATAAAACTCATTATATGGAGTTCATTTATTAAAAGTTAAATAATGAAAAATAAAACTGAAAATAAAAAATGGTAAACCTAGTATAGGAATTATGAAAGCAAATGCAATTTCATTGAAACCGATAATACCCGAAAAAAATAAAATTAAAAACAAAATAATCAGTACTCCAATGATTTTAATCGCTTTTCTTTTATATTTTAGTATTTTTATTTTAAAAGAAAAGAGACTAAAAGTTATTGTTATTATTATCAAAATATAAGCAATAAGCTGATTGTAATCGAAATTTATACCGATTTTAGATCCTGTAGCAAAAATTAAAGAAAAGAGATAAATAATACTGTAGGCTAAAGACATTAAAATGATTTGATTATATTCTGATTTCATATTTTTTCTCCAATGCTTTTTTCTAATTGTAATCGAAGTACTATTTTTAATAAAGTGTTAGTTTACATAACTGGTGATTATACCGAGTTGTTGCCACACCAACGTTTCTAAGCCCTGGATTGTGAATCTCAACTGGTCTACCTCAAAATAAAAAGTAAAACCTTGATTTAATCAGGTTTTACTTTTTTTGACTTAGTGAAATAAATTGATATCTTTCAGAGGTTGTTGTTATTAGTCATTATCTTCAAAAATTTCAACTAATTAAAATAGTCCTAAAAGTTTATTGAAATTCACTTACTTACTATACGTTTTTCTTTAAAAAAATGATAAGAACGGTTTTAAATATAAATATGATTATTTTAATTTGGTATACTTAGGGCTAAAAATGAATTCGTTCTGGAGGAAAAAGATGAAAATTATTGTTTTAGCAGGTGGCTTAAGTGATGAAAGAGATGTTTCATTATCTTCAGGTTCACAAATAGCAAATGCATTGATTCAAAAGGAGCATCAAGTTCTTTTGGTTGATTTATTAGAAGGATTTCCTGATGCAACAGACTTTGATTCAGCTTATGATGTTTATAAAAAAGATGAATACAAATTTGAGGTTCCAGAACAAGCTCCAGATTTATCTGAACTTGAGAAAAAATATCCTTGTGAGTTAGGTGAAAATATTGTTTCTGTTTGTCAATCAGCAGATATTGTTTTTCTAGCACTTCATGGTGGCATTGGTGAGAGTGGTAAAATTCAAGCTTTATTTGATATTTATCAAATTAATTACACGGGTTCATCCCACAAAGCAAGTGCGATTGCTATGGATAAATTACTAACGAAAGAATTAGTTGCCTTCCATGGTATTAATACGCCTAAGTGGCAAGTTTATAAAGAGGGGATAGAGGTTTCTCTTCCTTGTGTGGTGAAACCAAATAACAATGGCTCTAGTATTGGCGTAGCAATTGTTGAAGATGATAAGGAACTAGAAAAAGCCATTGAAGAAGCTAAAAAATTTAAATCAGATATTTTATTAGAAGAAAAGGTCAGTGGCAGAGAATTTGCAGTTGGCATTTTAGGTGAAAAAGTTTTACCAATTATTGAAATTATTCCAAAAGTTGGTTTTTATGACTATAAAAATAAATACCAAGCTGGAAGTGCTGAAGAAGTAACACCGGCTAATATTTCTAAAAACTTGACTCAAAAAATGCAAGAGATGGCTTTAAAAGCTCATCAAATTTTAGGTTTATCTGGTTATTCGAGAGTTGATTTTATGATGAATGAGGTAAACGAAATATTCTTTATTGAAGCGAATACATTACCAGGCATGACTCCAACTAGTTTATTACCTCAAGAGGCGCAGGCAATGGGAATTGACTATGGTACTTTATGCGAAACGTTAATATCTGTTTCCTTAGATAAAAAGTGAGAATTACATCTTTCTTGAGCTATTTTTTTGTTATAATAAAAAGTAACAGAAAGAATTGGCAAAAGGAGCGTGTGAGATGGGGAAGAAGAGACGACAGCTTTTAATCAAACAGATTATTTCTCAAAATGACATTGAAAGTCAACACCAATTGTTACGAGAGTTAGCCAAAGAGGGGATTGAAGCAACTCAAGCGACCATTTCTAGAGATATTCGAGAATTAAGTATTGTGAAGGTTCATGACACAACAGGACTTGTTAAATATGGTATTTTACCAAAAAAAGAAACACAACCTGAAGATCATTTAAGGGAAGTGTTCAAAGACTCTGTGAGTGATGTGACTCATGTTCAATTTATGAATGTGGTTAAAACATTACTCGGGACTGCTGACATTGTAGCAGCAGAAATCGATGAATTGAAATGGCCAGAAATAGTTGGCACACTAGCTGGAACAGATACGATTGTTTTAATCTCAACGTCAAATGAAGAAGCCAAATCTCTCAACGAACAACTACTATCGTATCTTGATTAATTAAACTGGAGGAGAAAATATGTCATCATTGCAAGCGTTACAAAACGGATCGGATATTAGAGGAATAGCTATTTCTCATGAAGAATTTACAGCTAATTTAACAATAAAAGAAGCACAAGAAATTGCATCAGGGATTGTTAAATGGTTGAAGGAAGAAAAACGAGTGACTCATACTCCTTTGAGAATAGCGATTGGTCATGACAGTCGTTTATCTGCTAATGATATTAAAGAAGGGTTAATTGAAGCCTTTTTAAAAGAGGATGTTGTTGTTCTTGATTCAGAATTAGCAACAACACCAGCCATGTTCATGGCAACTCAATTTGATTCATTTAAGGCTGATTGCGGCATTATGATTACAGCTAGCCATTTACCTTATTATTATAACGGTATCAAAATTTTCTCTGAACTAGGTGGAGCAGAACATGAAGATATTGAATTTATCCTAGAAAATACTCATGTGTTTAATGAATCAAAACCTAATCAAGGAAAACTTGAGAAAAAAGAAATTATCTCTCTTTATTCTGAGGATATGGTTAAGAAAATTCAAAAAGCCACAGGTGAAACCAAACCGTTAACAGGATTTCATATTGTATTAGATGCAGGAAATGGAGCTGGAGGCTTCTTTGCTGATAAGGTGTTACAACAATTAGGAGCTAATACATCTGGTAGTCAATTTTTAGATCCAAATGGTAATTTCCCAAATCATATGCCTAATCCGGATAACAAGGAAGCTATGGAAAGTATTAAAGAAGCTGTTTTAAGAAACAATGCTGATTTAGGGGTTATTTTTGATACCGATGTAGACCGTGCTGCAGTTGTTGATAAGAGTGGACAAGTTATTAATCGAAATAACTTAATAGCTGTCTTAGCTCATATTGTTTTAGAGGATTCTAAAGGTCAAACAATTGTGACGAACTCACCAACATCAAGCCATTTGAAAGATTTTATTGAAGCTTTGGGTGGTAAACAAGTTCGTTATTTATGTGGTTATCGTAATGTTATTAATAAAGCAATTGAGTTAAATGTTAAAGGAATTGAGACACCATTAGCTATTGAAACTAGTGGACATGCGGCCTTTAAAGAAAACTATTTCTTGGATGATGGAGCTTATGTTATTGCTAAAATATTAATGTTGCTACCAAAATTAAAAAAAGAAAATAAGAGTCTTGGCGATTTAATTGAAGAATTAAAACAACCAGCAGAAGCACAAGAAGTTCGTTTCAAATTATCAGGTCCTGGTTATCGAAATTATGGTAATAGTGTTATTACAGATTTGGCAGAGTTTGTTAATGAAGTAGATGGCTTTACAGTAGACCCTGAAAATGAAGAGGGAATTCGTGTTAACGTTAGAGAAACGTATGGTTCTGGATGGTTCTTATTAAGAATGAGTCTTCATGAACCTTTACTTGTGTTACAAGTCGAAAATGATATAGCTGGGAAAAATAGATTAGTTTTTGAAAAATTAAATGAATTCTTCCAAACGAAAGAACGACTAAATACTGAAAAATTAATTGAAGTTTTGAAAAAGTAGAAGGATTATGGTAAAAGAGATAAATAATGGACCTAAGATTTCCTTCGAGCGAAAAACGGTTCAAGCTATGATTGATATTTATTACAAACAATTTGATGATGAAGCACATGATATAGAAAAAGTGGATGTTGAAACATACGCTATGACTAGATTAAGTTATTGTCGTTTCGGCGAAGACAAGCCAACTTGTAAAGTATGTCCGGTTCATTGCTATAAAAAAAGCTACAAAGAAAAAATGCAACAAATTATGCGTTATGCTGGACCAAGAATGATGATTTATCATCCAGTGATGTCTTTGGAACATTTTTTTAAAGAATTTCGTTATAATAACAAAAGAACGAAATAGAAAAAAATGATTGTTTTTAAGAGGTTTCCTTAAGAAAAAGGAACCTCTTTTTTATTTTTTTAAAAGATTATTAGTAAATTAATGATTAAAAAAGTGAAATGTTTGGAAGAGGTCTTATTGTAGATAGCTAATATACATCATTTCGTTTCACGAATGATAATAGATGCTATTTAAAAATTATTACGGATTAGACCATTAAAAAGAACGATATCATTATTATATGTAAAATAACTGGCGTTATAAGCGAACTTGGTGTAGACTAGTGGTGTAAAGCTCAAGTTTTTTATCTATAGTATACTATAAAGATTAAATAGGTTACGACAATAGTTGTTCATTATACAATCGATAAACGAAAGAAAGAGGGTACATTAAATGAAATTGTTTAGAAAGAATGTTTTTAGTTTAGTTGGTATTATGGTGATGTTACTTATTACGACAACAGGTTATTCTTTCTATGAGAACTCCAATCAGGTAAAAGATGCAGGAACCTTTTATAAGGATGTTCCCGAAGCAAAGGATAGCTTATTAGGAGCTGCAAATTATTTTCATGTTTTTGCTAATAAGGCTAATTTAAGAAATCATACAAATGGTAATGTTGCGACAAAAGAACTTTCAGGAGATTCTAATTTTGGTACTCAAGGTATTTCAGGAACGGAATATCATTATATTCAACAAGTGCATAGTATCAACGGAGCTTCTGGTATTAGAGATCATACTAAGATGGTTTTTGGAACTGGGGTTTCGATAGATTTATCAGAGTATCATCGGCCAAAAGTAAATGGGAAGCCAATGGACCGAGTTTCTGGAGATAATGTGTTTCAGGATAAACCAGGAAATGTCTATATTGATTTTGAAACAGAGTTTAAAAAATTAAACCAGGCAAGTGAAGGTATTATAACTCATGATAGTGAAAAAACTTATTATAATTCTGACTTTAAAAATATTAATGAGCGAGTTATCGATGTTAGTCAATATAAAGGAAATAATGTATATATAAAAGTTGCACCTGAAGTTTTAGAAGCTAATACACCCTTACGAATTGCAGGACTTGAGAAAAATAGTGGCTCAGGTCAATTCAAAAACGTTTATATTACTGTAGATACTGGAAATACTCAGTCGTACACAGTGAGTAGTCAAATTATTTTTAGATACACTGATGGGACAGAAAGAGGTAACAAAGAGACAACTGATTTTAGTGATAGTACGGTTCTATGGACATTTGAAAGAAGTGGTAAGCCGTATACAGGAAATATTAACCTAAGAAGTACTTGGGTTGGTAGTATCCTAGCTCCAAGTGCTGTTTTAAACGGGGAGCAAAATATTGATGGAAATATTATTGTAGATGAATTTAAAGGTGCTGGAGAAACGCATAGTTGGCATTGGCAACAAAATAAAGGTGGCGTTATTTTAGAAAAAAGTGAAGAAGGTAATGAAGCTAATTTCTTAAAAGGCGCAGAATTCTCATTATACACTTCAGAAAACATATTGGTGAAAGATAAGTTAGTAACAAACGATCAAGGGCAAATTAAAGTTGATAACTTACCGTTGGGAAAATATTATTTTATAGAAACGAAAGCACCAGTTGGCTATGAACTTTCAACTAAACACTATGATTTTGAAGTGACAGCTAATTCAACAAGTAAAGTGACTACTGTTAAAGTAACCAACAAAAAAGAGCTAGGTCAAGTTGAACTTCAAAAAACAGACGTAGAAGATGGCAAGTTTTTAGAAGGCGCCGAATTTTCATTATTCACTTTATCAGGTGACTTAGTGAAAGAAAAATTAGTAACAGACGCTCAGGGTCAACTAAAAGTAGAAAACCTGCCAGTAGGAAAATATTATTTTGTAGAAACGAAAGCCCCAGCTGGTTATGAACTCTCTAAAAAACACTATGATTTTGAGATAAAAGCAGGCGAAACAAGCAAGATAGCTGAAGTGAAAGCGACAAACAAAGAAGAGTTAGGCAAAGTTGAACTTCAAAAAACAGATATAGCTGATGGTAAGTTTTTAGAAGGCGCCGAATTTTCATTATTTACTTTATCAGGTGACTTAGTGAAAGAAAAATTAGTAACAGACGCTAAGGGTCAATTAAAAGTAGAAAACCTGCCATTAGGTAAATACTATTTTGTAGAGATGAAAGCGCCAGCTGGTTATGAACTATCCAAAAAACATTATGAGTTTGAAATAAAAGCAGGTGAAACAAGCAAAATAGCTGAAGTGAAAGCGACAAATAAAAAAGAGTTAGGCAAAGTTGAACTTCAAAAAACAGATATAGCGGATGGTAAGTTTTTAGAAGGCGCCGAATTTTCATTATTTACTTTATCAGGTGACTTAGTGAAAGAAAAATTAGTGACAGACGCTAAAGGTCAATTAAAAGTAGAAAACCTGCCATTAGGTAAATACTATTTTGTAGAGATGAAAGCGCCAGCTGGTTATGAACTATCCAAAAAACATTATGAGTTTGAAATAAAAGCAGGTGAAACAAGCAAAATAGCTGAAGTGAAAGCGACAAATAAAAAAGAGTTAGGTCAAGTTGAACTTCAAAAAACAGACGTAGAAGATGGCAAGTTTTTAGAAGGTGCCGAATTTTCGATATTTACCTCAGAAGGCAAATTAGTGAGAGACAAGTTAGTGACAGACGCTCAGGGTCAACTAAAAGTAGAAAACCTGCCAGTAGGAAAATATTATTTTGTAGAAACGAAAGCGCCAGCTGGTTATGAACTCTTTAAAAAACACTATGATTTTGAAATAAAAGCAGGTGAAACAAGCAAGATAGCTGAAGTGAAAGCGACAAATAAAAAAGAGTTAGGTCAAGTTGAACTTCAAAAAACAGACGTAGAAGATGGCAAGTTTTTAGAAGGTGCCGAATTTTCGATATTTACCTCAGAAGGCAAATTAGTGAGAGACAAGTTAGTGACAGACGCTCAGGGTCAACTAAAAGTAGAAAACCTGCCAGTAGGAAAATATTATTTTGTAGAAACGAAAGCGCCAGCTGGTTATGAACTCTTTAAAAAACACTATGATTTTGAAATAAAAGCAGGTGAAACAAGCAAGATAGCTGAAGTGAAAGCGACAAACAAAAAAGAGTTAGGCAAAGTTGAACTTCAAAAAACAGACGTAGAAGATGGCAAGTTTTTAGAAGGCGCCGAATTTTCGATATTCACTTCAACAGGTGAGTTGGTAAAAGACAAATTAGTGACAAATGCTAAAGGTCAATTAAAAGTAGAAAACCTGCCACTAGGCAAATACTATTTTGTAGAAACGAAAGCGCCAGCTGGTTATGAATTGTCGAAAAAACATTATGATTTTGAAATAAAAGCAGGCGAAACAAGTAAAATAGCTGAAGTGAAAGCAACAAATAAAAAAGAGAACCCTAAACTAGGTGGAGTTGAACTTCGCAAAATAGATGCCAATGATAAAACTTCATTTTTATCAGGTGCTGAGTTTTCTTTATATGATGGTAAAACAAATAAACTAATAAAAGAAAAAATTGTAACAGGTAAAGATGGAAAAGTTGTTGTTAATAATTTAATTCCTGGTAGTTACTACTTCATAGAAACGAAAGCCCCAGTGGGTTATGAATTAAATGAAGAGAAGATTCATTTTACAATTGAAGCGGAAAAAGTAAATGAATTAGAAAAAGTAACTGTAGAAAACGTACCAGAAAAGAAACCAGAATATGGTGCTGTCACTTTGAGAAAAGTGGATAGTAATGATCAAACAGAGAGGTTAAAAGGCGCACAATTCTCACTGTTTGATTCTAAAACAGGAAAATTGATAAAAGCGAACATTGAAACAGCTCAAAATGGTGAGTTAACAGTTGATAAATTAATTCCTGGAAACTACTATTTTGTAGAAACCAAAGCTCCAACAGGCTATGAGATTTCAACTAAAAAATACACCTTTGAAATTAAAGCTGGTAGTCTTAGTCAACTTAATCGCGTAACTGTAACGAATGAAAAGGAAGAAGAATTTGGATCTGTTGAACTTAAGAAGATGGACCAAACAGATAAGAGTATTGTACTAGCAGGTGCGGAATTTTCACTGTTTAATTCAACAGGAGATTTGTTACAGGAAAATTTAACAACAGATGAAGCAGGAAAATTAAAAGTAGATAATTTAGCAGTAGGTAGTTATTATTTTAAGGAAACGAAAGCCCCAGCAGGTTATAAACAATCAACTGAACTATATCACTTTGAAATTAAAGCAAATGATACTAGTCAAGTAACGTATGTAGAAGTAACGAATGAAAAAGAGGAACCAAAACTAGGTTCTGTTGAACTTGAAAAAGCAGATGAAGACAATACGAACAAAGTATTATCCGATGCTGAGTTTGCTTTATATAACTCAACAGGTGAATTAGTGATGGGAAATCTTTCAACAGATGAAACTGGTAAGTTAAGAGTGGACGATTTAGCAGAAGGAAAGTACTATTTTGTAGAAACAAAAGCTCCGATAGGTTATGAAATATCGACTGAACAGCATCATTTTGAAGTGATAGCAGATAATAAAAATGATGTAGTTCAAATTAAGGTAACAAACAAAAAAGAAGAAACTAAACTAGGCTCAGTAGAACTTAAAAAAGTAGATGCGTCTGATCCTAATCAAGTTTTACCAGGAGCAGAGTTCTCGCTTTATCAATCAGATGGCTCATTTGTAAAATCTGATTTAGTGACAAACGAATCAGGTGTGCTAAGAGTGGATGGACTAGCTGAAGGAAGCTATTACTTTATTGAAACCAAAGCACCAAATGGCTATTCAAATACTTCAAAAAAACAGACTTTTGAAATTAAAGTGAATGAAACAACTCAAGTAGCATTTATTCAAGTAACCAATCAAAAAATAGATTACAAGGGATCTGTTGTTTTAGTAAAAACAGATCAAGCAAACAACCAAACTCTCTCAGGAGCTGAGTTTTCACTTTATAAATCAACTGGGGAGTTGGTTCATGCTAATTTAATAACTGATAGCTCAGGTCAGCTAAAAGTAGAAAATCTAGCAGAAGGAAGTTACTATTTTGTAGAGACGAAAGCACCTTTGGGTTATATTCTTTCAACCAAACAATATGGTTTTGAAATTAAAGCAAATGAAACAAGCGAAATAGCTAAAGTTGCTGCAACCAATCAAAAAGAAGAAGTAAAACTAGGGTCAGTCGAACTCCAAAAATTTGATGCTTTGAATAAAAGTAAAGTATTGGCAGGAGCTGAATTTTCACTCTATCAATCAGATGGAACGGTTCTTCAAACGGGCTTAATAACAGACGAATCAGGACTACTTAGAATCGATGGTTTAGCAGAAGGAAGTTACTATTTTGTAGAAACGAAAGCGCCAGCTGGTTATAGTTTACCAGGTGATAACCAATATGATTTTGAAATCAAAGCAGATACGATTAATAAAGTCCAACGTTTAGAAGTTTTAAATGAAAAAGATAAGAGGGAGCCTGTTAAAGGTTCAGTAATACTTCGAAAAATTGATGCCTCTGATTCAAATAAAGTGTTGCAAGGCGCTGAATTTTCACTCTATCACTCAACTGGTGAATTAATAGATGAAGGTTTAACAACTGATGAAGCTGGAATCTTAACGAAGAAGAATCTAGCAGTAGGAGACTATTATTTTAAAGAAACGAAAGCACCAAAAGGATATAAGTTATCAAATAAACAATACGATTTTAAAATTGAAGCAGATAAGATTAGTGAAGTGAAACAAGTAGAAGTAACAAATGAAAAAGAGGAAGTGAAACTAGGTTCAGTAGAACTTAAAAAGGTGGATTCTTCCAATTCAAGCAAAGTATTACAAGGCGCTGAATTTTCACTCTATCACTCAACTGGTGAATTAATAGATGAAGGTTTAACAACTGATGAAGCCGGAATCTTAACGAAGAAGAATCTAACAGTAGGAGATTATTATTTTAAAGAAACTAAAGCACCAAAAGGATATAAGTTATCAAATAAACAATACAATTTTAAAATTGAAGCAAATAAGATTAGTGAAGTGAAACAAGTAGAAGTAACAAATGAAAAAGAGGAAGTGAAATTAGGTTCAGTAGAACTCAAAAAGGTAGATGCTTCGAATTCAGGTAAAGTATTACAAGGCGCTGAATTTTCACTCTATCACTCAACTGGTGAATTAATAGATGAAGGTTTAACAACTGATGAAGCTGGAATCTTAACGAAGAAGAATCTAGCAGTAGGAGACTATTATTTTAAAGAAACGAAAGCACCAAAAGGATATAAGTTATCAAATAAACAATACGATTTTAAAATTGAAGCAGATAAGATTAGTGAAGTGAAACGTTTAGAAGTAACAAATGAAAAAGAAGAAGTGAAACAAAAATTAGGTTCAGTAGAACTTAAAAAAGTAGATGCTTCGAATTCAGGTAAAGTATTACAAGGCGCCGAATTTTCACTCTATCAATTAAATGGGAAGTTGGTAGAAAAAGAGCTGACAACTAATAAGTTAGGGATTTTAGCCAAATCAGATTTACCAGAAGGCAAGTACTATTTCGTTGAAACAGAAGCTCCAGCGGGTTATAAGTTGTCAGATAAAAAACATCATTTTGAAATCAAAGCAGATAAGATTAGTGAAGTGAAACGTTTAGAAGTAACAAATGAAAAAGAAGAAGTGAAACAAAAATTAGGTTCAGTCGAACTTAAAAAGGTGGATTCTTCCAATTCAAGCAAAGTGTTACAAGGCGCCGAATTTTCACTTTATCATTCAAATGGTAAACTGATAAAAGAAAACTTACCAACCGATAAAAACGGACTTTTAACAGTTCCTGACTTAGAAGAAGGCAAGTATTACTTTATTGAAACCAAAGCCCCAACAGGTTATATCTTGTCTCAAGAAAAACATTTCTTTACGATAAAAGTTGGAGAAAAAGCTTCTATAGAGAAAATAACCGTAACTAATGAAGCGAAACCAGTTACTCCAAAAGAACCAGATAAACCAAATAAGCCAACTTCTGGTGGAACTACAACAACTAAAAAAATGTTACCTAAAACAGGAGAAGTAATAAATGATCTCTTTGTTTATGGTTGGACGATTCTTTTAATAAGTTCTTTCATGTTATTTTGGAAAAAGAATCAAAAGCTAAATTAGGATCATTAATCAAAAACAGAGACTGACGTGATGTCAATCTCTGTTTTTTATGATTCAGATAAAAAAGGTGTTGCTTGAGCTTTGATTGTTTCTTTAGTAAAAGGATGAGTCAGTGTTAATTCTCGTGCATGTAGATATAAACGTTGGTCTGATGATGCCTTTGGATGGTACAGTGGATCGCCAATAATTGGTTTTCCGATTGAAGCCAAATGAACTCTAATTTGATGTGTTCGGCCAGTTTCTAACCAACAAGTTACCCAAGTGTTATTTTTTACTTTTTTAAATGTCGAAACATGAGTGATGGCTGTTTTACCTCTTTTTTCATCAACTAGTCGTTTCCTTCTATCATGGCGGTCACGGCCAATTTTTTTATTGATAATAAGTTCTTTTTGAGGCAAGCTTCCTTCAATTAAAGCTTCGTAGACACGATGAATTTCTTTTTTTTCTAGCATTCGTCCTAGAATCGGAAGGATAATAGGATTTTTGGCA
Source organism: Vagococcus carniphilus (assembly GCF_014397115.1). Classification (NCBI taxonomy): domain Bacteria; kingdom Bacillati; phylum Bacillota; class Bacilli; order Lactobacillales; family Enterococcaceae; genus Vagococcus; species Vagococcus carniphilus. The sequence goes on from NZ_CP060720.1 coordinate 326,093, forward strand.
AAAAGAATGGCCCCACTTGTTTCTTTATCTAGTCGATGAACCACATAAGGAATTTGCCCCTTAGGTTGAAGATAAGCAGCTAAATCATTAAGTAAGGTATCTTTTTCATCTGGTTGATTGGGGTGAGTTTTTTTCCCGTAAGGTTTATTAACAATGATTAAATGCTCGTCTTCCCATAAAGGAACGATAGCTTTGGCGTTACCAAGATTAATAGTTGGAACGTCATAATCATCAGCTTCAAAAGTAAGTGTAATCAAATCTCCAGGTTGAACCGGTTGATGAAACATACCTGGTTCTCCATTTATTTGAACATTTTTTCTCACTCGTAAAAAATGTCTAACTTTTCTAGGAATAAGCCATTCATTTTCTAACAATTCTTTAAGATTCTGAGCATTTAGCTCTTCTGGTAGCACAAATTTAAATTCCATGATACACTCCTGTGTGACTTATTGGTAAAAATTTATAATTTTTTTAAAATTGTAACATACTTTATTAACAACTTCATGTTAAGCTAATTGGGCTTATATAAGATAAGCCCTTAGTCGCATCCTTTTGAAATAAGGCTATGTTAAAATGAATATAATAAAAAGACAAGATTAAGAGGAGTTATACATGGAACAGATAAAAAAAATTTGGGAGATTATTAAAACTTACGCGTCGAAGTTTTGGACGTGGTTTGGTCCATACTGGAGCCGCTTTAGAGCGTGGCGAAAACGAGTATGGAAAAAATACCATATTAATAAAATAATTATCCTTGTGATGATGAGTGTTGTTTTAGTTACTAGTATCTATTTATTTTATTTAGCTAAAAACACCAATGTTTCGAGCTTACAGTCAGGTTTGCAACAAGTAACAACGATCTACGATAAAGATGGTGATGAAGCAGGAACATTAGCTCAGTACGGTTCTAAAGGAAGCTTTGTAAAAATTGATGAAATTTCTCCATTTGTTAAAGATGCTGTTATTTCAACAGAGGACAGAGGCTTTTATGAACATAAAGGTTATAGTATTAAAGGGATTGCTAGAGCAGCTGTGAGAAAAGTTGTTAGAAGAAATAACAGTGGTGGTGGTGGTAGTACAATCACCCAACAGTTAGCAAAAAATGCTTTTTTAAGTCAAGAACAAACAATGACCAGAAAAGCTAAAGAGCTCTTTTTAGCTATTGAAATCGAAAAAGAATACACAAAAGATGAAATTTTAGAAATGTATTTGAATAAATCTTATTTTGGTAATGGGGTTTGGGGAATACAAGATGCGTCTAAAAAATATTTTGGTAAAGACGCAAAAGATGTCACAATTGATGAAGCAGCCGTGCTTGCTGGTATGCTTAAGGGACCAAGTATTTATAATCCAATAGATAGTATGGAAAATGCAATTGCTAGAAGGGATACGGTTCTTTCCGTTATGGTGGATAATGGCAAATTAGATAAGGCTGAAGCAGATAATTTAATGAAACAACCTCTGCATATTTCAGATTCTTATGTTCCACAACATGATACGTATAAATATCCTTACTACTTTGACTCTGTTATTGCAGAAGCGATTGATAAAACAAAGTTAAAAGATGAAGAAATTTCAAATGGTGGATATAAAATTTTTACAACATTAGATCAACAATATCAAATTGGGATGGATGAAACATTTGCGAATGATAGTTTATTCCCATCAGCTGCTTCAGATGGCGCTATTGTTGAAGGAGCTACAATTGCCCTTAACCCTAAAACAGGAGGAATTATGGGAGTTATTGGAGGACGTGGTGAGTATACCTATCGTGGCTTTAACAGAGCAACTGATTCAATGTTATCACCAGGCTCTACTTTAAAACCAATTTCTGTTTACACACCAGCTCTTGAAGCAGGCTATAAACCAGATGATGTTTTAAAAGATGAAGCACTTAGTTATTATGATGTTCAAAACTATTCCAGAACTTACGCTGGAGAGGCGACTATGACTCAATCATTGATTCAAAGCTTAAACGCCCCAGCTGTTTGGTTATTGAATGAAATTGGTATCGATCAAGGATTTAAAAAGACTGAACAATTTGGTATTAAATTAGATGAAAAGGACCGTTATCATGGGTTAGCTTTAGGTGGTTTAACAAAAGGAACGACACCACTTAATATGGCTAGTGCTTATAGTGTGTTTGCTAATCAAGGAAACAAAGTCGAACCTCATTTTATTTCTAAGATTGAGGATGCTAATGGTGTTATTATTTATGAGAATGAAAAACCAAAATCTAAACGTGTGACAACTCCAGAAGTAGCTGATGAAATGACAAGCATGCTACAAGGCGTATTCAGCTCAGGAACTGGTATGGAAGCAAAACCTGCTGGCTACACGATAGCTGGTAAAACAGGAACAACCGAAAATATTAATGCTGATGGTATGTCAAAAGACCAGTGGATTATTGGTTATACACCTGATGTAGTTGTCTCAACATGGATTGGTTTTGATAAAAGTGGGAAAGATCACTATTTAACAGGAAGTAGTGGTAGTAACTTATCCAATATCTTTAGAGATGAAACGCAACGTATTTTAGCAGCATCACCTAATACACCGTTTTCTGTGGGAGATGTGACCCAAGGTGAATCAGAAGAAGAAAATTCTAAAACAGACATAAAAGATTCGATTAATGACATTGGAGATAAGATGAAAGATGGCGCTAACACGCTTGGCGATGGCATTAAAAAAGGTGTCGATAAAGCTGGACAAATTTGGGATAGTATTTGGAATAAAGTTGCTCAGTAATTGATAGGTTTTTATCTTTAAAGATGTTACAATGATAAAGGATATAAAAAGTAAAGGAGCTATTTTTATGACAGCTAATATTTATGATAGTGCTAATCAAATCGAACGCGAAATTCGCCAAATGGATGAATTCAAAGCTTTACAAGCAGCCTTTGAGGCAATGAAAGCAGAAGAAGAATCATTTAACTTATTCAGAGATTTCCAAGAACTTCAAATGGAACTACAACAAAAACAAATGCAAGGGCTAGAGTTTTCTGAAGAAGACGCAACAAAAGCTCAAGAGATGGCAGCAAAAGTACAAGAAACTGCTGTTATTCAAGATTTAATGCAAAAAGAACAAGCGTTTAGTATGATTGTTAACGATTTAAATCGTATCATCATGAAACCTGTTCAAGAATTATATCAAATGGGTGAATAATAACAGGGGAGGTTAAGTAAAAACTTGACTTCCCTATTATTTTTTTATAGAAAAAACGACTATAAATAGGTATGATGTAAGGAAGGAGTGATTAAGATGAGATTTATTCATACAGCTGATTTACATATAGACCAACCTTTTTCTGGTGTTAACTCAGAACAGACGTATATTCAAGATTTATTGAAGTCATCGAATCAACAAGTTTTAGCTAATATTGTGGATCGATGTATTGAGAAAAAGGTCGATTTCTTATTAATAGTAGGGGATACTTTTCATCAAGTTCAATCATCTATTCATACACAAAAATTAATGATGGAACAATTTAAACGATTAGAAGATGAGGATATCAAAGTTGTCCTATCTTTTGGTAACCATGATTATTATCAAGCGCATCGTTATTGGTTTGAATGGCCTGATAATGTCATCTTGTTTAAAAAAGAAGAGGTCCAAACTAAAACAATTCAATTAAGAAATGGCGAATCAGTTGCCATTAGTGGATTCTCTTATGAAAATAGATGGATTGAAAAATCAATGGTTAGTGAGTTTCCTAGTAGAAATCAAGAAACGACGTACCATATTGGGTTTTATCATGGTGATCAAACATCAAATTATGCACCATTTACTTGGTCTGAATTACCATCAAGCTATGATTATTGGGCATTAGGTCACATTCATAAAGCAGAAGTGTTAACAGATAATCCCTTAACAGCTTATTCTGGTACGCCTCAGGGACATACGAAAAAAGAAGACCAAGCTAAAGGTGTTTTATTAGTTGATATTAATAGTGGTGGCAGTGATTATGGTTGGCTAGATGTTGCTAATATCAAATGGCATAAAAGTGAAATTGAAATAGATGAAGCTCTAGAGAAAAAAGAACTCTTACTTGTTTTAGAAGAAAAAATTAATGATTCTAAATACACTCATCCGTTAAATATTGTGGATGTTAATGTCACAACAACAGCTGAAAATGCAAGAGACTTATTAAATGAAAAAGAAGAGATTTTACTATTCTTACAAGAAACCATTCTTAAAAAATCAAACCATAAAATCTTATTAAAAGATATTGCATTGCGTCAAAGTACATCTGATAAATTAATTATGGGATTTGAAACAACATTGATTGATGATTTAGGTAGAAAATATAAGAACAAAGATAATTTTAAAAAGACAGTTAATGACTTGTTACAACAACCAGCAATTGCTAAGTATTTATCTTGGGAGGAAGAAGATATAACTGAGCGTGTGGATGAAAGTAGTCAATTAATTAAAGATAAAATGATTTTTAAAAATGAGGTAGGCCAATGAAACTACTACAATTAAAAATAGATGGATTCGGTAAATTTAACAATCAAGTATTTAATATCGAATCGCAGAATCAACTGATTTTTGGTGAAAATGAAGCAGGTAAGTCAACGATTTATCAATTTATAAGAACCATTTTATTTGGTTTTCCTAAAAAAAGAGAAATGATTCGGGATTTTACACCAGTCAATGGTGCTGTGTATGGTGGAAAAGTTATTTTTGAAGATTCATTACATGGAAAAGTAACTGTTGAGCGCTACAAGGAAAGAAATAAAGGTCAAGCATCTGTTTTACTAGAAAATGGTCAGATAGGAAATGATTTGTTACTTGAAAAAATATTATCTCCTCTAACAAAAGAAACTTTTGATCAAATCTTTAGTTTTCAGCAAGAGCAATTAACTGAATTAAATCAGTTAAATGAAGTGAAATTACAACATTTACTTTTAACGGTTGGTCTAACTGGTAGCGAAAGACTAACGAAGATGAACGACAATTTCTTAAAAGAACGTCAAAAATTATTTAAACCAAGCGGTCGAATTCCTGAAATTAATCAGCGCCTTCGTCAATTGAAAAAATTAGAACAACAAATTGAATTAGTTGAATCTCAAGAGGCTACTTATCAAGTGAAGCAAAAGAGAATGTTAGAATTAACAGAATCTATTGCAGAAGTAGAAAAAGAGAAAAACTATCAATTTGAATTGGAAAAGACGATTTTAGAGCAACAAAAAAGATTTCCAATGTATGTTGAGTGGGAATCACTAACGAAAGAAACAAAAGGTGAAAGTGAAGCCTCTACTCAAAAAATAGAAGCAGTCCAAAAAGCTCTAAACAATCACCGATTTTTATTAGATAAAGAAAAAGAGTTGTTAGAAAATCAAAGTGGACAATTAGGTGTTGAGTCTCCTGCCTATCAGTTTTATTTAGAAAATCAAAGTATTTTTGATGATTTACTAGAGGACCAATTAGCAGTAGAGTCAATGACTGAACGACGTCAATTATTGGAAGAGCAATTAAAAGAGTATCGTCAAAGTAAAGAAACTCTTTATAAAAAATATCGCTTGTCTGAAGATAAAATTAATATTGAATTAACACCTGATGTAGAAGAAGAAATGGTGTCTTTAGCTAAAGAAGAAGAAGAATTAGTTCGAGAAAAAGTGGTACTTTCAAACGAAAAAAGTCGTCTACTTATTCGCCGAAAAGACATGGATACAGCATTAACAACAGCTGAAAATCAATTGATGGTTGTTCCTAGTGATGAAGCAGAGCCAGTGAAGAAAAAAGGTTTAGATCCTTTATCTAAAAAATTATTTTCAGGTTTATCGATTGCTGTAGCGTTATTAATTTCTTCCTTAGCAATTGTTTTAGATCAGACTTGGATATATGTTCCTGTTATTATTTTAATTTTATTAGGTCTTTATGGTTTTGTTTCTGTTAAGAAAAATCAACCAGTAAAAGAAGAGGAAGTTGCTGTTTCTAAAGAAGATTATTTACTTCAATTAACTGCTTCAGATGAAGTAGAACATTTGCTTCATGAACTAGAAGCACAACTTACTGAAATTGAATCTAAATTAGAAACCCTTCAAATTCGCAAACAAGAATGGGCAGACCAATATGGTTTTTCAATGAAAGAAACGATGACGCTATGGTTATCTAGAATTCCAATTTATACGCAACTTCAAGATATTCAGGAAAAAGAAGTTGAGATGAAGCAGAATTTAGCAGAAGCTGATAAAGTATTGACGTCATATGCGGAGTTACTAGCTTTTTCCAAGCAATGGATTTCAATTGAAAATAAATCAACTAAAGAAATTTACCAAGAGATGAAAAAATTTGTTGATGAACAACAAAAATATTTAAAAGACAAAGCCTTATCAAGTAGTAATGAACAGAACTTCCAAGGGCAGCTTCATAGTATAAGAAAACAAGTAACCAAATGTGTTGAAGAAGTTTTATCATTAATTGACAGTGCAACTGTTACGACTATTGAAGAAGCAGCTATCTGGTTGAAAAAACAAGATCTATCTAAGCAAAGTCAGAATAGAATTGATGAATTAGAACTTTCATTAGGTGACTACTTTGATTTGACGAAACACTATAAATTAGTTGAAATTAACCACCATTTGATTAGTGTTAAAAATAAAGAAGATGAATGTACAGAAAAAATCAATGGTTATCAGAATGAATTCCAAGAATTAAAATATGAGTTATCTCAAATGGAAAAAAATGGCTCTTTAGATATGTTGTATCAAGAAAGAGAAAATAAATTAACCATTATTAAAGAGTTATCTGATCAATGGATTTCATACAAGGTAGCTGAAGAGTTGACCCAAGACGTGTTCCAATATCTATCTGATCAACAATTACCAGCGCTTTTAGCAACAGTAACGACTTACTTTAAGATTTTAACAGAAGGAAATTATTTCAAAGTATTTGTTAAAAATGGTCAGTTGTTTGTTAGAGATAAAGAGCAAAAGGTTTGGCCAATTATTCAATTATCAACGGGAGCTAAAGATCAACTTTATACAGCTTTTAGATTAGCCTTCGTTCATCTTCATACTGAAGATTATGAAGCACCAGTTATTATAGACGATGGTTGGCTACATTTTGATGCTAAACGAAAACTAACTCTGTTTAAATTATTAGATGGTTTTAGTCAACAAACTCAGGTGATTTGCTTATCATCTGATCAGGCGGTTAGGTCTTATTTTGAAACACATGATTTAGGAATTGTGACAATCGGAAGGGATGTATAGTGTGAAAAAACTAAGAGAATTAGCTGTAGATGAAACATTTGAACTATTTGCCTTATTAAAAATGGCAGATGTCAGAGTTGCTAGAAATGGTAAAAAATTTATTGCTTTTACTTTTCAAGATACATCTGGCACAATTGATGGTAAGTATTGGGGAGCTTCTGAGGAAGAAATCGAAAAATTTGTTGCTGGTAAAGTAGTGCTTTTAGGTGGTAAAAGAGAAACTTATCAAAACATGCCTCAAATTAAGATTCTTAATCTTCGTCTAGCACAAGTGGGAGAACCAGAAGATCCAGCTCTTTATATGGAAAAACCACCCGTTCAAATTGATGAATTGAAAGAAACATTTAATAAATACTTATTTGAAATTACGAATGCTAAGTGGCATCGAATTGTACGTCACATTTTAGGGAAATATCAAAAAGAATTTTTTGATTTTCCAGCAGCTAAAAGAAACCATCACGCCTTTGTAGGTGGTTTAGCGTACCATACGATTACCATGTTAGAGTTAGCAAAAGGGGTTTGCAGCCAATATCCTGAGCTGAATCCATCCTTACTTTATGCCGGTGTTATTCTTCATGACATCGGAAAAGTAAAAGAATTATCAGGTCCAGTTGGTACAGAGTATACATTAGCCGGAAACTTATTAGGACACATTGTTATGGTAGATGAAGAAATTACCAAGGCTTGTGTGGAACTTAATATTTCTGAAACCGATGAAGAAATCCTTGTTCTAAAACATGTGGTATTAGCTCATCATGGTTTACTAGAATATGGTTCTCCTGTTAGACCTAAAATTATGGAAGCAGAAATCTTACATCATTTAGATAATCTAGATGCTTCAATGCAAATGATGTTAGGTGCGCTTAAACAAGTTGAACCAGGCGAATACACAGATCGTATTTTCGGTTTAGATAATCGTAACTTTTATTTGCCAAAAATTTAGTTGAAATACATCAAAAAAGAGGCTGACCCAAAAGTCTCTTAAAACAAAACAAGAATTCTAAAATGAGGTTTATCATTTTGGAATTCTTGTTTTTTCTTATTTTTCTGTCTATATCCTTCCTAAATTTACTTAATTTTCTCAAATTTAGAGCCATAAAGGCAAATCCTAACTCCTGTGTTACTTTATCTTGACCTCTAACCGAGAATCGATTGAACGACAAATTAGCCTTTAGGTTTCCAAAGGCTGGTTCTACGTCAATTTTTCTTCGACGGTAAATCGCTCCTGTTACATCATCGCTCAAAAGCTCTCTTGCGTGAGCTTTAAAATATTCCCAGTTACCATTTTTTTGAATGACTCTACTTTTATTACTTTTTGCTCGGGTACACAAAGATCTGACAGGGCAATCTATACATGTTTCACATTCATACATTTTTAACTGTTTTGTAAATCCCTGTTTATCATTGCGAGTAGAGTAATTTCTAAAATGCAGTTCTCTATTGTTAGGACAAGTATAGCTATCTGTTAATTCATTGTATTTCCAATTATTAGTAATGAATGGGTTTTGTTTATATTTTTTGGTCTGTTCTTTTTGATACATAGTGTAGGTGATTAATGGTGTTCTCTCAAAATCATCCAAGATGGCTTGATAGTTTTCTTCACTTCCATAACCGGCGTCAGCTACAATATAATTAGGTAACTCAAAATAAGATTCTTTGATAGTGGTCAAAAAGGGAATCATCGTTTTAAAATCTGTTGGATTTGAAAAAGTATCATAAGCTAGAACATATTGATTGTTGGTTGCGATTTGGATATTGTATGCCGGTTTCAGTTGACCATTCATCATATGATCTTCCTTCATTCTCATAAAAGTAGCGTCCATATCTATTTTTGAAAAACTATTTCTCTCTTTAAAAATCTGATATTGTTGCTTATATTTTTTCTTCCTATCACTGAATTCTCGAAAAGCCTTTAAGGCTTTTTTAGGTTCCTTTCTTTGACGACGGAGTTCTTTTCTAAGTGTAACGTCTTCTGTATCATCTATTTGTTCAGTCAACTCAGATACTTTAGTTTCAATAGAATCGGCAATGAGATTCAACTGTTTATCATCCCATTCCTCATCTTCATTATGAATCGACGGAATGATTTTTTCTTTGACTAATTGTTTATAATATATTTTTGATTTTTCTGTTAGAGAATCGTCAAATCTGGTCGTACTCTTTCTCCAAACAAAACTATATTTATTGGCATTAGCTTCTAATTTGGTCCCATCAATAAAAATAGCATCTTCTTCAATCAATTTCTGCGAAACTAATTGATTTCTAAATTGAATAAAACACTCTTGAAGAATCGGCTGAACCAAAGGATTCACTCGAAAACGATTAATGGTTCTGAAGTTAGGAAATTGTGATTGAGTCAACCATCTAGTACGAATACTATCTTTAGTCATCGCTTCAATTTTTCTACCAGAAAAATTTGACTGTGTGTAGCCACATAAAATAAGTTTCAACATCATTCTTGGGTCGTAAGATGAGGTTCCCATTTGATGATCAAAAACAGAAAAAACGTGACTTGGAATACTCTCTACTAATTCATTAATCGCGAAAGCGATGTCATTTTTTTCTAAATAAATTTCTAAATCTAGTGATAATGTAACTTGTTTCATGTTATAATTTTTATACATAAATAGCACTCCCTTTTGATTTGGTTTAGACGCTTTAATTATAAAGGATAGTGCTATTTTTTTCGTCAAAAAAAGGAACAAAATCGTAAAAAGATTCTGTTCCTTTTATTTTATTTAAGAGACTTTTGGGTCAGCCTCTTTTTTATATTAGTAGTAATTGGTTTGATCCATTTCGAAAGCTTCTTGCATTGATTTTGGTGAATCTTTTCCGTTAACTTTTCGGACAAGTTCACCTTGAACAATTAAACGGTTTGCTCCTGAAACGTCACAAGTAACAAGCGTTACAAGTTCTTTTCCTTTAACGTCATCAATAACTTCTACTCGAGTTGGTTCAACGTATTCTTTGTATACTGTTTTATACTCATAAATATATTCTAAGTCAGTTAAAAGAATGGTATCTCCTAATTCAACATTGACAAGTGGTGCAAATAAGAGAGAGGGTTCATACATATAGTGACTGGCTAAAGCGTAGTTACCTTCACCCATTCGCTGATCTTCCTTCATCGTACCAGCACCCACGGCTAAAACGTAATTAGAAACTCCTTTAAAAATAGGAAGATTCATTTTAACACTAGGAATAGCAATTCCGCCAATTGTATCTAAACCAGTATCTCGTCCTTTAGTAGCTTGTGCGACTAAATTAAAATCAAGAGATTCAACTTGGTCAAAATCAAATGTGGCATCTTTTTTCTCATTCTTTTTAACATCAGCTCGTGTAACATTACTGATTGTATGTTTTTTGGTTGTATCTTTAACAAGATAATTTTTTATTTGGTTGTTAAAAACAAGGGATAAACCTACTAATAACAGTAAAATCATTACGATATTAATAAGAGTATTTTTGATGATTGTACCAACCGATTTTTTTTTCTTTTTTTGATGTCTTGCTGCTCTATTATTTGTTTTTTTACTAATCGGAATAACCCCCTTTTATAGAGTCTAGTCTATGATAACACAAATTAAACAAAAATTGGAAAAAACCGAACTGAAGCTAGAATATTACATAAGTATTTCGTGAAAATCGATTTCTTGTTCTCTTATGTAATATAAATTTAATTTAAGATAACCCATTTAGGATTCAAATTTTTAAAATAAATGGTATAGTTATATTAACGAAGATATAGTAAGAGCGAGGTGAAAGGTGTTGCAAGATTATTTGTATATTCATTTAGATGCGATTAGTAATTCCATCTTATCAAAAGGAATGAGTCACGAAGATTTTAACCGTTATACAATTAATCGACCGGAAAACCTTCTTTTGCTGAATCAAAATGAACGAGAAGGCGAATATGAAACGCATACAGGGTTTCGTGTCATTCGAGGAATGGAAGAGGTTAATCAGTATTTTTCTCTAGTTGAGAGTCGTAGTCATAGAGAAATTAAATGGGTTGACTTTAATGAGTATGATGTTCTTAAACGTTTAACGCCCAATGAAATATCTGAATTATTGTACTTTGGGCACATGAAAACTCAGTTACGTTCCCCTTTCTTTTATCAACTTCAAAATAATTTTGCATTCTTTGAATTAAATCCAGAAACAATTAAAATTTACTACCGAAATATAGAAGATTTTTATCAGACATTATCTCAAAAGATAACTAATATTGTTTCAAGACAGGCAAGTGGACCTCGTACGTTTTTTAATCGGAAAACAGTGACGGTTAGTGAATTACCAAAAGATATGGTTAGTCATTTAAAAGGTGCTATGCAAGAGGGAATCGTTTTTAATTTTTCACAAGTCGGATTTGTTGATGATAAATATGTTGTGCCGATTCATGTGGTAGAAGATAATTTAAGAAAAGTAGATAACTATCATTTTAAGCAAGAAATAAAAATTGGTACATTGATTTATTCTCAAAAATCAAATGAATGGGAAATAGTAAAAGAAGAGTTTGAGTCAATTTTATTAAAGCAATAATTTAGGACTACTAGCCTTTGTGTTGACAAAATTGCCTAGTGGTCTTATTATTTTTATATTAAAAAGGCCAATTGGTTTTTTCAATAGAAATAAAGTATAATGAAGCTCTGACAAAGCTTAGGAGGACTAGCATGAAAATTACTCTGATTTACGGGGGAAAAAGCGCTGAGCACGATATCTCAATTTTATCAGCCTTTTCAATTTTAAACGCTATCTATTACAATTATTATGAAGTACAAATTGTATATATATCTAAAGATGGTCAATGGTTAAAAGGACCAATCTTTAATAAAGCTCCCGAATCAAAAGAGGTACTTAATTTAACTCTAAAAAATGCACAACCAATTTTACCAAGTGACATTAAAGAAGCTAATAGCGTTATTTTTCCAGTTTTACATGGACCTAATGGGGAAGATGGAACTGTTCAAGGTTTGTTTGAAGTATTAGGCATGCCTTATGTAGGTGCAGGAGTGCTAGCCAGTGCTTGTGCAATGGATAAAATTGTAGCAAAACAGTTATTTCAACAAGTAGGAATTCCTCAACTACCTTATGTATCAGTGATTAAACGTCATTACATGAACGAAAAAGAAGCTGTTCTTTCTGAGTGTGAAGGGACTTTAATTTATCCAATGTTTGTCAAACCTGCTAACTTAGGTTCAAGTGTTGGTATTAGTAAAGCTGAAACGAAAGAGGAATTAATTGAAGCGATTGAAAATGCCTTTAAATATGACCGCCGTGTAGTGGTAGAACAAGGGATTGAGGCAAGAGAATTAGAAGTGGCTGTTTTAGGAAACGATGAAGTCAGAACAACTGCTGCAGGAGAAATTGTAAAAGATGTCGCTTTTTATGATTATGAGTCAAAATATATTGATAACAAAGTAGATTTACAAGTTCCAGCAGACGTATCAGATGATGTTCATCTAAAAATGCAAGAATATGCTAAAAAAGCGTATATTGCTTTAGATGGAAGTGGACTAAGTCGTTGTGATTTCTTTTTAACAGCTAATAATGAAATCTTCTTAAATGAAGTAAATACATTACCAGGCTTTACGCAATTTAGCATGTATCCTTTACTTTGGGAGCATATGGGAATTAGCTACAGTGATTTATTAGAAGAGCTGATTCAACTTGCTAAATTACGTCATGAAAAGAAACAAGCCATTGAATTAGGTCAAATGAGCTAAGCTGAACAACCATGTTCAGCTTTTTTGTTGATTTTTTAAAGGAGAGGAAAAAATGAACTTAACGATAAAGGACATTTTTCAAGCGGTAGGCGGGAAAAATGAGGAGATATTACAAACGGAATTTTCAATTGAACAAGTAGAGTTTGATACAAGAAAAGTAGTTAATAATACATTGTTTATTCCTTTAAAAGGAAATAGAGACGGTCATGAGTTTATCGAACAAGCTTTTTCAATGGGAGCTTGTTTGACGTTATCAGATCGACCTTTGGAAGTGAATGTTCCTTATATCTTAGTTGAAGATACGCTAAAAGCATTTCAAGAGTTAGCCAAATTTTATTTGAAAAAAATAAATCCTAAAGTCTGTGCTATAACAGGAAGTAATGGAAAAACAACGACTAAAGATATGACTGCTTCAGTTTTAAGTACAACGTTTAAAACATATAAAACTCAAGGAAATTACAACAATGAAATTGGTTTACCTTACACGATCATGAGCATTGATGAGCAGGTGGAAGTGCTTGTTTTAGAGATGGGAATGGATCGTAAAGGTGATATCGAATTGTTAACTTCTATTGGGCAACCAGATGTGGCAGCAATCACTATGATTGGTGAGTCTCATATTGAGCACCTTGGCTCAAGAAGTGGCATTGCTTCAGCTAAAATGGAAATTGTTTCTGGTCTTAAAAAGGATGGAACTTTAATTGTTCCAGAGGATGAACCGCTACTTAAACCATTATTAAAAGAGGTAACTCAACAGGTTAAAACATTTGGTTTAACTGACGAGGGTGACTATCTAGGAGCTATTGTTGAAGAAACTAAAAATCATACAACATTTACTGTTAATCGATTTAAAGGAGAAGTCTTTAGTATTCCAGTTTTAGGAAAATACAATGTAGGTAACGCACTAATTGCGATGGCTGTAGGTGAAGCATTAGGTGTTCCAGTTGAAAATATCAAACAAGGTTTAGCGACATTTGATTTGACTAAAAATCGAACAGAATGGCTAGAGACGAAAAATGGTGTTCAAATCTTAAGTGATGTTTATAATGCGAATCCAACAGCGATGAAATTAGTCTTAGATTCTTTTTCAAAAATTAAGAGTCAGGGCCGAAAGATAGCTGTTTTAGGAGATATGTTAGAGCTTGGACCTGATTCAGGTAAGATGCACCAAAGTGTGGGAGCTCATATTGATCCATCACAAATTGATGTTGTTTATTTGTATGGCTCAGAAATGAAGCATTTGTATGCTGATTTAAAAGGGAAATATCCTGAAGAAAAATTAGCTATTTATGATACTTCAGAAAAAGAAGAGATGACAAAAGCAATTGGCCAAGAAATTAAGTCGTCTGATACTGTTTTTCTGAAAGCAAGTAACGGAATGGGATTAAAAGAGGTGGTGGACAATTTATTAAATAATCATTAATAGATGTAGTTCTATTGAGAATTTTAGTAGAATGTGATAGTATTACACGAATGCTCGTTTTCAATTTTTTTTCATAAAGAATGAGAGATGATTGACGACTGAGGCAGAGTTATTAGGAGGATATCATTTGAAATTTAGTGAATTAAAATTAGACAAACAGTTATTAAAGGCCATTGAAACTATTGGTTTTGAGGAAGCGACACCTATTCAAAGTGCAACGATACCATTGGCATTAGAAGGCAAAGATGTTATTGGACAAGCTCAAACAGGAACTGGTAAAACAGCGGCGTTTGGATTACCAATGCTTGAAAAGATAGATACAGAAAAAGCTGTGTTACAAGGTTTAGTTATTGCTCCCACAAGAGAATTAGCTATCCAAACACAAGAAGAAATTTATCGTTTAGGTAAAGATAAAAAAATTAAAGTTCAAGCCGTTTACGGTGGAGCTGACATTGGTCGTCAAATCCGCTCATTGAAAAATAAACCACATATTGTTGTGGGAACACCAGGTAGAATGCTTGATCACATTAACCGTCGCACATTAAAATTAGAAACAGTTGAAACTTTAGTTTTAGATGAAGCAGACGAAATGTTAAACATGGGATTCTTAGAAGATATTGAAGCAATTATCTCTAAAGTGCCTGAAGAAAGACAAACTTTATTATTCTCAGCAACAATGCCAGATAGTATTAAACGCATTGGTGTTAAGTTTATGAAAGAACCTGAACACGTTAAAATCAAAGCAAAAGAAATGACAGCAAACTTAATTGATCAATATTTTGTTCGTTGTAAAGAATTTGAAAAATTTGATATTATGACACGTTTATTTGACGTTCAAAACCCAGATTTAACAATCGTATTTGGCCGTACAAAACGTCGTGTAGATGAATTAGCTCGTGGATTAGAAATGCGTGGTTATAAAGCAGAAGGAATCCATGGTGATTTACCACAACATAAACGTATGAGCATCTTAAAAGCATTTAAAAATGATGAAATTGATATTTTAGTAGCGACAGATGTGGCTGCACGTGGATTAGATATTTCAGGTGTATCACATGTTTACAACTACGATATCCCTCAAGATCCAGAAAGCTACGTTCACCGTATTGGTCGTACTGGTCGTGCTGGTAAAGAAGGTATGTCAGTAACATTCGTTACACCAAACGAAATGAGCTACTTACATGTTATTGAAGATTTAACTAAGAAAAAAATGACACCACTTCGTCCACCTTCTAAAAAAGAAGCGATTGAAGGACAAATTGGTTCAGCTGTTGCTCAAATTAAAGATTTAATGGTTGAAAACGGCTTAGAGTCTTATCAAGATGCAGCAAGTGATTTGTTAGAAAGTTATTCAGCAGAAGATTTAGCTGCTTTATTAATTAAACAAATTGCTAAAGATGATGCATCAGAAGTACCAGTTAATATCACACCAGAACGCCCATTACCATCTCGTAAAGGTCGTGGTGGCGGTGGTCGCGGAGGAAACAACCGTGGTGGCCGTGGAAATTACCGTGGTAACAACAACCGTGGTGGTAACCGTGATAACAACCGTAAAAAAGAACAATACAACAAGAAAAAACGTACAGATAACAGCAAACCAGGTGAAAATCGTAAGCGTAGTAACAATAACAACGCTAATAAAGATAAATCTCGTGGATTTGTTATCCGTAACAACGCTAAATAGACTGTTTTAAAGCTAATACTTTTGGTATTAGCTTTTTTTATTGAAAATCTTTATAATAAATTTAGGAAGATTCGGTAAAGGAGAAAATTATGATAGCTGGTATTGGTGTCGATATTGTTGAACTTAAAAGAATGAAAGAAGTAATTGAAAAAAACGAAAAATTTATTGATCGTGTTTTAACGACAGAGGAGAGAAACCTTTTTGACCAGTTAGGAGAAAAACGCCAAGTTGAGTTTTTAGGAGGTCGTTTTGCATGCAAAGAGGCTTTTTCTAAAGCATACGGAACGGGTATTGGTAAAGTGAAATTAACAGATGTTGAGGTTCTAAGAGAAGAAAATGGTCGTCCTATAGTAACCAAATCTCCATTTGAAGGAAAAGTTCATGTTTCAATTTCTCATACGGAGATTATGGCAATAGCACAAATTATCTTAGAAAATGACTAAAGTGAAAGTTTGAATCATCAAAAAAAAGAGACTAGCCAATTAGCCAGTCTCTTAAAAAGTTTTTATTTTAAGTTAGGATTATTCCTAATAATTGAAATTTTTTTAATATTTTTTGCTGAAATCATTCGAACTTGGTTATCTTTTTGAAGTTTAATCACTAAAGAATCTGGGTTTGTCGCATGTTGATAAATGCGTCCCACCAATGTTTCAAAACGATTAGCAGCTTTTTCTTGTAAATCATCTCTATATTGAATTACAACAATACTTTTTTGTGTAATTGCTTGATTGATTTGTTGTAGGATTCGGTTTGATTGCTTTTCTTTTTCTGATTCTTCATCAATAAAAGAAGCAAAAAAACGTTGAGAAGAGCGAGAAATAAAACGTGTGAATTTCTTAACACTATTTTCAGATTCGGAATCTACAGACCTATTACTACTAACCATTGTTTCGCCTCCCTATGTTTCCTATTACTCATTATACGAATGGGGATAAGCTTAGTCAAATAAATAATAATAATATTTGTTTAAAGTTCTAATATTAACCAAAAGGAGTTGATTATTTGTTAAAAGAAATTTACCCTTCACATTTAAAAATGATATCTTTTGAAGGAGCAAAAGAATGGATACCGTTTTTCGGGTCAAATTCTCAAGCGCTAAAGGAACTCAGTGCCAATATGGTTCAATTAAAAGATACAGATGCTTTTTTTGGTTGGTATGAAAAGAACCAACTATTGTTTATTGTAGGTGTTACTTTTTATAAAGATGAAGTTCATGTAAATAACTTACTAAAAATGAGTAAAACGGTTAGAAATAAAGAGTATTATAATGGTTTAGTGGCCATTGCTAAAAGAAGATTTTTAAAAAAAATGGTATTGAAGTTAGCTAAACAACCTCTTCTAAAAGCTCAAGAACTTCACAAACTAGGTTTTAGTTATCAAGACGGAAGTGGATATGAATTAGAGATGTCCTATAATACCGGATTAGTTCTTGGTGGTGGAGGGGCTAAAGGAGCTTACCAAATAGGCGTATGGCACTGTTTAGAAGAACTTTCCATTGATTATACTATGATGAGTGGAACCTCTGTTGGAGCGTTAAATGGAGGGCTTATATTACAAGGTGAGTTGGAAGTAGCAGAAGAGATGTGGCAGTCTATTGCAACAGAAAAAATCCTTTCTTTACCTTTTGAAACATCAGATGAGTATACAATAAAGGAATTAATCAATAAACTTCAACTTTTGACTAAAACAGCTGTTCAATCTAAAGGCGTTAGCACAGAACCTTTATTAAATTTGATCAAAGAGTTGATGGATCCAGAAAAAATATTTAATAAGGAAAAAGAATTTTTTATTGCGACAACAGAAACACCGAGAATGGAAGAAAAGGTTGTTTCTTTAAAAGATATGACAGAAGAGACACTACCTCAGTGGCTACTTGCATCGTCTTCTTTTTTCCCAGCTATGGCAGCTTGCCAAATTGATGGTACTTATTATGTTGATGGTGGTTACAGAAATAATGTTCCACGAGACGTATTACTAAATCGCGGTGCGACAGAACTTTTAGTGATTGATGTCAATGGCCCAGGCATAACGAAACCTTACCATTTAGAAAATGGTGTAACAGAACTTATTTTTAGTAGTTCTTGGGGATTAGGAAATGTGTTATTATTTGATGGGAAGCGTTCTACTTGGAATATGAGATTAGGTTATTTAGAAGCAAAAAAACTATTAGGTGATTACAGTGGCCAAAGTTATACGTTTCCAAATAAAAATTTCAAAAAAGAATGCTTAGTATTAAGTCGTGAGTTTTTCTACTTTTTAAAGTTAATACCCAAATTTAATAATTGGTATAAGAAAAAAACAACTTTAAAAGAATGGGAATGGCTCCAAAAAAATCAAATTATACCAGAGTTTATCAGTTTAATATTATTAGAATCATTAGCTAAAAAATTAATGATTGATCCAACTCTTCTTTATACACTGGATGAGCTATCTCAGTTAGTTGTAAAAAAATTTCATGAAAAAGAAGAACTCGTTGGTGATGAGTTAAACCAGGCAATGATGTACTCCTTAGGTGAATGGTTGACGAAGTATGCGCAACAGAAATCTCCTATCTCGGAGTTTCAACAAATCGCTTCTTATTACCATTATTTTGGAGATGAAGCAGAAAGTCACCGAGATAGTTATGACTTATTATTGGATGTTTCTTGGAAAATTGGTTTAGAGGCACTGTTTTTAATGTTTTTAGAAAAGAGGAATAAATAAAATGGCACAAGAATTTTCTTATGAAATTGTAGAAGAAATTGTCGTCCTTTCAGAGAACCCAAAAGGATGGAGAAAAGAACTTAATTTAGTGAGTTGGAATGGGCGTCCACCAAAATTTGATTTAAGAGATTGGGCTCCAGATCATGAAAAAATGGGTAAAGGTGTTACTTTATCAAACGAAGAATTCAATGCTTTAAAAGAATCATTAAGTAAAATGTAGGTGATAAAAAATGAAAAGTATGACAGGGTATGGTAAAGGTAATTGCTCGAAAGAAAATTACCAAATAGTAGTTGAGATAAAATCAGTCAATCATCGGTTTTTAGATACACAAATCAGAATGCCAAGAGAATTTAACTCACTTGAAATGCCAATGAAAAATTGTGCTAAAAAATATTTAAGTCGAGGGCGAGTTGAGTGTTTTGTAACCATTCAAAAAGAGTCTGGTAGTGACCAAGATATTGCGATTAATTGGCATTTGATGGATCAATTAATGCTTGAATTAAACGAAGCTAAAGAGAGTCGATATAAAGGAAAGAAATTTTCACCTTCTAAAATAATGACTGGAGCTATTATGCATCCAGAATTATTTGAAGTTGTAGAAAAAAAAGAGGTAGACGAAGAGTTAGTAACAGATTTGATGGAAACTTTTGAAGAAGCTATTCAAGCTTTAGAAGAAAGCCGATTAGCAGAAGGAATGGAAATCAAAAAATACTTTGAAACCTATCAGCAAGAAATCAAAGATGCCGTTGTAATCATTAAAGAGCAGTCAGAGATGATTGAAAAAGATTACCAAGAAAAATTAGAGAAAAAAATGACAGATTTGATTGGTGACAAAGTAGATGAGAATCGTTTGTTGACAGAAGTAGCTCTTTTAATCGAGCGAGGAGATATTAATGAAGAATTAGACCGGTTAGAGATTCATGTCGGTAAATTAAATCAATTACTCGAAAAAGATGCTCCTGTTGGAAAAGAAATGGACTTTCTAATTCAAGAAATGAACCGAGAAGTTAACACAATCGGTTCTAAATCAACAACTATCGCCATCAAAGAACAGGTTGTTTTCTTAAAAACGGTGGTTGAAAAGATTAGAGAACAGGTTCAAAACATTGAATAAGTTCCTTTTTCTTTAAATTTTTATGAAATCTACCTTGCAAAATTTTCTTTCAGAGTGCATTATAGTAAATAAAACTAAAAAGTATGTGAAAGGAAGACAACATGTCAGAAAGAGGGTTATTAATCGTACTATCCGGACCATCAGGTGTTGGTAAGGGTACGGTCAGAAAAGCAATATTTGATAGTGAAGGCAATGAATTTGAATATTCAATCTCAATGACGACTCGTCAAATGAGAACTGGAGAGAAAGAAGGTGTGGATTACTTCTTTCGTTCAAGGGAAGAATTTGAAGAGTTGATTCAAACCGGAAAAATGTTAGAATATGCAGAGTACGTTGGCAATTACTACGGTACCCCTTTGGATTATGTGAATCAGACACTTGATTCAGGTAAGGATGTCTTTTTGGAAATAGAAGTTCAAGGAGCGATGAAAGTAAAAGAGAAAGTGCCAGATGGTGTTTTTATCTTTTTAACGCCTCCTGATTTTGATGAGTTAAAATCAAGAATTGTGAATCGTGGAACAGATGATATGGCTGTGATTGACGAAAGAATGAAAGTGGCTCGCGAAGAAGTTGATATGATGCGTCATTATGATTATGCAGTTGTTAATGATAAAGTAGATTTAGCTGTAGATCGTATAAAAAAAATAATTGAGAGCGAACATTACCGAGTAGATCGTGTGATTCATCGCTACGAAAAAATGTTAAAGGAGTTTTAAATTATGTTAACACCATCAATTGATAAGTTATTAGAACAAGTAGATTCAAAATATTCTTTGGTTATTTTATCAAGTAAACGTGCTCATGAATTAGATTTAGGAGCGCAACCAATGATTGAAGAAGATAAATTTGTTTCAGTGAAAAATGTTGGTCGTGGTTTAGAAGAAATCGCAAATGGTGATGTAGTGATTGATCCAAACCCAGAATTAAAAAGAGAATTATTAAAACGCCAAGAAGAAGAAAGAAAAGCAAACAAACGTCGTGAGCATCAAGAATTAGAAGCTCGCATTCAAATGGATCGCAAAATGTAATAATAAAGGAGAGTTTGAAACACTTGTTTCACTCTCTTTTTTAGTAAATGTTAATTAAAGAGGTGATAAAGACAATGTTTGATAAACTAAAAAAAGAAGCAACTCGTGTCATTAATCCTAAGCAATATTCTGACTATGCAGAAGGTGGTCAAGTTGCAGCTGCTATAGAAACTTCTGATGGCAATATTTATACGGGAATTTGTATCGATACAGCTTGCTCTATGGGATTTTGTGCCGAGCATGCAGCGGCGGCAGACATGTTGAAGCACGGAGAGACGCATGTTGTTCGATTAGTTGCAGTAGATACTAAGGGAGAATTTTTAGCACCTTGTGGTAGATGTCGTGAGTTTTTATCTCAACTAGATGAACGTAATGTGGAGATGGAAATTGCCCTAGGAGAAAATAATATTTATACGTTGAAAGACTTATTGCCTTTTGATTGGAAAAAATAAAAATTGGAAAAAGAACTCAATTTTAAGCAAATAAAAAGCTGAAAAGGTTCTTTTTTTGTTGTTCTAATTTGTTAAGAGTTATTTACTAGATTGAAACAGACAAAGAGGCAAAATTTTAGTACAATAAGACAGATGAGAAAGGATGAGATGTGATGCCATTTATAGCAGATGTGATTGTTGATGTTCCTGCCATGCAGACAGATCAACCTTTTAGTTATGCCATTCCTGAATCGTTAACAGAATTAATAGAAATAGGTATGCGTGTAGAAGTTCCTTTTGGTAATGGGAATCGTCATATTCAAGGTTTTATAGTTGGTTTAACAGAACTTGATATTATGCCAAATGATTTGAAACCAATTATTAATGTCTTGGACTTACATCCTGTTTTAAATGAAGAGCTTTTAGAGTTGGCAGATGAAATGAAAGAAACCACCTATTCGTTTAAAATTACGTGTCTTCAAACAATGTTACCAAGTGTGATGCGTTCTAGTTATAAAAAGTATGTCACTTTACTAGATAATAATTTACCTGAGAAGATAACGGATGAGTTGTTTTTAGGTTTAGGTGAAATTGAATGGGACATTGCTAAAGAATCTCCTCATTTCTCAGAACTTTTAGAGTTAAGACGAGATGGAAAAGTAGACATTCGTTATGAAGTAACAACGAAGAATAAAGTTAAAACTAAACGTGTCATAAAAAAAGCATTAGAAAACTCAGAGTTGTTACTTGAAAAAGAAAAAACAAGAAAAAATGCGACACAAAAACATCGTTTACTTGATTTTTTAATGGAAATTGATGAGTCTGAGTTTAGTATCAAAGAATTACTTGAAACACATGATATTACTCGTCCAACTATTAATGAAGGGCATAAATCTGGTTGGTTAACGATTGAAGAAAGAGAAGTTTACCGAAATCCTTATGCTCACCACCAGTTTAAGAAAGATACACCATTGAAATTAAATGAAGAACAACAGCTTGCTTTAGATAAAATGAAAGTTTCGATGGATCAAGAAAAATCAGATGTCTTTCTTTTAGAAGGTGTAACAGGTAGCGGGAAAACGGAAGTTTATTTACAAGCAATAGCTCATGTCTTAGAAAAAAATCAGACGGCGATTATGTTAGTACCTGAAATTTCGTTAACACCTCAAACAGTGACTCGTTTTAAAAAGCGTTTTGGAGATGATGTAGCTGTTTTACATAGTGGGTTATCTCAAGGGGAAAAATACGATGAATGGCGAAAAATCGAAAGAAAAGAAGCTAGAGTTGTAGTTGGAGCGAGATCAGCTATTTTTGCACCGCTTGAAAATATTGGTTTAATAGTGATTGATGAAGAACATGAAGGTAGTTATAAACAGGATGAAACGCCTCGTTATCATGCAAAGGATTTGGCTATTTGGCGTGGAAAATACCATCATTGTCCTGTTCTTTTAGGAAGTGCAACACCTTCTTTAGAAGCAAGAGCAAGAGCTCAAAAAAAAGTGTACCAACTATTAACATTAACTGAACGTGCGGTGTCTAAAGCAATGTTGCCACAAATCGATATTATTGATATGAAAGAAGAGATGAAACAATCTCTGACAACTACTTTTTCTAGCACTCTTCTTGAAAAGTTAAAGAGTGGCATAGCCAAAAAAGAACAGTCTGTTTTAATGTTAAATAGACGGGGTTATTCTTCTTTTGTGATGTGTCGCGATTGTGGCTATGTTTTGCCATGTCCTAATTGTGATATCTCTTTAACCCTTCATATGGATACCAAACAAATGAAGTGTCATTATTGCGGTCACGAAGAGCGCATTCCATATCGTTGTCCAGTTTGTGACGGTGACAAGATTCGTTATTATGGAACAGGGACACAAAAAGTTGAGGAAGAATTAAAAGAATTGCTTCCAGAAGCAAGAGTGATTCGAATGGATGTCGATACAACTCGTAGAAAAGGAAGTCATGAAAAATTATTAGCTCAATTTGGTAATCAAGAGGCAGATATCTTACTCGGTACTCAAATGATTGCTAAAGGATTGGATTTTCCAAATGTTACGCTAGTGGGCGTTTTAAATGCTGATACAGCTTTAAACTTGCCTGATTTTAGATCAAGTGAAAAAACATTTCAGTTATTAACCCAGGTAAGTGGGCGAGCAGGGCGTGGCGAAAAAGCTGGTGAGGTGATTATTCAAACCTTTAACCCTGAACATTATGCAATTGAGTTAGCTAAAGCACAAGATTATGAAGCTTTCTACCAACAAGAAATGAGATTACGCCATCAAGGGAACTATCCTCCTTTTTATTTTACTGCTCAGTTAGTCGTGAGTCATGAAGAAGAACATCTAGCTGCTAAGAAAATGTATGAAATTGTTGCTTTTTTAAAGAAATATTTATCAGAAGGTGCTATTCTTTTAGGACCAACGCCAAAATCTGTAGCTAGAATTAATAAACGTTATTATTACCAAACAGTTATTAAATATAAAAATGAACCTAATTTGTCAAATGGCTTGAAAATCATTTTAGAAGAATCTCAAAAAGAAATACGAAACGGTCTTCGAATTACGATTGATATGGAGCCACAGCATTTTATTTAGAAAGGACAAAAATGTGAAAAAAATAGTATTATATCCCAATAAAGTTTTAACAACACCAACTAAAAAGGTGACACATATTGATGATGAAATCATTGATTTATTAGATGATATGTATCAAGTGATTAAAGCAAAAGATGCTATCGGTTTAGCAGCTAATCAAGTGGGTGTTTCAAAAAGTGTTATTGTCATTGAATTAGATGAGGAAACAGGTCTATTTGAAATGATCAATCCAGAAATTATTGCTTCATCAGGTAAATCAATTGATGTGGAAGGTTGTTTAAGTTTTCCAGACGTATATGGAACAGTTGAAAGATATGAAGAAGTGACTGTGCGTTATGTTGATAGAGAAGGTTATGAAATGGAAGTTGATGCAACAGGTTATCTAGCAAGAGCCTTCCAACATGAGATGGAGCATTTAAGAGGAGAATTGTTTACAGATAGCATTATTGAAACAATCGAACCAGATAATTTAGTAGCGTATATGGAGGAACATGGTTATGACTAAAATAATATTTATGGGGACACCAGGCTTTTCAGTACCAATTTTAGATGGATTAGTAGAAGCAGGTTATGAGGTATTACGTGTAGTAACACAACCAGACCGCCCAGTTGGACGAAAAAAAATTCTAACACCGCCTCCTGTAAAAGAAGCAGCGTTAAAACACAATATTAAAGTGTTACAACCAGAAAAAATAAGTGGTTCAGCTGAGATGGATGAAATTATGACATTAGGAGCAGATTTAATTGTCACAGCAGCATTTGGTCAATTTTTACCAGAAAGCTTATTGGAGAGCCCACGTTTAGGAGCTATTAACGTACACGCTTCTTTACTGCCTAAGTATCGAGGTGGAGCACCTGTTCATTACTCCATTATTAATGGAGATGACAAAACAGGTGTTACTATCATGCGTATGATTAAAAAAATGGACGCAGGAGCTATTTTAACTCAAGAATCATTACCGATTGAGAAAACAGATGATGTAGGTAGCATGTTTGAAAAATTAAGCTTACTAGGTAAAAAAATGTTACTTGAAATGTTACCAGACTTTTTAGAAGGTAAAATAAAAGATACACCTCAAGAAGAATCTCAAGTAACTTATTCACCTAATATTACTCGTGAAGAAGAGCAAATAGATTGGCAAAAGACAAGTAGACTTGTCGACTCTCAAGTAAGAGGTATGCGCCCGTGGCCAGTAGCTTACACGATGTATCAAGATAGTCGTGTTAAAATCTGGGATACTATGGTTTTAGAAGAAACAACAACTGAAAAACCTGGAACGATTATCCAAATTAATAAAAAGAATTTTTGGGTAGCTTGTGGTGAAGGTACGGTGTTACAAATCAATGATTTACAACCAGCAGGAAAAGGCCGCCTAAAAGCAGTTGAGTACTTAAATGGTGTAGGTCGTGAAATGGAAGTAGGCAATCATTTTGAATAAGAACCGAAAATTACCAAGAAAAGTTTATGAATCACCTCGTTTAGCAGCCTTGGAATTATTGACCCAAGTCTCTGAACAAGATGCGTATTCTAACTTATTGGTTAAAGAATATATTAGTAAGCACCGTTTGTCTGAAAAAGACGGTAGGCTAATGACCGAAATTGTTTATGGAACAATCAGTCGAAAAATGACATTAGAATATGGCTTAACTGATTTTGTTGAAGATACCTCTAAAATTGAAAACTGGGTGAAGTATTTACTTCTTTTATCGATGTATCAAATGGAGTATTTAGATAAAGTTCCTGTCTATAGTGCCATTGATGAGGCAGTTGAAATTGCTAAAGCAAAAGGTAATCCAGGAATTGGTCGTTATGTTAATGGCGTTTTGAGAAACATTCAAAGAAAAGGTCCACGACCAACTGATGAGATTAAAAATAAGCTCAAACGATTATCAACAGAAATCAGTATTCCTAAATGGTTAACTAAAAAATTAGTTGATGATATTGGTTATGATGAAACAAAAGAACTAGGAGAATCATTACTTTTACCAAGTAAAGCCAGTGCACGAGTTGATACAAATCAGTTGTCACGAGAAGAGGCGATTGAACAGTTAGAAGAAGAAGGCATTTTTGCAGAAAAAAGTGTTGTTTCGCCTTACGGAATTGTTGCTAAAAAAGGTTTTTTAGCTGGAAGTAACCTTTTTAAAAAAGGGCTTATCACAGTGCAAGATGAGAGCTCGATGTTAGTTGCACCAAGTATGCAGATTGAAAAAAATCATCATATTTTAGATGCCTGTGCTGCTCCTGGTGGAAAAACAGTTCATATGGCTAGTTTTTTAGATTCAGAAGAAGGTGGTAAAATTACTGCTCTTGATATTTATGACCATAAAATTAATCTAATTAATGAAAATGCTGAGAGACTAGGTGTTTCTTCTGTTATTGAAACTAAAAAAATGGATGCAAGAGAAGTTGCAACTACCTTTGAAGATGACACGTTTGACCGCATTTTAGTTGATGCTCCTTGTTCTGGTTTAGGACTACTAAGGAGAAAACCAGACATAAAATACAGCAAAAGAACAGAAGATATCCTAGAGTTACAGCAGATTCAGTCAGAAATATTAGAAAGTGTTGTTACAAAAGTAAAGGTATGGGGTATAATAACCTATAGTACGTGTACAATTACTTCAGAGGAAAATAAAGAAGTGATAGACCAATTTTTGGAAAAACATCCCAACTTTGAAAAAATTGATGTGATAGGCTCAGAATCTATTTCAAAGAGCTACCAAGATAAAATGTTACAAATTTATCCACATCATTATCAGACAGATGGATTTTTCATTTGCTGTTTGAGAAGAAAAGCTTAGTTGGCCGAACAAAGGAGTGAAATCATGAAAATTGAATTCCAGACGAATGTAGGACGCAAAAGGAAAAGTAACCAAGATACAGTAGGCGTATATAAAAATCAATCAGGTGTTGTGATAGGAATTGTCGCTGATGGCATGGGTGGACATCAAGCAGGAGATACAGCGAGTTTTTTAGCAGTAACTGGACTTGGAAAAGCTTGGGAAGAAACAAGCTTGAAAAAACAAGATGAAGTTGCTAGATTCCTTGTATCAGCTATCCAACGAGAAAACCAAGTGATTTACAATGAAGGAAGTAATAATCCAGAAAAATATGGCATGGGAACGACTGTGGTATTAACAGCGTTACTTGGTGATCAAATTTTGTTAGCTCATGTGGGGGATAGTCGTGCATATATTATTCGAGATAGTGCGATTAGACAATTGACAGATGATCATTCTTTAGTAAATGAATTAGTTAAAACAGGAGAAATCACTTCAGATATGGCTGCCAAACATCCGAAGAAGAATATTTTAGTTCGTTCAGTGGGTGTTCCAGGAGAAGTTGAAGTTGATTTATCAGTGGTTTCTATCGTTGAAAATGACCATTTATTACTCTGTTCTGATGGCTTGAGCAACATGTTATCAGATGGTGAGATTAAACGGATTGTGCAACAACCACTTCCGTTAAAAGAAAGAGTGGATCAATTGATTTTTGAAGCAAATGAAGCTGGGGGAACAGATAATATTACAGCTTTATTGATAGAGTTTACGTCTCCAAATAAGGAGGACCATGAGGCATGATAAAAATAGGTACCAAAATAGGCGAACGCTATGAAATTATCGGCAATATCGGTAGTGGTGGCATGGCTAATGTTTATTTAGCAACGGATTTAATTTTAAACCGTGAAGTAGCAGTAAAAGTGTTGCGATTTGACTTTCAAAATGACCAAGATGCTATTCGACGTTTTCAAAGAGAGGCATTAGCTGCAACAGAGATGGTTCATCCAAATATTGTAAGTGTTTATGATGTTGGAGAAGAAAATGGTATGCAATATATTGTTATGGAGTATGTTAAAGGAACAGACTTAAAACAGTATATTAGAAATCAAAAAAATATCCCTTTGAATGTTGTTGTAGATATTATGGGTCAAGTTTTATCTGCTATCTCTTTAGCTCATCAACATCGAATTATTCACCGTGATTTAAAACCACAAAATATTTTAGTCAATGAAGATGGTACAGCTAAAATTACGGATTTTGGTATCGCTATTGCATTATCAGAAACATCGATTACCCAAACGAATACCTTGTTAGGTTCTGTTCACTATTTATCACCTGAACAGGCAAGGGGTGGAATGGCAACGCGTCAATCAGATATTTATGCACTAGGAATTATTTTGTATGAATTATTGACTGGTGCAGTTCCTTTTGAAGGAGAGTCAGCTGTATCTATCGCACTGAAGCATTTTCAAAAAGAAATGCCTTCAGTTAGAGATACCAACCCAAATATTCCACAACCGTTAGAAAATGTGGTGTTACGAGCAACAGCTAAAGAAACGGCTGATCGTTATGCAACTGTAGATGATATGTTTGCTGATTTAAAAACAGCACTTAGCCCTGAAAGAGCAAATGAAGCTCCTTTTGAACCAACAGCTATGATGGATGAAACAATCATGCTTGATCCCATTGATGAAAGTTATGTACCAAATCAAGGGCCACAAGAAATGGTTAAGAAGTCTTCTTTACCAGACTTAGATGATGACGATGATGATGAATTAGATGATGTGAAGAAAAAATCAAAACGTAAGATGAAAATTTTCTTTATTGTTTTAGGCATAATTCTTCTTTTATCAGGGGGACTTTTTGCATTAGGTCGTAAAGGCGGCGATGTGGAAATTCCTGATGTCACTGGAAAATCAGAAACAGAGGCTATTATGATTCTTCAAGAGAAGAAGATTAAGGTTGGTAAAACGAAAAAAGTTAGTGACAATAAAGTTGAAAAAGATATGGTCGTAAAAACAGACCCACCAGTTGGCACTTCTGTTAAAAAAGATAAAGGTGAAGTGACTCTTTACATTAGCTCAGGTAAAAAAGCTATCAAAATGAAGGATTATACAGATGAAGATGTAATTGATGCTAAGGATGATCTACTCAGTAAAGGTTTCAAGGATGAAAATATTAAAATTAAAAAAGAACATTCTGACACACATAAAGCTAATAAAGTTATCAAACAAACACCAAAGGCAAATCGTGATGTGACGCCAGAAGAGGCTGAAGTAACTCTTTTTGTTAGTGATGGTGCCAAAACGTTTGCTCTGGATAATATGACCGGTTTTACAAGAGAACAAGCAATGAGCTATTTAGATGGTGAAGGCTTAGTATTTATTGATGGCGGCTCAGAGTATTCAGATAATGTTACAGCAGGTAATGTTTCTTATGCTTATCCAAGAAGTGGTAGCTCTAGTCGGGTGAAAAAAGGTGATGAAATTGTTGTGATTTTCTCTGCAGGACAAAAACCAGCACCAACTTCGTCAACAAGTAGCTCAACATCTACGTCTACAACTACATCAGAAACAACTCCTCCAGAGACATCAACAAGTACGGAGGACACTGATTCAACAGTAGATAGCGCTCAAGATCAAAATAATGATGAACACAATAGTTAGAAAGAGAATCTTTTGATTTCTCTTTCTTTTTTTGTTTTGAGTTGTGTTACAATAAAAGGCATAGAAGACAAGATAATTAAAAGGAGGGGCACTATGCCAAAAGGGCAAATAAGAAAGGCTTTAAGCGGTTTTTACTATGTTTATCATGAAGGGAAAACGTATCAAACAAGAGCTCGTGGAAACTTTAGAAACCGAAATATTACTCCCTTAGTCGGCGATTGGGTAACGTTTGAAAGTACGAATATGACAGATGGTTATGTACTTGAAGTTTTAGAAAGAAATAATGAGCTTATCAGACCACCTGTAGCTAATATTGATTTGGGTGTTGTTGTAACAAGTTGTATAGAACCTAATTTTTCTTATAACTTGTTAGACCGATTTTTAGTCACTCTAGAATCAAAAAGAATTAAACCAATTATTTATATAACAAAACTTGATATCGCACCTATTGAAGTCAAAGAAGAGATGGAAAAGGTAAGGAGTTATTATGAATCTGTAGGGTATCCAGTTTTATTTTCTGAAGGTGGTAAAAAAGAACAGTTAACTGATTTTTTCAAAAATAATTTAACTGTTTTTATGGGGCAATCAGGTGCTGGTAAATCAACACTTTTAAATACAATTGCACCGAGCTTAGAATTGGAGGTCGGTGAAATTTCAGAGGCATTAGGACGTGGAAAACATACGACACGTCATGTTGAATTATTAGAATTAAATGGTGGACTAGTAGCAGATACTCCTGGTTTTAGCTCGATTGAGTTTTTAGAAATTGAGATAGATGACTTACCCAAAGAATTCCCTGAATTTTTAGAGGCTTCTGCTTTTTGTAAGTTTAGAGAATGTAAACATCATAAAGAACCAAAATGTGAAGTGAAACATCGTGTTGAAACGGGTGAAATCCTTCAATCAAGGTATGATAATTATTTACAATTCGCAGAAGAAGTGAAAGCAAGAAAACCTAAATACAATAAAAAATAAAAGTGAGGAAGATAGTTATGGTTAAAATAGCACCATCAATTTTAAGCGCAGATTTTGCAAATTTAGAAAGAGACATTAAATTAGTGGAAGAAAAAGGGGCAGACTATATTCATGTGGATGTAATGGACGGCCAATTTGTTCCTAATATTACCCTAGGAGCTAACATTGTATCAGCTATTCGTCCAGTAACTAAATTGCCATTAGACGTTCATTTGATGATTGTAGAACCAGAACGCTTTATTCCAGATTTTGCTAAAGCAGGCTCAGATATTATTACGGTTCATGCAGAAAGCACTGTTCATATTCATCGTGCGATGCAAATGATTAAAAATGAAGGTGTTAAAGCTGGCGTTGTCATTAACCCTGGAACACCGGTTTCTGTTATTGAGCATGTATTACCTTTAGCTGACTTAGTTTTAATTATGACAGTTAATCCAGGTTTTGGTGGACAAGCCTTTATTTCAGAATGTTTAGAAAAAGTAGAACAATTAGATGAGTTGAGAAAAGAAAAAGGCTATACCTATGAAATTGAAATTGACGGCGGTGTGGATAATAAAACAGCTAAAGCTTGTGTAGATGCTGGAGCAGATGTATTAGTTGCTGGTTCTTATGTGTATAATTCACCAGATGTTGGTGAAAGAATTGCGACATTAAGAGAAGTAACAAAATAATGATTAGAGATGTTGTGATTATCGGAGGAGGTCAACCTAGTGATTGGCCTTCTCTTGATTTTTATCAAAAAGAAAGTACAGCTTGGATTGGTGTTGACCGAGGCACACTGTATGGACTAAAAGCAGGACTACCTATTAAAGAAGCAGTTGGAGATTTTGATTCGTTGAATGAATCAGAATGGTTATGGGTGAAAGAAAGAGTAACCAATATCGAACGTTGTCGCGCCGAAAAAGATGATACAGATATGGAGTTAGGTGTTTTAGAAGCGATGTCTCATTATCCAGACGCTAATATTATTTTAATAGGTGCTACTGGTGGTAGATTAGACCATTATTTATCTAATTTATGGTTACCACTTCAGGAAAGATTTATGCCTGTAATAGAAAAAATAAGTATTGTTGATAAACTAAATAGTGTGACTTATTTTAAACCAGGAGAACATGTTATTCAAAAAGAAAATGATAAAACTTACCTGGCTTACATTTGCCTGACACCAGTTACGAAACTAAATTTATATGATGCAAAATACACATTAAAAGATGTCGATTTTTCTTATCCAAGATCTTTGTCCAGTAATGAATTTGTGGGAGAGACAAGTACGTTTTCTTTTGCTACAGGTGTGATGAGTGTGATTCAAACGAGAGATGAATAACAAATGAAATGTCTTTTTTTAATTAAAAATCATGTCAAAAATCTTTGACATTTCAGATATGACAAGGAATTTTGGCTGTTTTAATGAATGATATCATCTACGATTAAATAAAGGAGATTACCATGGATATTTCAACTAAGTTAAAAGATAAACGTAAACAAGTAGGGCTTACTCAAGAACAGATTGCTCAAAAATTACATGTTTCCAGACAAACTATTTCTAATTGGGAAACAGGAAAGAGCATCCCAGATATTTATAGTTTAGTAGAACTTAGTAATATTTATGATATTTCCTTAGATAATTTAATTAAGGAGGATGTCGTTATGATGAAAGAATTAAAAAAAGAAAACCAGGAAAAGAAAATTTTAAATAGTGGGATTATTATAAGTGGTGTAGGTATTATAATGATGTTATTTAGCATATTAATACCAAACAATCATATACAAAGTTTTTGTAATGGTTTTGGTGTAGGTTTGTTAATAACAGGAAGTACAGTACTAGTACTTGTAAAAATTTTGCGTAAACTTTATCAATAAAAGGATCAGTCTAATATTAGGCTGATTTTTTCTTATTAAAAGGAGAATGTAACTATGATAAGAGAAATGAATGAAATCGAAAACACGAAACAATTAACAGAGCTATTAACTGAATACGATCGAACTATTTTTAACTCAATAGATTATAAAGAAACCATTTTTTCTCTTGGTTTGTTTGAAGAAGATCATTATTCAGGTGGTATTTTAGGAAAAATGAGAGGGAATACACTTCATATTTCTTTACTCGCAGTTAGAGAAAGTTGTCGAAAAAAAGGATATGGTAAACAGTTAGTTACTGAAATGGAAAAAATAGCTAAACAGCATTATTGCGGATACTTAACTGTCAATACGCAAGACTATCAGGGATTAACATTTTATAAGCAACTAGGTTTTACCATATTTGGAGAATTAGAAGACTGTCCATTTGAAGGAACGACTAAGTATTATTTGAAGAAGAGGGTTGAATAAGAATCATGTGTAGTTTAATAGACATTTAAATCGTTATTTAATTATGATATAATCTTAAATGTAAAAGAAAGGGGTTTCAGTTATGAGAAAAATGTTGATATCAGCGGTTATGTTCATTTGTTTTTTTTGAGTTGGTAGCATTAATAGTTTAGCTGTAGAATTATCAAAAAAACCAGTACCGATAGAGTATTTTTCGATAAATGGTGAGGATACTACTCATAGTGTAGCTAAAGAAATTTTTATGAAAGAGAAAGAGCAATCGGATATTGAATTTTATAATAAATTTGGTTTAATTAGAAAGGATTCAGTAAAACAAGTAAAAAACTTACATCTTAATAATGGTAGAGAGTTACTTGCAGATGAAGTTGAAAATTTTGAGGCTTTAGAAAGTATATCTGGATGGGGATCTGATGTCTCAGGAGGGGTTGAAGGTTTAGATTCTCTTGAGAACTTAAAAATAATTAATTTTCAAGAGATACCTCTGTACAAACCAATTGATAGACTTGGTTTCTTATATGATTTAAAGGATTTAGAGCATTTAACTTTAAAATCTCGCAGTATTGACGCGAATTCTGGTATACGTGAAGATAGACAAGGATTGTTGAATTTGAGTCCTCTAGATAAGTTAGATAACTTAAAAAGTATCGATATTTTTATGCCAGGAAGATTTGCATCAATAAAATTATCAAAAAAAGATCCTTCTTTTAAATTAGTTGATCCTGTTATACTATCGAAACAATTTAAAGATGCTCCGATTAAATATAAAATTGGAACTAATGGTTTGGCAAATTTAGAACCTATTAAAGGAAATATTCTTGAGTGGAATAATATCCCTGAAAAAACATTTGCACTTAGCTTTTCTGCAGATGCTACTGGAGGAGAGGGAGCTTTTAATTATTTAACGTATCATTGGATTATTATACGATGGGTAGATTAATCAATTAAATAAAAAAACGCATGAAGTCTAAATAGATTTCATGCGTTTTCATATTTATATCGTTTATAAATTTACTTTTACACCATTTTGGTCTGCTGATTCTTGTTCTTTTTCTGCTAAGAAAATAGTATCGCGAGCACTTTCAGATGGAACGCGTTTATCAGCTTGTGTGTTGTTTAAAATACTTTCAGCAAAGTGTTTGATTTCATAATAATAGCCACTTTCTTTACTAATATCAGGTTCAAAACTCTTTTCACCGTGAGGGTAATCTTTGAAGACACCATTTTCTAAAATGATAGTTCCTTTTTCGAAGTTAACACGGAATCTCATTTCAAAACCATAATCGTCGTTATTAATTGTCCAATCGTCTTCAGCATGAATAACTTTTCCATCTGGATAGTAGTAGTTAGTTGAAACAATGTCATAGCCATTGCCTTCATTAATAACTTTACCACTAGTTGATACGGCTTCTGGTAAACCAAATAACCAGTTGATAGTGTCCACATCATGGATATGTTGATCTAGTAAACATCCACCAGATTTATCTTTTTGTAGCAACCAGTTTTCCCATGACCAAATAGGAGTTGTTCCGCCACGGAAGAAATAACCACCTACAACTTCACCGTAACGTTTAGATTCAATTGTTTCTTTCAAGTATAGATAACTTGGGAAGAAGCGTAGCGTTTGTCCAATCATTAATTGTTTGTCATATTCTTTTGAGGCATCAATCATTTTTTGTCCTTCGCTAGAAGAGATAGCCATTGGTTTTTCACAAAATACGTGAGCTCCTAATTTCATTGCTTCAACTGCCATAGTTGAATGAATGTAAGTTGGAAGGCATAAATCCACATAATCAAGTTCTTCAGTTTTGATCATTTCTTCCATTTCTTTATAGAAGTTAT
The DNA here is from genome assembly GCF_014397115.1 of Vagococcus carniphilus. Lineage (NCBI taxonomy): Bacteria > Bacillati > Bacillota > Bacilli > Lactobacillales > Enterococcaceae > Vagococcus > Vagococcus carniphilus. Next base: position 360,607 of record NZ_CP060720.1, read on the forward strand.
AGTTAGAAAAATCGACATTATCAATTCCAACAGGTAGATTTCCCTCTACTAACGCACCACCTTGTTTCTTATCATCAATGTCGCAAATTGCTACTAATTTAATAGGAAACCCTTCTTTTTCTAAACGAATATAATTTTGTAAATGCGCATTTCCCATAAAACCTAAGCCCACAAGACCTACTTTTAACATGTAAAAACCTCCTATATTTTATTTCTATCATCATAATAACAAGAAGCAAAGTGTTAATTATTTAGAATGAAAGACATAGAATTTATGAAAAAAGGCCAGCTATGATTAAATGTAAAAAAGACTTTTTTTTAAATGGGCTCCAAAATTTATATAAAAAGACCAACTAAGAAGAGAGCCCTATTCAAAAAAAAAAATTCAGGTAATAATGAATTCACCGAGAAGAAAAATTAAAACTTAGTGAAAAAAACTTGATATCAATGCTATGATTAAAACTAGTATAACTAGGGATGGTGGTAAAAAATGAAAAATAATCAACAAAAACCATTGGATAATCAGTTAAAAAGACCAGATATGTTAGTTGAAATAGAGAATATAATAACAGTCTATTACAACGAGTTTACTAAGAGCTATTACTTCGATGGAGAGAAACACGATTTTTGGGAATTAGTTTATGTCGATAAAGGAGAAGTTGAAGTGTCAGCTGATGGCATGAACTATCAATTATCTGAAGGAGATATCATTTTTCATCGTCCAAATGAATTCCATACAATTGGTGGAAATGGGATTGTTGCTTCTAATGTATTGGTGATTAGCTTTGTAAGTCATTCACCAGTGATGACATTTTTTGAAAAGAAAATTATGAAGTTAACAGAAAACGAACGAAAAATTTTAGGCTCATTTATTCGAGAATCAAAACGAGTTTTTGTGGATGATTTGGGTAGGCTTTATCAAGAGAGCAATCGATTGGCTTCACCGGTTATTGGAGCAGAGCAAATGATGTATCTTTATTTACAACAATTTTTAATTCAACTTATTCGAGTAGAGTTAGAACCAGTTAACTTTGAAAGGTCCACAGGTATGTTAAAGAAAACATTTAAAGACAGTACGATTAACAAGATTATTTTGTATCTACAAGAAAACATGAGTCAAACGGTTTTATTGGATGATATCTGTAATGAATTCTATCTAAGTAAAACTTACTTAAAGCGTTTCTTTAAGAATGAAACAGGTTATACCGTTATGACTTATCTTAAAGTGTTGAGAATGGAAGAAGCGAAAAAATTAATTCGGGAAGATAATTTAAGCTTTACTGAAATTGCCCAACAATTGGGATTTGATTCAGTTCATTACTTTTCAACAAGCTTTAAAAAATATGAAGGTCTTTCACCTAGCGATTACGAAAAATCAATAAAAGCGTATGAGGAAAAGATAAGTTCTTAATAGTTCTAAATAATGTAAACGCTAACTCTAGGTAACTAATATTTCTTTAGAACTAAAGAAATATTTTTTTAAATATATATATTTTGAGGGAGGAAGTATTAATGGTGGAAAAGCAGCAAAAAGGTAGAAAGAGAATTAAACTAGGTTTATTTGCAGCGGCATTAAGTATTTTATCACTTGCAGTTGTCGGTTGTGGTAATAAAGATGGTGGTAAAAAGAGCGAAGGTGGCAAATCGGAAATATCTTATGCTTTATGGGATAAAGAGCAAGCAGTCGTTTTTAAAGAAATTGCGAAGGATTTTGAAGAAGAAAATCCAGATATTAAGATAAAACTTGAAGTAACGCCTTGGGCTCAATACTGGACTAAGTTAGAAACTGCCATTACAGGAAAAAATGCACCTGATGTATTTTGGTTGAATATTCCAAAATCAACAGATTACATTGAGTCAGGTGTTGTGGAACCTTTAAATGACTATAAACTTGATACATCAGCGTTTCCTAAGCAATATATTGAGTCATATACACATGAAGGAAAATTATATGGTATTCCAAAAGACTTCGATACAAATGGATTATGGTATAACAAGAAAATTTTTGATGACGCTGGAGTAGCTTATCCAGATGATACATGGACTTGGGATACTTGGTTAGAAACAGCGAAAAAATTAACAGATGAAGATAAAGGCATCTATGGCATGGCAACACCTGTTACATGGCAAGGTGGTTATTACGAAACGATTTATCAAAATGAAGGGCAACCATTTACAAAAGATGGTAAAAAATCAGCCTTTGACCAGCCAGCAACGATTGAAGGCGTTGAATACTGGCATAAATTTAGTGAACAAGGTTCAGCAGTTCCTGTTGAAACAATGGCAAGCACAACACAATCAGAATTATTACAAGCTGGAAAAGTAGCAATGGCAGTTGATGGTTCTTACATGACTCCAGTTTTCTTTAAGGAAGATTATGGTTTGAAAAATATAGATGTAGCGCCACTTCCTAAAGGTAAAAAAAGAGCAACGACATCTAATGCTTTAGCAAATGTTATGTCAGCGCATTCAAAAAATAAAGAATCAGCAGCTAAATGGATTGATTACTTATCATCTGAAAAAGTAAACAAGAAAATTGCTGAGAGTGGAGTAGTAATTCCTGCTCGTGAAGGAACACAAGATGCGTGGATTAATTCATACAAAGATAAAAATATTAAAGTATTCGTTGATGCTGTTGAATATGCAGTTCCATTACCAAATAATAAAAACGGTATGTCAGCTATTGCAATTGAAACAGAAATCTTTAACGAAGCTTGGATGGGTAATAAAACAGTAAAAGAAGCTAGTGAAGAATACGCTAAAAAAGCGAACGAACTACTAAGCAAATAGTAAAGGGTGAGTAGGATGAAAACAGGTTCTATCAAAATTTTTGGTAAAAAATATGATAAAGAAGGTCTTTTCACCGCTATTCTATTTGTTTCACCTCTTTTGTTAGGAATTTTAATCTTCTATTTGATTCCCATGTTTCAAAATGTTTTTTATTCCTTTACACAGTGGAATCAGTTTGGTGGTTATACATTTATAGGCTTGGCAAATTTTAAAAAATTAATGTCTGATGGCACGGTGTTGTTGGCAACTAAAAATACGCTAACTTACGCAATTTTCACCGTGCCCATCGGTGTGGCTATTTCAATTGTGATAGCTGTTTTACTAAATAATAAAATTAAAGGTGTTAGTTTTTATCGAGTAATTTATTTTTTACCAGCCGTTACAATGACCTCTGCTGTTGCGATGATTTGGAAATGGATGTTCAATGCAGAGTACGGCATTATCAATCAACTACTTTTAAAAATCGGAATTGCTGGACCAAATTGGTTAACAGATAGTAAATGGGCAATGATTTCCTTAGTAGTAGTTGGTGTATGGGCTTCACTAGGTACGTCAATTGTTCTATATTTGGCAGGATTACAAGGGGTACCGAGAAGTTTTTATGAAGCAGCTGATATGGACGGAGCAAGTCCGATTCGAAAATTTTTCTCCATTACCTTACCTCTTTTAACTCCGACGATTTTCTTTAACATGATTACATCACTTATCTCAGCATTACAAGTGTATGATTTAATCTTTTTGATGTATTCAGAGACAAATCCAGCGTTAAAAAATGTACAATCTCTATCATATCTCTTTTATCGAAATGCCTTTGTGTTTAACGATAAAGGATACGCAGCAGCAATTTCAGTCTTGTTATTATTAATTACATTACTGATCACAGTTGTTAACTTTAGATTACAAAAGAAATGGGTTCATTATTAAAAGGAGAAATCAAATGAAAAACTTAAAGAGTGGCAAAAAAATAGTCGTCCATCTGTTATTAATTTTAGGTTCTTTTTTAATGGTTTTTCCCTTTGTATGGATGGTTCTAACAGCATTAAAAACAAACACCGAGGCAATTGCTGTTCCTCCAACGTTTTTTGCGGAAGTTCCTCAGTGGGCTAACTTTACAAAGATATTTACAGAACTTAATTTTGGACAATTTTATTTAAATACATTTATTTCAACAGCAGTCATTACTGTAGGACAAGTATTCTTTTGTTCGATGGCAGCTTATGCATTTGCAAGGTTAGAGTTTCCTTTTAAAAATGCTTTATTTATTATTTTACTTTCAGTATTAATGGTACCAGGACAAATTTTTTTAATTCCTCAGTACATAATCGTTCAAAAGTTAGGTTTACTTGATTCAATACCTGCTCTTTTCTTACCAGGATTATTTTCAGCTTTTGGGACATTTTTACTAAGACAATTCTTTTTAACAATCCCAAAAGAGATAGAAGAAGCAGCTATTATCGATGGATGTTCTCGTATTAAAATCTTCTTCACGATTATTGTGCCATTATCACGTTCGGCGCTGATTTCGTTATCGATATTCTCGTTATTATACGGATGGAATTCTTTACTTTGGCCGTTAATTATTAATACATCGACTGAAAAAATGACACTCTCAGCAGGTTTAGCCTCATTGAGTGGTCAACATTCAACGGATTATCCGTTAATGATGGCAGGTTCATTTTTAGCCGTTATTCCATTAATTATTTTATTTTTAATTTTCCAAAAGCAATTCATCGAAGGGATTGCTTTGAGTGGTTCAAAAAGCTAATAACAAAAAAGAGGGAACCATTTTCTGGCTTCCTCTTTTCTTGTTAGTAATTCTTTTAAAAACTTATAATCAGAGACATACTTTTTATACAAAAAGCTTTAATCCTTTTAAATAGGTATTCATTTACTCGTAATATTAGGATAATAAAGGAGACTAAGAAAGAAGAGAGGGAGAAGAGATGACAATAAAATTTGGTGTGATTGGATTAGGAAATCGGGGTAGTAAGTTCGCTATTCATTCCTTGATACCTCATCCAGAAATTGAGGTTGTTATGGTGAGTGATGTGACTGGTAATCATTTTGATATGTTTGAAGAAAGAAATATACCTCAAACTAAGGATTACCATGAATTACTTAAAAATCCTGAAGTAGAGGCTATATTTATTGCAACACCAGACGGAACTCATGGAGAGATTGTACTTGAAGCAATTAAATATCAAAAACATATTATTTGTGAGAAACCACTAGAAATCACGGAAGAAAAAGTGAGAGAGTTAGAAATTGCTTTAGTAAACTATGAAAAAGTGTTTTTAGTAGGTTACGTCTTAAGATACGCACCACTTTATGCTAAGGCAAAAGAATTATTGAAGTCAGGTATTATCGGTGATATTTACTTAGCTAATGGTATTGATCATATTCATTATGGTGGTTATGCTTTTTTCCACGACTGGCATCGAACAAAAGAAAAATCTCAAAGTTTGTTATTACAAAAATCATCTCACAGTTTAGATATATTAAATTGGATGATTGATTCTGAACCAATTCAAGTAGCTGGTTTAGGCGGCTTAGATGTGTTTGGAGCAAAAGGAGCTATTAAGAAATTTGGCAAACCATTAGATGCTCCACTCAACTGCAAGACATGCCCAATTCAGTTTGAATGTGAGGAAAGTATTATCAATATTAATCGACATAAACAAGTAAACTGGCAAGATGATTGGCCAGATAACTGTGTATTTGATTCAGAAATAGACGTGCAAGATAATCAAGCGCTACTAGTGAATTATCAAAATAATGTAAAACTAACCTACTCTATTTGCCAATTCAGTGCTTATTATCGTAGAGAGTTTCAGTTCTTTGGCCATAAGGGAGAGCTTTATTTTGATGATGAGCGTAATCAAATTATTGTGAACGACCGCTTAAAACGAGAAGAGATGGTTTACACCGTTGTGGATAATGGCGGACATGGTGGTGGAGATGATGAGATGATTCAAGAGTTTCTTTACTGTGTCGAAGGAGAAATGACGCCACGTTCTGATTTAAGAAGTAGTGCATCAGTGACTAGATTAGTTTTATCAGCTCAAGAAGCAATTGATACCAATCAAATAGTTAAGATTCAAAAAGGAGAGGGGTAAGTTAATGAAATTAGAAGACAAAGCCTGTGTTGATTTAGTAAAAGAAAAAAAGCTAGGAAAAGTAAGTTTTGTCAGATATTCCTTATCATTAAATAAACAACATGATGGCAAATTAGATATGATTTTAAGTGAACTTTATACATGGTTTGAAGAAATGGGAATGAAGGAAGTTAAAGAGTTATCTGTTAGTTTAGGAAAAGGAAGACAAGTTTTATTAGTAACGGGTCAATTTGAAGGAGCTATTCTATTTAATATTTTTATTAATCTAACTCAAACAACAGATGGATTTGTTAAAAAATTAGAAGTAGCCGGAACAGACGGATTATATGTTTTTAATTCTGAAAGTGAAGAAGCCTTTGTTTCTAGCTGTATTCCAAAAAAAGACTATGAGTTTGAAGAGGTAACAGCTAAAAGTCAAACGTGGCGTGAATCAATTCTTTCACAAGTTGTAAAAGGAGGGAATAGCTAATGAAGGTAGGGATTATTGGATGTGCTCACATGCATGTTGAAAGCTACATTCGATGCATGAGAGAACTCGATATTGAAATAATAGGAGTTTATGATCATAACGAGGAAGGCTCAGAAGGAGTTTCTAATAGACATGGCATTCCTAAACAAGAAAGTTTAGAAGCTTTATTTGAAACAGGTTGTGACACGGTTGTGATTTGTTCAGAAAATAAATATCACTGTGAATATACTGTTGCAGCAGCAGAACATAAGTGTCATGTAATTGTTGAAAAACCAATGGCTCTCTCTGTTTCAGAAGCAGATGTGATGATTGATGTCACAAACAAAAATCAAGTAAAATTACTGGTTTGTCATCCAGTACGTTTTGCTCCAACTATGCAAGAATTAAAAGCAGCGGTTCTTTCGGGTGAACTGGGAGAAATATATGCTATTAATGCAAGTAATCACGGTAAAGTACCAGGTGGTTGGTTTGTTAAAAAAGAATTATCTGGAGGTGGTGCGATTGTTGATCATACCATTCATATTGCAGATTTAGTTTATTGGTTATTTGATGTTGAAATTGATAGTGTTTGGGCTCAAGGATTAACAGCAGTTAGTGATATTGAAACTGAGGACACAGGCTTATTACATGTTCGCTTCAAATCAGGGGAACTTTTAAGTTTAGATACATCTTGGAATCGCCCAGGAAACTATCCTGTTTGGGGAGACGCTATGTTAGAAATTATTTCTGAAAAAGGACGAACCGTAGTAGATGGTTTTGGAAGAAAAGCAGAACTATTTTTAGAAGGTGATAAAGCCAATCAATGGGTTTTCTATGAAACAGATATGGACATGGCTATGTTTGAAAACTTTAAAGAAGTAATTGAATTAGATAAACCATCACCTGTAGATGGAAATGCCGGGAAGTTTACTATTGAGATGTTTGAGATGGCCTATCAATCCATTGAAGCTAGTGAACGTGTTACAAGAAAGGAAGTTGTAGAATAATGAAAATAGGTGTTAATAGTTGGTCTTTACCAAATAATTTAACAGTAGAAGAAACGTTTCAATTAGCTAAAGAAGCAGGTTTTGAAACGATTGAATTTAATATGGCAGAAGAAGTGAAAGTAGAAAGTATTGTATCTGATCTAGGGTTGGAAGATACGGTACATTTAACACTTAATATGAGAGAAGATGAGCTTTTAAAAATAAAGCAATTATCAGAAAAATATGACTTACCTATTAGTAGTATAGCAACTGCTCTTCATTGGAAATATCCATTAAATGATCCTGACCCAACAGTAAGAGAACAAGGAAAAGAAGTAGCTAGACGCATGATTGATGCTTGTTATATCTTAGGTGGAGATACTGTTTTAATCGTTCCAGGTGTGGTAAATGAAGAACGACCTTATGATACATGTTATGAGCTAGCAAAAGAAGCTTTTATCGAACTAGCGCCTTACGCTGAGGAGAAAGGGATTTATTTAGGCGTAGAAAATGTCTGGAATAAATTTTTATATAGTCCACTTGAGATGCGTCAATTTATTGATGAGATAAATCATCCCTATGTTAAAGTTTACTTTGATGCAGGAAATGTTTTACAGTTTGGCTTCCCAGATCAATGGGTACGCATATTGGGAGAACGTATTGCTAAAGTACATGTGAAAGACTTTAATACAGCAGTAGGCAATATTAACGGCTTTACAACCCTTTTAGCAGGTAGTTTAAATTGGCCTAGACTTATGGAGTCATTAAAAGAAATAGGCTACACAGGCCCAATTACAGCTGAATTATCACCATATGCTTATGAAGGGGATCAATTAGCAAGAGATACAGCTAAAGCGATTAAACGGTTGGTAAATATGTAAAAAAATCCACGAACTAACTACGTTTAAGTAGTAGTTTGTGGATTTTTTTTGAGTGAATTGTACAAATTGGTTTATTTATTAATTGCATCAATTAATGGACGAGCAGAGGTACTATCCAAATCTACAACTGCTCCTTCAATGTAGGCAGAACTAAAAAAATCATTTGGGTATATTTTTTGTGTTACATAAGATTTAATGGAAAAATTTGGCAAAACATAAGCAAAAATAATGTAGGAATCATCGTTAGTATTTTTTAAATAAACATTGTATTCATAACGATTTCCTTTTGAAAAGTAAATTAATTCAGTTTTTCTTATCTTATTTTTAGGAATTTCTTTTTTTATGGCATAAGAATAGAATTCTTTTTCTAGTCTATATTCGTAAGTTTTTTTGGTAATAAAAAAGATAAATAGGAAAGAAAGCACAGTTAATATTAAAATATTTCTGATTTTCTTTTTCATAGCGGATTCTCCTATATTTATTATTCTAAGTTAGAGTCAACAGAATATTTTAAATAAATGCAACAGATAAAAAAGATTAAGCATTCTAAAAGTAATAACCAAATAATACCCGTTCTCGAAAAGAAAAAAACAATAATTTCTGATAGGCAAATGACAGAACCGATAAATAGTAAAAATGTAGAAATAGTTTTAAAGAAATGCCCCAATAAAAGTTGTGCTTGATCCCAATTTTCTTTAGAAGACATAGATTTTTTTGTTCTAAATCCTTCAAATTTATTAATTTTTTTAGGAGGTTCTGACAAGTAAGTCTTTGAAAAGTGTAAAAATAGAAAAGAAAAAATGAGTAGTAGCATCAATCTCTCCTCCTTGTGCTAGTTAAATAATTATAGCATGATAAAACATATTTGTTTAACTAGTTGTGTTTTATGTTATTTTATGCGCATTTACGAATGAAAAGGTATATAATTAACAGGGTAGTGTATAGGATAAACTTTTTAACAGATAGTAGTTGTTGGTATAAGAAAAAATTGAGTGAATATGAAGGAGATTTTTTTATGAAAAAAGAAGATTGGTTAAATTCTGGTTTTTATTTTGTACTTGTTGTGGTAATACTCTTTTTTTTAGATTTTACATCTAATCGATTAATTCAGTTTGGTATAGCGCTTATTGGTGCAATCGTTGGAAATCTGATTCATAAGAAATTTATAAAACCTAAATTATAAATAATAAAAAACTAAGAACAGCTTTCGGATTTTGAAAGCCTTTCTTAGTTTTTATTTATTCTGATAAATTGAGTATGCCGTCTAATTTTTCTTTGATTAAAGGCGTTAAGTTGTGATTCACCATGATGACAGTAATATCGTCCATACTTAAAATTAGATTTTCAATTTCATAAGCCGTCTCTTTATCTAAACTAGATGTACTTTCGTCTAGTAAAATAATTTTTTTGTTTCTGATAAGTCCTCTTGCTAAAGCTATCCGTTGTCTCTGTCCACCAGAAACATTGTTGCCAGATTCTTTTAAGCTAAAATCTAAATTATTAGCAAATTGGCTCAATTGAACTTGTTTTAATACTTCTTTTATTTCCTCATCGTCAAAGCAATCACCTAAAACGATATTTTCACGAATAGAACCTTCTAGTATATAAGGATTTTGGTCAATGTATAAAATAAAATCTAAAACGCTATCCTTAGAAATAGTATTCAATTCAATATCATTTAAAACAATGCTTCCTTCATAATCCGAGAGATTATTATTTAGGATATTTAGTAAAGTTGATTTTCCTGAACCGCTTTTACCAATGACAGCGTATTTTCCATTTGGTTGAAAATGATAGTTAATATTTCTGAATAAAAAATTCTTTTTATCGTATGAATAACCTGTATTTTTAAGGATAATTCCGGAGCCAATCTTATCAATAGGATAATTTTCGTGGTCCGCATCATTAACAGAGAATATAAAATTATTAATATTTTCAAATAAAGGAGCAACACTTTGAATACTAGAAATATTTTGACTAGAAGAACCAACAAGATTAAAAATTTTTGCTGATAGATTAGAGACCGTCCAGATGATTCCTATAGGAATTATCTGGCGAAAAGCTAAATAGCCGGACATAGAAAAAGCAGTAATTTGACCAACGATATTACTTACTCCACCTAAAACAGCAACGAGAGCAACCAAATGATATTGTGAATTTTTCTTGTTTGCTAAAATTAGAAATTCTTTCTTTATTTTTTCTACAAAGTAGGGTGAATTCTTAAAATTATAGAAAGTACTATAACCAGATAGTAATTGAGTCGTGGTTGAAGTACACACTTCATTTTGACTCGTCACGCTAAGAGTTGCCTTTTTCAATTTTTTATTTAATAGCCTAGGTAGCTGAATTAAAAAGATGCTTTCAACCAATACTAGTAAAAACAGCGACCAGTGAATTAAAAAGAGAGTTACTAACGAGAAAATCAATGTAATAACACCTGCAAATAATTCATAGAATTTTTCAAAGGCAATCTGTTCAATCTGGTTTGTATCATTAATAAGGCGTGAGGTATAACTACCAATAGTTTGCTTTTTAAATTCTAAGGGAGACATTTTAGCGATCCTATTAATAATTTGATATCTAAGGTAGTTTGACATTTTCTGGATTGTTTTATTAATATATTTTATTTGGAAATAAAGGAAGAAAAGTAAAAAAATATTAGCAACGATTAATAGGAATGTGTAATTTAGAAATTGGTTCCAATCAAATTTTATCAAAGCATCGAGTATGGAAGAGAGCATAAGAGTACTGACAATTGAACTGATAGATACTAACGAAATAAAAAATAAGACACACAAATTATCTTTCCAGTGGATGAGAATTATTTTTTTCATTTTTTTATCTCCTTAATAATAAATAATCAACTTCTATTTTATTTATCCAATATTTATATCTATTGTGAACTTGTTAACTTGAAATGTAAACTACAAGTACAAGATATGGTAAGTGAGAAGTTAAGATTACGATAAGTTAATTTACACATGATATAATAAAGGAAAAGCAATGGAGGGATTTTTATGTCAGAGAAAAAACTACTAAAGTCAGAAAAAATCCGTATTAAAAATGATAAGTTGCGAGCAAAAGGGAAAGATCCTTTAAAGGGGTCAAAAGCAATAGCCAATAATGGCATTAGTTCTAGTGCGATGGCAGGTTCTTCTGGAACTAACCCTGCAAATTTAGAACGTAAAGGAACTAAGGCGTTAAATGAACAAGACTAGTTACTTAGTTGGGTGATTTAGTTAATTAATATAAATAAAAAGCAAAATCTTAACTTAATAGGATTCTGCTTTTTTATCTAAAGATACATTTATTTAGTATAAACCAATTCATATTCAGTGCCTAAATCATCTATTAGTCGATTGTCGTTTGAGTCTGACATTTGGAATTCTTTGTTGATATCATTTCCTTTGATAAGAACTTTCTTATCTTTCTTTTCTATTGAAAAAGTGACATTTTTAAGTGATTTGACAAACTTATTATCAAATTCTTTTTTAGTTAATTTTGCCTTAGGAAATTCTTTATTAATCTGCTTGATCTCGTTGTTGATTTTAGCGTCATACTCAGTATCTGAGGGAGATTTATTAGGATTTAAAAAAGGCGAGAATGAGAGAGAGACATCCAAGTTACCATCTTCAAAAACATAGTAGCCATTTTCTTGTAAACTGTCACCACTTTTAACGATTTGGTTAATTTGAGCTGTTTTTACATTACTTTTGTTCGTTGAACATCCGGCAATGGCTAGAAGTAGGACTGTCAGAGGTAAAACTAATTTAAAAAATTTTTTTAGTATTTTCATTTCAATCACTCCTCTTTTTTTTATTATACCATGTAAGTAGCTTATTATTTTATGATATGATATCTCTAAGGGGTTGATATAAATGAAAAAATCGAATTATCTCTATATTTTATATGGTGTATGGATTGCTATGTTTTTTGTTTTAACTTTTTTCTCTTCAAAAAATTATAGTTTGTTTTTTTTATATGCTGTCATCATGTTTCCAACGAGTCAGTATGTCATGAAAAAAAGAAAAGCAGAGATAAACCAAATGTGGGGATTGGTAGAAGAATTAGATATGCCCATTCAGACACTAAGTCAAATTTCTGGGATAGGTGTATTGGATTTAAAAGCAACTAAATTTAAAGATAATGGGGCATATTTTCCTAGTCAAAAACAAGTTAAACAAACAATTGAACAGTTAAAACAAATAAAAAACTCAACGGCTGAAAATCAATAATTGATTTTGTCGTTGAGTTTATTTATTTAATCTCTATGTCTCAAAAATTATTAAACGCGTTCAACTTTTCCTGATTTCAAAGCACGAGCAGAAACCCAAACTTTTTTAGGCTTACCGTCAACTAAGATACGGACTTTTTGTAGGTTTGCACCCCAAGTACGTTTAGAAGCGTTCATTGCGTGAGAGCGAGTGTTACCAGATCTAGCTTTTCGCCCAGTTATATAACATTCTTTTGCCATGATATTCCCTCCTTTGCTTTGAATATATCATTTGTACAATAATCACACTAGAATAATTTATCATAATTCTGTCGTTTATGCAATAAGAATTTTATTAGATTTTCAATTGGAATGAAAAAAAGCTGACGATATATGATTTTTTCTTTAACATTATTGTAGATTGTGATAAACTGAGGGATGATAATGGGAATTACTGACTATAGGGAGGTAGCAAAATGGCTGTAAAAATTAAAACACAGACTGGTACCATTGAAATTTCTAATGATGTTATCGCTACTGTTGTGGGTGGAGCTGCAACAGATATCTATGGTATCGTTGGAATGGCAAGCAAAAATCAAATTAAAGATAATGTAAATGATATTTTAGGAAAAGAAAACTACTCACGTGGTGTTGTCGTACGTCAAGAAGAAAATGGCGTAGCGGTAGATGTTTATATCATGGTGAGCTATGGAACAAAAATTTCTGAAGTTAGTCGTAACGTGCAAGAAAAAGTGAAATACAATCTTGAAACAATGCTCGGGGTTGTCGCAAATTCTGTTAATATTTTTATCCAAGGTGTCAGAGTACAACCTGAATAAAATGTGATTGCACAGCATATGATGATATATGTTTTTGAATGAAATGAGGAGGAACATTTTAGTGGAAGTGAAAGCAATCAACGGAGGACAATTTCAAGCAATGGTTCAAGCAGGTGCCAATCGTTTGAATCAAAATGCCGAATTTGTCAATTCTTTAAATGTTTTCCCTGTACCTGATGGGGATACAGGAACAAATATGGATTTATCAATGACAAGTGGTGCAAAAGCTGTAAGAGATGCAACGAGTGAACATGTTGGAGAACTTGCAGGTATTTTATCTAAAGGTCTATTAATGGGCGCTAGAGGGAACTCAGGCGTTATCTTGTCTCAATTATTCCGTGGTTTCTCAAAAGAAATCGTGACTGAGGAAGAACTAACTGCCCAAGGATTGGCAGATGCCTTCAAAAATGGAGTAGAAACTGCCTATAAAGCAGTAATGAAACCTGTTGAAGGAACTATTTTAACTGTTTCTCGTGGAGCTGCTATTGCGGCTGAGAAAAAAGCTAAAAACTCAGATGACTGTATTGAAGTAATGGAAGCAGCTTTAAAGGGTGCTAAAAAAGCATTAGCCAAAACACCTGATATGCTACCAGTCTTAAAAGAAGTTGGCGTAGTGGATAGTGGTGGTCAAGGATTAGTCTTTGTTTATGAAGGTTTCTTTGAATCATTATCAGGTAAAGTAGTTGAAAGTGATTTACATCAACCAACACCAGGACAAATGGATGCAATGGTGAATGCTGAGCATCATAGAAGTGTTTCAGGAGCTGTTGCTACAGAAGATATCAAATTCGGTTACTGTACTGAAATTATGGTTCGTATTGGCGAAGGTCCAACAGTTGATAGTGAATTTGACTATGATACATTCAGAAATTATTTAAATGAATTAGGTGATTCATTATTAGTCGTTGCTGATGATGAAATTATTAAAGTTCATGTGCATACAGAACAACCAGGTGAAGTCATGAATTATGGCCAAAAATTTGGTTCATTAATTAAGATTAAAGTGGACAACATGCGTGTTCAACACGAAACAATCTTAGAACATGAAAGTGCTCCTGAAAAACCAAAAGAAAGAGTACCTTATGGTATTATTTCTGTTGCAGCTGGTAGTGGTGTTCAAGAGTTATTCCGTAGTATGGGAGCTAATTACATTATTAGCGGTGGTCAAACAATGAACCCAAGTACAGAGGATATCTTGAAAGCAATTGACGCAGTTCATGCTGAAAAAGTAATCATCTTACCAAACAACAAAAATATCTTTATGGCAGCTGACCAAGCAGCTGAAGTAAGTGAAATTCCAGCGATTGTGGTACCATCTAAAACAATTTCTCAAGGAATGACAGCTTTATTAGGCTTTAACGACCAAGTATCTCTTGAAGAGAATGAATCAGCTATGAGAGATATGTTAGAAGATGTGGTTAGTGGACAAGTAACAACAGCTGTTCGTGATACATCAATCGACGGCGTTGAAATCACTAAAGATGACTTCATCGGTATGATCGAAGGCAAAATTGTTGTTTCCAATCCAGACCGCTTGGAAGCGTCACTTGAAACGCTAAAAGGAATGTTACAAGATGATTCTGAAATCGTGACAATCATTATTGGTGAAGATGGTGAACAAGAAGAAGCTGAACGCTTAGAAGAAGCTTTAATGGCAATTGATGGAGAATTAGAAGTTGAAATTCACCAAGGAGATCAACCGGTATATCCATATCTTTTTGCCGCTGAATAAATAAAATAAGGATAAGTCTATTGAATGACGTTGTCTTATTATGAAAAAGAGGCTACCAGTAAATGGTTCAGCCTCTTTTTTCTCATAAAGGAGGGTGCTTGTGAATCAATTAAGTAGTCCAATTAATCAGATAAAAGGTGTTGGACCAAAAAGAGCAGAAACACTAGAATCTTTAGGAATTCATACGATTTATGATTTGTTGACCTATTATCCTTTTAGATACGATGACATCCAAGAAAAAACGTTGGATGAAATTCAAGACCAAGAAAAAGTTGTACTAAAAGGGACAGTACTAGCTGAGCCGGTTGTTAATTACTACGGATTTAAGAAAAGTAGATTGATTTTTCGTATGATGACCGAACAAGCAGTAATTAATGTGACGTTTTTTAATCAGCCTTTTTTAAAATCTAAAATTCATGCATCAGAAGAAATCGCCATTTATGGTAAATGGGATGGTAAAAGAAAAGCTCTAACAGGAATGAAAATTTTAGCTACGCAAGATGAAGAGGAGGACTTTTCTCCCATCTATCACGTTAATAAGAAAATTAAACAAAAAACGTTAGTGGATTTAATTAGAAGCTCTTGGGATCTATATGGTAATGATATGGAGGAAAATCTTCCAACTTGGTTGTTAGAAAAATATCGTCTCATGCCTAAAAAACAAGCTTCTTATGCGATGCATTTTCCTGATAGTGTGGAAGAAAATCGTTTGGCAAGAAGACGTTTAGCTTTTGAAGAGTTTTTCTTATTTCAAGTGAAAATGATTCAGCTGAAAAATCAAGAGACAAGAAAAGAGTTAGGAAAATCTATTTTATACGATGTGGATAAACTAAAAGCTTTTATCCAGACCCTTCCTTTTGAGTTAACGACGGCTCAAAAAAGAGTAGTGAATGAAATTTGTGCCGATTTAAGAAATGAAGCTCATATGCACAGGCTACTTCAGGGGGATGTAGGAAGTGGCAAGACGATTGTTGCAGCGATTGCACTATATGCAGTTGTTAGTGTAGGGTATCAAGGTGCATTGATGGTACCAACAGAAATTCTAGCAGAACAGCACATGGAGAGTTTACTAAGTCTGTTTGATCCAGAAGAAGTGAAGCTAGCTCTCTTAACAAGTTCTACTAAACAAGCTAAAAGAAGAGAAATTCTGGCTGATTTGGCATCAGGTGAGCTAGATATTCTAATTGGAACTCACTCACTTATTCAAGAAGAGGTTCAATTTAGCAATTTAGGTTTAGTAATTACTGATGAGCAGCATCGATTTGGTGTGAATCAACGGAAATTATTAAGAGAAAAAGGGGATAACCCTGATGTTCTTTTCATGACGGCAACACCAATTCCGAGAACTTTAGCAATTACGGCTTATGGTGAAATGGATGTGTCTGTTATTGATGAACTACCAGCTGGGAGAATTCCGATAGAAACAAGATGGATTTTACCTAAACAAATCGATTCTGTTTTAACGTGGATGACAAGTCAATTAAAAGCTGGACAACAAGCTTACGTGATTTGTCCTTTGATAGAAGAGTCAGAAATGTTAGATGTCAAAAATGCAACGGAAATCTATGAGCATTTACAACAGTTTTTTGAGCCGAATTTTAAAGTAGGGTTACTTCACGGAAAAATGAAAGCCCAAGAAAAAGAAACAATTATGGATGATTTTAAAGAAAATAAAACTCAAATATTAGTTTCTACAACTGTTATTGAAGTCGGAGTAAATGTTCCGAATGCGTCAATGATGATGATTATGGATGCAGACCGATTTGGTTTAGCTCAGCTTCATCAGTTAAGAGGGCGCGTTGGGCGAGGAAGCATTGCGTCCTATTGTATCTTGGTTGCAAGTCCTAAGAGTGATCAAGGGAAAGAGCGAATGAAGATTATGACTGAAACAACAGATGGCTTTGTTTTAAGTGAAAAGGATTTAGAGATGAGAGGACCAGGGGATTTCTTTGGTGCAAAACAATCAGGTATCCCAGAATTTAAAGTGGGGGACATGGTAGCTGATGCGCCGATTTTAGAAACAGCTAGATTAGAGGCAATTACTTTATGGAATCAAGAAGATTGGTCACTTCAACCAGAGAACCAAATTCTTGTTAAGAGTTTGAAAGAAAGAGAAAAAGAATCAGAGTTCTTAGATTAATGAGTCTATGGTAAAATAGAAAATAGTTTAAAAGAAGAAATGAGGGAGCCAAGTGAAAATAGCAGTTGACGCTATGGGAGGAGACAATGCCCCACAAGCGATTATTGAAGGAGTAAACTTAGCTAAAAAAGATTTTCCAGAAATTGAATTTCTATTATATGGAAAAGAAGAAGAAATAAAAAAATATTTAACAGATGAAACGAATATTACCATTATCCATACAGATGAAAAGATTGAAAGTGATGATGAGCCAGTTAAATCGATTCGTAAGAAAAAACAAGCATCTATGGTACTAGCAGCTCAAGCGGTAAAAAATGGTGAAGCAGATGCTATTTTTTCAGCTGGTAACACAGGAGCACTACTAGCAGCTGGTCTTTTTGTTGTGGGACGAATCAAAAATGTTGAACGTCCAGGACTTATGACAACTATGCCTGTTTTTACAGGTGAAAAAGATGCTGGTTTTGATTTCATTGATATGGGAGCCAATGCAGACAATAAGCCAGAGCATTTATTGACGTATGGTATATTAGGTTCTTTTTACGCGAAAAAAGTTCGTCACATCGATAACCCAAGAGTGGGGCTACTTAATAACGGAACAGAAGAAACAAAAGGTAGCGAGTTAACAAAAGCAGCTTATGAATTACTTGCTCAAGAAGAAAGTATTAATTTTGTGGGAAATGTTGAAGCCAGAGATATATTCTCAGGGGTTGCTGACGTTGTCGTGACAGATGGCTTTACTGGAAATGCGGTATTAAAATCTGTTGAAGGAACAGCTCTTTCTTTAATGTCTATTTTAAAAACGTCTATTACAGATGGTGGCTTAAAGAGTAAGATGGGAGCATTAATGCTAAAAGACAGCTTAAAAGGAATGAAAAGTACCCTTGATTATTCAAGTCATGGTGGTGCCGTTTTATTTGGCGTGAAGGCTCCAGTGGTTAAGACTCATGGCTCAACAGGGCCAGAAGCTGTTAGAAATACGATTAGCCAAATAAAAACAATGCTAGAAACGAATTTAGTAGGCGAATTGCAAGAATTCTTTGAAACACCTAAAATAAAAGAGTAATATTTAAAAGGATAGACAAATACTTTCTTTACAAGTAAAATTGTAGGTAAGATGATTGTGAACGCATTATAAGGTGAACGGAGGTGCAATTAATTTGAGTCGTGAAGAAGTTTTTGGAAAAATAAAAAATATCGTAATTGAACATTTTGAAATTGATGAAGATAAAATTACTGAGGCAATCAGTATTAAAGATGATTTAGAAGCGGATTCTATCAGTATTATGGAATTTGTTTTAGAATTAGAAGATGTGTTTGAAGCAGAAATATCTGATGAAGATGCAGAAAAAATTGAAACTATTGGGGCAGCTGTGGATTATATTATGGCTAACCAATAACATGAAGAAGATAACTACGAGATGATTTTGTCCGAGTTATCTTTTTTTATTTATTTAAAAGGTATAATCAATAAAAATATTTATAAACAAAATGAGATAATAATTTTATTAAAATTAAAAAACTCTCATTAAACTTTCTCTTTTTTTATTCACATTAAAACTATTGGTGATAAAATGCTCAAAGTGATTTTTAAGTTCTTAATGTTGGGATTGTTGATGTTTTTTTGGATTTTTATGGACAAAATGAGAATAAAAAAGAGAGATTAAATGAAAAGAAGAAAGTTGGTATACACCTCTTTATGAGGGTTAACACCTATTTTTTTAATGTTAATCTCATAAAGTGTTGGCAGAGACTATTGCTAAATACGTATAATTCTAATATAATTATAAGATATCATAGGGTTTTTTTATAAGAAGAAACTCTGAACAATAAATGAAGAGTTAGAAGTAAATATGAAATCGGTACGGGAATAGAACAGGAAAGGAGAATTCTATTGTTTGTTGACAACAAGTTATTAGAAGTTAGAAATTTGCACACTGGTTTTCGAATCAAAGACGATTATTTCGATGCAGTGGATGATGTGTCAATCACATTAGATAAAAATGAAATTTTAGCAATTGTTGGGGAGTCTGGTTGTGGTAAGAGTACGTTAGCCATGACAATTATGGGACTACAAGATCCTAATAAAACTAAAATTACAGGAGATATCATCTACAATGATTTGAATCTCGTAGGGCTATCAGAAACGTTATATAATAAGGTAAGAGGAAATGATATTGGGATGATTTTCCAGGATCCTTTGTCAGCGTTAAACCCATTAATGAGAATTGGTGACCAAATTGCCGAAGCGCTGTTTTATCACACTGATTTGAATGAAGAGCAAAGAAAAGAAAGAGCGGTAGAGTTGCTAGACCAAGTAGGGATTGTAAATCCTAAACGAGTAGCTAAACAATACCCTCATGAATTATCAGGAGGTATGAGACAACGTGTTATTATCGCGATTGCTATCTCATGTAAACCACCGATTATTATTGCGGATGAGCCTACAACGGCTTTAGACGTAACGATTCAAGCTCAAATATTAGATTTATTAAACGACTTACAAAAAGAAACAGAAGCAGGAATTATTTTAATCACTCATGATTTAGGTGTTGTTGCTGAAACAGCAGACCGTGTAGCTGTTATGTACGGTGGCCAAATCGTTGAAGAAGCTCCTGCAGATAGATTATTTACAAATCCAATGCATCCATATACACGTTCATTATTAAATTCAATTCCACAAGAAGACGCACATGATAGCGACTTACACGTTATTGAAGGAGTGGTACCTTCACTTAAAAATATGAAACGTGATGGTTGTCGTTTTGCTGAACGTATTCCATGGATTGATGAAGACGCACATGAACATAATCCGTCATTACATGAAGTAGAGCCGGGACACTTTGTTCGTTGTACATGTTACAAGCATTTTCACTTTAAAGAAGAGGGAGAAGCATAATGGGATTAATAGAAATTAAAGACTTAAAAGTACACTATCCTATTCGCGGTGGATTCTTCAATAAGGTTGTTGACTATGTATACGCAGTAGATGGTGTGAATTTTGAAATTGAATCAGGAACAACTTATGGTTTAGTTGGAGAATCTGGTTCTGGAAAATCAACGATTGGTAAGACAATTGTTGGACTTGAAAAAGCAACATCAGGCAGTATTATCTTTGAAGATAATGATGTTGTTAATAAAAGCGTTAGAAAAAAGATTGGTTATAATAAAGACGTTCAAATGATATTCCAAGATTCAATGTCAAGTTTGAACCCTAAAAAACGCGTTATCGATATTATCGCAGAACCAATTCGTAACTTTGAAAAATTATCTGATCAAGAAGAAAAGAAAAAAGTTCAGGGTTTACTAGATATTGTAGGGATGCCAACTGATGCCCTTTACAAATATCCTCATGAGTTCTCAGGTGGACAAAGACAACGTTTGGGAGTAGCCCGAGCAGTTGCGACTAATCCGAAATTAATTATTGCAGATGAGCCTGTATCTGCGTTGGACTTATCTGTACAAGCCCAAGTATTAAACTTCATGAAACGTATTCAAGAAGAATACAACTTGAGTTACTTGTTTATCTCTCATGATTTAGGTGTGGTTAAACACATGTGTGACAATATTGCCATTATGAATAGAGGTCGATTTGTAGAAATCGGCTCGCGTGAGGATATTTATACTAACCCTCAACATATCTATACAAAACGTTTATTGTCAGCTATTCCTAAGATTGATGTAGATAATAGAGCTGAGCATAAAGAAAATCGTCGTAAAGTCGAAAGAGAATACGATGAACTTTATAATCAATACTATGATGAAAACGGTCGAGTTTATGACCTACAAACTATTAGTCCAACTCATAGAGCAGCCGTTAAATTGAGCGAAGGGGGAGGAAAATAGTATGTGGAAAACAATCGTACGTCGTATTTTAGCAATGATTCCTCAAATCATTATTTTAAGTTTATTTATCTTTCTTCTAGCAAAAGCAATGCCGGGAGATCCGTTTACTGGTCGTGTTAATCCAAACACTGACCCAGCAACGATTGAGCGTATGAAAGAGTTAGCAGGATTAAATAATCCTTGGTATCAACAATATTGGGATTGGATCAGAAATGCAGTTCAAGGTGACTTTGGGCAAAGTTTTTTATACAAATTACCAGTAACTGATATTATTGGTTCACGTGTAGCGAATACAATTTGGTTATCGTTATTAACAGTTATTTTCACGTATTTAATCGCGTTACCATTAGGTCTTTTCTCAGGAAGATACCAAAATTCATTATTTGATAAAACTGTTGTTGTTTATAACTTCGTCAGTTTCGCGGTACCTATTTTTATCTTTGCTTTAGTGATGCTGTTTATTTTTGGTTACCGACTAGAGTGGTTCCCGACAACAGGATCCGTTAGTACGGGAATAGCTGAAGGAACAGTCCAGTACCAGCTGAGTCGTTTGTATCACATGATACTTCCAGCAATCTCGCAAGCTCTATTGGCAACAGCTGTAACCATTCAGTATTTACGTAATGAAGTAATTGATGCACAACAAATGGACTTTGTTCGTACTGCAAGAGCAAAAGGTGTTCCAACTAATAAAGTCTTTACAAGACATATTTTTAGAAATGCCTCATTACCAATTGCAGCTCAATTAAGTTATGAAATTACAGCTTTAATTAGCGGTTCAGTTGTTATTGAACAAACCTTTGCTTATCCAGGTATTGGTAAATTATTTATTGACACGATTAATGGTCGTGACTACTCAGTTATTACAGCCTTAGTATTAATTTTAGGGATTGTAACAATCGTCGGAAACTTAATTTCTGATATCGTAATGAGTATTGTTGACCCTCGTATTCGTATCCAATAAAAATACTTGTGATTAAGAAAGGAGAAGAGAAATGAGTAAAGAAGTTAAACAAGAAGCAGTCAGTATACCACCAACTGGTATGAAGATGATTGCACGAGAATTTAAAAAAGATAAATTAGCATTATTTTCATTAGGTCTTTTGGTTATTTTGTTATTAGCTATATTCATTGGTGCGTTATTAACAGACCAAGCAGCGGTTATGAAAGTAAGTATTTTAGATAAGTATGCTCCACCTGGAGATGGCTTTATTTTAGGAGCAGATGAAGGTGGACGTGATGTTTTAGGACAATTAATTATAGGGGCTAGAAACTCAATTGTTATTGGTTTTTCAATCACTATAATTACTTCGATTGTTGGGGTTGGATTAGGAATTATGGCAGGCTATTATGGTGGCGTTATTGATACAATTATCATGCGTATCGTAGACTTTGTCATGATTTTACCAATCACAATGGTTATCATTGTATTTGTTACAATTACACCGAAATACAATGTTTACAGCTTTGTAATGATTATGAGTTTGTTTTACTGGGTAGCAAAAGCCAGACTCTTTAGAGGTAAGGCATTATCAGAGGTCAGACGTGACTATATCAGTGCTTCAAAAACATTAGGAACGAATGATTTCAAAATCATGTTTGGCGAATTAATGCCTAACTTAAGTTCTTTAATCATTACCAATTTAACAATTAACTTTGCAGCTAACATTGGTATTGAAACAACACTATCTTACTTGGGATTTGGGTTACCACCTTCAACACCAAGTTTAGGTACGTTAATCGGATATGCATCTAATGGTGATGTGTTATCAGAGAAAACATGGATTTGGGTTCCAGCGTCAGTACTAATCCTGGTATTGATGTTAAGTATAAATTATGTTGGTCAAGCGTTTAAGCGTTCAGCAGATGCTAGACAACGACTAGGATAAAAAAACAAGGGGGAATGAAGGAAATGAAGTACAAAAAACTAATTAGTGCTATGGCACTTACTGCTGTAGTAACAGCAGGGCTTGCTGCTTGTGGTGGCGGAAGCAAAGACGGGAAAAAAGGTAAAGGCGAAGAAACTGAAGATATTGCAAAATTCCCAATGAAAACAAGTAATGACGGGAAAGCAGTAAAAGGTGGAACGCTCGAAGGCGCTGTTGTAATGGATACTCAGTTCCAAGGATTGTTTGACCCTGCATTTAACTCGGACAACTATGACACTTACTTTATGCAACCATCTCATGAAACTTTATTTGGTTTTGATAAAGCCTTCCAAATGGATGACACAGGTGTGGCTACATTTGATTTAGATCAAAAAGCTAAAAAAGGTACTATTAAAATTACTAAAGATGTGAAATGGTCAGATGGTAAACCATTAGTAGCTGAAGATATTATCCAACCATACTTAATCATTGGACATCCTGATTATGAAGGAACTGGTGGTGTTCGTTACGGTGAAAACATGCAACGTATTGTTGGGATGAAAGATTACCATGATGGCAAAGCTGATTCAATTTCAGGAATCAAAAAAGTTGATGATAAAACAGTTGAAATTGAGTATGAAAAAGTGGAGCCAGGTTTACTAACAGCTGATGGTGACGGTGGCCCATGGCAAAGTGCTATGCCAGCACATATCTTTAAAGATATGCCGGTTAAAGGAATGGAATCAAGTGATGCTATTCGTAAAAACCCTGTTACTTATGGACCATACAAAATGACAAGTGTTAAACGTGGTGAATTCGTTGAATATGCACCTAACGAATATTATTATGGTGAAAAACCAAAATTAGATAAAATTATTATGCGTCAAGCTCCATCAAACTCAATTGTTGAAGCTTTAAAAGCTAAAAAATATGATTTTGTATTCTCTATGCCAACAGATAGCTATCCAACATATAAAGATGTTGAAGGCTATGAAATGCTTGGTCGTGAGCAATTCAGCTATACTTACATTGGCTTTAAATTAGGTAAATGGGAAGATGGCGAAGTTAAATACAATAAAGATGCTAAAATGGCAAACAAATCATTACGTCAAGCAATGGCTTACGCTGTAGATAATCAAGCAGTAGCAGATAAATTCTACTACGGATTACGTTCATCAGCTAACTCATTAATTCCACCAGTATTAGGTGAAATGCATGACAAAGACCTTAAAGGTTACACTCAAGATTTAGATAAAGCAAACAAATTATTAGATGACGCTGGTTACAAGAAAAAAGATGGTGAAGAATTCCGTCGTGATCCAAAAGGCGAAAAACTTGAAATTAAATTTGCTTCTATGTCAGGTGGAGAAACAGCTCAACCACTTGCAGAATACTACATGGACCAATGGAAAGAAATTGGTTTAGATGTTCAGTTAACAACTGGTCGCTTGATTGACTTCAATGCGTTCTATGATAAATTGAAAAATGATGATCCAGAAGTAGATGTGTATCAAGGTGCATGGTCTGTAAGTTACAACCCATCACAAACACCTCTATACGGTGAAAAAGCAGCCTTTAACTACACTCGTTTTGCTAGTGAAGAAAACAGTAAATTATTAGCTGATATGGATTCAGAAAAATCATTTGATAATGAATACCGTGCAAAAGTATTTAAAGAATGGCAACAATACGCAAGTGAAGAAGCATTTGCATTCCCAACATTATTCCGTAATGAAGTAATGCCAATGAGCTCACGCGTTAAAAACTTTGACTGGGCTATCCAAAAAGAACATACTGGATGGGCTGATGTTGAGTTAACAGCTGAATCAAGAAAATAAAGTAACAATTATACTATCAACCTAAGAAAATTTCTTGGGTTGATAGTTTTTGTTTTAAATCGTAAGGAAACAACGTATAATGATAAGGGAACATTAGGAATGAGAGGAAGCGTTAAAATACATGATGGAAAAACTAATTAATTTATTAAAAGAAAAGTATGAAGTGATATTCAAGGACATCAGTCTTTTAGAACAAGCTTTTACCCATTCATCCTATGTGAATGAGCATCGACATTTAGAATTAACGGATAATGAACGTTTAGAGTTTTTAGGTGACGCTGTTTTGGAATTGATTATTTCAGATTATTTATTCCATAACTTTCAAGAGTTACCTGAAGGAAAACTAACTAAATTACGTGCAACAATTGTTCGAGAAGATAGTTTAGCTATGTTTGCTAAAGACTGTCAATTTGATCAATTTGTAAGACTTGGTAAAGGAGAAGAAAATTCAAATGGCCGTACGCGTGCCTCACTTTTATGTGATTTATTTGAAGCTTTTTTAGGCGCTCTTTTCATTGACCAAGGCCAAGTTGCCGCAAAAACATTTATTTATCAAGTGATTATTCCAAAAATCGAAGCTGGTGCTTTTTCACATGAGATGGATCATAAAACAGCTTTACAAGAAGTTTTACAAAAAAATGGAGATATTTTAATTGAGTATAGCTTAATTAATGAAGAAGGACCTGCTCATAGTAGAGTATTCCATGTAGAAGTTAAAGCAGGTGGAAAAGTTTTAGGTCTAGGCTCAGGTAAATCAAAGAAAGCAGCTGAACAAAAAGCAGCTGAGGTTGCACTAGCTGATTTAAAGAAAAAAAGTCAGCGGTAGGAAGGAGACTAAACTTTAGTGTATTTAAAACGAATTGAAATTGCTGGGTTTAAGTCTTTTGCAGACAGAACCATTATTGAATTTAATCAAGGATTAACTGCAGTTGTCGGACCAAACGGTAGCGGGAAAAGTAATATAACAGAAGCCATTAGATGGGTGCTTGGAGAGCAGTCAGCGAAAAATTTACGAGGGGGAACAATGCCAGACGTGATTTTTGCTGGCTCTTCTTCACGTGCCCCTTTAAATTTAGCAGAAGTGACTTTAGTCTTAGATAATGAAGAACGTTTTTTGCCAATCGATTTTAGTGAGGTAAGTGTCACTAGACGATTAACAAGAAGTGGTGATAGTGATTTCTTTATTAATAAGCAAAGCTGTCGCTTAAAAGATATTGTTAATTTGTTTATGGATTCAGGATTAGGTAAAGAATCTTTTTCGATTATTTCTCAAGGAAAAGTTGAGTCTATTTTTAATAGTAAGCCTGAAGATAGACGGGGGATTTTTGAAGAAGCAGCAGGTGTTCTTAAATATAAAACAAGAAAAAAAGAGGCAGAACGTCGTTTGTTTGAAACAGAAGACAATCTAAACCGAGTTCAAGATATTATCTACGAACTTGAAGCACAATTAACACCTCTTAAAGCACAAAGTGATACAGCAAAAAAATATCGTCATTTAAAAGAACAATTAACTGAAATTGATGTGAATATTACCGTTCAAGAAATTGAAAACCATAAATCAATTTGGGATGAAAAAGAAAAAGAAGTTAGTGTATTAGTTGAAACCATTGAAGCAAGAAAGAGTGATTTGCTTGTTGCAGAGACCAAATTAACGGAATTAAAAACACAACGTGAAACGGTTGAAATTAGTATTGAGGAAAAACAACGTCATCTGTTAGAGGTCACAACTCAATATGAACAATTAGAAGGTCAGAAAAAAGTGGTTGAAGAACGCCAACGTTTTTCTGTTCAAAATAAAACAAGTTATCAAGAGACTTTAGTGACGTTAGATGAAAAAGAATCGCTTCTTTTAGAAGAATTGGAAAAACTAATTGCTGAAAAAGCAGAACTTTCTAAAGCTGAAAAAGAATTGAATCAAGACGTAAAAGAGTTACAAGGGCAAGTCGCACGATTTAGTAAGTCTGCTAAAGAGCAGCTAGAGGATTTACGAAGTGATTATGTCGATGTGATGCAACAACAAACAAATATTAATAATGATTTAAAACATTTAGAAAAACAATACCAGCAAGAGATGGTTCGTAATGAAAAAGATGTAACGACTTATGACCGTTTATTGTTGGAAGAAAAAGAAACTAAAATTGAAAAAGAAACAAAAGAAAAACAGCTAGAAAAACAGACAGAAAAAGTTGCTACTTTGCTAACTGATTTTAGAGAAAAACAAGGTGAGTTTAACACGTTAAAACAACAAGTAACTGTTAACGAAAGACAAATGTATGAAGCTCTTAAAATTCTCCAACAAGCTCAAGCGAAAGAGAAGAGTTTAAAAGATTTGCAAGCTAGTTATTCAGGGTTTTACCAAGGTGTTCGTTCTGTCCTAAAAGAAAGAGACAATCTCGGTGGTATTGTAGGGGCTGTAGCTGAGTTGATTGAGGTACCTAAAGAAGTAACGTTAGCTATGGAACATTCTTTAGGAGCTTCTGCCCAACACATTATTACAGAGAATGAAGAAAGTGCTAGAAAAGCTATCTCTTACTTGAAGCAAAAACGAGTAGGACGAGCGACATTTTTACCTTTAACAACGATTAAACCTCGTCAACTGAATCAATCAATTCGAAATAAAGTAGCTCAGCATCCAGGTTTTATTGGTGTAGCGAGTGAATTGATTCAATACGACAAAAAAATTACTCAGGTTATCCAAAATATTTTAGGATTAACAATTATTGCTAAAGATTTACCAGCAGCTAATGAATTAGCTAAGGCAATTAATTATCAATATCGAGTGGTTTCTTTAGATGGAGACGTGATGAATCCAGGTGGTTCTATGACTGGTGGGGCAAGTAAATCTGGTCAAAATAACCAACTGTTTTCTCAAGGGCATGAGTTAAAAGAATTAGAAAAACAAGTTTCACAGATGGAGCGTCTATACGAAACAAAAGAAAAAGAAGTAAGGGCGTTAAAAGAAAGTTTCCAATTAGCTGAAGAGACGTTAGAAAATGTTCGAAGAGCTGGAGAAGAAGCTCGTTTATTAGAGCAAAATTTAACGAATGAAGTTGCTCAATTAGAACAAAGAAGCAGTCAACAAGAAAAAGAACGTCGTGCCTTTGAATATGAAAAAAGAGAGTTGCAACGTTTCTTAGAGGATTATCAAGAAGAAAAAGAACAGTTAGTGGAAGCTCAAGAAAAACTTGTCGAGAAAAAAGCAGATTTAGATAAGTTGATGAGTCAAACGAGCCAGTTAGAAGAAGAAAACGCTCAAAAAAAAGAAGAAGCTCAAAAACGACTCAACCAAAAACAATCAGATTTAGCTGTTTTACTTGAAAAAACGGTTCAAGTTGCTAAACGACAAACAGAGAAAAAAGTAGAGCAAGAAGAAGTTGCTTCTCAAAAGAATGCTATTTTATCTCAATTAGATTCTCAATCAACAGAACATGTGAATCAAGGTGAAAGAAGCCAAGAGATTCAAAAGCATATGGAAGAATTGAAGGAACGTAGAGAAAGCATTTCAATCACCTTGAACGAATTAAAAGAGACAAGAGAAAACTTGTTTAAAGAAATTTCTCTGTTAGATCAAGAGGTGACTGAAAAAAATCAAGCGATCCAAGAAGCAATGGATACTAAAACAACTTTAGAAGTTGCTAAGAATCGTTCAGAAATTTCTTTGGATACGGCTTTAACTTATTTACAAGAAGAGTATGGCTTGACTTATGAGCGAGGAAAATCTTTATACCCATTTGTAGAAGATTTTGAAAAAGGAAAAGTTTCTATTCAAGAGTTAAAAGCAGCTATTCAAACATTAGGCGTTGTTAACTTATCTTCGATTGAGCAGTACGAAGAAGTTAACGAACGTTATCAATTTTTAATTGCGCAACAAGAAGATTTGGTTCTTGCAAAAAATGAATTGTTTGAGACAATGAATGAGATGGACGAGTTGGTTATTAAAAAATTCCATGAAGTGTTTACAGATATCAGAGAAGAATTTAGGATTGTCTTTCCTAATATGTTTGGTGGAGGACATGCCGATTTAGTGCTAACTGACCCAACTGATTTATTACACACAGGGATTGATATTATTGCTCAACCACCAGGTAAAAAACTGCAAAGCTTAAGTCTGCTTTCAGGTGGAGAACGAGCATTAACAGCTATTGCTTTATTATTTGCCATTATTCAAGCAAGACCTGTTCCTTTCTGTATTTTGGATGAGGTGGAAGCTGCGTTAGATGATGCGAATGTAACAAGATACGGGAATTATTTACGTCATTTTGGTGAAGATACTCAGTTCATCGTTATCACTCACCGTAAGGGAACGATGGAAGCTGCCAATGTGTTATACGGTGTGACAATGCAAGAATCAGGCGTTTCTAAAATTGTTTCTGTTCATTTAGAGGAATTAGAAAATCAAGAAGAGTTAGAAATGCTTTAATATAAGGAGGATATCAATGATTAAGTTGATAGCAATCGATTTAGACGGTACATTGTTAACCGATGAAAAAACAATTACAGATAGAAATAAAGAAGTTTTAACAAAAGCTAAAGAGCAAGGCGTGAAAGTTGTTCTTTGTACAGGACGACCACTAATAGCAGTTGAATCTTATCTAAATCGCTTAGAATTAAGAGACTCGGGTGATTATAGTATTACGTTTAACGGAGGCGCTGTTCAAAAGAATGATACTGGAGAAGAGTTGTTATCTTATTCGTTAACGTTAAAAGATGTTCAAGATATGGCTGAGATAATGACAGAACTAGATTTACCTTTAGATGTTATTTCTGTTGATACTTGCTATAATTTGACAACATCAAAAAGTAAAAAATCATTGTATGAAACATTAAATCCTATTTTAGCTTTTAAAACAGTTTCACCAGCTGAATTAGACGAATCAATTACCTTTAATAAAATGGTTGTTGGAGTAGAACCAGCTTATTTAGATGAAAAATTAAAACAATTGCCACAAGAATGGTATGATAGATTTAACATAATGAAATCTCGTGAGTGTCTACTTGAAATTATTCATCCAGAGGTTAGTAAAGCTCATGGTATTGATTTATTAGCCAAGGAATTAGGTATTAAACAATCTGAAGTGATGGCAATTGGTGATGAAGAAAATGATGTTTCTATGATTGAATATGCCGGTATGGGTGTTGTTATGGGAAATGGTAATGAACGAGTAAAAAAATTAGCTCAATTTGTGACTAAATCAAATGAAGAAGATGGCGTTGCTTATGCTGTTGAAAAGTTTGTTTTAACTAAGTAAGGAGTGTATTTATGGGATTTTTTGATAAGATAAAAAAAGCAGTTCTGGGAGAAAAGCCAGAAGAAGAAAAAGAATTACTCTCAACAGAAGAGACTGAAGTAGAAGAATTAGCCGAAGAGACGGACTCTCCCGAGGCTGTCGAAACTACTACTGAAGAAGAAGCTAAAGAAGAGATAGAAGAGACCCAAGAAGAGGTTGTTATCGCACCAGAACCTAATATCGAGGAAGCTGTTGTTGAAGAAGTAGTAGAAGAAGTAGTAGAAACGCCTGTTATCGAAGAGCCTGTTATTAAAGAAGTTAAGGTTGAAATGCCAGTTGTGGAGGAAAAACCAGAACCTGTTGTTACACCAAAAGAAGAAACCATTGAAAAGTATGATAAAGGTTTAGAAAAATCTCGTCGAACATTCGGTCAATTTATGAATGACTTATTTTCTAACTTCCGTGTAGTAGATGATGAGTTTTTTGAAGAGTTAGAAGAAGCTTTGATTAGTGCGGATGTTGGCTTTGAAACAGCCTTACGTATTTCAGATGAACTTCAAGAAGAAGTGAAACTGAAAAATGCTAAAAAACAATCTGACGTTCAAAATACAATTATTGAAAAATTAGTTGAAATCTACGAATCTGAGGGTGTAGAAGAAAATAATGAATTAAACATCCAAAAAGACGGACCGACGATTATTCTTTTTGTTGGGGTTAATGGTGTGGGTAAAACAACTAGTATTGGTAAATTAGCTTACCGTTACAAACAACAAGGTAAAAAAGTCTTACTAGCAGCTGCAGATACATTTAGAGCAGGTGCGATTGACCAATTAGCCGTATGGGGTAAGCGAGCTGAAGTAGATGTTGTTAAACATAGTGCTGGTAGTGATCCGGCAGCTGTTGTGTTTGACGCTGTAGAGAAAACTAAAAAAGAAAATTACGATATTTTATTAGTGGATACAGCTGGACGTTTACAAAATAAAGTTCATTTGATGAAAGAGTTAGAAAAAATGAAGCGTGTTATTGAAAGAGAATATCCTTCAGCACCTCACGAAGTATTGCTAGTTGTTGACGCAACAACAGGTCAAAATGCAATGACCCAAGCAAAAGAGTTTAAAGATACGACAGATGTAACAGGAATTGTTTTATCTAAACTAGATGGAACAGCTAAAGGTGGTATGGTTCTAGCTATCCGTAACGAACTACATTTACCAGTTAAATTAGTTGGTTTAGGAGAAAAAATTACTGATTTAGAAGACTTTGAACCAAATCAATTTGTTTATGGCCTATTTAAAGATTTAATGGCTATGTACGAAAATTAAAAAATGAGGAAGAAATCAAGTAGAATGGTGACGTTCTCCTTTGATTTCTTCTTTTTTTAGAATTATGAAGGTTTTTGATTGAAAAAGAACGTTTATGATAGTATTATAAAAATATGGAGTGATTAATATGTTAACAGAAGAAAGGCAACATAAGATTTTATCTTTATTAAATGAACAAGAAATTATTAAAACAAGAGATTTAATGATGACTTTTGATGTATCAGAATCAACCATTCGTCGTGATTTACAAGAGATGGAAGAAGCTGGAATTCTAAAAAGAGTTCACGGTGGTGCTAAAGGCATAATCAAGTTAGAAACAGAATTAAACATGCGGGAGAAATCATCCAAAAACATTCATGAAAAACAGCGAATTGCTCAATATGCGGCGTCTCTTGTTTCACCAGGAGAATTTATCTATCTAGATGCAGGGACAACAACTTATGAAATGTTACCGTTTTTAAAAGAAAAAGACGTTCATGTGATAACGAATTCCGTATATCATGCAAGTGCTGGAGCAGATTTAGGAATTAAAACGACTATGATAGGTGGTGAAATTCGGATGGCAACAAAAGCCGCTGTTAGCAGTCAGGCCATTGAACAAATTAAATCATGCTATTTTGATAGAGCTTTTATGGGGATAAATGGAATTCATTTAGATTATGGATATACGACAGCAGATGCAGAAGAAGCTGCAACTAAAAAAACTGCTATGAATCAAGCGCAACATGTTTTTGTATTGGCAGATAAATCTAAGTTTAGTAAAGTGAATTTTTCTAAGGTAGGTAATCTAGAAGAAGCTTTAATTATTACAGACTCCTTGGAAGAGGATATCAGTGATCGTCTAAGAACCAAAACAACCATTAAGGAGGTTTTAAAATGATTTATACAGTAACATTAAATCCAGCGATTGATTATGTGATTCGAGTGCCAGAATTCAAGCTAGATGAATTGAATAAAACAACAGAAGAGTATAAATTTCCAGGTGGTAAAGGTATTAATGTTTCTAGAATTCTGAAAAATTTAAAAGTGGAATCAACTAACTTAGGTTTTGTCGGTGGTTTTACGGGAACTTTCATCCGTGAAAGGTTGGCAGAAGAGCGATTAATAACTAATTTTATTGAAGTAC
The DNA here is from genome assembly GCF_014397115.1 of Vagococcus carniphilus. Classification (NCBI taxonomy): domain Bacteria; kingdom Bacillati; phylum Bacillota; class Bacilli; order Lactobacillales; family Enterococcaceae; genus Vagococcus; species Vagococcus carniphilus. Next base: position 392,977 of record NZ_CP060720.1, read on the forward strand.
CAGGAGATACACGGATTAATATCAAATTAAAAAGTGATGTAGAAACGGAAATTAATGGACAAGGACCAACGATTGAAAAGATTCATTTGGATGCTTTAAAAGCGCAGTTGTTAGATGCAACACCTGAAGATTTAGTTGTCTTCTCAGGTAGTATTCCTAAAGGTTTACCTAATGATGTCTATATAGAGCTAGTTAAACTTGTAAAGGAAGAGGGAATTCCTTTTGTTGTAGATATTAGTAATGACCAATTACTAGATATTCTACCATTCAATCCAGTTCTAATTAAACCAAATCATCATGAATTAGCAGCTATCTTTAATACATCATTTAATTCTTTTGAAGAGATGATTCCTTATGGGGAAAAATTAGTTGAAATGGGTGCAGAACAGGTACTACTGTCGATGGGAAAAGATGGTGCAGCTTTGTTTAATGAAACAGGCGTGTACCGTGCACCAGGGTTAACTGGGGCTTTAAAGAATTCAGTAGGAGCAGGAGATTCTATGGTGGCTGGATTTGTCAGTCAATACGTTCAAGATAAAGATCCTATAAAGGCATTTACTTATGGGGTTGCTTCAGGAAGCGCAACAGCTTTTAGTGAAGATTTAGCGTTAGGAAAAGATATTTTAAATTTAGTCGAAAAAGTTAAAATAAATCAAGTTAAAAATTAATAGGAGGAGAAGAAAATGAAAATTATTGATTTGTTGTCAGTTGATGCCATGATTATGGACTTACAAGCTACTAAAAAATCAGATGCTATTAAAGAGATGGTCAATAAATTATATGAAGCAGGTCGAATTAATGACAAAGCTACTTTTGAAGCCGGAATTGTTGCTAGGGAAGAGCAAACTTCCACCGGTTTAGGAGATGGGATTGCTATGCCCCACTCTAAAAATGGTGCTGTCGTTAAGCCAACTGTTTTATTTGCTAAGAGTAGCAAAGGCGTTGATTATGAGAGTTTAGATGGTCAACCAACTTTTCTGTTTTTCATGATTGCTGCTCCAGAAGGGGCTAATGATACTCATTTACAAGCTTTGGCAGGTCTTTCTCGTTTACTATTGAATCCAGATTTAATCAATCAATTAAAAGGAGCTACTAAACCTAAACAGGTAATTTCTTTATTTGATGAAGCTCAAAAGAAATACGATGAAGAGCACAATGAAATGACTGAAGCTAAAGCTTCACCAGAACGACCTTTTGTGGTGGCAGTAACAGCTTGTCCAACTGGGATTGCTCATACTTATATGGCTGAAGATGCTCTTAAAAATAAAGCTAAAGAAATGAATGTCGATATTAAAGTTGAGACAAACGGTTCAGAAGGAGTTAAACATCACTTAACAAAAGAAGATATTGAAAATGCAGTCGGAGTTATTGTAGCCGCAGATAAAAATGTTGAGATGGCTAGATTTGAAGGTAAACATTTAGTTAATCGCCCTGTTAGTGATGGCATCAAAAAATCAGAAGAGTTAATTGATTTAGCCTTATCTGAAAAAGCACCTGTTTATCATCATAGTGGTAGTAGTGAAGCTTCAGAAGAAGAGTCAAGTACAGGAAGCATTGGTTCTCAGATTTATAAACATTTAATGAATGGGATTAGCCACATGTTACCATTTGTTATTGGTGGCGGGATCATTATTGCCCTATCCTTTTTAGTGGACCAAACAATGGGCGTTCCTCATAGTGAATTAAGTAAATTAGGTAGTTATCACCCATTTGCGGCTCAATTAAATACGATTGGTGGAGCAGCTTTTGGTTTTATGTTACCAGTATTAGCTGGATTTATTGCTTCTAGTATTAGTGACCGTCCTGGTTTAGTTGCAGGTTTTGCAGCGGGTGCATTAGCAAATGCTGGTGGAGCAGGATTTTTAGGAGCCTTACTAGGTGGTTTTATTGCCGGATATGTCGTTGAATTTTTAAGAAAAGTATTAAAAGGATTACCAAAATCTTTAGATGGTATTAAAACAATTCTCTTTTATCCTTTATTAGGAGTTCTAATTACAGGTGCTATTATGCTAGTAGTTAATGTACCAATGGCAGCTATTAATACAGGTTTGAATAATTTCCTAAATGGTTTATCAGGAGGTAATGCCGCTCTTTTAGGAGCACTACTTGGAGGTATGATGGCTATTGATTTAGGAGGCCCTATTAATAAAGCCGCTTACGTTTTTGGTACAGGGACGTTAGCTGCAACAGTTGCCACAGGTGGAAGTCCTATGATGGCAGCGGTTATGGCTGGTGGTATGGTACCACCTTTAGCGATTGCAATTGCAACTATTCTATTTAAAGATAAATTTAGTCAAAAGGACAAAGACGCTGGTTTAACGAATGTGGTAATGGGCTTTTCTTTCATTACAGAAGGAGCGATTCCATTTGCTGCATCTGATCCGTTAAAAATGATTCCAAGTTTTGTGGTTGGTTCAGCTTTGGCTGGTGCTCTTGTTGGAGGTACAGGTATTAAACTGATGGCTCCTCATGGTGGTATTTTTGTTATTATGTTAGTTAACAAACCAATTTTATACTTATTGTTCATTTTAATTGGATCATTTGTTAGTGCTCTTGTACTAGGTTTTTTAAAGAAAAAAGTAGCCGAATAAACAAGTAGAAGGTAAAAAACGGAACTGATTTAATTATCAATTTTGTTTTTACCTTCTTTTTTTTGAAACAGAATTTTAGAGAATGTTTTTAAGGAGTGCTATAATGATTGGAGAAAAGAATGATAAAGGCATAAGGTGACAAATTATGATAAAAAAAATAAAAGAGACACTGGCGTCTGAAACAATCAGACCTTTATTTAAAGAATTCCGTATTGGCTTGGAAAAAGAGAGTCAACGTATTACGCCAAAGGGGTGTTTAGCTAAAACGGATCACCCTAAACAAGTGGCAAGTCGAGATATTCATCCTTATATACAAACAGACTTTAGTGAAACTCAAATAGAATTAATTACTCCAGTATTTGATTCTAATGAAGAAACACTGCGTTTTTTAGGGGCGTTACATGATGTAACACTACGTTCTTTAGATGATAATGAAAGGTTATGGCCTCTAAGTATGCCACCAACCTTACCAGAAGATGACCGAGAAATAATTATTGCTAAATTAAGTGACCAAGGTGACGTGAATTACAGACGCTATTTAGCAAAAGTTTACGGAAAAAGAAAACAAATGGTTAGTGGGATTCATTACAATTTTGAGTTTTCAGAAGAGATGTTGAAAGCAATGTATGAAGAAGAGTCTCGCGAGTTAACATTTGAAGAATTTAGAACTGAAGTTTATTTAAAAACGTCTCGCCACTATTTAAGATATCGCTGGTTAATAACTTATTTATTTGGTGCAAGTCCATACGCAAAACCAGGTTATTTTACAGAGGAATCACCAAATGAACCAATTAGAAGTATTAGAAATAGTCATTTTGGCTACACCAATCGCCCAGAGATAAAAGCTTCTTATGAGTCTTTAAATCAATACGTAGATGATATTGAGCATTTAGTTGATAATGGTGATTTGATAGAAGCTAAAGAATTTTATTCGTCAGTTCGATTGAGAGGAACAGATAATTTAGAAGAGTTACGTCAAAAAGGGGTTCGTTATATTGAGTTGAGAAATATTGACTTAGATCCTTTTGCAGAATATGGTACAACTCTTGAAACCTTAGAATTCCTTCACTTATTTGTGATGACTATGTTGTGGTTAGATGAAAGAGATGATATCAAAACACTCTTAGACGAAGGAGTGGAAATTAATGATCAAGTCTCCTTAGAAAATCCATTTAATAAAACAGCTCTTTATGATGAAGGTATTTGGCTATTAAATCAAATGGAAGAAATGGCTAATCAATTGAATCTTTCTGATAAAGAAAGAGAATTAATTGAGCGTGGTAAAGAGGCATTAGAAGCACCAGAAAAAACGTTAGCTGCTCGTGTTGTTTTAGCTGAAGATAAAGAAGTGGCACAAAACAAAGAGTTAGGAACAGAATTAGCAGAACGTTATCATTCACAAGCTTTTGAGCGTCCTTATCAGTTATCAGGTTATCGTCATATGGAATTATCGACTCAAATATTTATGTTTGATAGCATTCAAAATGGCGTAAAAGTGGAAGTATTAGATGAGAATGATCAATTCTTAAAGTTGAGTTTTAATAAACGAGTTGAATATGTAAAAAATGCGAATATGACAAGTAAGGATTCTTATGTTGTGCCACTTTTAATGGAAAATAAAACAGTTACTAAAAAGGTACTGGCTAAAGCTGGATTTAAAGTCCCTGGAGGAAAAGAATTTTCAACAATGGAAAAGGCAGAAGATAGCTATGAGCTATTTGCCAAAAAAGGATTTGTTGTAAAACCTAAATCGACCAATTACGGCTTAGGAATTTCTATTTTTAAAGATGGCGCTTCTTTTGAAGATTACCAAACAGCATTAGAAATCGCTTTTAAAGAAGATGTTGATGTTCTAGTCGAAGAATTTTTACCAGGAACAGAGTATCGCTTCTTTGTTTTAGATGGTAAAACACGCGCCGTTATGTTGAGAACACCTGCTAATGTAGTGGGGGACGGTGTGATGACTGTTGAAGAATTAGTTGTTGAAAAAAATAAAGATAAGCTAAGAGGAACAGATCATAGAGCACCATTAGAATTAATTCAGCTAGGTGAATTAGAACGGTTAATGCTAAAAGAGCAAGAATTAACGATTTTGAGTGTTCCTAAAAAGGATCAAATTGTTTATTTACGAGAAAATTCTAACGTGAGTACCGGTGGTGATTCCATTGATGTGACAGAAGAGATGGATGAAAGTTATAAACAAATAGCAGAAGCTGCTACAGAAGCGTTAGGTGCTAAGATTTGTGGGATTGATTTGATTATTCCAGATAGAAACAGGCCAGGAAATAAAGAAGATGATTCTTATGGTATTATCGAAGGCAACTTTAACCCAGCTATGCACATGCATATTTATCCGTTTGCAGGTCTTGGTAGACGGTTAACAATGGATGTTTTAAGATTACTTTATCCAGAAATTAAAAAATAAAAAATAGCTGTTGAAAAGTATAATGCTTTTCAACAGCTATTTTCGTTAGGAATGTATACTCATTGTTTGCTTTGTTGGTTCGTCCACTTTCAATCCTGTTTTCTTTTCCCACCAGTCATTTAATATAGCGACATGAGAGTCAGGGAAATTATGTAAATCAATAGATAGATGAGGATAAGATAAAGCTAAATTACTCTTTAATTCTGCTAGTAAATTATAATATTGGAAAGCAGCAAAGTATAGATCTTCCTCATTATCAGAGACAAGGGCTTCTGGAATTCGTTCTAACATAAAGCCTAGACTTCTGAAAACAAAACGTAAAGCTTCTTCTGAATCGTGATCAATTGTATCAATGTCTTTTAATAACATGATGTGAGCATGAAGTGCTTGAGCTAATTCTTTTTTGATTAGACTACTTTGTTCCATAACAATCGCTCCTTTAAAATAGACTTACTATAAAAAAATTAAAGTAATAATAATTGTTCATACATGTTAGTCATTAATTGTTCTGGATACTCATCTTTGGATTGGTTGGAAAGAAAAATGATGACATTTTGATTGGTAATATCACCGTATAGATAACTACTATAGCCACCTCGAGTACCTTCGGAAGAAATATTTCCAGTTCGTTCAATTAATTGATTGTGTTCAATTCCTAAAAGTTCTAAATAATCTTCATCTTTTAGTAAGACACCGTTGTTTAAAGAAATTTCAAAAGTTGCAACATCTTTTGCTGTAGAGTAGAGATTTCCAGCTCCAAGTAAAGTACTCATTAATTCTTCAGAGTAAACGGCGCCATCTGTTACATAATCAGAATCATTTCTATGGTAGTACTCAGTTGGAATAGTTTTACCTTTAGGCAGATGATTCCAAAGATAAGTATTATTCATTTCTAAAGGATCTAAAATTCTTTTTTGTAAACTTTCTTCATAAGGCATGTCATCAAGCTTTTTAATGATTCCAGCTAAAAGCGTATAGTTTCCATTAGAATAGTTATAGTTGTTGTTATCTTGGAAGACACTAGTTTCCAGAGCGTTTGCTAATTGCTCATCCTCAGTTGTTAAAACTTTTCCAATTGATACTTCAGGCATTACATAACCACTTGTGTGGTCAATTAATTGGCGAATAGTAATTTCATCAGCATGTTCTAAATCAGGATAAAAATCAGTTAAAGTTGTGTCGTAAGTTAACTTATCTTCGCTGATTAATTGAGCAATTATGACAGCAGTCATATTTTTTTGAAGAGAAGCAATTGGGTAAATAGTGTCAGTGGTATTTTTGATATTTTTATCTTTATTTGATAAGCCATAACTATTGGTATAAACAAATTCACCATCTTTAACAATTGCGACAGTACCAAAAAGATTAGCAGAATTAATTAAGTCATCGATTTTTTCTTCAGCTGGATTTGGAGATGAGGCTTCCGTTTTATTTGTTTCAGCATGAAGAATATTATTTTTAAAGTAAAAACTAGAAAACGCGAGAATCACCAAAAAAACAGAAGCGACAGGAATGAACCATTTTTTATTCTTAATGTTTGTCAAAATAAAACCCCTCTTAAATAATGATTAAAATTATCATATCGCGTATTTTTGAAGATTAACTGAATATTTTTTTAAAAAACCCAGATTTTTTTTCTTTTTGAACGTTAGGTGTGGTTGTTATTTTTTTAGAAAGTTTTTCTTTTACTGAGATATCTTCTAAGTCAATCGGTTTACTTAAAGTAAAAACCATGGCAATATCATCACCCTTTAAACGTTCTGCATCTGAATCTACAAGACGAAAATCAATCTTTTTTTGCTGCGTAAGCTTCATAAAATGATTTTGAATTGTCATGCTACTATTAGCGTCAATTAATAAAGTACCATCTGGATGATTCGCGAATTTTTCTAAACAAAAAGCATCGTAGGCATTTTGTTTAGCTTCATCAAATGTCATGATGAAAACAACACGTTCTCGGTAGGTTCCCAGATATTTTTTTTGCTCATCGGGTTTTATTTTGGGTGTTCCGTACATCCCTTTGTCTAAATAATCTTGAATGTCTTTTTTTGCCAATTACCTAACTCCTTTCTCTTGTTTAATACCTTAAGTATACCACAGGTTTGATTAAACATGATTTTATAAAGCTATTGCATTTTTGTTTCAATTTAGTTAAACTGGATTGGAAATGAAAATCATTATCAATTAGGAAATTGAAAGGGTTACTATGAAAAAAACAATACCTATTGGTTTATTAATCTTTTTTTCAGTTTTATCGTTATTTGTTGGTGTTCAGAGTATCTCGATTACTCATCTATTTCAATTTAGTGATTTAGAGCAACTTGTTTTTTGGAATACGCGCATTCCTCGAACAGCTAGTTTAATCATTGCTGGAGCAACGAGTAGTGTCTGTGGGTTGATTATGCAGCACTTAACTCAGAATAAATTTGTTTCACCAACGACAGCAGGAACGATGGACAGTGCAAGATTAGGCATGTTGGTTGCCATGTTATTTTTTCCAGCAAGTTCAATTTTAATTCGTTCTTTTATCGCTTTTATTTTCGCCTTTTTAGGCACTTACTTATTTATTCAATTAATTAAAAAAATACCGGGAAAAAATCAAATCATGATACCTCTTGTGGGCGTTATGTTTGGTAACATTATTGGTTCAGTCGTTACTTTTTTTGCGTATCAATTTCAACTAATTCAAAATATGACTTCATGGCTGCAGGGTAATTTTGCCACAGTGACTAAAGGAGATTACGAGCTAATCTACGTTTCTGTTCCAATTTTAATTATCTGTTATTTTTTTGCTTACAAATTTACAATTGTCGGCATGGGAGAAGACATAGCTGTTAATGTGGGATTAAATTATGAAAGAACTCAAATGCTAGGTCTTTTGTTAGTTGCTGTTACAAGTAGTGTGACACTTGTAACTATCGGAGGACTTCCTTTTTTAGGTGTCATTATTCCAAATATCGTTTCTCAATTTTATGGTGATCAGATGAAGCAAACCTTATGGATTACTGCAGTTTCAGGAAGTTTATTTTTAGTTATGTGTGATATATTATCCCGCGTGATTAGGCAACCTTATGAAGTTCCTGTCAGTTTAATCGTAGGTGTTATTGGTAGTATCATTTTTATTGTCTTGCTGGTAAAGGGGGCAAAAGAATGAGAAAACACATTAAATCAAAAATGATTATTCAATTAGTCTTATTGAGTGTATTGACGATAGCAATGATTATGTTGTTTTTAACGTATCAAACATATGGAAATTGGGAATTTGCTTTATTATTAAGAGGAAAAAAATTACTCGCCTTTGTTATTGTTGGCATTTTAACAAGTTTTTCAACCATTACCTTTCAAACTCTAACTCAAAATCATTTTTTAACACCGAGTATTCTAGGTTTTGATTCTCTATATGTTTTAATTCAAACAGTCCTCTTTTTTATTTGGGGAAGTTCTCATCAAAGAGATCCTCGTTTGTTTATCATAAATGTAGTATTGATGGTCTTTTTAAGTGTTCTACTTTTTTCAGCGTTGTTGAAAAAAGAGAAACAAGATCTGTTTTTATTGTTAATGATTGGAATGATCTTAGGGACTTTGTTTAAGAGTATGAGTACTTTTTTACAAGTGATGATGGATCCAAATGAATATGATAAATTACAAGGGAAATTGTTTGCTAGTTTTAGTAATGTTGAAGTTTCTCTCCTTGTTTTGGTAATACCTATTGTAATGTTGCTTGTTATCCTCTTTATGAAGGCAGCTAATAAGCTAGATGTTCTTCATTTGGGAATGGACCAAGCGATTAATTTAGGGATTAACGTAGGAAGGTTTCAAAAATATCTTCTTTTTTTAATTAGTTTATCCGTTGCTTTAGCAACTGCATTAATTGGTCCTATTACTTTTTTAGGTTTTATTGTCGCTAATGTGACATATCAATGGTTAGAAACTTATAAGCACACTTTTCTTTTTTTAGCTGGTGCGTTATTAAGTATTTTATTTCTTGTTTCAGGTCAATTTTTAGTGGAACAAGTTTTTCAAATGAATACAACCTTAAGTGTTGTAATCGAATTTAGTGGTGGCCTTTACTTTGTTTGGAAACTATTAAAGGAGAGAGGAGGAAATACGTGATGCAAATAGATCAAGTGACAAAAAAGTATGGCACAAAAGAAGTTATTCATGAAGTTGATTACCAAGTAACCCCTCATAAATTGACAGCTTTTATTGGTCCTAATGGGGCTGGAAAGAGTACTCTGCTCTCTATTATGAGCCGTTTGATTGATAAGGATCAAGGAGGCATCTATTTAGAGAAAGAAGAAATAAAAACTTGGAATCAACAGCAACTAGCTCAAAAGTTATCGATTCTAAAACAAGCTAATGGAACACAGCTTAAATTAACAGTAAGAGAGTTAGTGGCGTTTGGTCGGTTTCCCCATAGTAAAGGAAAGTTAACTGCTTTGGATAAAGAAAAAATTGAAGAAGCCTTGTCTTATCTTGGGTTACTTGATTTAGCAGAAGAAAGCATCAATACACTTTCTGGAGGACAATTACAAAGAGCTTATATTGCAATGGTTCTAGCTCAGGATACAGAGTATATATTCCTAGATGAGCCACTCAATAATTTAGATATGAATCATGCGGTTCAATTAATGAAGACAATTCGTCGATTAGTGGATGAAAAGAAAAAAACAGTCATTATAGTACTTCATGATATCAATTTTGCAGCAAGCTATGCAGATGAAATTGTAGCAATGAAAGAAGGTAAAATTTTTAAAACAGGAACAACAGAAGAAGTTATCACAAAAGAAGTTTTGGATGATCTTTATGACATGAGTGTTCGTGTCTGTGAGATGGAAGGAAAGAGATTTTGTTTGTATTTTAATTAAGAGGAGCGAATGGAAGAAAATGAAGAAAAAATTAGTCGGCTTAGTAAGTCTTTTGGCAGTGACAGGATTATTTTTAGGGGCATGTGGCAATAAAGCTGAGGATAAAAAAGAAGAAACAAAAACAAGTAGTGTAGCAAAAGAAGAAAAAACAATAAAAGTTAAGAATAGTGAAGGGAAAGAAATCGAAGTTCCCAAAAATCCTAAACAAGTAGTTGTTTTTGATATGGGTTCTTTAGATACAATCAATCAATTAGGAGCAGGCGATAGCGTTGTAGGAGCTCCATTAAAAACATTACCTAAATACTTATCTAGTTTTGATTCTGTTGAGTCGGCTGGAGGTATCAAAGAGCCAGACTTAGAAAAAATCAATGCGATGAAACCAGAATTGATTATTATTTCAGGACGTCAACAAGATTCTCAAGCGGACTTAGAAAAAATTGCACCAACATTATATTTAGGTGTGGATAGTAGTAAAACATGGGAATCAACGAAACAAAATATTGAAACATTAGGTACTATTTTTGATAAAGAAGATGTAGCAAAAGAAAAGATTACCAAATTAGAAACAAGCATCAAAGAAGTGAAAGAAAAAGCTGAAAAAAGTAAGGAAAAAGGATTAGTTACTTTAGTGAATGAAGGTTCACTATCTGCTTACGGTGAAGGTTCACGCTTTGGGATTATCCATGATACATTTGGTGTTGCTTTAGCAGATGATAAAATTGAAGCATCAACTCATGGTCAAGAAGTGTCTTATGAGTATGTGTTAGAGAAAAATCCAGATATTCTTTTTGTTATTGATAGAACAAAAGCAATTGGTGGAGATGACAGTAAAAATAATGTTGCTGAAAATGAATTAGTGAAACAAACAAATGCCGGGAAAAATGATAAAGTTATTTCGTTAACACCAGATGTTTGGTATCTGTCAGGTGGTGGAATTGAATCAACTGAATTAATGATTGAAGACGTGTTAAAGGCGTTTAAATAACATAAATAAAGGGCTGTGATTTAAGTTTTATACTTATTATCACAGCCTTTTTTGTTATATATATAAAACACCGTTAGTTCCACTAGAAGTTGTTATTAAGTTTACTGTATAACCAGTATCAGTTAAATTTTTTAGAAAATGAGTTTGAATAGCCTTATTCTTAGTGATGACACTTCCTTCTAAGGCGATACTCAAAACTTTTTCACCAGTTGTTTCTGTAGAAGAAAGAACTAAATTAGCTAAATGGTTAGCACATTCCTTATTTAAATCTTGAATAAACTCTGCTTGTTTAAAATCCTCTGTGAGTTGAGCTATTTCAGCAACATATGCTTTAGGTTTTCGGTAAACTAATTCGATTACTTCTTTTTTAGAAGGGAATAACTTTAAAAGTTCTGGGATTAGAATGTCAGCATCTTTTAATAATGGTGATTGATCGAAGTAAGCCATTAGTTGTTTTAGTAATTGTAACCCTAACCAATAAGCACTCCCTTCATCACCTAAAATATGTCCCCAACCACCCTTTTGATAAAATTGTCCATTCTTTCGGTATAAACAAGATGAACCAGTTCCAGCAATAAGCAAAATACCGTCTTTATTATTAAAAGTGGCTATATGACTGAGTGATAAATCGCTCATAACAATGACTGAGGTTTGAAATTTTTTTTCAAAATAATGAGTCATCTCTTCAACGTAACCACCTGATTCGGCACCTGCAGAACCAATTGCGATTTTTTTTAGTGGGCTTGGTGAGGCATCAATTAAATTATCAATAGCCTCTTCAATATTATTTAAAGCTTCTCTGTAATTAATTAAAGGATTACCAAATCCTGTTTTAACAGTTTTAATAATGTTTCCATCTGAGTTAAATAGTTGAGCTGTTGTTTTAGTTCCTCCAGCATCAATTCCAATTTTCATGTCTTATCACCTCGAAATGATTGTACCAAAAAAAAGATGAAAAATCTTGTTAATGAAAATATATTTCTTTTTTTAAACAAAAACATTGAAATATTATTTTATTGTGATACACTGTGTGTGAGAAAAGAAAAAGGGGGGCGGGAAATGAAAATAGATTTATCGAAATTAGAAACAGAAAATCGAAATCCACATTCATTGGCAATTGATTCACTCTCTGTGGATGAGCTGATTGAATTAATTAACCGAGAAGATGAAACCGTTTCTAAAGCAGTTAAAAAGGCTAGTCCAGCAATTGAAAAAGCCATTCAAACAGCGCTAGAAAAGTTCAAAACAGGCGGAAGAATCATTTATATTGGTGCAGGTACATCTGGGAGGTTAGGCGTTCTAGATGCTGTTGAGTGTCTACCAACTTATGGTGTTTCAGAAGAGTATATTTTTGGTATCTTAGCTGGTGGAGTTAATGCCATGTTTAAAGCAGTAGAAGGCGCGGAAGATTCAAAAGAACTTGCCATTGAAGATTTAAAACATAATAAATTAACTAGTAAAGATTGTTTAATTGGTATTGCAGCTTCTGGACGAACACCTTATGTTATTGGAGCTTTAGAATATGCTAATAGTATCGGAGCAGAAACCATTTCAGTTTCATGTGTTTCCAATTCAGAAGTTGGTAAAGTGAGTCATTATCCAATTGAGGTGGTGACAGGACCAGAAGTTGTAACAGGTTCAACAAGAATGAAAGCGGGCACAGCCCAAAAAATGGTTCTAAATATGATTTCAACAATTCTGATGATTCAAACGGGTAAGGTATACAGCAATTTAATGGTGGATGTAAAACCAACGAATGAAAAACTAGTTGTTAGAGCTAAAAACATTATTAAAGCTGCAACTAATTGTGATGATGATATTGCTGAAAAAACATTTATTGCTTCAGAGCAAAATGTGAAAGTTGCTATTCTAATGATTTTACTTGAAGTATCGAATGAAGAAGCAAAAAATCTTTTAGTCAATTCTTCAGGAAAAATCTATGACATTGTTAATCAAAAAGAAAAGGAGGGAATGTAATGAGTGAACAAGAAAATATGGAACTAATTATTTTTAATATTATTAATTACGGCGGAACAGCAAAATCTTTATCATATGAAGCATTAGCTGCTGCTGAAAAAGGTGACTATGATGAAGCAGATCGTTTATTAAAAGAAGCAGATCAAAATCTAATTGAGTCACATAAAGTTCAAACTAGTTTGATTTCAAAAGAAGCTGCTGGTGAAAAAACAGAAGTTAGTTTATTAATGGTTCATGCACAAGATCATTTGATGACGGCAATTGAAGCTAAATCATTAATTGAATGTATGATTAGCATGCATAAAAAAATGGATGCATTAAAATAAAGAGCAATGAAAATGAGGGATAAACATGATTCTTTTTAAAGTCATTATTTTTATGGTTGTTTTCTTGTTGTCTATTCATTTGGGCCAGTATGTTTATCAAGAGTTTAAGAAAAGAAAATATATTTTAGTTGGGATGTTGGTCGTAACCATTTTCCCAACCCTTCTTTTTAAATCTGTTCCAGCGATTGTTCAATACTTGATAATTTTGAATGGGGTTTCAATGGTAGTCGCAGGTTTTGAAGTATCGAGAATAAAAATGAGTGATTTAAAAATTAAGTTTTAAGGGGAGAGTAAAAAGTGAATAAATTTTTTAGTTGGATTGAAAATAAAATGTTGCCTCCAATGGCAAAATTAGCCGAACAAAAGCATCTAAGAGCAGTTCGTGATGGTATTATCTCAACCATGCCATTAATTATGATTGGTAGTTTCTTTGTCTTATTAGTTAATTTCCCGATTCCTGCATGGACTGAGTTTATTCAACCGTATGTTCCATCTATTATGTTACCGTATCGTATTACTGTTGGTTTGATGGCGCTTTATGCCTCATATGGTATGGGTTACTCGCTGGCTAAGTCCTATGAATTAGATGGTGTTTCTGGAGGTAGTTTGGCTCTTGGAACATTCTTAATGACTATGACACCAGTTATAGGGACAGCGGCTGAAAGTGGAGAAGAATTAGGCTGGGTTTTACCAATGAATTTCCTTGGTGGCGGAGGTATGTTTACTGCCATCTTAACAATGATTTTAGCAGTTGAAATTTTACGTTTCTGTAAGGAAAAAAATGTCACGATTAAATTACCAGAACAAGTACCAGATTCTGTTGCACGTTCTTTTGAAGCAATTATTCCAGGTATGATTTCTCTTACATTAATTTGGTTCGTTTGTCATATTTTAAAGTTCAACATCAACGAAGCTATTATGAAAGTTTTCGAACCAGTAGTTGATATTGCAGGAAATACTTACTTAGGTGTTTTAATTCCAGTATTACTAATTTGTTTACTATGGTCTGCAGGTGTACATGGTGTTTCTGTTATTGGTTCAATTGTTCGTCCGTTATGGTTAGTTTTATTAGAACAAAATATTACAGAAGTTGCTAATGGCGGTGTTGCTCAAAATATTGGGACTGAGGGATTCTTTGATTTATTTATTTGGATCGGTGGTTCAGGTGGTACGCTAGCTCTTTGTATTTTATTCATGATGAGTAAATCAACTTATATGAAACAAATCGGTAAACTATCATTAATTCCAGGTATCTTTAATATAAATGAGCCAATCATGTTTGGAGCTCCAATTGTATTAAACCCAATCTTAGCTATTCCATTTGTGGTAGCACCAGTTGTGACAACAACAATTACCTACGTTGTAATGAAACTTGATTTTGTTGCTAAAGTTTCAGTGGTAACACCATTTGCGATTCCAGCACCAATTAAAGCTTACTTATCAACAAACGGAGACTGGAGAGCAATTATTTTAGTAATGATTAACCTAGCAATTTACTTTATTATTTATTACCCATTTGTTAAAGCTTATGACAAGAAAATGTATGCTGAGGAAATGGCTCAAGAAGCAAACTAGAAATCAATTAGTATTTGAAGTAAACTAAGATTAAAAAGGGAGGAAATTAGAATGAAAGTATTATTCGTATGTTCACAAGGTATGTCAAGTACTATCGCAGTAAACGCATTGAAAAAAGAGGCAGCATCTAAAGGAATGGAAATGGATGTTTTAGCTGTTAGTACACAACAATTTCCAGATGAAGTGAAAAAAGGTTACGATGTTTCTATGGTAGCTCCTCAAATTAAGCATCGCTTTGCTCTTTTAAAAGAAGAAGCAGATAAAGCTGGTGTTCCATGTGGACAAATTGAACCAATGGCATATAGCCCATTAGGCGGTCCAAAACTTTTACAACAAGTAAAAGACTTGCTTGGCTAAAAAATAAACCGTTTTGGAGTGGGAATACAGTTATTGTGTCCTCACTCCTTTAATTTTATGAAAAGAGGCAAAATCATGAGAAAATTAGGTATTTCCATTTATCCCGAAAAATCAACTGTTGAAGAAATGAAAAACTATATAGAAAAAGCTCATCAAGCAGGATTCTCAAGAATTTTTTCTTGCTTATTATCTGTGGACAGTCAAGACAAAGATGTGTTAGTTAATGAATTTAAAGAAATTAATGAATTTGCTAAAAATTTAGGGTTTGAAATTATTATTGATATTAGTCCTAAAGTTTTTACTGATTTAGACATTAGCTATGATGATTTAAGTTTCTTTAAAGAGATGCAAGCAGATGGCATTCGTCTTGATTATGGTTATGGTGGTAGCGAAGAATCGTTAATGACTTTTAATCCTCAAGGGTTAAGCATTGAAGTCAACATGAGCAACAATACTCATTACATTGAAACTGTTATGGATTTCTTACCAAATCAATACAATTTAAGAGGCTGTCATAATTTTTATCCACATCGTTATTCAGGATTGACGATGGATTACTTTTTAGAGTGTACTGATAGATTTAAGAAATTTGGATTAAGAACGGCAGCCTTTATAACAAGTCAATCACCAGATAGTTATGGTCCATGGCCTGTGACAGATGGTTTACCAACATTAGAGATGCACCGTAATTTACCGTTAGCGACTCAAATTAAACATTTCATTTCAATTAACGCTGTGGATGATATTATCATTTCAAACTGTTTTGCATCAGACGAAGAATTTGATTCTATAAAAGGATTAGACTTAACTAAGCTTTGTTTGGATGTTGAATTAGTAGAAAGTATTCCCGATGTAGAGCGCTCAATTGTTTTAGAAGAGCCGCATTATAACCGTGGTGATTTTTCAGGTAATATTGCTCGATCTACGATGAGTCGTGTGAAATATAAAGGGCATCCTTTCCCAGTTTTTAACGCACCTCAAATGATTAAAAAGGGAGATATTATTATTGAAAGTGATCTATACGGTCATTATGCTGGTGAATTGCAAATTGCTTTGAGTGATATGGAAAATTCAGGTAAATCAAATGTAGTTGGAAGAGTCGTAGAAGAAGAATTATTCTTGTTAGATACAATAAAACCGTGGCAAAAATTTTATTTTAGAGAAAGAGGTTAGGTTAACATGAGTATCGTTCAAAATGGCATTGATTATCTAAAAGGTTCTCCTTTTGAAGAAAACCTTAAAGGGAAAAAAGTAGGATTGATCACTAATGTTACTGGTTTAACAAAAGAGTTTGATTCGAGTGTTTCCGTTTTGGATGAGTTATGTGATTTAACTATCCTTTTTGCACCAGAGCATGGGATTCGTGGAGAAGCTCAAGCAGGTGAAGATGTAGCAAGCTATTTTGATCCTTATTTCTCTAAAAAAGTGATTAGTTTGTATGGTGATAAAAGAGCTCCTTCTCTTGAAGACATTAAAGAGTTAGATGTTTTAGTTTATGATATTCAAGATATTGGTTCTCGTTACTATACCTACATCTATACGATGTATCTAAGTATGAAAGTAGCTAAAGAGGCAGATATTCAATTTATCGTCTTAGATAGAGTGGACGTTTTGGGCGGTAATCATGTCTTTGGTCATTTGATGCCAGAAGCTTATTTTTCTTTTGTGGGAATGTTACCGATTCCTAATGTATATGGTATGACAGTTGGAGAATTAGCCTATTTTTGTAATGAAGAATTAGCAGTTCAAGCAGATCTAGTGGTGGTTCCAATTAAGGGATGGAAACGCGGCATGACTTTTGAAGAAACTGGATTACCTTGGGTGATGCCGTCACCAAATATTCCAACACCAGAAACCGCTTGGCTTTACACAGGAACTTGTTTGATTGAAGGCACCAATCTCTCAGAAGGAAGAGGTACAACAAAACCTTTTGAAATAATTGGAGCTCCGTTTATTAATGGAACGAAATTAGCTGAAAATTTAAATGAATTAAGCTTGTCCGGAATAAAATTTAGACCTGTCTTTTTTACACCGACTTTTTCTAAGCATCAAGGTGAAGCCTGTGAAGGGGTTCAGTGCCATGTGTTTGATAAAGAAAAGAGTGAGCCTCTTGACGCGGTGTATAAATTATTAAGGATGATTCAAGAGATGTACCCGGATCAATTAGAAGTGAAGATTCCTTTTGAAACCTCTCCCCATTTATTCTTCACTCATTTAGCAGGTCACCCATATGAAGTAAGTATGGATGATGAAGAGTTAGTGATAGAATTTAAAGAAAAAAGAAGCAAATACCTTTTATATAAGTAGGTGATAACATGGATATTCGTAGAATAGAATCAAATGAAATAGATCAAATGGTTCCACTAAGAGATTATTGTTTCAGCAGAAAGTATACTGGAGATAAACTAACCGATTATATTAATTGGACAAAGCATTCAACTAGCACGGGAGCTTTTTCAGATGGCAAACTTGTTGGTCAAATGATGTCACTTCCATTATCTCAACAACTGTACCAGCATACCTTTAAAATGGCAGGTGTGGGATTTGTAGGAGTTTATCCTGAATTTCGCAGTGGTGGTGTAATGAAACAAATTATCAAAGAATCATTAAAATTGATGAGAGAAGAAGAACAATATGTTTCTGTTTTAGGTCCTTTTTCTGTTGGTTACTACCGAAAAATGGGCTGGGAAGTGATGTTTGATAGTATTAATTATGAAATTGATATGCGTGATTTTCCAGAGATTAAATTAGATAGTGTGCCAGTTTTTCATCGATTTGATTTTAATGATTGGCCTAAAGAGAAGATACAGATATTGTATAATGAAGTGGCTGAAATGAAACATGGTTGGATGTTCCGTGATGAGCTTTGGTGGGAACGACTGGAATTAAGAGAAGCAGATAGTTATTTTGTTTTGGTGGAAGATGGATTCATGCGTTATCGAAAATCAGGGACTACCTTTTTGATGGAAGATTTGGTAACGAAAACGTATGAAGCGCAAAAACAATTGCTTCACTACATAACACTTCATCGTTCTAACTTCTTTAAAATTCAAGGGGTCTCAAGTATCCATCACCCATTAAATTATTTTCTAACAGCTGTTCCATGTGATCGTTTGGTAGGAAATCAATTTATGGGAAGAATAGTAGATGTTGAAAAAACGATGTCTGTTGTGCCAGTAAAAACAACAACTAATTGTTTTTATTTAAACATTCAAGACCCACTGTGTGAATGGAACGATGGACTATTCAAGGTTGAAAATGGAAAAATAGAGAGAATTAATGATCAAGTAGCAAATGATGATGTTATAATAGAAATTAGTATACAGGCGTTGTCAGCATTATTTTTTGGCTACAAGACAATAGAAGAATTAAGTTATCTTAATTTGATTGAATGTTCCAAAGAAAGTTTAAACCAATTTTCTGAAACATATCAATTCCAACCTGTTGAAATATTTGATCATTTTTAATTAGGAGAACGTCTATATGATGACAATAAATGTGAAAAGAAGAATAGAGAGCATTTACGAAGAACTAACAAAATCAGAAAAGAAAATTGCTGATTTTGTTTTAATCAATCCGGTTGAGGTAACGGCAATGACTACATCGGATTTAGCTGAAAAAACAGGTGCTAGTCCTGCAACGGTTATTCGTTTTTGTAAAAGTATTGGGATTGATAGCTTTACTCAATTGAAGGTGTCACTAGCTTCAGGGGTGACTAAATCAGAACCAACTCAATTCTCAGATATTGAAGCTAATGAGCCTGTTGAAAGTATAAAAGAAAAGTTATTATATAATGCTTATCAGTCAATGGCGGACACAACTAAATATTTAGATGATGCTAAAATTGAGACAGCTGTAAAAGCAATTGAAAAAGCACCAGTTATATATGCTTTTGGCATCGGAGCTTCTTGGTTGGTGGCAGAGAACTTTATGCAAAAATTTAATAGAGTAGGTCAAAGTGTTATTGCGATTTCAGATGTTCATATTATGCTAGCTAGTCTTGTTTCCGCTCCTAAAAATGCAGTTATGCTTTTAGTTTCTAATTCGGGAAACACAAAAGAGATTACTTATTTAGTAGAGGCTGGCAATCAACATGGTATTAAAACAATTGGTATTTCCCAATTTGGCTCTAATTATCTATCTAAAAAATCAGATATAGCTTTACATACAGTAAAACCAAAAGAAGCAGAATTACGAAGTGCGGCAACTAGCTCACTTCATGCCCAATTTATGGTAGTAGATATTTTATTTTTTAGTTACGCAACGAGAAACTATGAGAAAATTTACTCTACTATTGAAACATCAAGACAAGAGGTTAAAGATTACAATAAATTATAGGAGGTCATGGAAAAATGATCGTAGTAAATACAGCATTATGTCAAGATAAAGTAATAGAATATGTTAACAGTTTTAACTATGAAGGAACGACGTTTACTTTCAAAGAAAAAAAAGGTATCCAGTTAATGTTTGATGCGTCAGATACAAGTATTGATTTAGATAAGGCAGCTCGCGCAATTAAATTAGGTATTAAAGAGCAAGAATGGGGAGCAGTCCTGTTCTATCAATGTACGGCTAAAAAATAAAAATCAAAAAAGATGAGTCAGCACAATCAGTGTGAACTCATCTTTTTTTATTATTTAAACCACTCTAAAGCAAATGCACGAGCTAATTTATGATCAACAATTGGTTTTGGGTAGTCGATTCCTACTTGAAATTGGAACTCTTCTTGCTTTTTAGATGACATGGTACTTGGTTCATGAATGAATTTAGCTGGAAGAGAAGCTAGTTCTGGTAGATAGGTTTTAATAAAAAGGCAGTCTTTATCAAACTTTTTTCCTTGGGTTGTGGGATTAAAAATACGAAAATAAGGAACAGCATCCGTACCAGTAGAAGCAGCCCATTGCCATCCACCAATATTACTAGCAGCATCATAATCGATAAGTTGTTCGGCAAAATAACGTTCACCTAATCGCCAATCAATTAGGAGATCTTTTGTTAAAAATGAAGCAACTAACATTCGTAAACGATTATGCATCCAACCGGTTTGTTGAAGTTGCCTCATAGCAGCATCAATAATCGGATAGCCAGTTTGCCCATTTTTCCATTGGTTAAATAATTCTTCATTGGTTTGCCAAGGTAATTGTCGATATTTTTCTATTAGTTCTTCCTTGTATTGATCAGGGTGATAGTGATAAATCATATGGTAAAAATCCCGCCAAGCAAGCTCTTTAATAAAAGTATCTTTTCCGTTGCTAGAAGGCATTGCCTGGCAAGCATGAAATACTTTTCTAATCGAAATAGATCCTGTTGAAAGATGAGAAGATAGACGACTGGTTCCGTCGATCCCAGGAAAGTCCCTCTCTTGTTCGTAAGAATCTAATTGATTTAATACAAAGTCATTTAATCGCTCAGTTGCCCTTTCTTCACCTACCTCTAAAGAAAAATCTGTCTGTCTTAAATCCAGTAATTTTTTAAATAGTTTGTCGCCTTCTTTGAAAAATTCAGAATCTTGTTTGATTTGTTTGATATTGGGAATGTTAAAGTCTGGCTGAAACATTGGTTTAGAAAGTGAGAGCCATCTTTTATAATAAGGAGTAAATTTTTTATAAGAAGAGCCATCAGGTTTTGTAATTTCAGTTGCTTGGTGTAGGTGGTTTTCTTCAAAAGTTGTTACTCGTATTTCTTTTGATTCTAAAAAATGAAGAGCGGTTAAATCTCTTTTTAAGCCGTATCCTCTGTTGTCTAAGTTAAAATAAATATCAGACCAATCTGGAAATTGTTGTTTTAGGTTATCGAAAGCTGAAAATAAATCACCTGATAAAAAATAAATGAAAACGCCTTTTTCTTTAGCTGATTTTTGAAAATTATTTAAAGTAGAAAAAAAGTAATCATGAGCGTGACAACCTATTCTAAATTGTTGTTCATCTAAGTGGAAAACACAAAGTAACTGATCTTTTTTATCAAGAGAAGTAAGAGCATAATTTAAGGCAGTGTTGTCTTCTAAGCGTAAATCTTTTCTAAACCACATCATATGGGTAGCCATGATTAGTCCTCCTTTTTTCTGTATTATATCAAAATATTTAGTAAAATTAAGTTATACTGAATTTAACAAGTTAAAAATAAATTTCTGGAATAGGAGAAATGATGACATTAACAAATAACGAAAAAGAACAAATAATAGCTATTGAAAAATATACAGAGGAAGTTTTAGCAGGGGACAAAACGGGCCATAGCATGGACCATATTTATCGTGTTGTAAATAATGCTAAAAAAATACAAAAAAAAGAAGGTGGAAATCTTTTTTTGATTTTAGCAGGAGCTTACCTTCATGATGTGACAGATGATAAACTAGTTGAGGATTCAGAAATAGCAAAAAAAGAGTTAGTTCATTTTTTAGAATCTCTACAATTATCATCTCAAACAATTCAAGAAATATTAAGGATTATTGAAAGAGTTTCTTTTAGTCATCAGCTAGCATCTAATGAAAAAATAAGTTTAACGTTAGAAGAAAAAATCGTTCAAGATGCGGATCGATTAGATGCTATCGGGGCAATTGGTATTGGGCGAACTTTTTATTATGGTGGTAAAAAAGGACATGCGATGTATGACTCTAATATTCCTCCAAGAGAAAATCTTACAAAAGAAGAATACCGAGTGAATCAAACGGTTATAAATCATTTTTACGAGAAATTATTCAAATTAAAAGAGATGATGCAGACAGAAACAGGAAAAGAATTAGCAGAAAAAAGAGACAAAATAATGCGAATCTTTGTAGAGAGTTTTTTAGAAGAGTGGGGAGAAAATAAATAGTGATTTTTATGAAAAAAATAGGATAAGTTAAAAGTCGTTTGGCGTTATGCAAAACGACTTTTTTGTTCTGTTAAACCTAATAGTTATTCTAAACAAAGATCTATCTTAAGGATGTGACAAGTCATTATTTTTAAATAGTTTAATTTCTTTTTTTATAGGTATAGAGAGATTGTCATCATCTAAAATATTTAATAAATTTAGTCCTTTTTCTATTTCAGACTCGTTATTAAAAATAATTCCATATCGTATGGAAGCAGTTGCTATATAATCGATTCGTTTACTTTTATATGCTTTTTTTAAAGCGATTTTCACAAATTTTTTAGCATATTCTAAATTATTTTCTAATAAAAAAAGCATTGTTAAATTTAAATAAATAGATATTTCCAAAACAATTATATTAGTAAAATTCTTGTATTTATCTAAAGTTTTTATTACTTGATCACTTATGTGAATATATGTATTAGGTTCAAAAAAATAGAGACAACAATTAATGATTTTCAAATCTAATAACGTCCATGAATCAATATCAGATAGAATATTCCACACATCTGCTACATATATTTTTGAATGGCAATTTAATTTATTTTCACTTATGTTCAAATGTTTTAATGCAAATAAAGTGTTCAAAATACATTGTACTGATTTACTATAATTTTCTTTTAGATATTCTTCACATAACACAATTAATTTTTCAATATTGTAATTATCAGCATTTGAAAAAAGTTGATTAAACAGTACGATGATCTCTTCTTTTCTTTTGTATGAATAATCATTTTTTATGTAGTTAAATTCTTCTACTGATATATCTAAAGAGTCTAGTAAAAAATGAAAATTAGTGGCTGACAAAGTTACCTTATTATTTTCAAATTTTGAAATAGTTGTTCTTGAAAGCTCTCCTTTAGATATTTCATTTTGAGAAATGTTACGTGATTTCCTAATTGTTTTGAAAATTTGACCATCATCTATCATAGGAAACACTCTCCTTTTTTATGTGATTATAGTTTACACCTTAAGTTAATTGTTTCACAACATGTTTTAATTAATTTTATCTGAACAAGGAGAGGTAGTAAATATGTAGAAGAGTGAAGAGTTTTATTAAATTGATAGAAATTATTACGAATGTAATGAATCTCAAAAAGATATATTAAATGAATGTAAAGTGGTGATTGTTTGAAAAATAAACTTTATATGCAGTGGAGGTCGTTAGAGTGGATTAGCCTATTAGGGGATAGCCTTTATTATCTGGCTTTATTGTCATATGCGAGTAAGTTATCTAATCCTTCTCTAGCAGTTATGATTGTCAGTATTTCTGAAACAATTCCTAATTTTTTTCAAATTTTATTAGGTGTTTTAGCTGATTCAACTAGGCAAAGAACTAAACGTTTTTTTCAATCTGGTATAGTCAGGGGAATGATTTATGCCATAATTGGATTAATTATTATGTTTACAGATTCTATCTATGCCATTTTTTTTATAGGTATTTTAAATTCGGTAAGTGACCTATTTGGGAGATATGTTTCTTTATGTATTGATCCTTTTATAAAATTTATAGTTTCAGAAGAAAATTTGGAAAAAGCATTATCTATAAATTTTGTAGTTAGAAGTAGTATTAGTATGTTTGCAAACTTTTTAGGAGTAATTCTTATTAGCATAGTAGGTATTTTTCAATTAGCTTTTATAAATGCGGCTACCTTTTTTATTGTATCAATAGGAATTAGTGTAATTCATCCTAAGTTAGAAAAAATAGAATTAGAAATTGAGTCTCAAAAGTATAATAGTGTAAAAGATGTCTTTTCTTATGTTATTTCATCATTAAAAAAACTTCTTGAAATTAAGAAAATGAGAACTCTATTTATTATTGCAGCAGGGTTAAATAGTGTTGCTGTTACAATTGTTCCGATTAGTACGATAGCTTTATCTTATAACTCTGAATATACAATTATTAATATTTCATTTTCTATAGCAATGATACAAGCTCTTATTATGGTTAGTGGTATTGTTGGTAGTTGGGTAGGTGCCAATTATCTAAAAAAAATACCTACAAAAACGCTATTATTCACATCATTCTTAGGTAACTTATTATATGTAGCAATGCTTTTTATAGATCAGTTATGGTTAGGTATAGTAGTGTTGTTAATGTCAATATTTACAACAAGTATATTTAATTTAAGATTTAGTTCAGAAATAATAAAAAGTACATCTGCCGAACAGATGGGAACAATTTATGCCTGTATGGATAGCTTTTTTCTAGTAGTTCCATCAATCATATCAATGATATTTATGGGAATAGCTAATATAAGTTTGGTCTGCTACATATTTGTAATTGCTATTTTTTGTTTGCTTTATATGCTATTTATACTAACTAAAGAAAAAAGCGTATATTTTTAGTAAGGTTATTCATCTAGAGATTATTTCCTCTATAAATACTTCTTAACTTTATTTAATTCTCATCAATCGTAAACTATTCAGAGTAATGATAACAGTGGCTCTTGTGTCATCAATGATAAAAAAGAAAAACTCCTACTAGGATGACATTTGAATGATATAATGAATAAAAGTAGTGTTTTAAGGAGGTAGAATAAGTGTACTCATTTAAAACAAATCCAAAGAATAAAAGAAAAATTATTTTTCTAGCTATAATCTATTTGGTAATTATAATATTTTTTATCGACCCAATAACTGACAAAGGAGAATTATTAATAACTAGTATTCTTTGTATCATGCCCTTTTTATTTCTCTATTTGGAAGGAAAAGCCACTTTCACTGTTACTGAGGATAGTTACATTTATAATTATTTTGGAGAAAAAATATTTTCAAAAGATAAATATAAATTAAGAGCAGGTGGACTCACTGTAAGAGGTTTTGGTGATAAAGCTGAGACTTGTTACCAACTACGAATCATTCACAACGATTCGTATGAAATGGCTCAGGAAATAAAAATGTCAATGGAATATACTGAATATACTAAACATTGTTTAGCGTTAAAAAGAATAGGTGAATTTAAATAGTTAAGCTGATTAAGAGAAAGGAAAGTAAAGATGAAAATAGGTGTTGTTACGGCTATGCCAATAGAGCTGGCTTATATTTTAGAGCAAGTGACGGTTAAAGAAGAGATAAAAATGAACCGTAATACTTTTTATGTAGCTGAATATGAAGGTAATGAATTAGTTATGGTAACAAGTGGTGTTAGTAAAACAAATGCTGTCACCTATACACAAATGCTGATTGATCATTTTAAACCGGCTTGTGTGTTTAACTTGGGAATTGCTGGTGGCTTGAAACAAGGATTAAAACCAGCAGATATTGTGGTTGGTGAATTTTATAGCCATCATGATGTCAAAATTAACCAAATGGAAGAGCTATTTCCTTATATATCAAAATTTGAAACAAACGAATTGTTGTTAGATTTTGTATCAGAAAATATGGAAGAAGTCATTAAAGGTGGAATTGTTTCAGGGGAGCGTTTTGTAGAAAGTAATGAGCAAAGAGATCAAATTATTAGAGATTTTGAGGCTTCGGCAGTAGATATGGAATCAAGTGCAATTGCTCATTGTTGTTACATTAATCAATTACCATTTATGGCAATCAGAGGTATTTCTGATTTAGCAGATGATAGTGCTAAAGATACCTATGATTTTAATGAAAAGTTTGTCAGTGATAAGGTAGGAAAATCTTTCTTGAAGATGATTGCTTTAAAGCAATTAAAAAGTGAATAGAATATACAAAAAAACGGTATCACAGAAGCTTTCGTGATACCGTTTCTTTTTTTTATTCTTCTTTGTTAATAGGAATCCAAATTTCAGTGATGTGATTCTCAGACATCGGATCCATATCTAATGGATAGGATTCAAACTCAGGTAAATTTTTAGGAGAGTAAGGTGTGCTTGGAAAGAAAGATTCATAAATTTCTTGATAGGTTGTTCTAATAGCGTCAGGGACTTTCCCTACAGCTTTAAAAATAACCCAATCAGTTTCTGGTAGTGTGATTGTTTCAAGATTTTCTTGTTTAGTTACTTCCGTCGCATTAACACCAATCAAGTAATTGTAAGCACCATTTTCGCCGGGTAAACAAATACCTAAAACTGTATTTGGACCTGAACTATCTTTTTCTTTAACGACTTGATCAAAAAGACTAGACTCATTGAATTTATCCCAAAATAAGGGGATTTTACTTTGACCTTCATCGACAGAAGTGTAGCTTTCTTTGATACCTGTGACTAAAAATGATTCTTTTTTAATAATTTGATAATTCATTTCAGTTCCTCCTTTAATTTGAACGCGAATCGTAAGCTTTGGAAACAATGTTAATTGATTCATTGTTTTTCGAGCGTTAGAAGGTGAGATTTGGAATAATTGCTGAAAGGCTCTGCTGTAGCTTTCTGAAGACTGATAACCGTATTTGAAAGCAATATCTATAATTTTTGTGTCAGTTTCCTTCAAGTCATAAAAGGATTTGGAAAGGCGCCTTTTTCGAATGTACTCTCCTAGAGAAATACCTGACAAAACTGAAAAAATTTTTTGAAAATTAAATTCTGACATTTGAGAAAGCCGTTCTATTTCCTTCATATCAATGGTATCGGTTAAATGATCTTCAATGTAGTTGATTACTTTAGCAAACTCGTTCATAGTTGTTCCTCTCTTTCTTCTTGAGATTAGTCTATTCCTTTTTTAAAAGAGTTACTTGATGATTCTTGGCAATTTTTGTCGATTAAAAAAGAGGGCGACATAAGAAAAGTCACCCTCTATAAAATTCATTTTTTTATTTACTTTCGAAAACTTTTTTTTCAGGTAAAACATATTCACTTGCATCTTCATTATCAGCAAGTAATGCTTCGTTGAAATCATCGATACTTAAATCAATTTTTCTAGATAAATCAAATACACTATGTAGCACATCATGGAAGTACATTGAGTTACCTTGTTCAAAGTAAGCTTTGTATTCAGGTGATGTGTTGCTATGACCTGTTTCTTCTTGATATTTTTTAGCTTCTTCTAAGTAATAGTTGAAATGTGCTTTTGTGTAATCTGCAAAGTGGTTAAAAATGTTAATGGCTAAAGAAAGATCTGTAAACCAAGTAGCATAATTTTTCTTAGCTAATCCACCTTGAACTTCGATTAATTCAAAGTTTTCATTTCTTAAGTATTGAGTGATTAACATATCAATGTTTAAGCTAATCCCAGTATAAGAAACATCATCAAATTTAAATTCTTTTAAGTCTTCTAATTCTTTTAATAGGCTTTCAGGGGTAAAGTTACGATTTTCCAAACTTTTATACACTTTTTGTTGTTGAAACATGGACTTGTCCTCCAATAATAGTATTTTTATACCTTTATTATAAGCTATCAGCGCTAAAGTACCAAGACTAATTCTAAAAATAAATGCTATTGTTAGCTGAAAATAGCAAAAATTAAGTGAATTTTAAAGAAAAGTAGAAATAATCAAGTAAATATTTAAAATAGTAAGGATGATTGAAATAGCCCAAGCTAAGATAGTTAAGAATTTTTTATTAGTGAAATCCCCCATTAGTTCCTTTTGACTTGTAAAGAGTGTTAAGGGAATAATAGAGATAGGAAGTGCAGCGCTCAAGAAAACTTGAGAATAAATCAATAATTTTTCAACGACTTCCTCTGAATCACCAAATAAAATAATCGCAATCACAACAGGCGTAACAGCTAGTAATCTTGTGATTAGTCTTCTAGCCCATGTTGGAATATGAAGCTTGATAAAGCCTTCCATAATAATTTGTCCAGACAAAGTACCAGTGATAGTGGAATTTTGTCCAGAGGCAAGTAGGGCGACTGCAAAAAGAACACTGAGTAGTGGAGAGGCGATGGCACCGACAATGGCTGAATCAGATAAAGCATGATACAAAGACCCCAGAGTAGATAAAGCTTCTCCGTGCCCAAAGAAAAGAGTTGCTCCTAAAGTAAGTAATAGACAATTAACGATAAAAGCAAAGAATAATTGAATATTAGAGTCCCATTTGGCAAATCTAATAGCTTCTTTGATTTCAGCTGGATTATGACGGTCGTATTGTCTAGATTGGACAATAGAAGAGTGTAAATATAGATTATGTGGCATGACTGTAGCTCCAACAATACCAAGAGCAAGTAGTAACGCACTTTTATCTGTCACCACTTCTTTTTTTGGAATAAAGCCTTGAACTAATTCTGGTAAATTAGGTTGACCTAGAATAACTTCGTACATAAAAATAACAAAAATAGTAGCAATAAGCGTCATGACTATCGCTTCAATTTTTCTAAAGCCTAATTTGGTTAAAGTAAGTAATAGGAAGACATCTAAAACAGTAATGAATACGCCAACTAGAAGTGGAAAACCAAATAATAAATTTAGAGCAACAGCACTACCGATAACTTCGGCAATGTCAGTTGCCATAATAGCTAGTTCATTAACTATCCATAGAAAAATACCCGTTTTTTTCTTTGTGTGAACACGTGTGGCTTGAGCTAAATCCATTCCAGTTACAATACCTAATTTTGCTGACATGTATTGAAGCATCATAGCAATTAAGCTAGAGATTAGAATAACTGATAGTAAGAGATATCCAAATTGAGCGCCCCCAGCAATAGAGGTGACCCAATTACCTGGATCCATATAGCCAACGGCAACAAGAGCACCAGGTCCTGAATAGGCAAGTAGTTTTTTTAGAAAACTAGCATTTTGAGGAATTGAAACAGAATTATTTATTTCAGGTAAACTTAAACCATTAAGCTTATCTTTTAATAAAGTTTGATGTTTGTTCATTGATAAGACACTTCCTTTTTAGGTCTACCTAAATTGTATTTTTCATTAGAAAAAATTGCAAGTATTTAAACTTTGAGTTATTCGATTAATTAGGAGTATAATAAATGAAAATAAATGAGATAGGGAAGTGTGAGTTATGTTCCAAGAAGAAAAAAATAGATTTGTATTAAAAGAAGAGGGAAAAGACGTTGCTGAGATTACTTGGCAAATGAAAGGTTTAAGACATATGGTAGTGGATCATACGTTTGTTGATTCAAGCCAAAGAGGAAAAGGTCTTGCTGAAAAATTGGTTTTAGCTGTAATTGAAAAAGCTAAAAAAGAAGATTTGAAAATTATACCAACGTGTTCTTATGTTGTGAGCTATTTTGATAAACATAAAGAATATAATGATTTAATAGCTAGATAATTTTTTAGAAAATAAAAAAAGACCGTCCAAAGACAGCCTTAGCCTAAAATATGATGTATGAACACCACAAAATTAAATTATAGTGGATTATACTACAAAAAACAACCGAAAATTAAACAAACATCAATAAATTAATGATTATCTAAAAAAATAAGAGATACTTGCGGATACTTTTTAAAGTAACAAGTATTTCTTTTTTTGTTTTACTGAAAAAGGTAAAGAAAATGTGATATAATATTCAGGACTATATGTAAAAATGGGTGTCCTTTTACCCATAAAAATCGAGGAGGTTTACAAATGGAGGAGAAAAAAACATTTTATATAACAACCCCCATTTATTATCCAAGTGGAAAACTACACATTGGTAGTTCCTATACAACAATTGCCTGTGATGCGATGGCTCGCTACAAACGTTTGAAAGGCTTTGATGTTTTTTATCTAACAGGTTTAGATGAACATGGCCAAAAAATTGAGCAAAAAGCTGAACAATTGGGTATAGAACCAAAAGAATACGTTGATGAGATGGCCACTGATGTGAAAAAATTATGGAATTTATTGGATATTGATTACAATAAATTTATTCGTACAACAGACGAATCACACATGCAAACAGTGAAAAAAATCTTCCAACAATTATTAGATCAAGGTGACATCTATTTAGGTGAGTATGAAGGTTGGTACTCTGTTTCTGATGAGGAATATTTTACAGAAAATCAACTAGCAGAAGTTTACCGAGATGCTGAAGGAAAAGTTATCGGTGGAAAAGCACCAAGTGGACATGAAGTAGAGCTTGTTAAAGAACAAAGCTACTTTTTCCGTATGAGTAAATATGCAGATCGTTTACTTGAATATTACGAATCTCACCCTGACTTTATCGAACCTGTTTCTCGTAAAAATGAAATGGTTAATAACTTTATCAAACCTGGATTAGGTGACTTAGCTGTTAGTCGTACTTCTTTTTCATGGGGAATTCCAGTAGATGCAGATCCTAAACATGTTGTTTATGTTTGGATTGACGCACTATCAAACTATATTTCAGCATTAGGTTATGGAACTGATGATGATAGCAACTTTAAAAAATATTGGCCTGCAGATGTGCATATGGTTGGTAAAGAAATTGTTCGTTTCCACACAATTTATTGGCCAATTATGTTAATGGCTTTAGATTTACCTCTGCCTAAGCAAATTTTTGCTCACGGTTGGTTAGTGATGAATGACGGTAAAATGTCTAAATCAAAAGGGAACGTTGTTTACCCTGAAATGTTAGTTAAACGTTATGGGTTAGATGCTTTACGTTATTATTTAATGCGTGCTATTCCTTTTGGATCAGATGGAGTCTTTACACCAGAAGATTTTGTTGCAAGAGTTAACTATGACCTTGCTAATGACTTAGGTAATTTATTAAATCGTACGATTGCCATGATTAATAAATATTGTGATGGTAACGTACCAGCTTACGCTTCTCAAGTAACAGAATTTGATAGCGAATTATCAACAACAGCAGCTGATGTTATTGGTAAATATAATAAAGCAATGGAAAAAATGGAATTTAATGTCGCTTTAAGCGAAATCTGGAAACTAATTTCTCGTGCGAATAAATACATTGATGAAACTGAGCCTTGGGTATTAGCAAGAGATCCTGAGAAAAAAGATTCATTAAATAGTGTGATGGTCCATTTAGCTGAAAGCTTACGTATCTCAGCCATCTTATTACAACCAATTATGACTGAAACACCAAAAGAAATTTTAAATCAGTTAGGCTTAGGAGAAGAAACTCTATCAATGCTAGACATTCGATTTGGAGATTTCCCTAAAGGTACAAAAGTAATTAGTAAAGGTACACCTATTTTCCCTCGTTTAGATATGGAAGTGGAAGTGGCTTACATTAAAGAGCAAATGGCCCAAACAACAAATGCTTCAGAGGAAGAAGATACTTGGAATCCAGAAGAAGTTGAGTTAGTGTCAGTTAAAGAAAAGCAAGTGAAATATGATGATTTTGATAAAGTAGAATTAAAAGTGGCAGAAGTTATTGATTGCCGTAAAGTTAAAGGCGCTGACAAATTACTCCAATTCCGTTTGGATGCTGGAGATAAAGAAGATCGTCAAATTCTTTCAGGAATTGCTGAATTTTATCCAGAACCAACTGAATTGGTTGGGAAAAAAGTTGTCATTGTTGCTAACTTAAAACCTCGTAAAATTAGAGGGCAAGTTAGTCAAGGAATGATTTTATCAGCAGAAAATGAAGACGGACAATTATATGTTGTAGAAGCACCTAAATGTGCGGATAACGGTTCAATTATTGCGTAATCAAAAAACGATTGAAAGATAAGCTTTTGTTCTTTCAGTCGTTTTCTTTTGTGTTAAACTAAAGAAGATTGGAGTGAAACAAATGATATTTGATACTCATACCCATTTGAACGTAGAACAATTTAAAGATGAAATTCCAGAAGTAATAGAAAGAGCAAAAGAACTTGGTGTAACTGAAATGGCGGTTGTAGGGTTTGATACCCCAACAATAGATAAATCATTAGAACTTAGTCAGACTTATAAAGATATTTATAGTATTATCGGCTGGCATCCAACAGAAGCGGGTAGTTATACGAAAGAAATTGAATCACGTTTACAATATCAATTAGAAGAAGAAAAAGTTGTCGCATTAGGTGAGATTGGTCTAGATTATTATTGGATGGAAGATCCTAAAGAAGTTCAAGATAAAATATTTAGAAGACAAATTGCAATTGCAAAAGAGATGAATTTACCGATTAGTATTCATACGAGAGATGCGATTGAAGATACATACAAAATTTTAAAAGAAGAAAAAATTCATGATATCGGTGGCATTATGCATAGCTTCAGCGGAGACGGTGAGTGGGCAAAACGCTTTTTAGACCTAGGTATGCACATTTCTTTTAGTGGTGTTTTAACCTTTAAAAAAGCATTTGAAGTTCATGAGGCAGCTGGGATTGTACCAATGGATAGATTACTAGTTGAAACTGACGCACCATACTTAGCGCCAATGCCATACCGTGGTAAGCGAAACGAGCCAGGATACACACGATATGTTGTTGAAAGAATGGCTGAAATAAGAGAGCTTCCTGTTGAGCAAGTGGCTGAAATAACCCGAAATAACGCTCACCGATTATTTAGGATTGGTGAATAATGACAAAAAAAATAAGAATTGAAGAAATTATTGTAGTGGAAGGTAAGTCAGATACTAAAAGAATACAGCAAGTTGTTGATGCTGATACGATTGAAACAAATGGTTCTGCTTTGAGTGAGGAAACGTTGTCCAAAATAGAGCATGCTGAAGAAATTAGAGGAGTAATTGTTTTTACAGATCCAGATTTTTCAGGGGAAAAAATACGAAAACAAATTACTGAAGCTGTCCCCTCAGCCAAACATGCCTTTATCTCCAGAAAAAAAGGAGAACCTAAACGTCAGGGAAATAGTCTAGGTGTAGAACACGCAAGTAATGAAACCATTTTAGAAGCATTAAGAAATGTCTCAACACCAAGTACAGAGGTATTTGAATCTGAAATTGATACAGAAGATTTGATTCATTTTGGTTTGATAGCTGGAAAATTTGCTAAAAAAAGACGAGAGTTGCTAGGCGAGAAATTAAATATCGGTTATACAAATGGTAAACAATTGAAAAAAAGATTGAAAATGTTTCAAATTAAAAAAGATGTGTTCACTCAAGGAATGAAAGAAATTTTAGAGGATGAAAAAGATGAATGATTATAAAGATATTGCAACACCTAGTCGCACAAAAGAAATCCTAAAAAAATATGGTTTTTCCTTCAAAAAAAGTTTGGGACAAAACTTTTTAACGGAACCGAATATTTTAAGAAATATTGCTAGTACTGCTGAATTAAACGAAACCGATCGAATCATTGAGATTGGACCAGGTATTGGTGCTTTAACAGAGCACTTAGCTAGATCAAATGGAGAGGTTCTAGCTTTTGAAATTGATCAACGCTTAATTGAAGTTCTAGATGATACGATGAGTCCATATAATAATGTCACTGTAGTGAATGAAGATGTTCTAAAAGCAGATGTGAAGCAGATTGCAGAAAGTGTTTTTCAAACAGAAGGTAGTATTAAAGTGGTAGCTAATTTACCATACTATATTACGACACCTATTATGATGCATTTATTGATGTCTGGCTTAGATGTTGAATCAATGGTTGTTATGATGCAAAAAGAAGTAGCAGATCGAATTACAGCTGTTCCAGGAACAAAAGCTTATGGCTCATTATCGATTGCTGTTCAATATTATATGGATGCTGATTTAGCCTTTATTGTACCTAAGACAGCATTTGTGCCACAACCAAACGTGGATTCAGCTATTATCAAATTGCAAAAGAGAACGACACCACTTGTTGATGTAGTAGATGAAGACTTTTTCTTTAAGTTAACTAGATCAGCTTTTACACAAAGAAGAAAAACATTGTGGAATAATTTAATCAGTTATTTTGGAAAAGATGAAGCAACTAAAGAGTGGTTAGAAACATCTCTTAATGAATGTAACATTGACCCTAAACGTCGAGGGGAAACTCTAAGTATTATTGAATTTGGTGAGTTATCAAATCGTTTAATAGCGAATAAAAAATAGTATTTATAAAAAAACGTTCGTTGACATTTCTCTGTGAATTCGATATCATAGTGAAAAAGATGTTGGGGATGAATTAGATGAAAAAAATGTCAGTACAGTCATTAACTTATGCATCGTTACTTATTGCTTTAGGAATTATGATTCCGTTAGTCATGCCAGTTAAAGTTGTTATTGGTCCTGCCTCTTATACTTTAGCAAGTCATGTGCCAGTATTTTTAGCAATGTTCGTATCTCCTTGGGTTGCTGTATTAGTAGCTTTAGGAACAGCATTTGGTTTCTTTTTATCATTACCATTTATTATTGGATTCAGAGCGTTATCACATGTTATTTTTGCTTTTTTCGGAGCTCTTTATTTGTCAAAAAGACCTTCGATAATAGATTCACCAAAAAAAATGATGTTATTTAATGTCGTGATTGGTTTGATACATGCTACTTGTGAGACTTTAGTCGTTACGCTATTTTTCATGACAGGTAAGTTATCAGCAGAAAGTTATACATCAGGATTTTTCATGACTGTCATTGTATTTGTTGGTGTAGGTGGTTTTATTCATAGTTTGATTGATTATGGAATAGCCTTTTCAGTTGCTCAAAAACTAGGAACGAAATTTAAATTTCCAGTTTATTTAAAAGCACAACAATTAAAAAGTAAAAAAGCTTGATTCTTTTTTAGAATCAAGCTTTTTAATTTTCACTTTGTTGGTTAATAAAAAGTGAAAGAGGGAATACTTTTATTATCTGATAACCATTTCTGTTTCTGCATCGAAGAAATGACCTTTATTTAAATTGAAAGCAAGCTCGATACGTTCACCAGGAACATAAGCAGAACGAGCATCTACTTTAGAAATAAATTCAGTTTGACCAGTACGAGTGTAAAGCATTGTTTCAGCACCTAATAATTCAGAAACGACTACTTCAGAGTTAACAACGCTACTTGGTGATGCGTCTTTTACAATTGGTTCACTATGAATATCTTCAGGGCGAATACCAAAAATAACTTCTTTACCAGCATAGCCTTTTTCTCTAAGGACTTTAAATTTACCTTCTGGAACTTCTAGACGTAAGTCATGACCATCTGTGATGTAGCCATCTTCTCCCAAAGTAACATTGAAAAGGTTCATAGCTGGTGAACCGATAAATCCAGCAACGAAAACATTGTTAGGTGTGTCATATACTTCTTTAGGTGTACCGATTTGTTGAATAAAGCCGTCTTTCATAATAACAATACGGTCAGCCATTGTCATCGCTTCAGTTTGATCATGAGTTACATAGATTGTAGTTGTTTCTAAGCGACGGTGTAATTTAGCGATTTCAGCACGCATAGCAACACGTAATTTAGCATCTAAGTTTGATAAAGGCTCATCCATTAAGAATACTTTAGCATCACGAACAATTGCACGACCTAATGCCACACGTTGTCTTTGTCCACCAGACAACGCTGCTGGTTTACGGTCTAGATATTCTGTTAAACCTAAAATATCAGCTGCGTTATCCACGCGTTTTTTGATTTCAGCTTTGTCATATTTACGAAGTTTTAAACCAAAGGCCATATTATCAAATACAGTCATATGTGGATAAAGTGCGTAGTTTTGGAATACCATGGCAATGTCACGGTCTTTAGGAGCTACGTCGTTTACTAAACGATCTCCAATCCATAGTTCACCTTCTGAAATATCTTCAAGACCAGCTACCATACGTAATGTAGTTGATTTACCACAACCAGATGGTCCAACGAATACGATGAATTCTTGATCTTTAATATCTAAGTTAAAGTCGGTTACCGAATAGTTAGGGTTTCCGTCATATTTTTTATGTATGTGTTTTAATGCGATTTCTACCATTTCTAAATTTCCTTCTTTCGCTTCATTTGTTACATAGAGTATAATGGAAAATGTAATACGCTTACAATGTGAAAGGTGACCAATTTTTTATGTCAAAATGACGAAAATTTAAAAAAGGGGAGTTTTTATGAAAATAGCATTGATTGCTCATGATAAAAAGAAGAAAGAAATTATCCGAATTTCAAAAGAATACGAAGAGATTTTATCAAAGCATGAATTATTTGGAACTGGTACAACTGGAACCAAAATTATGAAAGCGACAGATTTGAAGATTCATCTATTTAAATCGGGTCCTTTAGGTGGGGATCAACAAATTGGAGCAAGGGTTTCTGAAGGTGAAATGGATATGATTATTTTTTTAAGAGATCCTTTGACATCACAACCTCATGAACCTGATGTTAATGCGCTAATTCGTTTAAGTGACGTCTATGAAATACCACTTGCTACTAATAAAAGTACGGCTATTTTATTATTTAAAGAACTTGAAAATTTGGCGAAAAATAGACTGTCATAAGCTTTATTGTAATTCAAAAAAAATATGATATAGTTTTAGTGTAAAACAAAAAAACAGAGTAGAAAATAAAGCGTCAAGTGCCAATGGGATGGGATGTTGCCTATTGGACGAAAAGTGCTAATGGAGCACTTGCGACATTATTTTTGCATTCGCTGCATAATGGATGTAGCAACTCTATCTAAAAAGGAGATGCTAGAATGGAGAAACAACGTTTTACTGCTAGAACTATTGCGTTAATGGGGGTATTAATGGCGCTTCGGATTATCTTGTCACAATTTTTATCGATTACAACCGGTTTTGTAAAGATTAGTTTTTTCTTTATCCCAGTTGTGATTATGGCAATTTTATTTGGTCCAATTATTGCTGGATCAGCTAATGCGCTATGTGACTTTATTGGAGCGATGTTGTTTCCAGCAGGAGGATTATACTTCCCTGGATTCACATTAACGGCTTTTTTATCAGGAATTATCTATAGTAGTTTCTATTATAAAAAAGATTTAACCCTAAAACGAATCATAATCGTAAATATTATTGTTACGTTTATTTTGAGTTTACCGCTTAATACACTATGGTTATACATGATGCAAGGAAATGCAGTATTTGCATTTTTACCAGCACGTATCATAAGCTCAAGTATTATGTGTGTGGTTCAAATCTTTATAACGTACGCTATGGTTAATGTTAGCGTGTTCCAAAAACAAATTATTAAGTTTAATGTATAAGATAAAATAAGGATGCTTGCTAATAGCATCCTTATTTTTTATGCTTGTTGCTTAGTAGCGGCAATTGCTATTTCTCTAATTGTTACTTCTTGAGGCATATCATAGATAAATTTAATGGTTTCAGCAACTTTTTCAGGATCTAAAGTTAATCCTCCCATACTATCCTTCCAAGCAAGATAATCATCAAGTGATTTTTCATTAGTTACATGTGTCAGTAATTCTGTTTCAGCAGCGCCAGGAGATACTAGTGAGATACGAACATTTGAGTTAGCTACTTCCTGACGGACTGTTTCAGTCAATCCGTGTACTCCAAATTTACTTGCGCCATATGCAGCATGATCAGTAAAGGCTTTAAAACCAGCAATAGAAGAAATGTTAATGATTGTTCCGCTGTTTCTACTTGTCATATCTTCTAAAACGATTTTCATTCCATTTAAGACGCCAATAATATTTGTTTGTAACATTTTCTGCCACTCATCTTCAGATTGTGTTACGATATTTCCAAGTAACATAATACCTGCATTATTTACAAGTAAATCTGTGGGGCCATAAATAGCTTCTGCCTTTTTGATAGCTTGTTTAAATTCTTGACTGTTTGAGACATCAACTTGCTCAATTAAAACATTGTTAAAATCTAAAGGTAACTCTTTTATTTTTTCAATTCGACGAGCAAGAAGCAGTAATGGGTAACCTGCTTGATTAAATAGTTGAGCTGTTTTAGCACCAAAGCCTGAGCTGGCACCTGTAATAACAATTAATGGTTTGTTTGCCATTGTTAAACACATCCTTCATTTGTAATATGTGATGAGAATAAACCTTGGAGTTAACTCCAAGTCAAGGGAAAAGAGGAAAAAAATGTATTCAATTGGTGAAGTGTCAAAATTAACCCATATTTCTGCAGATACATTAAGGTATTACGATAAAATAGGGCTCATCCCATTTGTTAAAAGAAATGATTCAGGGCATCGGATTTTTAGTGAGTCAGATTTAAAATATTTAGAAGTGATTCAATGTTTAAAGTTATCTGATGTACCAGTGAAAGAAATTGGTCAGTTTGTTGAATGGACAATGGAGGGGGATTCGACTTTAGAAAAAAGAAAACTTTTTTTTACAGAAAAAGAATTAGAATTAGAGAAGAAGATCGCTTCTCTAGAGACGATGTTATCTTTTTTAAAATGGAAGAAATGGTACTATGAAACAGCTTGTCATGCAGGAGAAGAAAAAATTCATTTTATAGAGGGAACAAAAGAATTGAATCCAGAGGTTCTAACCCATTATAATGAATTACAAAGTGAAGAAAAAAGAAAAGTGAGTCAAACGCCACATCATTTTAAATCACATTAAATTAAGGTAAATGAGGGGAAATTATGAAGACATACAAATATATTATTTTTGATTTAGATAATACATTATTAAATTTTACAAAATCAGAACATTACGCTTTACAGGATTTATTTGCTAAATATGGAGTTATATTTAACGAGGAAAATTTTTCAACGTATAAAGAAATTAATCATGAATTATGGTCAAAACTAGAAGAAGGTACTATTCAGAAAGCTGCTGTATTAGAAACACGATTTGCTAGATTTTTTGCTGCTCAAGGTCTTCAAGTAGATGGAAAAAAAGCTGATGATGAATATCGTCAATTTTTAGAAGGTCGAAATGATTTAATAGATGGAGCTTACGAGTTACTCGACTATTTAACTGAGGAAGGATACATTCTGTTTGCTGGAACTAATGGAGTAGGAAGAACTCAAAGACAACGTTTAAAAAATGCAGAAATGACTCATTACTTTAAAGAGCTTTACATTTCAGAAGAAGTTGGGTTTGAAAAACCAGATGTTCGCTTTTTTGATACTATTTTCACTCAAGAAAATATTAAAGATCTTTCAAAAGTATTAATGATAGGAGATAGTTTGAGTTCGGATATTAGAGGAGCTAATCGAGTGGGAATTGACTCTATTTGGTTGAATTTGTATTCGGATAAATCGGTAGAAGATAAACCGACTTATGAGTGCCTCTCTTTGAAAAAAATAAAAGAGTTAATGAATAATAATAATTTATAATGATTA
Source organism: Vagococcus carniphilus (assembly GCF_014397115.1). NCBI lineage: Bacteria > Bacillati > Bacillota > Bacilli > Lactobacillales > Enterococcaceae > Vagococcus > Vagococcus carniphilus. The sequence goes on from NZ_CP060720.1 coordinate 431,824, forward strand.
TTATTCTAATAACTAGTATAATGTTATATATAATAAAAAAAAGGGAGTGGCTTAGTGAGACAACTTTTTATGAAGCGAAAGGTATCTAACCCAAGCGAAACATTCACTGTGACAAACCGTAATGAAAAAGACGTATACGGAGTGTCAGTAAACTCGGTTGAAAACTCTCAGCTAATTACAATACATAAATCTGAAAATCAACAAGTGGCTATGGTCACAAAGGAACAATCAAATGATGGATCAACATTTATAGTTGAAGTTGATAATAAAAAAGTATTTATTATTGAAAAGGGACTAGTTCAAGGAACGTCAAAGTATATTGCTACTAGTGATGAGTTAACAATTGATGGAGACTTATTTGGTATGTCCTTTAATGTTATGTTGGGCTATCGTAAAGTGGCTAAAGTTAGAAAACGTTGGACATCTATAGGAGATTCATATGAAATAACTATTTTTGAAGATGATAATGAAGCTAGTCTAGTAGGCCTTGTAACGACACTTGATTACATCAAATCAAATGAACAATTAGAAATTGCTTAAAGATAAGTTTGTATGAAGATACATTTCGCAAAAAAAAGCATCAAAGCTGGTAAACGGCCTTGATGCTTTTTTATTATAAATGTTTAAATTGTGCATGATAAAGAGTGTAGTAAAAACCATTTTTAATTTTAAGGAGTTCGTCATGGGAACCAATTTCGACGACTTCACCAGCTTCCATAACAAGAATAGTGTCTGCTTCTCTTATAGTTGATAGACGATGAGCAATAACAAAGCTTGTTTTATCTTTCATCATGTTTAAAAAGGCATCTTGAATGAGTTGTTCTGTTAACGTATCGACTGAACTAGTAGCTTCATCTAAAATCAACATTTTAGGTTGGCTAATCATTGTTCTAGCAATCGTTAGAAGTTGTTTTTGACCATCAGAAATACTTAAACCTCGTTGGCCTAATTGTGTTTCAAAACCATCAGGTAAAGTAGTGATAAAGTGATAGATGGAGGCATCTTTACAAGCTGTGATAACTTCTTCTTTTGTTGCATTGGGATTTCCAAAAGTTAAATTTTCCCAAATAGTACCTTGGAACAACCATGTTTCTTGAAGAACCATACCAAAAGATTGGCGAAGCGTATCTCTTGGTATTTCTTTAATAGGTACATTATCTATCAAAATTTCTCCTGAAGTCACTTCATAAAAACGCATTAAAAGGTTAACTAGTGTTGATTTACCAGCGCCAGTCTTTCCAACAATTGCAATTGTTTTACCAGGTTCAACGAGTAAATTAAAATTCTCTATTAAAGGTGTTTCTTTTTGATAGGAGAAGGCAACTTCTTTAAATTCAATTTTACCTTCTTCAATAATTGCATCAGTTTTTTCATTGGAATAAATTTTTTCCTCAGGTTCATCCATTAACTGAAAAATTCGACTTAATCCAGCTAAAGCAGTTTGAATTTGAGGAGTAATTCCAGATAATTCAATAAATGGCTTTGAGAATTGACTGGAGTAAATGATAAAACTAGTGATAATTCCAATTGTGATATTTCCAATTTGATTAATAATAAGAACACCACTAACAACACCAATTGCTAAATAACCCAAATGATCAACAAACCTAGAAAGGGGATTGGTTAAAGAAGAAATGAACTGAGCTTTTTCTCCGACTTTTTGAAGTGTTGCATTTTGATTACTAAATTGTTCGTAAGATTTTTCTTCACCTTGAAACGCCTTAATTACCTTTTGGCCTTCAATTGTTTCAGATAAAAAACCGGAGAGATCTCCAACTATTTTTTGTTGTTTTTGAAATTGTTTTTGGCTACCTTGAGCTACTAACCAATTAACAAGGAAAATAAAACCAGTTGTTGTTAAAACTAGTAGTGTCAAAATTGGGCTTAAGAAAAACATACTGATAAGAGAAATAATGACAATAGTCATTCCAGAAAAAATAGTATTAAAAATCGCCACGCAAGCTTCAGAAACAAAATCTAAATCATTGGTAAATCGGCTCATAATATCTCCGTGAGCTGTTTGATCGTAAAATTTTAGTGGTAACTTATTTAAATGGGTAAACGCATCTTTTCTTAGATGAGCAATAGAAAAATAAGCAACTCGATTAGCTAAACGTTGAATCAACCACTGTGAAAGAGTTGTGGTAAGAGTAATACCGATTAAAAGAATTAGGATGGACATCAAAGATTTTAGTTTGACTTCATGAATGCTTACCATAGTGTCAATTGCTTTCCCAATATAAAAAGTCATCATCACAGCAGAAGTGCCATTAATTAAACCTAAAAGAGCTGCTAAAATAATTTCTTTTTTTAAATCAGTGAGGTAAGGTAAAAAACGCTGAATATTTCTTTTAGACATAATCTTATTCTACCTCTCTTTCTTTTTGAGAATTGACAATATCTCTATAGGTTCTGGAGTTTCCTAGTAATCTTTCATGAGAATCGTAACCAACTTGTTTTCCGTTTTTTAAGACTAAAATATTGTCTGCATTTTTAACAGAAGAAACACGTTGAGAGATAATAATGACAGTTGTTTTTGTCATTTTTTCTTTGAGTGCTTGTCTAATTAATAAATCGGTTTGATAATCAAGAGCACTTAAAGAATCATCCATTATAAGTAAATCTGGACGCTTGATAAGAGCACGAGCAATACTTAGACGCTGCTTTTGACCACCAGAAAAGTTTTTACCGTTGGCGAAAACCTCTGAATCTAATTTGTCTGGCAGAGACATAACGAATTCTAAACATTGAGCCATATCTAAAGCTTCATAGCATTCTTCTTCGGTGGCGTCGGGTTTTCCAAGTAATAAATTACTACGAATTGTTCCACTGAAAAGAGTACTTTTTTGAGGAACAGTAGCAATATGTTGACGTAGTTGCCCTGTTTTAAAAGAATTAACAGATTGATTATTAAGTAAAATAGTTCCTTCATTTGTTGAATAAAAATGTGGGATTAATTGAATTAAGGTAGACTTACCACTACCTGTGGGTCCAATAATTCCTAGAGTCTGATTTTTCTTCAAATTAAAATTAATATCTTCTAAAGCATAACCACTTTTTTCAGTGTACTTAAATGAGACATGTTGAAAAGATAACAGAGTTTCTTCATTCCAGGGTAATTCATTTTCAATAGGAGTTGTCTCGATTTCTGGTTGTGTTTGAAATACTTCTTCTACACGATTAGCAGAAGCGAAAGCACGAGTGAAAATAACAACTAAATTTGCGACAACAATTAGAGCGAGTAACATTTGTGTCATATAGTTAATGAGTGCTAGAACTTGCCCAGTTTGAAGATAGCCAGTATTAACGCGAATGCCACCAAAATAGAGAATGAAAATAATAGAGAAATTCATAATAAGAATAGTTGTTGGTGATAATAAAGCAGATAGATTTGTCACATTATTATAAGCTTGAGCTAAATCATCACTAACTTCACCAAAGTTTTCTACATCTTTTTCTTTTTTTGAGAAGGCGCGAATGACACGAACACCGCTTAAATTTTCTGAGACAACTAAGTTAAGATGATCAATTTTTTGTTGTACTTTTTTATATAAAGGTACTGTCTTTTTCATGATGAAAAAGAGAATTAAAGAAAAAACAGGGATTGTGATTAAGAAAATAAATCCCATTTGTGTATCAATATAAAAAGCCATAATAATGGAGCCAATGCTTAAAAAGGGAGCTCGAATGACTAAGCGAATTAGCATAGCTAAAGCTAATTGAAGCTGATTGATATCGCTTGTGGCTCGAGTAATAAGTGTGGCTGAGCCAAAGGAATCAATTTCACGATGGGAAAATTGGTTAATCTTTTTCATCATTTCATTTCGAAGTTCGGTTCCAAACCCTTGAGAAGCAATAGAGGAATAGTATTGGCAAATCATGACACAAATTAATCCAACGATAGACATAATCAGCATGTAAATACCCATTTTAATGGTATAAGCTAAATCGTTTTGTCTGATTCCTTGATCAATCAGTTTTGCCATATAAAAAGGAAGAAATAACTCGAGGATGGCCTCAAGTAATTTAAAGAATGGTCCTAAAATTAATTGTTTTTTATATTTGCTTGCATAGCTCATAAGAGACAGCACAGAATCATCTTCTTTCATTTTTATTGAATACCCACATTGTACGATAAGAGCGCTTGTTTTTAAAGTTAAGTTAAAAAGACAGAGTAAAAGCTATTTTGCCTTTACTCTGTCTTTTGTTTTAAACTTATAAATATGTAGTAATTTCTTTTAACCAGTCTTTTTCGTTATTTAAAATTTGACCATTTAACTTGATTAATCCTGATGTATAGAGATTCATGTAAGGAAATTGAGACTCTCCAACTTCTTTTAAAGCGGTGATTTTTTTGGGGTTATCTGCACCTTGTTGTCTTGAATCTGTAAATAAACCTAAAACAGGAATTCCTGCCTGATAAGCAACGCCTATTTCAGAGGCTACACCTACATCAATTGATACGCCATCTAAAATGGCTAAGACAAGTTGACTATTAAGTAGTGCATCAGTATCGTATTTAGCAATCATTTTAGCGTCAGCATAACTTTCCTTATCATTGATTTCACCCTGTTCTTGAGGTAAGTAAACGTTAAGCTCAGGATACATGGTTCTGATTTTTTTAACGAGGGATTCATTATAAACTCGTTCCATATCTGAAAATAAAGGGCTAGCAAAATAGATTTGTTTTGACATAAAAAAACTCCTAACTGTTACATGATTAAGTATAGCTTAGCTTAAAATGTAACAATTTGTAAAGAGATTGTTACATTGAATGAAGTATCTTCTTGTATAATTGGTAAAGAATAAAAGGACGGTATGAAATTGAAAGGTGTTGTCATTGTTGAAAGTAAAAGGACTATCATTAATGCTTTTATCTTCTATAGTAGCTGTAGCAGCTACACCAGTAGTGTCTTTAGCTGCTGATAGTAAAGAAGAATCTGTGAAAAAAGAAAGCATCGAAATTAGTAGTAAGATAGACAAAGCACTTGATTCGGTTAACACGAAATATCAAGAAGTGGAGTCACTTAAATCAGAGGTTGCTGAGACTGAAGGAACTATTAAAGAAACACAAAATAAAATTCAAGAAACAGAAAAAAGTATTGCTAAAAGAACTGAGTTAATGGGAGACCGCATGAAGAGCATGCAAGAAAATAGTTCTTCAATGAACTTGATGGATGCTCTATTAACAGCTGACAATATGTCAGATTTCTTTAATCGTGCTTATGCTGTTACAGTACTTCAAGGAGCTGAAAAATCAAAAGTTGATTCTTTAGCTAATGATAAAGATAAATTAGATGAATTAAAAGTATCTTTGGAAGATAGTAAATCATCATTATCTGAAAAACAAACAGCGATGGAAACAGAAGCAAGCTCATTAGAAAAGAACGTAGCTTCATTAAAAGAAGAGTTAAGTGATAATCAAGCAGTACTTGAAAAATTATCAAAAGATCGTATTGCTAAAGAAGCTCAAGCTAAAAAAGCAGCAGTAGAGGAAGCAAATAGAAAAGAATTGGATGCTAAGATTCAAGAAAAAGAATCTAAAAAAGCAGATGAAACAAAAAATGAAGCACCAATTACATCTACTTCTAAAGTATCACAACCAGTTAAAGAAGAAGTAGTGGAAGAAGAACAACCAACTCCAGCACCAACTGAAACATCATCAGGTTCTCAAGTGTTACAAATGGAAGCTACAGGCTATTCATATACACAACCTGGTTTATCAAACTTTACAGCAACAGGTATTGATTTACGTGAAAACTCACGTGTTATTGCTGTAGATCCAAGCGTTATACCTTTAGGGTCTGTTGTAGAAGTTTCAGGATATGGTTATGCTGTAGCCGGAGACACTGGTGGAGCTATCATTGGTAATCGTATTGATTTACATTTCAATACAGTTGCAGAATGTACACAATGGGGACGTAGAAGCGTTACCGTAACAGTTAAATAATAATTCTAAAAGACGAACTTATGGGTTCGTCTTTTTTATTTGAAAGTTAATAAAAAAACTAGACTCGTTCATTTGAACTCGTCTAGTTAAGGGCGTGTTAATGGTTTTATATTGCTAAAAACGGTGGGATCTGGTTCGTCTAACTCAACAGTAGTAGCTGTGATTTCAGTCATGTTATGTCCAACAATATGTGCCGCAATAACAAAAGATGCTAAAATAATAGTCATACTAATCCACCTCCTTAAATAAAAAAACTTCTTGCTAAAAATAGGCAAGAAGTAACAGTCTAATAAATTTGAAACAATGATTAGAATGTTGAGCTTTAGCACTATACAACGTAAAGATAAATCTTAGCTATTTTGAGAAAAGCCTTGTGTTCGACAGTTCTTGTCCTACCCATTGGTGTCTCTCGACATTTTTGGGCAATAGCCTATGTTTGTATAGGAGCCTCACCTAACAATATTTAATTAACGTACATAAAGTTAACATGTTTTTTTTGATGTGTCAACTTTTTTGAATAATAGAGCGAGTAATAAGAAGAGTTGAGATAGGAATGGTTAAAATAATTGCTATTCCACTTAAGAGTAAATTACTCCATTCTATTACTAAAATTTTAGTATTTAATAACTGATGGAAAGAATAGTTTAGATCACTAACCCAAACAAATAATGCTAATTGCCCGCCGACTAAAGCAAAGATTAAAGTGTTCATCGTAGAACCTAAGACATCTTTTCCAATAACAATACCAGAGTGAATCAATTCTCTTTTGGTTAGAGTAGGTGAGTTTCGTTTTAATTCATAAATGGCAGAAGTAATAGAAATAGCAATGTCATTGATTGCCCCTACAACACTCATAACCATAACGGAGGTACTTAAAGAAACAAAAGAGATGCCAATATTTAAAGAATACATATCCATCTCCATTAACTCCTCGCTTGGGAGACCTTGAAGGTGCATAAGTTTAACAGATGACAAAATAAGTAACATCATAATGATTAAGACAATTAAACTACTAAGAAAAGCAGTAATTGTTTTAGCGTGATAACCGTTAATAAAGAATAAATTCATTGCGGTGATGGCAATGCTCGTTATAAGTGTAAGTAATATACTAGAAAATCCCCAATTAATTAAAATTAACATGATAAACATAAATAATAGATTGAAGAATAGGGCACACAAAGCTAGACGACCTTTGCTTTTACCAATATAGCTCATCAAAAAAGCTAGAATTAAAAATAAAATAAAATTAACGCTCATTTAAAGCACCTCGTCTCAAGAAAAAGGTAGTTAATTTGATAGATAAAGGGATGGTTAAAACAATGCCAATACTACCGACTAGAGCTCTAGCAACTTCTAAAGATAAAACAATTGAAAAGGCATAATTAAAGGACATATTATTTCTTAGAAAGATAAGAATAAGCGGAATCGCACCACTTAGGTAAGAAAAAAACATAATATTTATCATTGGTCCCATAATATCTTCTCCAATTTTTTTACCAGTTTCTGTTATTTCTTCTTTTGTGACGTTAGGTTTAGTCTGTGTTAACTCATAAAGAGAAGAAATAATGGTCATAGAAACATCCATAACAGCTCCGACACAACCAATGAGTAAACTACTTAGAAATAAAATATGTGGTGGTCTGGTAACTAATTCCATCTCTTCATAGCGAAGCCCCTTATGAGCTAATAACTCAATAACTAAAAAGCCAATAAGAAAAGTGACTGCACTGCCAATTACCGTAGAAGTAATCGCTATTTTTGTTTTTTTATTCCATCCATTAGCAACAGTCAAAGTAAGCGTAACAATCAAAGGAATGCCAGCAATAAAAAGAAGTAATAGCAAATGGCTATTGATTTGTTTGTACCACCAGAACAAAAGGCAAAGTATAGCGCCGTTAAGAATAAAACTGAAAAAAGTCAATATTCCGGATAAATCATATATTAATATTAGTAGAAACAAGAGTAAACTAACTAGAATAATTAAAAAATGGTCACGTTTTAACTCTAAAAGGGTACCGAAAAGTTCTTTTCCTTGATGAGAGACATCGATGTAAACATACTCATTTTTATGATAGTGGTGGTCCTTGATTTGAGAGTAACTATAAGTGTTGGTGATAGTTACTTCTTTTCCTTTATATTTGTGGTTCAAAATGAGTAGCTTAACTTGTTGAGTGGTTAGTTTATCTGTATTCCCATGTTCATCAACTTGTTTCTCAGAATGAACCGTTTTTTCTTCCATTACTTTCCCAACAGTTTGTTCTTGATGACTAAATTGAAAAGTTCCGAAAATAGCTATGATTGTGAAAAGTAATAAAAGGAATAAACTGATTTTTTTTGTTTTTGTCATTGAAAGCATGAATTCAGCTCCTTAGAATGGATCATATTCAAAATAGTAACATTATTTTAAAGAGGAAGGAAATAAAATAAAAAATAAGAAATGTTATAATATATTTAATAAAAATGACGTGAGGAAGATAAAAATGCAATTAAAGAAAAAAGATGTCCAAATGGCTATTCAGGAAACAGCTTTAGAGCTTTTTTATCAAAAAGGCTACTTTAAGACTAAAATGAGTGATATTGCTAAACAGATGAATATGTCAGTTGGAAATATCTATACTTATTTCAAAAATAAAGATGAATTATTTGATACAGTCATAACGACTGACACTGTAGATTATATTGAAGAAACCATTGTCAATTTAGCAAAAACATGCAATGAATATCACTTAGGAAAGGATACAGCTTCTATAGACGATGCCATTGAAAAATATTTAAGAGTAATTGTTAATAACTACAGAGAAGTAGTGATTATACTTGATAAAAGTGAAGGAATGGTTTATGAAAAGAAACGATGCTCAATCATTGAAAAAATTATTGAGGTAAGATGTTCGACAGGATTAAGGCCAAGTTATATTGGAAGTTCTTTTGAAGTAAGGAAAAAATTCGACAAAATAATAATTAATGGGATTTTTGATGTCATTTTAATGGGATTGAAAGAGGATACGGCAACTAGTGAAGAGCGATATGAATTATGTTTAGCTCTTTTTAAATTTCAAATAGGGAAAAATTATGATAGCTATCCTAAAGCGTAAAAAAGTTGCTCTTTTTTTAAGCTTATTGATATTTTTATTATTTCTTAGATGATATATTGTATGTGAAAGGGTGTGGTGATTGATGAAATTTTCTAAGTTTTTATTTCTATTATTGCCTTTTACTTTTTTAGTCTCTTGTACGTCAAAAAGGAAGAAATACCTACAGATACGATTGAAAACAAACAGCATACAAGAGCAACTGATACGATAGATAAAGAAAGTATAACGCCTCAAAAAGAAAAAGTAGAAGCTACTACAGGATTTGAAGATACCTTTAAAGTAATTGAACCTGGTGAAGAAAAAGAAGGATTACCAGTTGTTGGAAATAGTCACTAAATGATAGTAGGAACTACAAATAGAATTTTAAGAAAGTGAAGTAAGTTTGACTATTACCGCTTTCAATGAGATACTATTTCACGAAGACATTTAAATACCGGTACCATCACAAAGGGGAGCTTTAGCTGAGATTGAGTAAAATTATTCTAAACCCTAGAACCTGAAATTGTTAGGACAAGCGTAGGAATTGTGATGGAGTAAAATAAAACAAGTTTACTCCTCTTTGGTTGTGTGGTCGGTTGACAATACAAGTGAAGGGGAGTTTTATTATGGTGTCATCAAGGTCAAGAGTATGGTTAGAAGGAGCAATTGCGGCAGCATTTGCCATGGCATTATCTTTTATTCCATTAAAGTTTGGACCAGGATTTTCTATTTCAATTGGAATGTTACCAATTGTAGTTTACTCTTTTAGAAGAGGAACAAAAGCAGGTTTATATAGTGGTTTAATCTGGGGATTACTCCATTTTTTACTTGGGAAAGCATATATTTTAACAGTTTCTCAAGCTTTAATTGAGTATTTATTAGCTTATACTTTTATTGGCTTTTCTGGAATTTATGCAACTAAAATTCAGAAAGCGATCAAGGAAAACAGTGGTAAACTAGGCTATCTTCTATTTATTGGGACTTTTGTCGGAACCTTAGCGCGTTATATTTGTCATTTTGTAGCTGGGTTCATTTTTTGGGGCAAGTACGCTCTTTGGGGATTAAGTCCTGTGGTTTATTCTCTAGTTATTAATGGAACAAATGCTGTTCTAACAGGAATTGCTACTTTTGTTATTGTTTTATTACTAGTTAAGAAAAGTCCTAAATTATTTTTAGTTGAATAAAAAAATAAACAGCCGATGAGGGGGATCATCGGCTGTTTTCTTTACATTGTTAATTAAATTCAGTTAGAAGGATTTTGAATCAATTAGAAAAACCAAGTCCTGTTTCGTAGTTTGAATAGCTACCATGATTTTTTAATTAGTTAGTTTCAATTTCCTGTATCGTTGATAAACTTATATTAACACCTAATTAAAAATATCGCGTCAACCTTAAGACTGATTTTTTTGATAGACCTTTAGTAGGACAATTGCAACGGCACTTGTTGCAATTCCTGCAACTAAAGCTTCTGGAACACCGTTTATAAAGACAACAGAAAGAACTGCTTTATATAAGCCGGCCCCCACTTCCATTTTCTTTGAAGCTGCATAAGCATCTTGGAAAACAAAATAGATTAAATTCATGACAAGGATAGTGTTGACCATTGAGCCAGCTGCCCCTGAAATGAAAAGAGATGTTTTGTCTCCAACTTTCTTTTTTTGTAGCCATTTGAAAACATAATAAGGAATAACTCCTGTTAAGATTCTAGGGACTAGTGCAATTACAATGGCCCAAAGACTAGTTTCGTTAGTTCCTAATACTGGAATAAAGGGTGAAAAAGCAAAGGATAAAATAGATGGTGTCATGGTATTAATTACCATACTTAAAACACCAAAAGATAAGCCTAAAAGAGCTCCTATTTTAGGGCCGAGTACAATCGCACCAATGATAACAGGAATATGAACAAGTGTAGCTTTTATAAATCCTAGATTAATAAACCCAAGTGGGGTGAATGAAAATAAGATAATGATAGATAAGAAAATAGCTGTTAATGTCAGTTGTTTAGTTTTCAATAGAATTACTCCTCAGTACCGTTTAATTGAGCACAAATGGCTGTAACAATTGTATCAACATCTGCTAGAGCTCCTTTTCCATAATCACCACAAGCTAACAAACTTGTTTTTGGCTCAATGAAAGAATACCCGTAACGGTCTAGTTTTTTTAAGTTATCTTGCATCGCTGGATTTTCATACATATAAGTATTCATCGCAGGAGCAATTAATTTCGGTATGTCATGGACAGCTAAAGCTGTTGTTGAAAGCATATCATCAGCAATACCATTTGCTATTTTTCCAATAATATTTGCTGAAGCAGGTGCAATGACAAATAAATCAGCACGTTTAACTAAATCAATATGGTTAATGTCAGTTGGTTGGTCTTCTCTCATAACATCTGTATGGACTCTATTTTTTGAAAGAACCTGTAATGTTAATTCTGGAATAATTTTAGTGCTATTGGTAGTCATGATTACTTCGACATCGATTTGTTTTTTTCGCAATTGGCTAACGATATCGGCTGCTTTATAAGCTGATATACTAGCTGAAACACCTAATAGTACAGTGGTCATAATAAATCCTCCTCTAATTTTTCAGGATAAGTTGCTTCATTCCTTGAGCAATTTCTTTTTTGGTATTAAAGCGTTGTTCTATTCCTTGTTTTGAAACGAATAAGCCAATGTGTTGATCACCTTTAATATGAGTTAAATCATTGGCTAAAATGTAGTCTGCCTTGTTTTTTTCAATGCTGTCTTGTGCAACACTAACTAATTCCTCTTCTGAAACATCTACTAATAGTTTAAAACCAATGAGATGTGTGCTAGGCTGCCAAGTTTTTATTTGAGAAATGACTTTTGGTGCTTTTTTCATGACTAAAATTAATTTATCGTTTTTAGAACTGATTTTCTTTTGTGCAGGTTGTGCTGATTGATGAGAGTCAGTTAGAACTTGTTTAATGAGTTGAGCTAACTCTTCTTTGGTTTTATATTCTTCGCTAATTATTTTTTCAGCAATTTGTTCTGACAGTAATGCTTCATTAGTTGCTGTATCTAGTTCATAATCACTAACAGCCATACTATGAATAACATAGTCAAAAGAAATAGTGGTTAGTAATTTTTTCATTGTGTCATAAAGGTCTTGAACAGAATGAATTGGAAAGAAATGAATTGCATCATTCTCAGGTAAAACAGCTTGTGGTCCATGAACATAATAAACGTTCACAGCCTCATTTTTCAAGGAATTAGCAATTTCTTTTCCTAAACTTCCAGTTGCGTGATTTGTTAAGTGGCGAACTTCATCGATTTTTTCAGATGTTCCGCCAGCAGTGATAAGTATATTCATGTTAAAAGCTCCTTTTTATATTAATGAATATCTGAGATTAATTTATAACTTGGTTCTGAGATTTCATTGAGTATTTGATGAACCAGACTGTTTAAAGAAGTGGGATAAACGGTTTTTACTATAGACTTGAGAAGAGGGACATAAGTTGCTCCCTTTATTAACAAGCCTTGTATATAAGTAAAAGGACGTTCTTTGGTTGTCACTAAGCCACTTCGAATAATAATTGTAGGATTATTTTTATCAAATAATGACTCTTCTGCAGCTTTTTTAGCTTTAATGTAACCATGAGGCCCACCTTTAGCAGATAAAAAGAGGTAAGGGCAATTCTTTTTTTCAGCTTCAGTGCTGATTAATCGGTTAGCTTCTACAATCATTTTGTCATAAGTTAAGCCTTTTTTCTTATTTTCAAATAGAATACCGATCAGGTTAATACAGCATGTATCAGAAGAGAGGTGATTTTTCCAAGAATCATCTTTAAAAACATCTATAGCACACCAAGTTATTAAAGGGTTTGACATCCATTTGTCATTAGTTTTGGGTTTACCATGTTTGGAGATACTGACAACAGACATATGGCGATTAAGAGCTTCTTTACAGAGGGCTTGACCAATAAAACCGCTTCCGCCAAAAACGATGAGTGTTGCTGTCATTTTAGACTCACTCCTTTAACCTATTTTTATGTTAATCATTCTAACACATTCTATTGAAAGAATGGTGAAAGTAAAATCAAGATTGCTTTTATTTAAGGTCAAAAATTGATAGAATATAGCAAGTAGCTAATTAGAAAAGAGGAGTCATTCATGCGAATTTTATTCTGCGGAGACGTAGTAGGATCATTAGGAAGAGAAACAATTACCACTTATTTACCAAAATTAAAAAAGAAGTATAGACCACAGGTGACTATTGTTAATGGAGAAAATGCAGCAGCAGGTCGTGGTATTACTGAAAAAATATATAAAAAATTACTTCAAGACGGAGCAGATGTTGTCACACTAGGAAACCATGCTTGGGATAATCACCAAATTTTTGAGTTTATTGAAGACGCTAAAAAAATGGTTCGTCCAGCAAACTTCCCCAAAGAAACAACACCTGGTGTCGGAATGGTTTTTGTAAAGGTTAATCAACAAGAGTTAGCCGTTATTAATCTTCAAGCAAGAGCTTTTATGACAGCGATAGATGATCCTTTTACGGTCATTGACGAATTAATTGAAGAAGCAAGAGAGAGAACTCCTCATATTTTTGTAGATTTTCACGGTGAAACAACGAGTGAAAAACAAGCTATGAGTTGGTATATTGACGGACGTGTATCAGCAATTGTTGGAACTCATACCCACGTTCAAACAAATGATGCAAGAATCTTGCCACAAGGAACAGGCTATATCACTGATGTAGGGATGACTGGTCCTTATGACGGTATTTTAGGAATGGATAGAACAGCTGTTATTGAGAAATTTAGAACAGCCTTACCTCATCGTTTTGAAGTGGTCACAGAAGGTCGAGAACTATTATCTTATTGTGTGATTGATATTGATGATGTAACAGGAAAGACGAAAAAGATTGAAGCTAATCTTATTAATCCAGACCGTCCCTTTAAAGAATAGAAGAAAGGACGAGGAAATAGTGGAAGAACGAGAGTTTCAGTACGAGGAAACGATTCAGTTAGCTTTAGATAATTTATTGGAAAAGATAAGTGATAACGAAATCATTGTTTCATATAAACAAATTGCTGAAAAAGTCGATCAGCATGAAGGATTAAAGCAAATGGTTGAAGAAATAAAGGCACTTCAAAAGGATGCGGTTCAATTTGCTCATTATGATAAACCAGAAGCAGAAAGAGAAGCCATTCGTTTGGCAGATGCTAAGCAAAAAGAATTTGATGAGCATCCATTAGTCATTGCTTACCGAGAAAAATTAGTTGAGGCAAATGATTTATTACAACATGTAACACATTCCCTTGAGAAAAAAGTGAATGAAGGATTAGAAGAGGAATTAAACAAGGCAGTAGAAGGGGAGTAATTAGATGCCTCAAAAAACGAAACACACACCAATGATGGAACAGTATTTTAGCATTAAAGCCGACTATCCAGATGCTTTTTTATTCTACCGTCTAGGTGATTTTTATGAATTATTTTATGATGACGCAGAACAAGTTTCTCAGTTGTTAGAATTAACTTTAACAAGTCGCAATAAAAACGCAGATGACCCAATTCCTATGTGTGGTGTTCCTCACCATGCAGCGGCTAACTATATTGATACGTTGATTGAAAAAGGATACAAAGTAGCAGTTTGCGAGCAGGTAGAAGACCCGAAAACAACAAAGGGAATGGTGAAACGAGAAGTTGTTCAATTAGTGACACCAGGAACGAGAGTAGCTTCGGGAGAAGTCGCATCTAGAGAAAATAATTATTTAACAGCTGTGACCTTTATTGAAGAAAATAAACAATATAGTTTTTCTTATGCAGATTTAAGTACAGGAGAAATTAAAGTTAGTTTACTTGAAACGGTAGATGACATCATTAATGAATGTGAAAGCTTACAGACCAAAGAAATCGTGATTGGCTCAAGCATTGATACAGGCTTGGAAGAAAAATTAGATCAACATAATATTGTCATCTCAAAACATGAAGTCGCTGAAAAACCAGTTGCCCAGATGAGTCATTTAGTCGTTCATTTAGAAAATGAAGCCCTTAAAACAGGGGCTAAGACACTGATTTCTTATTTACAAGTGACACAAAAAAGAAATTTGGATCACTTACAACAAGCGATTAGTTATCAATCAGATCACTTTTTAAAAATGGATTATTATTCTAAATACAATTTAGAATTAGCAAAATCGATTCGGACAGGTGAGAAAAAAGGCACTCTTTTGTGGTTACTAGATGAAACCAATACAGCGATGGGAGCTAGACTTTTAAAACAATGGCTAGATCGTCCTCTTGTTCAAGAAAAACAAATTGTAACTCGTCAAAATATGGTTGAAAGCTTATTAAATGCTTATTTTGAACGAATGGATTTAAAAGATCGTTTGAAAAAAGTTTATGATTTAGAACGTTTAGCTGGAAGAGTGGCATTTGGCACGGTAAATGGTCGTGATTTAATCCAATTAAAAACCTCATTGAACCAAGTACCAGGTATCCGCCAAGTGCTTGAAGGCATTAATCAGGGCGAGTGGGATGAGCTTTTAGTTGATTTAGTGCCAGCTTTTGAGCTTGTTGAAATGATTGACGCGTCTATTAATGAAGATGCGCCATTAGCGATTACAGAAGGTAATGTGATTAAGGACGGTTACAATGAGCAATTAGATGTTTACCGAGATGCTATGCGTAATGGGAAACAATGGATTGCAGAACTTGAAGCTAAAGAACGAAAAGAAACAGGCATTAAAACCTTAAAAATAAAATTCAATCGTGTATTTGGTTACTTTATTGAAATTACTAAAAGTAACATTGATTTATTACCAGAAGGGCGTTATGAAAGAAAGCAAACGTTAGCCAATGCTGAACGTTACATTACACCAGAGTTAAAAGAAATTGAAACGTTGATTTTAGAGTCAGAAGAAAAATCTCAAGAATTAGAATATCAATTATTTTTATCTGTGCGTGAAGAAGTCAAAAAAGAAATTGATTTTTTACAAAAGTTGGCCAAATCAATAGCAAGCTTAGATGTTTTAAAAAGTTTTGCTGACATTAGTGAGTCATATCATTATGTTAGACCAGAATTAGTGAGCCACAAACATGAACTTGAACTTATTGAAGGACGACATCCAGTTGTTGAAAAAGTATTAGGACAACAAGAGTATGTACCAAACTCTGTTTTAATGGATGAAGAAACATCAATATTACTAATTACAGGACCAAATATGTCAGGTAAAAGTACTTATATGAGACAACTAGCTTTAACGGTTATTATGGCTCAAATTGGTTGTTTCGTTCCATGTGAAAAAGCAGTGTTACCAATTTTTGATCAAATCTTTACACGAATCGGGGCTTCAGATGATTTAATCTCAGGTCAAAGTACTTTCATGGTTGAAATGATGGAAGCTAATCAAGCTTTATCTTATGCAACACCAAGAAGTTTAATTTTGTTTGACGAGATTGGTCGAGGGACAGCTACTTATGACGGCATGGCTTTAGCTCAAGCTATTATTGAATACATCCATAAAAATGTAAAAGCTAAAACGTTGTTCTCAACTCACTATCATGAAATAACGGTACTTGAAGAAGAGTTGTCTGGTTTGAAAAACATTCATGTTGGAGCTGTTGAAAAGGATGGAGAAGTTGTCTTTTTACATAAAATGATGACAGGACCTGCTGACAAAAGTTATGGTGTCCATGTTGCTAAACTGGCAGGTTTACCAGATGATCTATTAGAAAGAGCTTCAGATATATTGGTTCATTTAGAGGCTAAAACAACGGACGTAACAATAGAATCTATCAAAGAACAACCTATTCAACAAGATGTGGTGGAAGAAACAGAGCAGCTTTCTTTATTTGGCGGTTTATCTGAATCAGAAACAACCGTTTTAACAGAATTAAAAGAATTGAGTTTATTGGAAATGACACCAATGGATGCTCTTAATTGTCTATTTAAATTACAAAAGAAACTTTAATAAGTATAGGAGGCAGAGTGAATGACGAAAATTGAAGAATTATCTCAAACGCTTGCCAATCAGATTGCGGCAGGTGAAGTGGTTGAACGACCAGCATCCGTTGTAAAAGAGTTAGTTGAAAATGCGATTGATGCTGGAAGTACGCAAATCGATATTTATTTAGAAGAATCAGGATTAAAAAAAATTCAAGTAGTGGATAATGGTGAAGGAATTGAAGCAGATGATGTTTTAAATGCCTTCAAACGCCACGCTACTAGTAAAATTCATAACCGAGATGACTTATTCCGAATTCGTTCGTTAGGATTTAGGGGAGAAGCTCTACCCAGTATTGCGTCAGTTTCTGAAATAACCTTAGAAACATCAACTGGAGAAGGAAATGGTAGCTATTTATTTCTTTCAGGAGGAAAAGTAGAAGAACATAAACCTCATTCGTTACGTAAGGGGACTAGTATTACAGTTGAAAATTTATTTTTTAATACGCCAGCTAGACTTAAATACGTTAAGACACTTCAAACAGAACTAGCCAATATTGGAGATATCGTTAATCGGTTAGCTATGAGTCATCCTAACGTTGCTTTTCGATTAGTTCATGATGACAACCGGATGTTGGTAACAACTGGTAGTGGTGATTTGAAGCAAACCATTGCTGGTATTTACGGTGTGGCAACAGCTAAGAAGATGTTGAAAATTGAGAGTGAAGATTTGGATTTTAAACTTTCAGGTTATATTTCCTTACCAGAAGTGACAAGAGCCAGCAGAAATTATCTGTCCTTAATTATCAATGGCCGTTTTATTAAAAATTATGTTTTGAATAAAGCCATCATTGAAGGCTATGGTTCAAAATTAATGGTAGGTAGATTTCCTCTAGTGGTTTTACAAATTGAGATGGATCCTTTATTAGTGGATGTAAATGTCCATCCAACTAAACAAGAAGTACGTCTAAGTAAAGAAAAAGAATTAGTTGTTCTAATTAGAGAGGCTATCCAATCCGTTTTAATGGACCAAGTGCTAATTCCTAATGCGAGTGACAGTGCTCCTTACAGAAAAAGAATGGCTCCAGAAGAAAAAGTAGAACAACTTGATTTAGATTTTTCTAAACCAAAAGTAATAGAAAAATCAGTTGAATCACGTGTACCAAGTGATTTAGCTTATGATAGAGAATCTGGTGATTTTTATTTAAAAAATCAGCCGGAAGAAAAAAGCCAACCATTTGTTGAAATGTCGCAACCAAGTGTATTAAAAGAGCAAGAGCACTTTCATGTAGAGGAAGTTGCTACTGAAATACCTGTGTTTGAAGAAGAAAAAGAAATCAAAGAAGAAATCGAAAGTTTTCCGGACTTGGATTATTTTGGTCAGATGCATGGCACTTATTTGTTTGCTCAAAATAAAGATGGCCTCTTTATTATCGATCAACATGCAGCTCAAGAGCGAATCAAGTATGAATATTTCAGACAAAAAATTGGAGAAGTATCAAACGACTTACAAGAGCTACTTGTTCCAATTGTCTTAGAGTACTCTGCTGATGATGTTTTGAGGATTAAAGAAAATCAATCTGTGTTAGAAGAAGTCGGTATTTATTTAGAAGATTTTGGCAATAACAGTTTAATTGTCAGAAGTCATCCGACTTGGTATATTAAAGGGCAAGAAGAAAGTATCATCCGTGAAATGATCGATATATTTTTAGAAACAGGAAAAGCAAGTGTGGCAAAATTTAGAGAAGATACAGCGATAATGATGAGTTGTAAGAGATCGATTAAAGCTAATCACTATCTAGATGAAAAACAAGCACGTGCTCTTCTAGAAGATTTAAAACACTGTGAAAATCCATTTAATTGCCCTCATGGTAGACCAGTATTAATCCGCTTCACCAATAAAGATATGGAGAAACTGTTCAAACGAATACAAGATCCGCATTAGGAGGATAAAAAATGTCAGTGATATTAGCCTCAAGTTCACCTAGAAGAAAAGAATTACTTAGTAAATCAGTTAAAGAGTTTGACATCATGCCTGCTGATATTGATGAAACTGTACAAGTAGGAGAAGAGCCTTTAGCTTATGTTGAGAGAATGGCTAAAGAAAAAGCAATGTGCTTAATTAAAGATAAGCCAAAAGATATTGTGATTGGATGTGATACAACAGTTGTTTTAGGAAATGAGATTATGGGAAAACCAAAAAATGATGAGGACGCTTATCGAATGTTGGAAAAATTAAGTGACACAACCCACCAAGTGTTAACCAGTGTTTATATAAACACTGAACAAGGGGTTTTTCAAAAAACAGAAACAGTAGATGTTGTTTTTTACCCATTAGAAGAAGAGGACATTAATTGCTATATCGAGACTAAAGAGCACCAAGATAAAGCTGGAGCTTACGGGATTCAAGGTCAAGGTGCGCTATTTGTTAAAGAAATTTCTGGGGATTATTATTCCATTGTCGGATTTCCAATCGGTTATGTTAATCAAGTTATGAAAAAAGTTCTTTAAAAAAAGGAGCCAGAATAATGAAAAAAAATGAAGCAGATTTAAGAGCAAAATTAACCCCACTACAATACCAAGTGACTCAAGAAAACGGAACAGAACACCCTTTTACGAGTGAATTTGATCAATTTTCTGAAGAAGGTATTTATGTAGATATAGTAAGCGGAGAACCGTTATTTTCTTCAAAGGATAAATATGATGCTGGATGTGGCTGGCCATCATTTACCAAACCGATTGCTACGTTACAAGAATTAGAAGATACGACTCTTTCTCGTGTGCGGACAGAAGTTAGAAGTAAGGAAGCTGATTCTCACTTAGGCCATGTCTTTCCTGACGGCCCCACATCTGAAGGTGGCTTGCGCTATTGTATTAACGGAGCAGCTTTACGTTTTGTTCCAGTTGGAAAAATGCGTGAAGAAGGTTACGGAAGCTATTTACAATTATTTAATTAAAAAAAGGGATTGTGATTATTTAAGTCACAATCCTTTTTTGTCTATTCTGTTAAGAAATCTTTTTCTAAGTATGAAGGATTTGGGTAAGTATAAAATCCTTGTCCGGATTGAATACCAAGGTGTCCTTTATCAAGGTAATTTTCTTTTAAGAATTGAGCGATTTTTTTAGAATCGTCTGTGTCTTTACTAAGAGCAATATTGTAAGCCGTATTTAAACCAACAATATCTAAAATACCAAATGGACCACGTGGTGATTTAGTTGCAATCATCCATGTTTTATCAATCGTTTCAGGGTCGGCAACTTCATTCACCAATAAATCCTCAGCTGATTTGAGGAGTGGAACGAGTAAAGAATTAAGAATATATCCTCGTTGTTCTTTGTAAAGGGGTAAAGGAATCATACCGATATTTTTAGAAAATGCTACGATTGTCTCGAAAACATCTGGATCAGTCTCAGCTGTTCCCATTATTTCAGCTGTGTTATTCAGCCAAATTTGATTAGCAAAATGAAGAGCTAAAAATTTATCAGGTCGTCCTGTTTCAGCTGCAAAGTCACTTGGTAAAAAAGTTGAAGTGTTCGTTGCAAAAATAGTTGACTCAGGAGCAATCGTTGCTAGTTGTTTGTACAAATTAATTTTAAGTTCTTTGATTTCAGGGATAGCTTCAATGATTAAATCGGCTTCTTTTGAAGCGGTTTCAAGATTAGTTGTGTAGATAAGATTTGAAAGAGTTTCTTTTAGTTCTAAATCGGTCACTTCCATGTCTCTTTCATAGCTTTTGGTTAACGTCACCATACTACGCTGTGCTTTGACTAAAGCTTCATCATTAATGTCAAAAACAGTCACTTTAAACCCAGAGTAGGCAATTTGAAAAGCAATTTGACTACCCAAAACACCACTACCAATAACAGTTACATTTTTAATATCCATCAAAAATCTACCTTCTTTCCAATTATGGGTACAACTAAAGTATAGTCCTAAATGATAATAAGTTAAAATAAAACGTTTTGCCTGTTATTTTAAAGGAAACACAAAACTTTTTGGTAAAAAAACTAAGATATGATACAATCTTAGAGAACGTATGTGCGGAAATTAAAAGAATTAATAAAGGAGAAAAGCATGTTTGAGTATATTAAAGGGAAGGTTACATTCATTAGTCCTTACTATATTGTGATTGAAACAAACCAAATTGGTTATCAAATTGCGGTAGCGAATCCGTTTCGCTATTCTGCTTATTTAGAACAGGAAGTAACGGTGTACTTGCATCAAGTTATTAGAGATGATGCCCATGTTTTATATGGTTTTTCTGATTTGGATGAAAAACAACTTTTCTTAAAATTAATCAGTGTTTCAGGTATTGGACCTAAAAGTGGCTTAGCTATTATGGCATTAGATGATCATGCCGGACTTGTTAATGCCATTGAAACAGAAGATGCTAAATATTTAACAAAATTCCCAGGAGTAGGGAAGAAAACAGCTCAACAAATGGTTTTAGACTTACAAGGTAAACTAGGTGAACTAGAAATAACAGGTGAGCCAAAATCTGTTAGCATGAAACAAGATGATTTGTTTACAAGTGTTGATGATAGTTCACTTCATGAAGCAATCGAAGCATTGAAGGCACTTGGTTACTCAGATAGAGAAATCAAGCGAATTAAAGTAGAACTTGAAGTGATGACAGGCCACAAAACAGATGAAATCCTTCGTCATGGATTAAAATTATTAATGAAAAAGTAGGGAGAAGATTAAATGAATGAGGAAGAAAGTCGGCTTTTATCAAGTGAAGCAGAACAATCCGAAGAGTTTTTAGAAAAGTCACTCCGACCTCAGTATTTATCTCAATACATTGGTCAGGATAAAGTGAAGCGAGAACTTGAAATTTATATTAAAGCAGCTAAACAAAGAGAAGAATCATTAGACCATGTCTTACTTTACGGCCCTCCTGGATTAGGAAAAACAACGATGGCGATGGTTATTGCTAACGAGATGATGGTTAATATCAAAACAACTAGTGGACCAGCAATTGAAAAACCAGGAGATTTAGTTGCCATTTTAAATGAGTTAGAGCCTGGAGATGTTTTATTTATTGATGAGATTCACCGATTACCTCGAGTAGCAGAAGAGCTTCTTTATTCGGCTATGGAGGATTTTTATGTAGATATTATGGTGGGACAAGGTCCAAATGCTCACCCTGTTCATTTTCCTTTACCGCCTTTTACATTAGTTGGTGCAACAACAAGAGCAGGCATGTTATCAGCTCCTTTAAGAGATCGTTTTGGAATTATTTGCCATATGGAATATTATGAAGATGATGATTTAAAAGAAATCGTTCTAAGGTCAGCTGATATATTTGCAACAGATATTGTTGAATCCGGTGCTTTTGAAATTGCGAGACGATCAAGAGGCACACCACGTATTGCCAATCGGTTATTAAAACGTGTCCGTGACTTTGCTCAAGTCGAGGGAAATGGTGAAATTGACATCCAATTAGCAGATGAAGCCTTAAAAATGCTTCAAGTTGACCATAAAGGATTAGACTATGTGGATCAAAAAATACTAAGAACAATGATTGAACTCTATAATGGAGGACCAGTTGGCTTAACCACGATTGCGGTTAATATTAGTGAAGAAACAGAAACGGTAGAAGATATGTATGAACCTTATTTGATACAAAAAGGATTCATTAAAAGAACGCAAAGAGGTCGAGTGGTGACAGAATTTGCTTATGAGCATTTAGGTTATGACTTTTATAAAGAATGAGTTCTCCTTAAAAAGAGAACTCATTCTTTTTTACCAATTAATAGAATAGAGCTACCGTCATCAGAGATACTTCGCTCGCAAATAATCTCAAATTTATATTTAGTATAGAGTGTACGGTAATCTGAAATAGACCATAGCCGAAATTTCATTAGCTTCATGAGAAAACTTAATAAAAAGAACTTTAGTTTATTTTGTTTAAAAATAGGGACAACAGAGATGAAATAGCCCCCTGTTTTGAGCACTCGATGAACCTCTTTGAGTACTTGATCGATATCAGAAACGACATGAAGAATGTTGATTGCTAATACAACTTCAAAGCTTCTATCAGAAAAGGTTAAATTAGCTACATCTTGAATAGAAAGATTAATGTTAGGTGCTAATTGTTTTTCTTTTCCACGAGCAATCATTTCAGGTGAAAAATCGCTGGCTTCAATAAAATAGCAACTTTCAGATAAAGCTTCTGCCATTTGTCCTGTTCCAGTCCCAATCTCTAATAAATTGTCTTGTGAGGATAGGTAATTTTTAATAGTTTCAAGTAATAATGGATTAATAGTGTTGTTTTTATCAAAGCTTGGAGCAAGTTTATCCCAAAATTTAGCCTTCATGATTATTCTCCTTTACTATTAGTTAAACTAATTAACTAGGGGCGATCCAACCAGTAATCAAATAAAAAAATAAATGGAATGATAATAGGGAGTATTGTGCTGAATAAAATAAAACTAAAGGCAACTCTAGTAGCAGCATCATTTTCTTTATTAGCAATAATAATGATAATTAGAGCTAAGATGAAAATCAAAAAACTGATTGAATTTTCATAGTTGAGCCAATTGAAGGCAACAGAAATATAAACAACAAACAACAGGGCAGTTACAATGCTAAGTATTTTTCTCTTCTCCATAAAAAACTCTCCTTTTATCTAGTATACCCTTATTTCTTTAATGACAAAATTTAAATAAAGAATTGTAACTGATTTATTCTAAAAATAATCTATTTAATCTGTGATATTCCCTTCCTCTTTTTCTTTTTAAGGAAAGATGTTAAAATACAACAGAATGACTGAGAGAGGAATAGAAGATTATGACATTACAAACGTCGGATTTTGATTTTGATTTACCGGAAGAATTGATTGCGCAAACACCGTTAAAAAATCGTGCAGCTTCCAAATTACTAATTTTAGATAAAGAAACTGGAAAAGTTGAAGATAAGCATTTCAATGATATATTAGATGAGTTAAATGAAGGGGATGCTCTTGTTATGAATGATACAAGAGTTTTACCTGCAAGACTTCACGGAGAAAAGCCAGAAACTGGTGGGCATTTAGAAGTTCTTTTATTGAATAATATTGAGGGCGATAGATGGGAAACTTTAATAAAACCAGCTAAGCGAGCAAAAGTTGGTACAGCTATTTCTTTTGGTGACGGTAGATTAAAAGCTATCGTTAAAGAAGAGTTAGAGCATGGCGGAAGAATCATTGATTTTACTTATGAAGGAGTCTTTTTAGAAAACCTTGAATCTTTAGGAGAGATGCCTCTACCACCATACATAAAAGAAACGTTAGATGATCAAGAACGTTATCAAACTGTTTATGCTAAAGAAAACGGCTCAGCAGCAGCCCCAACAGCAGGACTACATTTTACTCAAGAACTTTTAGAAAAAATTGAAGCTAAAGGTGTGAAGTTAGTTTATCTAACATTACATGTTGGGTTAGGAACCTTTAGACCTGTTAGTGTGGAAGATTTAGACAACCATCACATGCACAGTGAATTTTATCGTTTAACAGAAGAAGCAGCCGAAGTTCTTCGAGAGGTTAAAGCATCAGGTGGACGAGTGGTAGCAGTAGGAACAACTTCTATTAGAACCCTAGAAACAATTGGTTCAAAATTTGAAGGTGACATACAAGCTGATAGTGGTTGGACAGAAATTTTTATTAAGCCGGGATATGAATTTAAAGTAGTAGATGCTTTTTCAACTAATTTCCATTTACCAATGTCTACGTTGATCATGTTAGTTAGTGCTTTTGCAGGAAGAGAACATGTACTTCATGCTTATGAGCATGCAGTAGAAGAAAAATATCGTTTCTTCAGTTTTGGCGATGCTATGTTTGTAAAATAAAAGAAAGTAGGAAGATTAAATGAGTGAACCAGCGATTAAATATCGTTTAATTAAAAAAGAGAAACACACAGGAGCAAGACTAGGCGAAATTATCACACCTCATGGAACATTTCCAACACCAATGTTTATGCCGGTTGGGACTTTAGCAACAGTTAAAACAATGGCGCCTGAGGAATTAAAAGATATGGGAGCAGGTATTATTTTAAGTAATACCTATCACCTATGGTTACGTCCTGGTGAAGATATTGTAGAAGAAGCAGGCGGCCTGCATAAATTTATGAACTGGGACCAAGGAATACTAACAGATTCAGGTGGTTTTCAAGTTTGGTCACTAAGTGATATGCGAAAAATTGAAGAAGAAGGTGTTCATTTTAGAAATCATTTGAACGGTTCTAAAATGTTCTTATCACCTGAAAAAGCTATTCAAATTCAAAATAAATTAGGACCAGATATCATGATGAGTTTTGATGAATGTCCACCATTTGAGCAAAGTCATGATTATGTTAAAAAATCAATTGAGCGAACATCTCGTTGGGCTGAACGTGGCTTAAACGCCCATCAAAATGCTGATCGTCAAGGCTTATTTGGTATTATTCAAGGGGCTGGATTCAAAGATTTAAGAGAGCAAAGTGCTAAAGATTTAGTTAGTTTAGATTTTCCAGGTTACTCAATTGGTGGGTTATCTGTAGGAGAACCTAAATCTGAAATGAACCGTGTGTTAGAATTTACAACACCATTAATCCCTGAAAATAAACCACGTTACTTAATGGGAGTAGGGACAGCAGACTCATTGATCGATGGTGTTATTCGCGGAGTTGATATGTTTGACTGTGTTCTACCAACTAGAATTGCGAGAAATGGTACTTGTATGACAAGTCAAGGCCGCTTAGTTGTTAAAAATGCTCAGTATGCCAAAGACTTTAGACCAATTGATGAAAAATGTGATTGCTACACATGTCGTCATTATTCTCGTGCGTACATCCGTCATTTAATTAAATGCGATGAAACATTTGGTATTCGTTTAACTTCTTATCATAATTTGTATTTCTTACTAAATGTGATGAAACAAGTCCGACAAGCAATCATGGATGATAATTTATTAGAATTTAGACAAACCTTTTTTGAAGAGTATGGATTTAATGAAGAAAATCCGAAAAATTTCTAAATTTTAATAAAATAAGCTAGTGTAAGCTATTAAAATTTGTTAAAGTGTATAGTGACTTATAAAAGAAGAAGAGGTGTATGGAATGAACGGTTTAGGAACAATGATTTTTCCGTTAGTTATTATCGGTGGGATGATGTTTTTCATGACTCGCTCACAAAAGAAACAACAAAATCAACGTCAAGAATTGCTTAATAATATGAAAGCTGGCGACGAGATTGTTACAATTGGTGGTTTATACGGTGTAGTTCATGAAGTAAATACTGATAAAGGTACAGTTGTTATTGACTGTGAAGGTATCTACTTAGAATTTGAACGTAACGCTATTAAAACAGTCAAAGAAGGTACAACAGCAACTCCAGCTCGAGTTCAAGAAACTGAAGTGGTTGAAGAAGTTGAAACAACAATAGTTGAAGAAGAAAAAGAAAATCAATAAGATTTTCTTTTTTTTTATTTATGTTGAGGTATTAAAGATGACAAAAATAAGTAGAACTAAAAGATGGTTATTAAAATCAGTTGTCAAAGATTGGTTGAATAATTTAGCGAGTAACGGTTATCAAGGAGTGACAGAAAATGATGTCTGGGAATATCTGTGTGAGTATCGTTGGAAAAAAAGTTCTCCAGAAACGATAGCTTTGATAAAAGAAGATATTGAAAAGATGACACCGAATGAATTTTTTGATTACCAACAAATGAAAGCAATGATGACTAATGATTGTCAAAACATAGACGATTTAATGTAAAGGTATTGTGATTATTTTATCAATAAAGGTGTAAACATATCTAATAAAAGTAATTATTCATTTTAAACCTATAAGAATAGTTACTTTTACTTTTTAGAATAAAAGTGAAATTAATCACAAAAACACTTTACAAGAATGAAAAAATATTGTATATTACATTTGTGAAGTAAATAACAAATTTTTCGGGAGGCTATTATGGTTAAGACAAAAGATAAAAAAGTTGAAGTAAAAGAAAATAATGTAGCACAAATGATTGACGAGTTAGTTGTAAAAGGAAATGTGGCATTAAAAGAAATGAAAGCTTTTGATCAAGAAAAAGTTGACCACATTGTTCATCAAATGGCAATGGCAGCATTAAACGAACACATGCCTTTAGCGAAAATGGCAGTTGAAGAAACTGGCCGTGGTATTTACGAAGATAAAGCAATTAAAAATATGTTTGCATCAGAAAGTATTTGGAATAATATCAAATATGATAAGACAGTTGGTGTAATCAATGAAGATAAACAAAAACAAATTATTGAAATCGCAGACCCAGTTGGAGTGGTTTGTGGGGTAACACCGACAACAAACCCGACATCAACAACTATTTTTAAAGCAATGATTTCAATTAAAACACGTAACCCAATTATTTTTGCTTTCCATCCAAGCGCGCAAAAATGTTCAGCAGAAGCAGCTCGTATTGTAAGAGATGCAGCGATTCAAGCAGGAGCACCTGAAAATTGTGTTCAATGGATCGAACAACCATCAATTGAAGCAACAAATGGTTTAATGAACCATGAAGGAGTTGCTATTGTTTTAGCAACAGGTGGAGCAGGTATGGTAAAAGCAGCTTACTCTACAGGAAAACCAGCATTAGGTGTTGGACCTGGTAATACACCTTCTTATGTTGAAAAATCTGCTAAAATCAAACGTGCAGTAAACGATTTAATTGCTTCTAAATCATTTGATAACGGAATGATTTGTGCGTCTGAACAAGGTGTTATTGTTGATAAAGAAATTTATGATACAGTAAAAGCTGAATTTGAAGCACATCAAGTTTACATTGTGAAACCAAATGAATTAGCTAAATTAGAAAAAGCAGTTATGAATGAAGCTAAAACAGCTGTTAATCCTAATATTGTTGGTCATTCAGCAGTTTCAATCGCAAAAGATGCTGGAATCAAAGTACCAGAAGGAACAAAAATTCTAATCGCTGAATTAGAAGATGCTGGTGAAGATTACCCATTATCAAGAGAAAAATTATCTCCAGTTTTAGCAATGTTTAAAGCTAACAGTCGTGAGCATGGTTTAGAATTATGTGAGAAAATGTTAAAACTTGGTGGAGAAGGACATACAGCTGTATTACATTCAGAAGATGAAGATTTACATATCGAGTTTGGCTTAAGAATGAATGCTTGTCGTATCTTAATCAATTCACCAGCAGCTCAAGGTGGTATTGGTGATATCTACAATGAAATGATTCCTTCATTAACACTGGGTTGTGGATCTTATGGTAAAAACTCAGTATCTAAAAACGTTACAGCTATTAACTTAATTAATACAAAAACAGTAACGAAACGGAGAAATAATATGCAATGGTTTAAACTTCCAGAAAAAATTTATTTTGAATTAAATTCATTACAATACTTACAAAAAATGGAAGGTCTAGAACGCGTATTTATCGTTTGTGACCCAGGTATGGTTCAATTTGGTTACGCACAAAAAGTTATTGATGAGTTAAACAAACGCAATAACAAAGTAACTTACGAAATTTTCTCAGACGTAGAACCTAACCCTTCAACTAACACTGTTTATGCTGGAACAGATATGATTAATAATTTCAAACCTGATACAATCATTGCTATTGGTGGTGGTTCTGCTATCGATGCGGCTAAAGGTATGTGGTTATTCTACGAACATCCAGAAACAGAATTCTTTGGAGCTAAACAAAAATTCTTAGATATTAGAAAACGTACTTATAAAATGGAAGCTGCTAAAAAATCTAAAATGGTTTGTATTCCAACAACATCTGGTACAGGTGCTGAAGTAACACCGTTTGCAGTTATTACAGATAGCGAAACACACGTTAAATATCCATTAGCAGATTATGCTTTAACACCAGACGTGGCAATTATTGACCCACAATTTGTTATGAGTGTTCCAGCAAGTGTTACAGCTGATACAGGAATGGACGTTTTAACTCATGCAATTGAGTCATATGTTTCAGTTATGGCTTCTGATTATACACGTGGTTTAAGTTTACAGGCTATCCGTTTAGTATTTGATTACTTAGAAGATTCAGTAAAAAATCCTAATTTAGAAAACAGAGAGAAAATGCATAATGCATCAACTATGGCTGGTATGGCATTTGCCAATGCTTTCCTAGGAATTTGTCACTCAATCGCTCACAAAATCGGTGGAGAATATGGTATTCCTCATGGTCGTACAAATGCTATTCTTTTACCACATATTATCCGTTACAATGCAAAAGATCCTTCAAAACACGCATTGTTCCCTAAATATGATTACTTTAGAGCAGATACTGATTATGCTGATATCGCACGTTTCTTAGGTCTTAAAGGAAACACAACAGCTGAATTAGTTGAAGCATTAGCGACTGAAGTTGATGCTTTAGGAAAACGAGTTGGTATTGATATGAACCTTAAAGCACAAGGCTTATCACAAGAAACATTGGATAGTACAGTAGACCGTATGGCTGAACTTGCATATGAAGATCAATGTACAACAGCAAACCCTAAAGAACCATTAATCAGTGAATTAAAACAAATCATTGTTGATTCTTACGAAGGTAATTAATTAAGAAGTTAAATAAAGGTTGAGACTCATTTGTCTCAGCCTTTTTTATATTTTCTTAAATTTATAGTAGGTTTCTAGCGATTTTGTGTAAAGGATGTTAAAATGTAGGTTATGTGCATCTAAAAATTCGAGACTTTCGTTGAGGTGGAAAAGTGAAAAAATTTAATTCAAGTAGAAATATTATTATCGCATTAACTATTGTGATAATTGTTGTCTTATTAATAAGTTTCAGTGCAATGCAAAGAGACAATAAAAAAGAAAGTTTGCCAGGACAATCAGAAGTAAATGGTGTTGTTGCAACTGTTGATAAGGTAGTTAAAGCTCCTTTTAGAGGCATTGAAAATGCAGTTAAATCAGTTAATAATTTATTTAATACCTATTCTGAAAATGATGACTTAAAGAAAAAAATCGATTACGTTGCTTCACTTGAAGCAGAAGTAAAAAATTTAAAAGCAGAGAATGAAAAATTAAAAACACAACTAGAATTAAGTGAAACGTTATCAGGTTATGAAAAGATTAATGCAACAGTAATTAATCGTTCGCCAGACAGTTGGCAAGATGTTTTAATAATTGATAAAGGTAAAAAAGATGGTATTGATGTTAATATGGCAGTTATGGGAGATAAAGGCTTGATAGGTCGAGTTATTATTGCTGAAAACCATAGTGCAAAAGTGGAGCTACTAACAACTGTTAATCAAAATACCAATCATTTTCCTGTTATGATTCAAAGTGAAAAAGATAAGAGTGTCTATGGTTTAATGGAAGCTTACAATAATAAAACTCATACATTGGTTGTATCTCAATTAACTTCTTCTGAAGCTATTAAAGAAGGAACTCCCGTGACAACGTCAGGTTTAGGCAATAACTCCCCTAAAGGGTTATTAGTAGGAGAAGTTAAGGAAGTTAAGAAGAGTAAAACAGGTTTACATGATGAAATTTTAGTGACACCAATAGCTGACATGTATGACGCTAATGTTGTTACAGTTGTTAAACGATTGGCAGGTACAAATGAATGATGCAAAAAAGAAAATACTTTCCATATACGTTGCCGGTTATTTTCTTTTTAGTTATGCTTGTTGATGGACATATAAGTAGTTCTATATTAGGATTATTTTCTGTGCCAATGGATTTTACCAGCAACTTATTATTAATGTTTTTAATGTTTGCTACTTTTCAAATGGGCAAACCGTACTTAGTTATTTGGTCTGGCCTGATTGGATTGCTGTACGATTCTTATTTCTACAATGTTATAGGAATCAACTTAGTTTTATTACCAATTATTGTTTTGTTGATGTATGGATTATTTGAACATGTCATTCCATCAACTTTTACGATCATTTTGAGCTTTATCGTCTTTGTTACATTACTTTCAGTAGGTAGAGTTTTTCTACTAGTCTTGTTTAAATTAACAGAGACAACTATTTTAGATTTTTTTGCAAGAACACTTGCACCAACACTTTTACTCAATATTCTATTGATAGCTATACTAGTTGTGCCTTTAAAAAAGATGTTTAATGTAAAAAAATAAATGTTATTTGTAATGAAACATGTTTGTAACATTCTCATTATATTAATGACATGTCACTATGCTACAATTCATTTATCGTTGAATTTGAATATTAAAAGTTAGAAATTATATATTTTAAAAAATATCTGGGGGACTATTAAATTGAAAAAGAAGATTTTATCTACATTGTTAATGAGCAGCCTTATGTTATCAGCTACAGCCCTTCCTTTAGTAGCGAATGCTGATTCAGTTGATCGAAAGATTGCATCTCAAGACAAAAAAATTAGTGAATTACAAAGTAAAGAGGCAGCTGCTTCAACACAGTTAGCTTCAATCCAAAGCAGTATTTCTTCTATTAAAGAAGAAGCAACAGCTTTACAAACAAAACAAGGTGAATTAAACAAAGAAATCGGTACTTTAAATACTGAAGTAAAAGATTTAGAAAAACGTATTGAAAAACGTGATGCTTCTATTAAAGAACAAGCTCGTTCAGTACAAGTTGATTCAGGTAGCTCAAACGTTGTTGATTTAGTTTTAAACGCTGATTCAGTATCAGACGCTGTAACTAAAGTAATGGCAGCTTCTAAATTAGTAGGTGCTAACAACGACATGATGCAACAACAAAAAGAAGACAAAGATGCTGTTGAAACTAAAAAAGTTGAAACAGAAGAAAAAGCTTCAGAATTACAAGCAACAGCTGTTGAATTAGAACAGAAAAAAGGCGAACTTGTTGATCAAGAATTAGCACAACAAGCAACTGTAAGTGGAATTTCTGCTGAAAAAGAAACTGAACAAGGTAAAAAAGAAGGATTCTTAAAAGAGCAAGCAGAAGCTGAAGCTCAAAGAGAAGCTCAGAAAAAAGCTGCAGAGGCTGCTGAAAAACAAGCAAAAGAACAACAAGCTGTAGCTGCTCAACAAGAAGCTGCTAAGGAAACTAAACCAGCAACTACTAATGTTGAACAACCAACTGAAAATACAACTACTAATAATGAAACACCAGCTCCAGTTGAAGAAACACCGGCTCCAACGCCAACAACTCCAACTCCAGCTGAACCAACACCAGCTCCAGAAAAACCAGCTCCAACACCTGCACCAACTCCAGCTCCAAGTAGCGGTGGTGTAGTAGCAGAAGCTTACAAACATATTGGTAAACCATATGTTTGGGGAGCAAAAGGACCAGATTCATTTGACTGTTCAGGATTCACTTCTTATGTGTATCGTGTAGCAGCAGGTAGAGAAATTGGTGGATGGACAGTACCACAAGAAAGTGCTGGCGCTCGTATTTCTCTAAGTGAATTACAACCAGGAGATTTAGTATTCTGGGGAGCAGCAGGATCAACTCACCACGTAGGTATCTATGTTGGTGGCGGACAATACATCCATGCTCCACAACCAGGTGAAAGTGTAACAGTTCAAAGTATTTCAGCATGGTCACCAGACTTTGGTGTACGTATGTAATTTGATTTTTAAGAGGCTGACCTAAAGAGGTCAACCTCTTTTTTTGTAAAGGATGATTAAATTGATCAGAAAGTTAAGAGAATTAAAAAATGTTTCAGTGGTAGTTAGCTTCTAGGTAAGAAAATTAAAATACTTAGGAGCGATTATAATGGAAAAAAATAATTATAAAAATTGGTCAGAGACAAAATATCTTGAGGATATCGTAACAAATCCTTTAATTACAGTAGGGAAAAAATCTTATTATTCTGGATTTTATGAAAATAATAATTTTGAAAATGGATGTGTTAGATATCTTTGGGGGGATAGTAGTACAAGAGATTTATTTAACCCAGAGGAAGATTTTGGTTGGGAATTAGATCGACTAGAAATCGGTAATTATGTCTGTATTGCAAGTGGCGTGACAATTCTACTTGGTGGTAATCATAATCATCATCCAGATTGGATAACCGTGTATCCATTTGCAGATCACGTGAAAGAATCATTTCTTCCTAAAGGAGATACTGTCATCAAAAGTGATGCATGGATTGGAATGGGTGCAACGATTATGCCTGGCGTTACAATTGGAGAAGGGGCTATTATTGCAGCAGGATCAATGGTCTTAAAGGATGTTCCACCTTATACAGTTGTAGGAGGTAACCCTGCGAAAGAAATAAAGAAACGATTTTCCGAAGAAGAAATTGATTTATTACTAGAATTACGTTGGTTTGATTGGACTGAAGAAGAAATTAAAGAGTCTGAACCAATTTTAATGAGCCAAGATATTCATAAATTGTATGAATACTATCAACAACATATAAAATAAATAAAAACCAGAATAAAACGATTTGTTCGTTCTATTCTGGTTTTCTTTTGAAATTAAATGTATTTTTCTGTAATAGTTAGGAACTCTTCGATATCTTTTTTGATGATATCAATACCGTCTTGCCAAAAATCAGGTTTTGTTAAATCAACATCTAAATGTTTTTTAGCAAGTTCTTCAGTAGTCATTGAAGCTGTATCACGTAAAAGAGCAATATAGTCATCTTCAAATGAGCTACCTTGTTTTTGTGCATGAGCATAAATTCCTAAACTAAATAAATAACCAAATGTATATGGGAAGTTATAAAATGGTACATCATCCATATAAAAGTGTAATTTACTTGCCCAGAAATGTGGATGATAAGAACCTAAAGAGTCACAGTAAGATTCTTTTTGTGCGTTAAGCATTAATTCTGTTATTTCTTCATCTGTTAAAACATTTTCTTTTCGTGCTTCATGTAAATTATTTTCAAAGATGAAACGAGTATGAATATTCATAAACATAGCAATCGCATTTTGCATTTTAACATCGATTAAGTTAATTTTCTCTTCGTCTGTTGTAGCTTGTTTTAAAGTTGCATCAGCCACGATTAATTCTGCAAAAGTACTTGCTGTTTCAGCAACGTTCATTGCATAATCTCGACTCATAACAGGTAAGTCCCACATAACGTGTGAGTGATAAGCATGGCCTAATTCATGAGCTAAAGTAGAAACTTCATTGATTGATTCTCCGTAAGTCATGAAAATACGAGATTCTTTATTTTCAGGAAGACTTGTACAATAACCACCTGGACGTTTTCCAGGACGATCTTCAGCTTCAATCCATCTTTTTTCAAAAGCTTCTTTAGCAAATGTTGCCATTTTAGGGCTAAATTGGTTGAAGTTTTCGATGATAAAGTCTGCTGCTTCATCAAATGTGTAACGTTTTTCTTCGAATGAACCTAAAATAATAGGCGCATCTTGATCTTGCCAGTCCATTTTTTCTTTACCTAAAAGTTGAGCTTTACGAGTTAAAAAGTCAACGAAAGGTTGTTTGTTTTTAGAAATAGTTCCCCACATAGCGTTAAGAGTATCTTCTTTCATTCGGTTATACTCTAAAGGTATTTGTAAATGGTTATTGATTCCGTGTAATTTGTTAGCTGTTAAACGGAAGCCGTCTAAGTGGTTTAAAGCATCAGCGAATAAAGGAGCTTTTTTAGACCATGCTTCTTCCCATTTTTCGAATAACTCGGCACGAACTTCGCTGTCAGCGTCCCCCATCATTTTATTAAAAGCTTGCCCAGCTGAAAGTTCAATAGTTTTTCCATCTTTTTCTGTGAATGGAATTGAAATTTGTGCCACTAAAGTATCGTAATGAGAACTCCAAGCCGTAAACCCATCTGTTGATAATTGATTGATAATGTTTTCCTCGTTTTCACTTAACAAGCGTTTACCTAGTTCACGTGTTTCATTTAAATTAAAAGAAACGCCAGGTTGATTTAAAGTTTCTGTTTTTTCTAAATCTTGCCATAAAGTATCAGCCATAGCTGTTAATTTCTTAGTTAATAAAACATTAGCGTTTTCAAAATTAGTTGATTTACTATAAAGGCTAGCTAAAGTTGTTCCCGCTTTTTTATCATTAACATCTGCTGATTGAATAGCAGTGACAAAACTGATGGCTTGATTAAAGCCATTTTTTACTAATTCCTGTATTTTTAAAATATTAGAAAAAGCTTCAAATGCTGGTGCGTCTGACTCCGGATTCCAAGCAGCAATTTCATCAGAATAGTCTGAAATTTGTTGGTCAAGTAAAGTTAGTCTTTGTTCTAATTCAGGTGAATCAATGCCACCATTAAAAAGTGAATCTAAATCCCATGTAATTGAATATTTCATCTATGATAACTCCCTTCAGTTAATAGTTACATTATACACGAAACTTATTTTAATCATAAATAATTTGATAATTTGTATCAGACAAGGTACGATAAATGAGATTAAGGAGTGTGTCTATGCAGAAGCAATTTAAAAATGGCAATGCTTATTTAGTTATTGCATTTGTAATGATGGCTATACTTTTTTATAGTTCATCTCAAACCTATGAACAACAAAGTCAATTACAGTTACTTGAAAAAATATTAAAAAATGAACCTTTTAAAGAATCATTATCTAATATCTCTTTTAATTATGGTGGGTCTGAAGTAAGCATTAAAGCAAGTGGCTACCATAAGTTCATTGAATTTTTTATTCGAAAAGGAGCCCACTTTATAACGTACTTTATTTTAGGAGGAAGTTTCTTTCTAGGTATTAATCCTCGTATTAAACACTTAGGTTTAGCCTTTTTATTTTCATGGCTAGGTGCTACAGGGTACGCGGCACTTGATGAGTTTCATCAAATGCTAACAGGTGGCAGAACTCCAAGTTTTCAGGATGTTATGTTAGATAGCGTTGGAGCAATGACAGCTTGTCTGATTATCTCAGTTCTTTTCTTATTGAAAAACAAGAGTAAAATAGGTAAACGTCGGAAATAAACATTCTTTACTAATTAACTATGATAGAATGATATAGAGTGAAATTTTTAGAAAGAAGGGATTTTATATGGCAGGACATTCAAAATGGAATAACATTAAAGGACGAAAAGGTGCTCAGGATGCCAAGCGTGGAAAAATCTTCCAAAAGCTTTCCAGAGAAATTTACATGGCAGCTAAAAGTGGCGGTCCAGACCCTTCCTCTAATCCAAGTCTTCGATTAGTATTAGATAAAGCAAAAACGGCTAATATGCCAAATGATAACGTTCAACGAGCTATTAAAAAAGCCACTACATCAGGTGAAGGTGAAAACTATGATGAAATTATCTATGAAGGCTACGGTCCCGCTGGTGTTGCGATTTTAGTCCATACATTAACAGATAATAGAAACAGAACTTCAACAAATGTTCGAGTTGCTTTTAATAAGAATGGTGGTTCATTAGGTGAGACAGGTTCTGTTGCTTACATGTTTGATCGAAAAGGTTATATTGCTATCGAACGAGAAGGTTTAGATGTGGACGAAGATACTATGCTAATGAGTGTGTTAGAAGCAGGTGGAGAAGAACTAGAAGCTAGTGAAGAAGTTTTTGAGATTTATACAGAAGCTAGTGATTTTCCTGATGTGCGAGATGCATTAGAGAAGGAAGGTTACGTGTTTGCTCAATCTGAATTAACAATGGTTCCTCAAGTCGTAACAGAATTATCAGAAAAAGATTTAGAAACACTGCAAACAATTGTTGATGTGTTAGAAGAAGATGACGACGTATCTGAAGTATATACTTCGGCAAATATTTAAAAAATGATGAAGAGATAGTCTATTAGAGGCTAAACTCTTCATCATTTTTTTGCTTAAAAGTCTAAATCATCAAAGTCATCAAAAGGGCTATCCTGTCTTGTTTCTACAATAAAGCCTTTTGATAGTAAGATTCTTTTGCTAGCTTCATCACTTGGTACAAACCCTGCAACAATTAAATCAGATAAATAGAGTTTGTTGTAAAGAAACATGAAGACTAGGTGTGCAAAACCTGCTGTAAGAGTATTAGCAAGTAGCATAATAAAAAACCATTTCCAATCACCTCTAAATAAAGCAGGAATTGAACCAAAGAAAAATACAGTCCATGAAAAACCAACTTTAGCTTGCTTTGCTTGATTCGTTCTTGGGTTATATAAGTTTACAAACATATGCTCCTCCAGTCAAATAATTGTTGACTTATTATACCATATTGACAGCTGCTACAAATGGCTAAAAAATTTAAATGAAGAAGAAAAAATTTTCGAATATTATGTTAAGAAGAAAGGAGGTAATAATGGATGTCAAAAAACAAGCTAGACATTTACTAAGAAAAGGATTCAAGATGTCAGCTAGTGATTTATATGTGTTTCCAAATCAAAAAGGATATGAATTGTCCTTCCGTTATCATCATGATATTACTAAATATCAACAATTAACTAGTGATGAGGGAGAAAAGTTAATTCTTTATTTGAAATATTCAGCAGGTATGGATATTTCTGAAAAAAGAAAGACGCAAGTCGGAAGTACGAGTATTAAAGTGGGAGAAAAACTGTTGAGGATACGATTATCGACAGTAGGAGACTACCTAAATCGCGAAACTTTAGTTATTCGTTTTTTACAGGATAACAATGAAAAAAATCCAAAGTATCATTATGTTTTTGATAGTCAATTTAAACTATTGGAAAAAGGAATTACTAAATCTGGATTATACTTATTTTCTGGACCAACAGGCGCAGGAAAATCAACTACTATGTATCGTTTAGCTACGAAAATTAATGAGCGGAAAAACAAACAAATTATTACGATTGAGGATCCAGTAGAAATTGAAAATAGTCGTTTTTTACAATTTCAAGTGAATGAGAAAATTGGCTTAACTTACCAATCTTTAGTTAAAGTCTGTTTAAGGCATCGCCCAGATATTTTAATTATTGGAGAGATTAGGGATCAAGAAACGGCTAAGATGGTTATTCGAGCTGCGTTAACAGGGCATTTAGTTTTTTCAACAATTCACGCAACTGATAAGGAAAGTGTTATGACAAGATTAAGAGAATTTGGAATTCCTGAAGTTGAGCTAATGCAAAGCTTAAGGGGAATTGTGTATCAAGAATTACTTCCTGTAACAACCAGTAATAGATATTCAGTCTTGTACGATTTAACCATGAATGGGGTGAAAACAGATTGGGAAAAAAGCTTGCAAGAAGCGTATGAAAAAGAAATCATTACTCAAGAAACCTATCAACTTTACTCATCACACCTTTAAACGAAAAGAAAAACAAGAGTTTTTGGTTTTACTAGCAGAGTTGCTAGACAATGGATTTACTTTAGAGAAGAGTCTAACTTTTATGCAAACGGTTAATCCAAAAAGAAAAAAAGAAATAAAACAGATGAATCGACGACTATTGGAAGGAAAAAATTTGCCCACTTGTTTGAAAATTCTTCATTTAAAGGAATCAGAACAAGCTCAATTAAGTTTTGCTGAGGTACATGGGGATTTGACAGGAACTTTGTTGAGAATGTCACAGCATATGTCTGATAAAGAAAAGCAACGAGAACATTTGATTAAAGTTATTAGTTATCCGTTATTGTTATTACTTTTTTTATCAAGTATGGTGCTAGGCATGAAATGGTACATTTTACCTCAACTAACAGAACTTTATGACAGTAACACTCAGCAAAATATTGGGTTAATGTTAGTTAATCATAGCCCGGTAATTGTTTTGAGTTTATTAGTGTTACTTTTAATTGGGTATACCTTAATTAAGTTGTACTTATCGAAGAAAACAGCTATTTACCGTGCTAATTGGCTGTGCCGAATTCCTCTTATCAAAATGTTTGTCATTCATTATTATACTTCTCTATTTTCGTTAGAGTGGGGAAAGCTATTAACACAAGGGATGGAATTTAGAGACGTTGTGCTCATCATGAATCAACCAGGTTATACACCTTTGATGCAAGAGATGGCGCAAGAAATTGAGAGAAAAATTGAAGAAGGTATTTCAATAGAGGGACCTGTAAAAAATTGGCGCTTTTTAAAGCCAGAATTAAATTTAATTATTTTGCAAGGGGAAGTAAAAGGAGATTTAGGTAAAGAACTGTTGATATATGGAAAAAAAGAATGGAAAGCTTTTATTAATTTAGCAGAAAAAAGAATGCGTTTTTTACAACCGATGATGTTTCTTTTAATTGCTATTTTAATTGTATCTGTGTACAGTGCGTTGTTATTACCAATTTATAGTGGGATGGGGGATCTATATTAGTAATGAAGTGGTTTAAAAAAAGGAAGAAAAATAAAAAGTATCAAGGATTTACATTGTTGGAAATGTTAATAGTCCTTTTTGTTATAGCAGTTTTGATTATTTTATTTGTACCAAACTTAATTAAACAGACAGATAGTATCAACAAGCAAGGAGATGCTGCTTTAGAAAAAGTAATCGAAACACAAAGTGAGATGTATTATTTAGATCATAATGAACGTCCTAAAACTACGCAAGATTTATTTGCTGGAGAGTATATTTCAAAAGATCAAAAAGATAAGGCTGATAAATTAGAGATTAAGGTGAAATAGTGAAACGAACTAATAACGCTGGTTTTACTTTAATAGAGAGCTTGCTTGTTCTTTTGACGATTACTATTTTTTTAGCCGTTCCTTTAATTAGCTTGAAGCATTGGAAGGAAAAAATAAAAGTTGAGATGTTTCTTAATCAAGTGGAAAGAAGAATTCAGCAAACACATCAAAGTGCTATTATTGAGCAGCATGGAACGAAGATATCTCAAAGCGCAGATAGCAACTTTTTGAAGTTTGAATACTATCATCATGATGTGTTGTATCGTGAGTTTTTATATGTAGAGGAACCTCTAAATCTAAGAACAATCAAAACAATTGAATTTCTACCAGGTTCAGGCAATATTAAAGAGATTGAAGGAATTAAAATTGAGGATAGTTTAAATAAACGGAATATTATTTATACTTTTCAATTAGGGAGTGGAAAGGTGATTCGCCGTGATGAAAAAAAATAGTGGATACTTATTACTAGAATGTATGGTTGCTATGGTTATCATTGTGACATCTTTACTATTCTTGATGGGAACTATCACTTTTTTCTTGGTAGATGAGAAGAAAGCTCAGGAGGAATTGGAACAAGCTATTTTATTATATGAAATGTCTTCTGTTTTAAATGACGAAAACGCTAAACAACAAGTGGGAGAAAAAGCAGTTGGTCAGAAAACAACTATTGAAGTATGGAATGAAAATCATCTTAGAATTGAGTGTGATGACAAATACTTAGAA
Organism: Vagococcus carniphilus; assembly: GCF_014397115.1. Lineage (NCBI taxonomy): Bacteria > Bacillati > Bacillota > Bacilli > Lactobacillales > Enterococcaceae > Vagococcus > Vagococcus carniphilus. Next base: position 471,861 of record NZ_CP060720.1, read on the forward strand.
ATAAAAAAATATTAGTCACTTATCAAGGATTTACATTGGCGGAATGTTTGATCTCTCTAGTTGTTTTAATGGGATTACTTCTTTTTTTAAAACCTTTTTTATCGATGATTACTCAGGTAGATAAACACGTTACGAAGGATAATTACTTAGAGCTTTTAATAGGTAAGATTCAAATAGAATCAGAAATAAAAGAGATGACATTTCAAAAAATAGAGAAAAATAAATTATATTATGTGAATGAAGATAAAGAGAGAATTGTATTTGAACAATATAAACAGATGATTCGAAAAACAAGTGATTCAAAAGGACATCAACCTATTGTAATGGGAGTAGACCATGTTGTCTTCTCTGAGAAAAAAGGGTTAGTCAAAATGGAGGTAACTACACTTGAAGGAGAAACTTATTCCTACTTTTTATTCAACTGATGATTATGAAGGAGGGATTTTATTACCCATCTTAGTTGTTTTAATGATGTTTACTATCATCACTTTATATGTTTTGGAAGATTATCGAACTAGAAGAGAAGTACTTGTTAATACAAAAGATTTTTATTTAGCTAAATCTTTAGAGAACATAACGTGGGAAGAAATTAAGGAAGAAAAAATAGTGAAAAATAAGACAGTGACATATAATCTTGGTGAAGTTGATGTGATTTGGCATGAAAAAAATAAGGAAGTAGAGTTGAATACAAGTCTAAAAAATAACTACAAGCGAACAACTAAAAAGAGTTTTATCAAAAAAGGGTGAGAATCGGATGATTTCTCACTCTTTTATTGTGACAAAACCTTGAATTATTCGGATTTATTCGCTAAAATGAAACGGTGAGAGATAATTGTTATAGTTAATGAAAGAGGTGGAAGTATTGGCTCATACTGATGTAGAAAAGGGCTTTCAACTAATGTTTGAAGCAGTCACTATTTTACAAGAAGCACTCGACACTTCTTTTTTTGATGCGTACATTGAGAACAGTGAAAATTTCATTGATTCACAAACTGTCCGTGTCATTGACGGAGTTCCAAAAAAAGAAGTTGTGGAAAAGGTAACGTCTTTATACCAGCAATTAGAGGTACTAAGTTTAACCGAAGAAGACAAACGTAAAATTAGTCAGTTAGTTTTGTTGAAAGGTTCAATGGAAGAGGGCATTCAAGCAAACCATCAATTAACACCAGATGGTATTGGCTTTTTATTTGTTTACCTATTAGAACAATTAACAAAAGACAGTAAGGAAGTTAGCATATTAGATGTTGCTGTTGGGACAGGTAATCTGCTTTACACAGTAATGACTAATTTGAACTTGGCTAAAAAAAGTGCTACTGGTTTTGGTGTAGATGTTGACGATACGCTTTTAAATATTGCTGCGGTAAATCAAGAGTGGATGAAACTAGACGCTCATTTATTCCACCAAGATAGCATAGATCCGTTACTGATCGACCCAGTGGATGTTGCTTTATCTGATTTACCCATTGGTTACTACCCATTAGATGAGAAGGTGGCGGACTTTAAAGTGGCTTCTTCTGACGAGCATAGTTTTGCTCATCATCTATTAATGGAAAAGGCAATGAAGCATGTTAAAAAAGATGGTTTTGGTCTATTTTTAGTTCCAAGTAATCTATTGGAAACTAATCAAGCACCGCTTTTAACAAATTGGTTAAAAGAAGACGTCTATTTACAAGCAGTATTGCAATTACCAAGCTCTCTTTTCAGTCAGAAAGGTTTAGGCAAATCAATTCTGATACTTCAAAACAAAGGTGATCACGCAAAACAAGCAGCAGAGGTATTACTTGCTGAATTACCATCCCTTAAGGACGAACAACCATTATTAAAATTTATTAGTGAGTTTCGAACTTGGTATCAATCAAATATTAATGAATAAAAAGGAGAATTATTATTATGTCAAAAACAATCGCAATTAATGCAGGTAGTTCAAGTTTAAAATGGCAATTATATGTTATGCCAGAAGAAACAGTTATCGCTCAAGGAATCGTAGAAAGAATTGGATTAAATGATTCAATCTTTACAATCAAACATGGAGAAGGTCAAAAATACGAAGTTATTAAAGACATCGAAAACCATGAAATTGCTATTAACATGTTATTAGAACAATTAACAGCTTTAAACATTATTGATTCATTCGAAGAAATTACAGGAGCTGGTCACCGTATTGTTGCTGGTGGAGAACATTTCAAAGAATCAGCAATTATTGATGACGAAGCTTTAAAATTAGTAGATGAATTAGCTGAATTTGCACCACTTCATAACCCAGCAGAAGCACAAGTTATCCGTGTCTTCCAAAAAGTATTACCACATACATTAAACGTTGGTGTATTTGATACTTCTTTCCATACAACAATGCCAGCTGTTAACTACTTATACAGCATTAACACTGAATACTATGAAAAATTTGGTGCACGCAAATATGGAGCTCATGGAACAAGTCATCGTTATGTTTCTGAAAGAGCAGCAGAAATGTTAGGTCGTCCAATCGAAGAAACTAAAATTATTACATGTCATTTAGGTAATGGTGCTTCAATTACTGCTGTTGATGGTGGTAAATCAATCGATACATCTATGGGATTCACACCATTAGCAGGTTTAACAATGGGAACTAGATCAGGTGATATCGATCCTTCATTATTACAATATTTAATGGGTAAATTAGGATTAACTGATATTAAAGATATGATCAATATCTTAAATAAAGAATCTGGACTTTTAGGTTTATCAGGTGTATCTAGTGATATGCGTGACTTAGAAAGCTCTGACAAAGAATCAGCTAAATTAGCATTAGAAATTTTTGCTGACCGCGTTCGTAAATACATTGGTAGCTACGTAAGTGCTATGAATGGTGTTGACGCAATTGTCTTTACTGCTGGTATTGGTGAAAATGATATTAATATGCGTAAAGAAATTATCAATGGTTTAACATGGTTTGGTTGTGAAATCGACGAAGCTAGAAATGATGTTCGTGGTGATGAACGTGTTATTTCTACAGATGATTCAAAAGTTAAAGTATTATTAATTCCAACTGACGAAGAATTAATGATTGCTCGCGACGTTGAAGCATTAAAAAAATAATTCATATAAATAATAGAGGGACTGATACTTGATTCAGTCTCTTTTTTTTATGGTACAATTGGATTATTAGAAAGAGGTGAGAAAAGTGAGTCAAGAAAAGTTGAAATCTGAAAAGATAAGAGAAAAGAATGATAGCTTAAGAAAAAAAGGTAAAGATCCTTTAAAAGGATGGACGCCTTTAGTTCATCACGGATTTGGTGTTGGAGGAAGTGCTAGTGGTAGAGGAATTGATACAATGGGAGCAGCTATTGAAGATCAAAAAATTAGTCGTAGGAAGTATATTAATGATAGAAATAAGAAAAAAAGACTGATTCAATCCACGTGGTGTGGAAATTGAATCAGTCTTTTGTATTTATTTTTTCTTTTTTTCTTTTTCTAATAATTTATTGTTAATATCAGTTCTTACAATCAAAACATCACAATTAGCATGGCGAGAAACGTAGCTAGAAACAGAACCAATTAAGATACGTTCCATAGCATTTAAGCCAGTTGCTCCAAGCATAATCAAGTCGATGCGATAATCTTTTTGAAGTTGTTTTGTAATGACAGTCTTAGGTGCCCCGTATTCGATTAAACAATGAATATCCTCAATGCCATGTTCTCTTGCGTAATCGACATAAGAATCTAGCGTTTCTTTTGCCACTTTAGCAGCTTCTTCAGCTAAAGACTCATCAAAACTAGAAACAGATTCAAAAGCTCTGATATCAATAACGTGAGCAATGTATAAGACTGAGTCATTCCTTTTAGCAACTTGGACAGCCTTTTTAAAAGCTTGTTCTGATTCCTTCGAACCATCCACCGCCACTAAGATATTTTTGTATTCTTTTAACATATGAAACACCCTTTCTGCATACTTTTATTTCATTTTTTTAGATAAGCGAATAGAAAACGTTGCAGAAACAACTAAAACAATTGCTACAAAAAATAAAGCAAATTCCTTGGTTGGAAAAATAAAACTAACAGGAATGCCAATAATTCCTAGTCCTAAAAAACTAGAAGAAAAAGCAAGTAAATTTCGGTTATTTTCCTTTGTAAAAACGAGTTCTAATTTGTTAACGTTTTTTCTTAAGTACCAACCAATGATTAGTAAGACAAGAGAAAAAAGTAACATAACTATCTTAATCAATTATATCACAATCCAATCTGAAAAAAATGTTTATAAAAAAAGCAATCTGCAAAAATTGCAAATTGCTTCAATTTCTTAAGAAAATATCCGTCGATGCCGTTATGTACCCTGAATGGTTGAACCCGCTTTATATGCAGGTGGGAATTGTTAGTAACGCTTCAAACTACCAAGTGATAAGGCATGTTTTCCACGATATCTTGGTAACTCCCAAGGTAAAATTAATTGTTCGGTCAACACTTGTGAGGATACGACGCACATCACAGATATCTATAGGTTTATCTTAACACAAGATTTTTAAATCAGCAATTAATAGTGTTGAAGAAGAAATGTTATTTTTTTAATTCATTTATTTTAAAATATCTTTGAGCAAGACCCGTTTCATATTTTCCAGATTCTTTTGGCTCATAATATGTTTTATGTTTTAGTTTGTTGGGTAAGTACTGTTGTTTTACCCAACCACCTGGAAAATTGTGCGGATATTGATAATCAACGCCTCTATTTAATTCTTTTGCTCCAGAGTAATGAGAATCTTTTAGGTGATCTGGAACTTCTCCAATATTACCTTGTCTAATATCTGCTAAGGCGTTATCAATAGCCATGATACTAGAGTTTGATTTTGGAGATAAGCAAAGGTCGATAACTGTTTCAGCTAAAGGAATGCGAGCTTCAGGCAGACCTAATTTTTCAGCTGCTTGAACAGCGGATACCGTTCTAGAACAAGCACCTGGGTTAGCAAGGCCAATGTCTTCATAAGCAATCACAAGTAGCCTACGACACGCAATCAATAATTCTCCTGCTTCCATAAGACGACCTAAATAGTGAAGAGCAGCGTCTACATCACTTCCTCTAATAGACTTTTGAAAAGCGGAGATAACATCATAATGAGCATCACCATCTTTGTCATGAGAAAAGGCTTTTTTCTGAATGCATTCTTCTAAAATTTGAAGTGTCAAATGAACTTTACCATCTGCTTCTGGTGGTGTAGATTTACTAGCAAGTTCCAATCCGTTTAAGGCACTTCTTAAATCCCCGTTAGTGGCACGGCTGAGATGAATTAAAGCATCACTATCAAGTTGAATAGCTAACTCGCCTAATCCATTTTCTTTATCCTCCAGTGCACGAAAAACGGCAGCTTCAATATCTGATTCCGTTAGAGATTTCACTTCAAAAATTTGTGAACGACTTCTGATGGCAGGGTTGATAGCAATATAGGGATTCTCAGTTGTGGCGCCAATCATGATAATACGACCATTTTCTAAATGAGGTAGTAAAAAATCTTGTTTTGGTTTATCTAATCGATGAACTTCATCTAATAAAAGGATAACTGTGCCGCTCATTTTAGCTTCCTCAACAACAACTTGTAAATCTTTTTTAGTATCTGTTGCTGCATTTAAAATGCGAAAAGCATAATGGGTAGAGCCTGCAATAGCACTAGCAATACTTGTTTTTCCTGTTCCAGGAGGTCCATATAAAATCATAGAAGATAACATTTTAGCTTCTACCATACGTCGGATAATCTTACCTTCTCCAACTAAATGTTGTTGACCGACAATGTCATCAATTGTATTTGGTCTCATTCGATAAGCAAGTGGTTTTTGCATCATAGTCCTCCTTAATCTTTTCCCTTTATTATATCATATCTTATGATTGGCAAATGGGAGGGATTTCGGTATGATAGGGAAAGAAAACTATAGAAAATGAGTGAAGAAAATGAAAAAAGAAAATATGCTAGAAGTCATTGAAAAAGAATTAGAAAAACATTTAAATGAGGTTGATTTTGCCATCGATTGGAATACGAAAAAACATCAATTCGAAGTGATTGTTGTTTTGTTTGCAGAAAATAAAACCCAAGAAGCTATTGAAGACGAAGAAGGTGTTCTTAGCGAAGAAGAAGTGATTGAATTTGAAGATGCTATTTTGTTTTACACGAATGAAGCAGAGGTAATTGATAAAGATGAGTACCTAACAACGATTCCTTTTAATCGTAAAAAAGGACTTTCAAGAGAATGGATTCGTGCGTTTGCAATTTATTTAAATGAAGTAGTAACAGAAGGTCAAAGTGACTTATTAGACTTTTTAACAGACGAATCCATCGAAGCATTTGAATTAAACTGGAATGATGAAGACTTTAACCAACGTGTTGCATCTTTTGAAAAAGAAACATTTGTTCCATACCCTAAATATTAAGAAAGAGGTTTTTACATGAAGTGGAATCAAGTATCTGTTTTAACAACAAGTGAAGCAGTTGAAGCAGTATCAAATATATTAATGGAATTAGGTGCAAGTGGTGTTGCCATTGAAGATGCGATGGATGTGACTAATTTTGAGAGTGATGCCTTTGGTGAAATACTAGATGTGTCAACATTTGATCATATTAAAGAAGGTGCAAAAGTTAACGCGTATTATCCTGAAACGATTTTTTTACCAGAAATTTTACCTACTCTTAACTCTCGCGTAACTGAGTTGGTTTCTTTTGGACTAGATATTGGTAAAAATGAAATTGAAACATCTGAAGTTGTCGAGAATGATTGGGCAACTGCTTGGAAAAAATATTATCACCCGGTGACTATCAGTCGTTATTTAACGATTGTTCCTGAGTGGCAAGATTATACGCCACATTCAGCGGATGAACATGTGATGAAACTTGATCCTGGAATGGCATTTGGAACAGGAACACATCCGACAACTCGTTTGACACTTCAAGCTTTAGAAGTAGTGTTAAGAGGAAATGAAACAGTGATGGATGTAGGGACTGGTTCAGGTATTTTAAGTATTGCGAGTAAATGTCTAGGCGCTGATAAAGTTTATGCTTATGATTTAGATGATGTGGCTGTAGCTTCTGCCAAAGATAATATGAACTTAAATCCAGTTGCCCATGATGTGGAAGTTTCAGCTAATAACTTATTAGTAGGTATTGATAAAAAGGCCGATGTGATTGTGGCTAATATCTTAGCTGATATTATTATCGAATTAATTCCTGATGCTTACCGTTGTTTAAATGATGAAGGAACTTTTATCATTTCTGGTATTATTGAAGATAAAGAAGATATTGTGTTAGAAGCTTTATATGCGAATGGATTTGAAGTTGATCAACGTTTCCAACAAAAGGATTGGTTGGCCTTTATTGTAAAGAAATCTATTGAGGAGTAAGTCATCATGCAACGATATTTTTTAAAAGAAAATTACGAAGAAAAAACGGCTTATCATCTAACAGGAGATGATTTTCATCATGCTGCTCACGTGATGCGTATGAAAACAGGGGATAAGTGTTTCTTAACTTTTCATGATGAAACGGTGTTAATTGCTGAGGTTATAGACATAACAGAAAATCAAATAGCTTTAAAAGAACTTCAAAAAGAAGAAAAAGAAAAAGAGATGCCTTATTCAGTAACGATTGCCTGTGGTTTTACTAAGGGAGATAAATTTGAATGGGTGGCTCAAAAAGCAACAGAACTAGGAATGGGCGAATTGATAGGATTTCCTAGCAAAACGTCAGTTGTTAAATGGGATGAAAAGAAATTAGTAAAAAAACAGCAACGATTCGAAAAAATTGTTAAAGAAGCTGCTGAGCAATCTCATCGAAGTCAAATACCGACAGTGCAATTATTATCTAAGTTTCAAGCATTTGAAAACCAACTAAGTGACTACAAACATATCTTAGTTGCCTATGAAGAGTCTGCAAAAGAAAATGAAACAAAAAGTTTTGTTAGAGTGATTCAAGAGATCCAACCAGGTGAAAATGTTTTAATTATTTTCGGCCCAGAAGGTGGGATTACTCCAGAAGAAATCGAATTATTCGAGTCTCATAAAGCTGTATTATGTGGTTTAGGTCCGAGGATTTTACGAGCAGAAACAGCTCCTTTGTATGCTCTTTCTGCAATGAGTTATCAATGGGAGTTACTTAAATAAAGAAGTTAAAGATGATAAGTGAAAGTTTATCATCTTTTTTTGTGTTAATAAGTCTAATATATTCAATAAAAATTCATATCCTAAGGTTATAGTAAAAGAGAGATAAATGATATTGGAGTGATTAGATGACAGAATATGCAACAGGTGAACTAATTAAATTAGTAAGTGACTCAGATCCTAAATCAAATTTTTATATAGGAGCGTTGGAAACATACCGAGCATTAATTATTTATTATCAGTCTGCCATTGATGAAGTGGAAACGAAGCTAAAAATTATTGATAGGGAATTAAGTAGTCCAGCCAATATTGGTCGAAGCAATATGATTCATCAAATCCAAAGCAGAGTCAAAACATTAAAAAGTATTATATTAAAGTTAGATAGAAAAGGTCTTCCTTTTTCAAGAGGAATTGTTTCAAAAGAACTTTCTGATGTAGCCGGTATACGAGTTATTTGTGCTTATGTGGATGATATTTACATGGTATTAGAATCTCTAAGCCATCAGACAGATATTAAAATACTAGAAGTCAAAGACTACATAAAGAATCCGAAACCAAGCGGCTATCGAAGTTTACATGTAATTGTTGAGATTCCAGTTTTCTTTTTTAAAGAAACTAAAAATATTAAAGTGGAAATCCAGTTTAGAACAATAGCTATGGATTACTGGGCGAGTTTAGAACATGGCTTAAGATATAAACAAGGCGTGACAGATGAAAGTTTATCAAAGCGCTTAGGAGAAACAGCAGAATTAATTTCTAACATGGAAGAAGAGATGTTAGAGATTAGAAATGGTATTGAAGGGATATAAAAAAGTAGAGAAGACTCTTATGAAAGAGTATCTTCTCTATTTTTTTGGTTATTTTCTTGATTTTCATTTCTAATTTGGACGAGTTCTCTTGCAATAACACCAACAGATAAACTAACCATACCCAAACCTAAAATACCGTAAAGAACAGTGAATAATTTACCGATTGTTGTGATAGGATGTAAATCACCGTAACCAATTGTTGCTAAAGTGACAAAACTAAAGTAAAAAGAATCGATAAAGGTCATTTTTTCAATATTATGATAAAAAATAGTTCCAATTAATAGAATAATTCCTGTAGCAACTAGTAATGCTTTAGTTTCTTCCTTGTTAAAACATCTAACAAGACATCTAATGAGTCGTTTGAATCCAATAAGTAAGCCGAACATAATGATTACTCCTTCGCAGTTTTCTTTTGGACGAGTTGTTTAGTAACTTTTAAAGTTATAGCTGTTATAAAAATTACAGGAATGATTTGTATTGGGAAAAATAGAGCGATAAAGATAGCGACTCCAATTGGAGAATCGAGAATAGTAACTGCCATAGCAGTAGCAACAGTAGCAACGATAAATATAACATCAAAAGCAGGTAAGATTTGAGAAATAGCGAATCCTTGGATGATAGAGGCAAATACAATTGGAAAAATATCTCCGCCAATCCATCCAGTATTTAAACAAATTTGTAAAAAGACCAACTTAATAACGACAACTAAGAGAAGTATTAAGAAAGAAAATTTCACGTATTCCTTTGGGACAGATCCAAGAGCGACTTGTCCTGAAAATAAAAGATTAGGGGAAAAAAATCCTATAATGAAAATAGAAAGAGAACCTAGAAGAGCTTTTTTAACTGGTTCATCTTGCCAAAAATTAAACCACTGATTCATTTTTTTCTTAAAAATATTATAAATTTTTCCAGACAATAAACCAACTATAAGTAGTGGAATGAAAACCCATAAATCTTTTAGGTGCCAAGAGGTGTCTCCCATTTTACTAATAAAAGAAGGTTGTTTTGTAAGTTTCATCAAAATAGTAAAAGAGATTAGTCCGTTAACACTAAAGAAAATGTTTAAAGCTTTTTTGGTAGAAAGAAAATTTTCTCCTTTTGGAGCTGATTCAGCATTATAAGCAACTAAATATTTTGTTGGGTGAAGCATGTGTCTGAATCTTTCAATTGGATTAAGGTTGAGAAAGGTTTCTTGGTTAAAGAAGAGATAACGCATTTTATCAGCTTGCCAAATAGAGAGCATGACAATAGCTCCTAAAAGAGCAGCTTCGGGCCCAACTCCAGCGCCAAAAATTAAAACGAGTAAGGCGACAAATAAGCTTCTAAAGGCTGGTCGATAATTAACGGTTTGTATTTTTTTTAATTGATCGATAGAATCATGAGCTGTTTGAGGATAATCACCCCATTTTTCTCTTAATTTACCAATGCAGAAACCTCCAATTAAGCAAAATATAAGTATACTGATTCCTTTAAAAGGCATATCATTTAAAAGTTTATCCCATAAAAAATGAGAAATATTACTTTCCAGAAAGATAAATCCAAAAGAAATTAAACCGATTAAACTGCTTAAAAGAAGTCCGTAAAAAATAATTCTAATAATTAATGTTTGTTTTTTCATCAGTAACTCTCCTTTCTTTAATTAAGGTAGTTGTCCAAAGTCTAGTCCAACATTAATGAAATGAATGACTTTGGGATTGTCTATAAAATAAAATATTTGTTTTCCTTCGCGACGGCTGTTGATAACCTTATTTTTTTTTAATATTTGCAAATGATGAGAAGTTGTTGTGACAGTTGAATCGACGTATTCTGCTAAATCACTTACACATGCTTCTCCGTAATGAGCTAAAATAAAGGTAAGTTTAAACCTGATTTCTTCAGACATGAGTTTAAAAAAAGCGCTCATTTTGGAAGGGTCAATGTCTTCTAATAGTTCTAAGGAAGAATGAATAGTTTTTTTTTTGTCATTTGGTACTCACTTTCTAAAACGTATTTTTATTTTAGTGTATGATAACATAAAACGGAAAACATTCCTAGATATATAAGAATGTTTTTTGAAAGTATCTTGAAAGTCTGTTTTTAAATGATTGAAATCATAAATTAAAGTGAGTATAATAAGTTTAATCTAAACAAGTGAAAAGTACTGATTAAGTACTTTTTTTTAATAAAATAAAAGGAGGGGTCATATGTCAAAGGAAAAAGTACTAACAGATAAAGAAGTCATAGAGATGGTTGCCGAGTATATGAATCCAGCTCATGTTGAATTTGTACAAAAAGCATGTGATTATGCCACAAAAGCACATGCTGAACAATTTAGAAAGTCTGGAGAACCCTACATTATCCATCCAATTCAAGTAGCAGGCATTTTAGCCGAACTTCGCATGGACCCACATACAGTTGCAACAGGATTTTTACATGATGTTGTTGAAGATACTGAAGTAACTTTAAAAGATTTAGAAGAAGAATTTGGTGCCGATGTTGCTATGTTGGTTGATGGCGTTACAAAACTTGGAAAAATTAAATATAAATCTCATGAGGAACAACTAGCAGAAAATCATCGGAAAATGTTACTTGCTATGTCTCAAGATTTAAGAGTCATTATGGTGAAATTAGCAGATAGAGTTCATAATATGAGAACGCTAAACCATTTAAGAGAAGACAAACAACGAAGAATTGCTAAAGAAACATTAGAAATTTATGCGCCCTTAGCTCATCGATTAGGGATTAGTTTAATCAAATGGGAGCTTGAAGACCGCTCACTACGTTATTTAAATCCAAGACAGTACTACCGAATTGTTCATTTGATGAATTCAAAACGTGGTGAACGTGAAATGTATGTGATTCAAACAGTTGATGAAATCAAACAGGCGACAGAAGAGTTAGAAATTGAGGCAGAAATTTACGGACGACCAAAACATATTTATTCTATCTATCGTAAAATGAAAGATAAGAAAAAAGAATTTGCTGAAATTTATGATTTATTAGCTATTCGTGTTTTGGTTGATTCTATCAAAGACTGTTACGCCGTTTTAGGAGCTATTCATACTAAATGGAAACCACTTCCAGGTAGATTTAAAGACTATATCGCTGTTCCTAAAACTAATATGTATCAATCTCTTCATACAACAGTTATTGGTCCAAGTGGTAACCCAATTGAAATTCAAATAAGAACTCATGAAATGCATCAAATTGCTGAGTTTGGTGTGGCTGCTCACTGGGCTTATAAAGAAGGAAAAACTGAAAAACAAGAAGATAAAAATGCCAATCAAATTAGTTTGTTAAGAGAAATTATTGAACTTCAAGATGAAAGTTACAATGCATCTGAATTTATGGCAAATGTTAAAGGTGAAATCTTTAGTGATAAAGTATACGTCTTTACACCAAAAGGCGATGTAACTGAGTTACCAAAAGGTTCAGGACCTTTGGATTTTGCTTACAATATCCATACAGAAGTTGGAAATAAAACAACTGGTGTAAAAGTAAATGGTAAAATGGTACCTCTTGATTATAAATTGAAAAATGGTGACATCATTGAAATCTTAACGTCGGCTAATTCTTTTGGTCCAAGTCGAGATTGGGTTAATATAGTTGGAACAAGTCGAGCAAGAAATAAAATTAAACGTTTCTTTAAAGATAAAGACCGAGATGAAAATATTGAAAAAGGACGCACTTCATTAGAACGTTGTTTGTTGGACAATGATTTTGCGCCAAAAGACTTTTTAACAAAAGAAAAAATAGCTGATGCGCTAGATCGTTTTAATTACCAAACCTCAGATGATTTATATGCGGCTATTGGTTTTGGTGAAGTGACGACTCAAGTTGTTTATAATCGTTTAACTGAAAAAGAACGTAAAGAGCGCGGTGTCAAAAAACAAAAAGAAGAAGCAGAAGAATTAATGAAGCAGCCTGTTCAAAAGAAAGATACAACTAAGATGAAAATTCGTCATGAAGGTGGTATCGTTATTCAGGGAGCAGATAATTTATTAGTTCGTATCAGTCGATGTTGTAATCCAGTACCTGGAGATGAAATTGTCGGCTACATTACTAAAGGTCGCGGTGTTTCGATTCATAGAAAAGACTGTCCCAATATGAACAACTCACCAGAAGTTCAACAGAGACAAATTGATGTTGAATGGGAAGATGCAGCTTCTGATGGTAAACAAGAGTACAATGCAGATTTAGAAATTTATGGTTATAACCGTTCAGGTTTATTAAATGATGTTTTACTAGTGGTCAACGCTCAAACCAAACGTTTAATAGGTGTTGAGGCTAGACCTGCTAAAAATAAAATGGCAGTTATTCACTTGACAGTATCTATTCAAAATTTAAGCCATTTAGAGCAGATTGTTGAAAAGATTAAAGCTATTCCAGATGTTTACAGTGTTAGACGGACACATGGCTAGGAGGTATTCACAAATGAGAGTTGTTTTACAAAGAGTTAACCATGGAAATGTTGTTGTTGAAGATAAAGAAATAGGTAAAATTGGTAAAGGTTATGTATTATTAGTAGGTGTTGCTGAGGGTGATACAGAAAAAGAAGCTGATTATTTAGCAAAGAAAATTAGCCAATTAAGAATTTTTGAAGATGAGAATGAGAAAATGAATTTAGATATTCATCAGGTAGGAGGAAGTATTCTTTCTATTTCTCAATTTACTCTATTAGCTGATACCAAGAAAGGGAATCGTCCAAGTTTTATCAAGTCAGCTCATCCTGATGAGGCGTTGAAATTATATCATTACTTTAATCAACAATTAAGAAATTATGAATTAGAAGTTAGTGAAGGTGAGTTTGGTTCTCATATGCTAGTTTCCCTTGAAAATGATGGGCCTGTAACTATCTTTTTTGATACAGATCATAAATAATCACAAAAAATTGAGAGACAAAAAAATAAAAATTTAAATAAAACTTTGGTATAAACTACTTTATATCAAAGTTTTTTTGTCTTTTTGTACATTTATCAAAAATTGTTTAAGGGATTAGGCTTTTTTATCTTTTTGAAATGGGGTATTATATGTTATATAAAGAAAGCGCTATCTTTAATAAGGAGGAAGAAACATGACAGAACAGCAATACATTATGGCAATCGATCAAGGTACTACAAGCTCAAGAGCAATTATTTTTGATAAGTCAGGAAAAAATATTGGTAGTTCACAAAAAGAGTTCACTCAAATTTTTCCAGAATCTGGTTGGGTTGAGCACAATGCGAATGAAATTTGGAATTCTGTTCAATCTGTTATAGCAGGAGCTCTTATTGAATCTGGTATTCGACCAGATAAAGTTAAAGCGATTGGGATTACTAACCAGCGTGAAACAACTGTTATTTGGGATAGAAAAACAGGAAAACCAATTTATAACGCTGTTGTTTGGCAATCAAGACAATCAGCTCCAATTGCAGACAAGTTAAAAGAAGATGGGCATGCGGATATGATTCACAAAAAAACTGGTTTAGTGGTGGATGCTTACTTTTCGGCTACTAAAGTTCGTTGGATTTTAGATCACGTAGAAGGCGCTCAAGAAAGAGCGGAAAAAGGAGAACTTGCTTTTGGAACAATTGATACATGGTTATTGTGGAAATTAACAGATGGTAATGTTCACGTGACGGACTACTCAAATGCGGCAAGAACAATGATGTACAATATTATGGATTTAAAATGGGATGACGAAATTTTAGAATTATTAAATATTCCTAAATCATTACTTCCGGAAGTTAAGAGTAATTCAGAAGTTTATGGCTATACTCAAAGTTATCATTTCTACGGTAGTGAAGTCCCAATTTCTGGTATGGCTGGAGATCAGCAGGCTGCGTTATTCGGACAGTTAGCTTTTGAACCTGGTATGATCAAAAATACTTATGGTACAGGTGCATTTATTGTAATGAATACTGGTGAAAAACCTCAAATTTCTAAAAATAATCTATTAACAACGATTGGCTATGGAATTAATGGAAAAGTTTATTATGCACTAGAAGGTAGTGTGTTTGTTGCAGGTTCAGCAATTCAATGGTTGCGAGATGGCTTACGTATGATTGAAACAGCACCTGAATCTGAAGAGATAGCTAATGCTTCAACAGGAGATAATAGTGTCTATGTTGTACCAGCTTTCACTGGACTTGGAGCACCGTATTGGGATTCAGATGCGCGTGGAGCAATATTTGGTTTAACACGTGCTACAACAAAAGAAGATTTTGTTAAAGCGACACTTCAAGCTGTTGCGTATCAATCAAAAGATGTTATTGATGCCATGAAGGAAGATTCCGGTATTGAAATTCCGGTACTTAAAGTAGATGGAGGTGCAGCTAAAAATGATGCGTTGATGCAGTTCCAAGCAGATATTTTAGATACTAACGTAACGCGTGCACCTAACTTAGAAACAACAGCTTTAGGAGCAGCTTACTTAGCTGGTTTAGGTGTTGGGATTTGGAAAGACTTAGATGATTTAAGAGCCTTCCAAGGAGAAGGAGATACTTTCAATCCAAATATGTCAGCAGAAGAACGTGATGATTTATATGCTGGATGGAAAGAGGCTGTTAAAGCAACACAAATGTTTAAGCGTATTGGTAAAAAATAAAGGTTAGTTATTTCAAGACATATTAATCACTTGAAAAGGGGAATAAAAAATGAGCGGAGATAGTTTACAGATTTTTAGTGAGTTTTTAGGAACACTGATTTTAGTACTACTTGGTAACGGGGTAGTAGCTGCGGTATCATTAAATAAAAGTAAAGCTCAAAATGGCGGTTGGGTTGTTATTACATTAGGTTGGGGAGCAGCAGTTACCATTGCTGTTTACGTGTCATCCTTCATGGGACCAGCTCACTTAAACCCAGCAGTAACATTTGGTATGGCTGTTGCAGGTAATTTTGCATGGAACTTAGTGGTTCCTTTCATTATTGCTCAAATTGTAGGTGGTATTGTCGGAGCAATGCTTGTTTGGATTACGTACTTACCACATTGGGAAGCAACAAAAGATGAAGCAACTATTCTTGGGACATTCTCCACAGGTCCAGCTATAAGAAGTCTTGTTTCAAATACGGTCACAGAAATTATTGGAACGTTCGTTTTAGTATTTGCATTACTTGCATTCTCACAACATAAGTTTGCAGATGGTCTAAACCCTCTGGTTGTTGGTGTTTTAATCCTTTCTCTAGGACTTTCACTTGGAGGTCCAACAGGATATGCTATTAATCCAGCTAGGGACTTAGGTCCACGTATTGCCCATCAAATTTTACCAATTAAAAACAAAGGTGGCTCTGATTGGGGCTATTCTTGGGTACCAGTTGTTGGTCCAATGATTGGTGGTTTACTTGCGGCTTTACTATGGGGACTTATTCCAGTTTAAAAAATAAAAAAATAAAGGTAAAGCTCAAAAATGGCTTTACCTTTATTTTTTTTTGTTTAGTTCAAGGAAATAGTTAGTACTACCTTCATAGATAGCTTCTGCTACTTTTTTATGGTATTTCTTATTTTGAGCATAGGCTGCGTCAGTATCATTATTGATATAGCCTAATTCAAGTAAAATAGCAGGTTTTTCGTTTTCTCTTAGTACCTGATAGTCTTGTGTGCCGAATCCTCTATTTTCAAGAGGTAGAATAGCAGCTATTTGATCATTTACTGCCTGAGCTAACTGTCTACCATTTTTATTACGGTAGAATGTTGTTGTTCCTGATCCTTCATTTGGATTACCAGTTGAGTCATAGTGCATACTAATAAAAATATCGGCAGGACTTTCATTACTAATTCGTGCAATTTTTGATAAAGATACAAAATCATCTTTAGAACGAGTCATTAAGACGCTATAACCTTGAGCCTCAAGTTTATCTTTAACGACTTTAGCTGTTTGAAGGGTTAAATTTTTCTCAAATACTTTCCCATCATTTGTTTGTGCCCCAGGGTCATTACCACCGTGGCCTGGATCTAACATAATCACATGTTCTGGTAGAGGTTCCCTAGGTCGTTTTTCTTTTTGGCTAATTTTATTGTTAGTTATTTCCCAGCTTCTCATATAACCTGTTTTTCCTGAATCTGTACGAACTTGATACCAGTAATCACTGACTTCTTTCAAAACTATTTTTTCAGCATAATCTAAAGTATCAGTTATTTGACTTGACTCAGATTGCTTAGAATACAAAGGCGCATTATCTAGAGCAACTTGGAGTGTGTCATCAACTTCAAATTTAGGTTGTTGGTTTTTTCTGATATCAATAGTATCTGTTGGGACCCATCCATAATTGCCATCGACAAAAATTCGACACCATCCGTTTAATTCTAGAGTGACAAAGACTTTTTGCTTCCTCTTTAATGTGTCTATGGTTTTACTGTTTTCACTGTTTGATTTTTTTAATTCTGTATTTCGCTGTGTGATAACAGCAGGTAAATAGGTATATGGACCTGAAGTGCCATCAAAAATAAGCCATTCTGGTACCCATCCTTCCGTTTTTTCAGAAGTTTGTATTTTATACCAGCCTTTTTTCTTTTCCTTAATAGTTACTCTGTCTTCCCTATGAACTTGGGTTAGAACAGGAGATGTTGCATTTGGCTTTTCTCTAACATTTAATGCAATTGTTTGAACATCTACAATTTGATTTGTTCCATGCATAAAATAGAAACCAGCGATGACTAAACCGACTATTATAAGGTTAAACACTAAAAGCTTAATTGTATTTTTACTTGTGTCTGAATTTCTCACTTCTCTATACTCCAGTACTGTATTTTATTGTAGTAAGGACAATTATAACAAAAAATAGAAAATAAGAGTAGTGAGGATATTTTAATCTAAAATACCTTGACTTTTAAGGGTATTTCTAGTAATTTTTAGGTATAATATCAATGAAAGAGAAAGTACTTTTTGCTTAAAGAGAAGACTAAAAAGGTGAGATTAGTCTAATAAAAAGGAAAGACACTCTGGAGATGAATGACTAAAATCATTCCGTTACGAGCGTTAATCGATAGTTAAGAGGAGAGACGGTATAGTTTCTCAAATCTAGGTGGTACCACGTGTGAGTCATCATTCGTCCTTGTTTATTTAAACAAGGGCTTTTTTTGTCAGCTGAAAAAAATTAAAGGAGTAGAAGAGATGGAAAAAAGAACAAGCTATTGCGGATTAATATCTAAAGAGCATTTGAACCAAGAAGTAACAGTAAAAGGATGGGTTCAAAAACGCCGAGATTTAGGTGGTTTAATCTTTATTGATTTACGTGATAGAGAAGGCATTGTCCAAGTTGTATTTAATCCTGAAACCTCTAAAGAGGCTTTAGAGGTTGCGGATAAATGCCGTAGTGAATACGTTATTGGTGTAACAGGAACGGTTGTAAAACGAGAAAGTGCTATTAACCCTAAAATGAAAACGGGTGAGTTTGAAATTATCGCTAGTGACATTGTTATCTACAATGAAGCCAAAACACCACCGTTTGTAATTGATGATAATCAAACAGTGAATGAAGACACCCGAATGAAATATCGTTTTATGGATATTAGACGCCCTGAAATGTTTGCTAATTTAAAATTACGTCATGATACAAGCAAAGTCATTCGTAATTATTTGAATGATAATGGCTTTATGGATATCGAAACACCTTATTTAAATAAATCAACTCCAGAAGGGGCACGTGATTATTTAGTTCCGTCACGAGTTCATGAAGGGCATTTTTATGCATTACCTCAATCACCACAAACAACCAAACAATTGCTGATGGGGGCTGGAATTGACAAATATTACCAAGTCGTTCGTTGTTTTAGAGATGAAGATTTACGTGGAGATCGTCAACCAGAATTTACCCAAGTCGATATTGAGACAAGCTTTTTAACAGCTGAGGAAATTCAAACTTATACAGAAGAAATGTTAGCAAAAGTGATGAGAGAAGTCATGAATCAAGAGATTACATTACCATTTCCTCGTATGACTTATGATGACGCAATGGCACGCTACGGTGTAGATAAACCAGATACGCGTTTTGCAATGGAATTAATTGAAATGAAAGATGCTGTATCTGATATTGAATTTAAAGTTTTCCAATCAACACTTGAAAACGGTGGAGCAGTCAAAGCTTTAAATGCTAAAGGAGCTGCTAGCAAATATTCAAGAAAAGACATGGATAATTTAGGTCAATGGTTATCTCAATTTGGTGCAAAAGGATTAGCCTGGGTTAAGGTTGAAGAAGATGGACTGAAAGGACCGATTGCTAAATTCTTAGTGGAAAAACAAGAAGAAATCATTCAAGCAACTGCCGCTGAGGTGGGTGACTTACTAATGTTTGTTGCAGACAAAAAAGAAGTTGTTGCTGCCTCATTAGGTGCTTTAAGAAATCGATTAGGAAAAGAATTAGAGTTAATAGATGAAGACACATTTAACTTCTTATGGGTTGTTGATTGGCCGTTATTAGAGTATGACGAAGAAGCAGGACGTTATGCAGCAGCTCATCATCCATTTACAATGCCAAAAGCAAGTGATGTAGAGCTCTTAAAAACAGCTCCAGAAAAAGTTTACGCAGAAGCATATGACGTTGTTTTAAATGGTTATGAACTAGGAGGAGGTTCTTTAAGAATTTATCAACGTGACGTGCAAGAAGATATGTTTAAAGCGTTAGGTTTTACAAAAGAATCAGCTCAAGAGCAATTTGGCTTTTTATTAGACGCATTAGAGTATGGTTTTCCACCACATGGCGGCATTGCTCTAGGATTAGATCGTTTGATTATGCTGTTAGCGAAAAAAGATAATATTCGTGAAGTGATTGCCTTCCCTAAAAATAATCGTGCAGTTGATTTAATGACTGATGCTCCA
This sequence comes from Vagococcus carniphilus, assembly GCF_014397115.1. NCBI lineage: Bacteria > Bacillati > Bacillota > Bacilli > Lactobacillales > Enterococcaceae > Vagococcus > Vagococcus carniphilus. The sequence continues at coordinate 491,549 of NZ_CP060720.1, forward strand.
GGTCTTGTGTCAAAAGCTCAAATGGAAGAGTTACATTTGAATATTGTCACGGATAAAAAATAAATTGGATGTTGTGTGATTACAGATTTTCTTTTACTTGAAGGAGTTTAAAGATGACATGTTAAAATTAAAAACAGTTAAAGAACAGTTTATTGAGAATGGGTATATGGAAAGAATATCAATGGCTGTCATCAATGGGATGTTGCAAGCTATCGCCTTAAACTTATTTTGGCAACCAGGCCATATTTATGCAAGTGGTGTAACAGGTTTAGGACAAATTATTGTGACATTATCTGAGGATATTGGAAGTGTTCAGTTACCAATGTCTGTTGTGCTTTATGCATTAAATATTCCGTTATTTATTTTGGCTTGGTTCAAAATTAGTAAAAAATTTACCGTCTTTACAATGTTTTCAGTTTTTATGACGTCGTTTTTTATTCAAATAGTACCGGTGACAACTTTATCAAAAGATCCTATCATTTGTGCTATATTTGGTGGGGGAATTTGTGGGTTAGGTGTTGGTCTTGCTTTAAGGGCAGGGTTGTCTTCTGGTGGATTAGATATTGTTAGTGTAACAATTCGTAAAATGACTGGTCGTAATGTGGGGTCTTTAAATATTATTTTTAATGCATGCATTATTATGACATCAGGTTTTCTATTTGGTTGGCCGTACGCTTTTTATAGTGCTTTTTCAATTTTTGTAAATGGAAAAGTAGTAGATATGGTATTTACCAAGCAGAAAAAAATGCAAATTATGATTATAACGACTAAACCAGAAGCTGTTATATGCGAAGTGCAAAAAAGAATTCGTCGAGGAATTACGATTGTTAATAATGCAGAAGGAGCTTTCAATCACAATGAGTTAACTATTTTGATTACAATCATCACACGTGATCAAATTCCAATTTTACAAAATGCTATGCGTGATTCTGATCCTAAAGCATTTGTTAGTATATCCGAGAATGTAACTATTATGGGGAATTTTTATGAACCGTTAGATTAAAAAAAAGTTGTGACTTAATTGTCGCAACTTTTTTTATGTTAGAATGAAGACAAAAGGAGTGGTAGTAATGTTTGTTGAATATGGTAAATTAAGTACTAAACTTTATGAAATGACTAAACCAGTGGGATTTTCAATAGATGGGGATCTTGAATATTACTATGATAAATTGAAGAATTGCTCGGGGACGATTCTAGAAGCAGGAGTAGGAACTGGAAGAATGATGATTCCGTTTTTACAAAAGGGTTTAGCAATCGAGGGTGTTGATTTATCAAAAGAAATGTTAGAGCAGTGCGAGATTAATATGGCTAAAGCTGATGTGACAGGTATCCTTTATCAAGAAGATTTAACGAAATTAAATCTTAATAAGCAATACGAAGCGATTATGATGCCAACGGGTAGTTTTTGTTTGTTACCAAGAGAAATTATCCAAGACGTATTGGTATCATTTTTTAAGCATCTAAAAGAGTCAGGTCAATTATTAATTGATATTGAACTACCAATGTGGTTTAAATCAGATGAAATCAGTGTCGCAAATTATCCGCTATCTGAAGATGAGGGACTATTATTTACGAGTACGGCAAAAGAAATAGATTGGCAAGAACAAAAAGTTTCTTATATTCATCGTTACGAATTTGTTGAAAAAGGAATAGTTAAAGAGACAGAATTATCTCATTTTACGTTGTACTGGTACGGCATAAAAGAATTTGAAGAAATGTTACTAAAAACTGGTTTTTCTGAGATATCTTATGAGATAGGTTACGGAAAAAATCCTCAAGCTTCTTTAATTACGTTCTGTGCAAAAAAATAAAAGTCTGCTTAAATGCAGGCTTTATTTTTTTGAAAAGTTTTCTAAGTAATATTCTTTTTGTTTTCTACTTAATTGTTTAAAAGCATATTCTGCTTTCATTGCCTCGCTCTTAGTTTCAAAGACTTCGTGATGAATTATTGTAGCAGGTCGACGTTTAGATAAGCGTGTATATTTAGCACCTTTTCCAGTGTTGTGCTCTGTTAATCGTCTGTTTAAATCAGTTGTGTAACCACCGTAGAAAGTATCATCTTTACAGCATAGTACATAAAAATAATGTTCCTCACTTTGTCCCATGGAGCATTTCCTTAATCTCTGGTAGGTATTCATTATCTTCTCCGTAAACGTAAAGTGGTGGCAATATTTTTAGACCATCTGTTTTCCCATCTTTAATTCCTTCGATTAAAATAGTATTGGCTTCTTTTCCTACCTTAGGGTAGATAAATTGAATTTTTTTAGGTGCAATTCGATGATTTCTCATACTATCTAAAATATCCATTAATCGATCAGGGCGATGAACCATTGCGATTTTTCCATTCATCTTTAACAATTTTGAGGCAGATTTAAAGACATCATCTAACTGTAAGTGAATTTCATGTCTTGCAATAGCATAATAAGGATTAGGATTTTTTTTACTGTTTGGTTGTTCTTTAAAGTAAGGTGGATTACACGTAATAAAATCGACAGAATCACTTTTTATTTTTGTACTAACTTCTTTTATATCAAGTTGTTCCATGGTTACTTGTTCTTCTAATTCATTGAGTAAAATACTTCTTTTTCCCATATCAGCTAAACGCTCTTGCAGCTCAATTCCAGTAATGGATGCCTTTGTTTTTGGTGCCATAAATAAAGCAACCGCACCATTTCCAGAACAAAAATCAACAATAGTTCCTTTTTTGGGGATAGAGGCGAAGTAGGCTAGAAGAACTGCATCAAGAGAAAATGAAAAGACATCCGGACTTTGAATGATTTTAACCCCTCTAGCAATGAGTTGATCAATTCGTTCGCCACTTTTTAATAAATTGTCCATGAGAAACTTCCTTTCAAATCAATGTTTTTATTATAGCATGGTAAGATATGTTTAGATAAGAAAAGCTTGCAAGTTTTTGAATAATTAGGCATACTGATAAGGAATTTAAATAAAAAGGATGAAATATTATGTATCGATTTTTATTAGCAGTTGTTCGCTTTTTAACATTTTTTATTAATACAAACGCCCGTTACATAGGTCGAGACAATTTACCTAAAGAGGAAAATTATGTTTTAGTAGGCCCTCATAGAACTTGGTATGAGCCTCTATACTTTGCTATGGGAGCATGGCCAAAGAAATTTTCATTTATGGCTAAAAAAGAGCTGTTTGATAATCCTATTTTAGGTTTTATTTTGAAAAAATGTCATGTTTTCCCAGTAGATAGAGAAAATCCTGGCCCTAGTGCTATTAAAACACCTGTCAAAGCATTAAAAAATACGGATTTAAGTGTCATGGTATTTCCAAGTGGCAGTCGTTATTCGGACGATTTAAAGGGTGGAGCAGCCGTTATAGCTAAGATGGCTAAAGTGAAGATTGTTCCAGCAGTTTATCAGGGGCCTGTTAAATTTAGCCGTTTATGGACTAAACGTCGTGTGACGCTAGCTTTTGGTGAACCAATTGATATTTCAGATATCAAAAAATTAGACAAAGAAGGGATTGCTGAAGTTGAAAGACGGATGCAAAAAGCCTTTAAGGAATTAGATAATCAAATTAATCCTGATTTTGTTTATGTTAAACCTGAGAAAAAAGAGAAGAAGTAAAAAAGAAGTTATGATTAAAGTTTTAAAACTTTAGTCACAGCTTCTTTTTTTTATAAACTTAAAGATTTGGTTTCACAGTAAAAACCTCTACCACCAACGTAAACTTTTTTAATTTTTTTTTGCTCCGTTGTTTCTAGCTTAACTAGTATTTCAGAAGGTGAGTTTAGAGAGTAGCCTTGTTCAAATACATAAGTATCTCTAACAAGCTCATGTTTTTCATAAAGATAGCAAGCAAGTGCTCCATTTGAAGTGCCTGTTGCTGCTTCTTCATTGATATCATAAAGAGGTGCAAAATTACGGCAGATGATTCGTGTTTCATCAAACGTATAAAGATGAGCCCCGATAACATCATATTGTTCGCTAATTTCTTTAATTTTTTCAAAGTTAGGTGTTAATTCACTTAATTGTTTTTCACTTTTGATGGGTACTAATATATCTTTTAAACCAGTCGATACAATTTGAATGGGATAATGAGTATCGATGTCATTGATATCAAAACAATCTCTCAATTCATTTGAATCAATTGTTTCGTAAAAAGTAGGTGTGTTTTGTTCCATGAAGATCACATCATCTTTAATCGTAATCGTAAGAACACCACTCTTTGTTTCGATGGTATAATTATTTTTAGTTAATTTATTTAAATGCATCAATATAGTAAATGAGCCAATGGTTGCATGTCCACATAAATCAACTTCTTCTTTTGGTGTAAAGTATTCAATTTTAAAATCAGCTATTTCAGATTCTGTGACAAACGCAGTTTCTGCATAGCCTAATTGTTTGGCAATCGACATTTTTTGATTAACAGTTAATGTCTCTTGATTGAGTACTACACCAGCCTTATTACCACCATTTTGATTTTTACTGAATGCACTTGCTACATAAACGGGTAGAGTCATGAGATACCTTCCTTTCTTGATCACGTTAAATTATAACATAACGAAATATTATCAATAATAAAACCACCTAAACTTACTAATAATAGGTGGTTTTGATTTTATCTATAGTCCAAATTCAGCTAATAATTCTTCAACAATTTCACTCGACAATTCAAATGGCGTGTTACCAGCAAAACGTTCATGTTGGACATCCGCTGTTAAAGCTAAAACGTCTTTTCTTTTTATGTTTAAAGTATCAAAAGCAGTTAATCCTAAAACGTCATCTCTAAATTCACGGTATTTTTGTGAGGTGATTTTGCCAATCTCAGCTTCATCAGCTCCTTCTGGGAAGGTAGCTCCTAAGATGTAACCAATTTCTTTAATTTTTTTAGGTTTAACACTAGCTGTTGCTTTAAGTGTACCAGGTAAAGCGTAAGCACATGCTTGGCCGTGAGGAATATTTAGTTTTGCGCCAATGATATGGGCTTGGGAGTGCCCAATATGAGTGCCGCCATTATTCAATACCCAGCCGCCAAGTGCTGCAGCAACCATCATTCTTTCGCGTGCTTCTTTATTTTGTCCATCAGTTGTTGCCAGTGGTAAATAGTTATAGATTAAAAACATTATTTTTTCGCAAATGGCATCCACAACAGGTGTGGATAAGTTAGATGTATAAGCTTCAGCAGCGTGGGAGAAAGCATCTAATCCTGTTGATATAGTTAATTGTTTTGGTAGAGAGACCAGTAGTTCTGGCGCTAAAATAGCTACCTCACTAACAATTTCATTTGATAAAACAGCTAACTTTTCATTTTTTATGGTATCTGTCACAATCAAAGCATTCGATAATTCACTACCTGTTCCAGAAGTTGTCGGAATAGCAATTAAACCATGACAAAATTCAGTGATTTCTTTATCATATGCATAATCGGCAATACTTCCACCTAGAAGTCTAACAATGTTCATTCCTCTAGCAGCATCGATTACGCTACCGCCACCAATTGCTAAAATAGCATCACAATTATGTTCTTTGAAGAAAGAAGCACCGCTATCCACTAATTCAATAGGAGGATTGGGGATAACTTTATCAAAAATAAGATAATCTTTTTGATTTTTTTCTAGAGTTATCAACAATTGTTTAATAGCATCTGTGGATAGTAAGAAATTATCAATCACAATAAGCGGTTTTTGATATCCTTTGTCATTTAAAACATCAAGAGTTGTTGTAGCTAGTTCATTAGTCACAAGGACTTTCACTTTTTGTTCTAATTTATAATCTAACATATTGTCTCCTTTTATAAACCAATTTCTTTAGCTGCTTTATCAGCACGTTCACAGAACTCACGAACTTTAGGAATATTTTTTTCTGTCACGCCGTCTTCAAATTTATAGGACGTCTTTGTAAGAGAATCTACTCCGAATGGTTTGATTTGTTTGATACAATCTTCTACATTATCTGGTCCAAGACCTCCAGCGATGATGACAGGAATGTTAACAGTTTCCACAATAGTACGATCAATATTCCAATCATGGGTTTGACCACTGGCACCGATTCCTGTGTCTTTAGCTAATCCAGAGTCTGTTAGTAAGTAGTCACAATATTCAGCGTAGCCTTTAGCTCGCTCAATAGCGGATTCATCATCTACTAATACGGCTTGCATTAATTCAACACCTGGACATTCTTTACGTAAACGATCAGCAAAAGATTTGTCAGCAGTATAGTCCATACCAGCAATATGAACAATGTCTGGATTAACGCGTTTGATAATAAAGAACATTTCTTCCACATCTTTATTTAACATGATAGCAATTGATTTAACACCGCGTCGTTTGCATTCAGCGTAGATTTTATCCACAACATCAAAAGGAACACGGTGAGCAGGAATACCGCCTGTTTGCATTGGCACAAGTCCAATATGGTCAGCCCCAGCATCCATTGTTTGAACTGCCTCATTGTAATTTACGATTGAATAAATTTGTTTTTTTACCATAATTAATACGCTCCTTTAAATAATTTCCATATATTTCGTAGATCGATGGACGATATTTTTGATATTTAACTCTTCTGATACTGAAAGAGGTGACTCTACAGTAATACTTGCAGCAGCTTGAGACAATTGACCGATTTCTTTTAGAGGTAAAACATCGCCATAATAAAATCTAGCCCAGGCAATAGTTGCCATAGTACAATCACCAGCACCATTTGTACTAATAATAGTCTCTGCCATTGGAGGAATTAAAGTTGGTTCCTCGTCATGCCGAGAACATAGTATGCCTTTTTTTCCTAAAGAAATAAAAACATTTTTAACACCTTTTAAATTTAATTGATGGGCAGCTTCTTTTCCAGTTTCACAATCGATTACTTTAACACCAGTTAAAAGTTCTGCTTCGAGGTCATTTGGTTTAATCGTATCAATTTTATCAAGGACATGCCTAAATTTTCCAACTTTAGCAATAGAGACAGGGTCAACAAAAATAGGAACAGTGACATGCTGTGCTAAGTATTCAATGGATTCTTGAGAAATATTACCATCAAGTACAAGCATTTCAGCGTTGTTGATAAAATCTAATTTTTTTTCTAAAAAACGAGGAGTCATTTGTTTTACAATGCTCATATCGTTGATAGCAGTTACCATATCTCCTTGGTCATTTGCTACGTATAAATAAGTTGAGCTATTTTCACCAGGAATTTTTTCAGCATGATCAAGATTGATTTGATTTTTTTGACATTCTTTTTCTAGAATCTCACCAAAACTATCATCACCATACACAGTAATTAAATAAGTTGGTGCTTCTAAACGAGTTAGGTTTTGAGCAATATTTTGTCCAACACCACCGACACTCAAACTTATTTTTCCAATATTTGAATCTTTTTCATGGTAGTTTTTATCTGACAAACCTGCGATGTCTAAGTTTAAACCACCGACCACTACAATGTACTTATCTTCCACTGTAACCACCTCATCAATTTATTTACATATTTATTATAGGATGCGCTTCCAAAAATAGTCAAACTATTATATAGTGAATAAACAAATGTTTATAAAAATAGAGGTGGAGATTTTTTATGACAGAAAGAGAAAAAGTAATATTAGCTATTATTCGAGATAATCCAACCATATCTCAAGAAGAATTAGCGTTTGAGTTAGGCATATCAAGATCAGGTGTGGCAGCACATATTCATAACTTAATGAAGAAAGGCTACATAAAGGGAAAAGGTTATATTGTTAATAATCCTAGTTTTGTCACTGTTATTGGTGGTATTAACATGGATATTGTAGCTGTTCCAAAAGAAAAAGTAATTGTTAATAATTCTAATCCAGGAAAAATTAATTATTACTTTGGTGGGGCAGGACGAAATATGGCGTTAGCCCTAACTAAATTAGGTATTAGTACCAATCTAATTTCTGTTTATGGAGATGATGTTAACGGCGATCGTTTTGTATTAGATGCTAGAAGGCATGGTCTATCAATTGACTGTTGTGAAAAAATTAGTGGGTTTAATACATCGACGTTTGTTTATTTGGAAGATTATGCAAGTGATTTTAGAGTTGGACTAGATGATATGAGAATTTTAGAGAATATATCACCAGAGTTAATTAATCGTTATTTACAACGGATTAATCAGTCGAAGTATTGTGTCATTGATGATAATTTACCAGAAGAAACGATTAAACATTTGAGTGAATATGTGGATGTGCCAATTATCGCCAAATCTGTTTCTATCAATAAGGTTTTAAGATTGATTCCAATTTTATCTAAACTAGAATTGTTAGTTCTTTCTGATTTAGAATTAAAAACATTAGCGTATTATTTTGATGAGAACTTAATTACAATGGAACAACGAACTAAAAAGATATTAGCTGAAGGCATTAAGTCTTTACTCATTGTGGAAAAGTCAGGTGATGTTTCTTATTGGGAAGTAGATAATGTTTATAAAATAAAGAAACGTTTAACGCCTGAGTTCAATAGTAATGGCTCCACAGCTGTTTTTACCAGTTCTTTAATTTGGGGAATCTTACAAGGTAAATATTTGACCAAAGACCTCGTTGAACTGGGTTATTCTGGTGCTACAACTAGTTTTTTAACCAACGATTCGGTTTTTGAAGGTCTATCACCAGAGTTAATTTTAGAAAGGTATCAAAAATACTTTTAAATTAGATGAATGTTTAGAAAAACGATATAGGCTATAGTATAATTGAAGTATAAATAGATGGTGATTTTTGATAAATGTAGTTGCTTCTTTAAAAGAGAAAGTGAGTGATTAACATGAAAAAAACTAATTTTATTGTTGTATTTTGGCTATTACTAGCCCTCATATCTTTTGTTGTTTTTGTGATTAATTTTTCTGGATTCTGGGATAGTATTTCTTATTTGATTTTTCCAAGTAAAGAATATGTATACGAAGGAAATAGTAAAGAAGACTTGTTAAGAAAATTAATTCAAGTTATACCGATGATTGTCTTTACAGTAGTAACATTTATTATTGGAATTAAACAAGGGTTGAAAAATTATAATCAAGTTTAAAAACATTACACTGATTTTTAGTGTAATGTTTTTTTGAGCGATATTGACTAAAAGGTCAATAGAGATTAGAATAAGGATATCCATTAGAAGAAAGTAGGTGTTTGAATTGTCAAAAGTAATTGAAATCTGTCATTTAACAAAAAAGTATAAAAATATGAAAGCTGTTGATGATATTTCTTTAGAGATTGAAGAAGGTGAAATCTTTGGTTTTATTGGTCCAAATGGTGCTGGAAAATCTACTACAATAAAAATGCTTCTTAATTTTATATTTCCAACCAGTGGAGAAGCTAGAATTTTTGGAATGGATTGTATTAAGCAAAGTATTGATATCAAAAAGAAAGTTGGTTATGTCTCTAGTGATGTTCGCTACTATCATGAAATGACCTCCTTAGATATATTTAAATACACCGCTGAGTTTCATGGCATTAAGAATAGCCAGACTTTAATTGATGAGTATTTAGCTTATTTTGAAATTGAACCCAATAAAAAAATAGCTGATTTATCTTTAGGGAATAAGAAAAAAGTAGCGATTGTCTCAGCACTTCTTCAAAATCCTAAATTACTTATTTTAGATGAACCAACTAATGGGCTAGATCCGATGATTCAACACCGGTTGTTTGAAGTTTTAGAGAAGAAAAGTAAAGAAGGAATGACAATTTTTTTATCTAGTCATGATTTACATGAAATTCAAACACACTGTGATCGAGCAGCCTTTATAAAAAATGGAAAAATTATTTCAATCGAAACAATCCATAAAGGAAAAGAGATTGAGAAAAAAGTAAATGTGGTTTCTGAAACAATTCAAAAAGAAGACCTTGAAAAATTAGGAGCAACTCAAGTTCAAGTGAACGATACCAACTGGCAATTTTTATACAAAGAAGAGATTGATCAACTTATTCACTATTTAAGTGATCACCAAATAACAGATTTAGAAATAAAACCTCTTGATTTAGAAGATAAATTCTTATCAATGTACGAGTAGGAGGTAAGAAAAATGACAGTTTTTAAAATAGAATGGCAAAATAATCGAAAGAGTTTGCTGATTTGGACGATTGCTTTGGCTGTGATTATTGTTGTATTTATGAGTATTTTTCCTTCCATGTCATCTTCTGGAATGAAAGAAATGATGACAACCAAATTAGATACACTGCCACAAAATATGCTAAAAGCTTTTCATCTAAATTCAGGACCGAGTTTAGTAGAACCAACGGGCTTTTTTGCCTATATCTTTCAATATATTTTTATAGCAGCAAGTATTTTTTCTATTATGTTAGGCAACAAAATGTTAGTTAAAGAAGAAACAGATGGGACAATTGAGTTTTTATATGCTCAACCAGTTAGTAGAAAGAAAATTATTTTAGAAAAAATTGCAGCGACTTTGAGTATGCTTTTTGTCTTTTGGCTAGTTACCTATAGTGTAAGTATAGCAACTACATTATTTTTCAATGACGGTCTTTTAAAAAATAAAGAAATTATAACATCTTTATCGAAGATTTTTATAACTGAATTTGTTGTTTTAGTTTTCTTTTTAAGTTTAGGTTTTCTTTTGTCTAGTTTTTTAAAACAGGTTAATCAGGGGATTAGTATGGGACTTGTTTTCATCTTTTATTTATTTGGAATTGTTGGAGATTTAGAAGAAAAGTTTTCTTATCTAACTGATATTTCACCAATTGCTAAAGCGAATCCAGCGGCTATTTTAGAAAAGAGAATGGATTATCCTTTAATTGGAATCCTTATAGGTATTAGTCTTTTGCTATTCATCTTCTCCATCATTATTTATCAACGAAAGGATTTGGAAATTTAATGGAAGAAAAACAAATCGAAATTTTAAAAATTGCAACAGAAGAATTTGCAACTAATGGTTTTTATCAAACCAAGACAGATATTATTGCTGAGAAAGCGAATGTTTCAAAAGGCTTAGTGTTTCATTATTTTAAAACAAAGAAAAATCTTTACAGTGAAACGATCAGAGAGGCGATTGTTCAACTAGAAAAAGCCATGAATGAAGGAGAATACCCTACGAATAGTCTAATTGACTTGTTTGATTACTCTTTAAAGAAAAAATTTGAATTAGCTAAAAGCCACCAGTTTGAGATGCAACTAATTTTAGATGTATACAGTCATTTGGAGCAGTTACCTGAAGAGATGAATCAAGAAATTGATGATTATCTTGAAAGAGTGAATAAGGCTAGCTATGAAATGGTGGCGACAATCGTTAGAAGGCTACCTTTAAAAAATGGTATCTTTGAAGAAGATGTAGTCAAACTGGTATTGATGATTTTTAATCAAGTCGAGTTAGATGCTAAAAAAACAATGGAGCATGAAAAAGTAACTAATTTACGCTTTTTCGATCAAGTTATGTTTGATGCGAGGAAACAATTAAGTATATTAGAAACTGGATTTCTACGAGAAAACAGAAACTTTTCACGATGAAAAACTTTTCATTTGTGGAAAGTTTTTTTATTTGGTCTTTCTAAGCAATAATTTATTCCAAAATTTGATATAATAGTAAGAAGACCTTTTTTAGGAGGAGCAAGATGAAATTTTTACATACAGCAGATTGGCATATTGGGCGAAAATTAAATGGTTTTTTACTACTTGAAGAACAAAAGGATGTATTTGAAAAATTAATGACAGTAGCTAAAGATGAAAAAGTAGAAGCGATTGTGATAGCTGGAGATTTATATGATCGCTCAGTTCCATCAGTTGAAGCTGTCTCGTTATTTAATGACATGATGATTGAGATGAACATCAAGGCTAATTTTCCAGTGTTAGCTATTTCAGGAAATCATGACAGCGCAACGCGTCTTGATACAGCCAGTCCTTGGCTAAAGGCACAAAATTTTCATCTTCATACTAAATTAGAACAAGCGATGACACCAATCGTCATAAATAACACACAATTTTATCTATTACCTTATTTTGAACCTTTTCATGCTAGACAATACTTTGAAGATGATAATCTGCGAAATATTCAAACCTGTATCGCTCTAGTTTTAAAAGAGATGGCAAAGACATTTGATTCAGATAAGAAGCAAGTATTAGTGAGTCATTTTTTTGCGGCTGGGTCAACTAAAAGTGATTCAGAAACACCTTTAGAAGTGGGTGGCTTGGACAGTATCCCCCTTGATATGTTAGAGGTATTTGATTATGTGGCGCTAGGACACTTGCATTATAAAGATGCCATTAAAGAAAATGGAAATGTTCAATATAGTGGCTCTTTATTAAAATACTCGCTTTCTGAAGAACATCAAGAAAAGGGGATTAGAATAGTTGAATTACAAGATGAATCAGTAGAAAATCAATTTATCCCTTTGAAGCCACTACGAGATGTTAGACAAATCACTGGTTCGTTTAAAGAATTAACTTCACCTGAGTATTATGAAAAAATAAATAGAGAAGATTATGTCGCTATTTCTTTAACTGATACAGCCATTATTTTTAACGCTTTAAATGAATTACGACAAATTTATCCCAACCTAATTAGTTTAGATAGAGTGGTAAAAGAAACGAAGCAAGAAAAGATAAATGAAAAAGAAGAAGAGTTAATTCAATTAAAACCAGAAGTATTGTTAAAAAACTACTTTGAAGAAGTATCTTCTAGTCCATTAACAAAACGACAAGAGGCGTGGTTAGAAGAAGCCATTATCCAAAATAGTTTAGAAAAATAGGAGGAAAAAAATGCAACCAATTCGATTAAAATTAGAAAATTTTGGTCCATATGAAGATAGTTTGATTGATTTCTCCGATTTTTATGCCCAATCTTTGTTTTTGATTACAGGAAAAACAGGGGCAGGTAAAACAACTATTTTTGATGGTATGACTTATGCGTTATATGGAAATACGTCAGGTGGATTAAGACAAGGAAAAGAGATGCGTTCTAACTTTGCTGAGGTTGGAAGTAAGACTTGTGTTACTTTTACCTTTAAACAAGAAAACAAAACCTATGAAGTGGTAAGAGAACCTGAACAATTAGTTAAAAAATTAAGAGGTGAAGGTTTTAGGGAACAGCCAGCAACGGTTAGGTTAACGGTTTTTGATGAAAATAATAATGAGATTGAGCAATTGACCAAACAAAAAGATGTAGGTCCATTCTTAAGTGAGTTGATTCAATTAAACGAATCTCAATTCTCTCAAATTGTTATGCTTCCTCAAGGAGAATTTCGTCGTTTTTTAAATGCTGATAGTGATAGTAAGGAAAAAGTTTTAAGAAAATTATTTAATACGTATTTTTATCAAGATATTGCGGATTCTTTAAGAGCGCAGAAAAAAGCACAAGAAAGTCTTTTGAAGGATGAGCATCAAGTATTAAATCTATTAGTAGGGCAAATAGAATGGCAAGATGACTTTAAAGAGAAACAAACAGATAATATGTATTATCAAGATTTGCTTACCCTCTATGGGGACCAAGAAAAAGCGTATCAAGAAGAGGAAAAAACACAGTTAGATGTAATAAGTAAAGAAAAAAAAGAACTTTTAAAACAAGATGAGTTGATTCAAGCAGAGAAAAAGTGGTTGGAGTATTTTAAAGAATTAGAGTCAGCACGTAAAAAACAAAATGATTTATCTAAAAAAGAAGTTAATATATTAGAAGATAAAAGACGAGTAGCTCTCTTAAAAGAAGTTGAAAAAATAAAACCAACTTATGAATATTTATTAACTCTTGAAAAAGAGTATGACTCTTTATTGATAAAAGAAAAAGAACTAAGACTTAAAGAAGAGACTATTTCAGTTAAATTAAAAAAAAATCAAGAAATACTTGCTGAACGTTTAGCTAACGAAGTTGAAATAGAAAAAGACAAGCAAGAACTAATAAATATTGAAACAAGCTTGCCTTTATTTAAAAGAAAAGAAACCCTTGAGAAAGAACAAAAAAATTTAAAAGAAGAGCTAGATTCGTTACTAAAGTTACAAAAAAAATTAGCACTTGAACAAGACTCTATCAATCAACGACTTGTAGCAGGAAAAAATATATTAGCTAAAAAACCTAAAGCAATTGAAACTAAATTTCAGCTAGTGAAAGAAGAAGAGGATAACCAAACAAGATTAGTTGAAATTAAGAAGTATCAAAAAAAAAAATTTGCTTTGGAGGAGCTAACCCTTCAGTTAGAAGATGTTCAAAAACAAGTTTTAAAAACAAGAGAACAGAAAGAAATAAAATTAAATGAACAAAAACAAGTAAAAAGTGATTGGGCTAAAGCTCAAATTGCCAAACTAAGTTTAGAATTAGTAGAGGGCGAGATGTGTCCTGTTTGCGGTTCTTTAGAGCATCCTTCACCAACTCATGTTGAAGTGATGACAAAAGAAGAAATGATACTCTTGGAAGAAAAAGTTGAAACAATTGAAATAGAGTTAGCACAAATCAGTGAAACAATTGTTTCCTTAGATAAAACAAAAGAGTTTAAAGAATCAGAAAAAGAGACATTTGAAAAAGAACTGGAAGACTTACGAAATCAGATTAATTTATTGTTTGAAAAAGAAGTATCAGAATCAGATTGGTTATTAAGAAACCAAGAAAAAACTGATGAACTAGTAATTAAGCGACAACATAATGAAGTAGAATTAAATCAGATAGAAGAACAAATAACCATACTAGAAGAAGCTGAAAGTCGTCAAAAAGAAGTGTCAGAGCAGTTAAATCAAATGCAAGAAAGAGTTCGAGAACTTGAAAATAAAAATTTACAAGTAACGGTTTCTTATGCAGAAATAAATGAGCGATTACCTAAAAAATGGTCAGCTTTAAAAGAGATGATGGAAGAAAGTGAAACACTGTCTAGTAAAGTTGAGAAATGGGAAAAAGAAGTTGCTACATTAAAAAATGATATTAATAAATCGGAGCAACAACAGTTAGTTACTAAAACAACGCTTAAAAATGAATTAGAACAAAAGAATGTTTTAGAAAATAAATTAGCTCAGGAACAGAAAAAAGTAGACTTATTTAAGGAGACTCAGGAGTTTTCTATGTCTGATCTCAATGAGTTGATTACTCAAGTAGAACAAATAACCACGTTAGAAGAAGATATTCAAGCGTTTGAAAAAGAGTCATATGCATTAAAAGAAGAAATGACTAAACTGGATCATCTTCTTGATGGGCGTGAAAAACCTGAATTAGAACCATTGATGTTAGTAAGAGATACTTTAAACAATAGTTTAGAAAAAAATAAAGAACGGTTAAACACACTACAATATCGAATGAGTCAAAATAAAAAAATAATTCTTCAAGTAAGAGAAAAAGAGTTGAGTATTAAAGAGCAGCTAGAAGCATTAGAAGAATTAACGGAATTAGCGAACGTGATGACAGGTGATGGGCCAAATAAATTAAGTATGGAGAGATTTGTTCTTCAGACCTATTTAAAACGTATTTTAAAAAGAGGGAATGAGAAACTAACCTTACTAACTAATGGACGTTATCAATTTGAATTAAAAGAAGAACAAGGATCGTTTAAAAAGAAAACAGGACTTGAAATTAATATATTTGATGATAATACGGGAACTTTAAGAGGTGTTAATACGTTATCTGGTGGAGAAAGTTTTATAGCAGCTTTATCATTAGCGCTGTCATTAGCTGAGGTCATTCAAGAAGAAGCTGGAGGCATTAAAATTGAGGCTATGTTTATTGATGAGGGATTTGGTTCATTAGATGAAGATGCTTTAGAGATGGCGATTCGAGCTCTTGAAAGTATCGAAGGAGAAGGTCGATTAATCGGTATTATTTCTCACGTTAGAGAACTAAAAGAAAGAATACCACAACAATTACAAATTAAATCAACCTTAGATGGAAAAAGTTACGTAACTGAACGACTAGAATTTGAATAGGAAGTGATACGATGAAATGGTCCATCCCCGAAAAAGTAGTTGAAGAAGGTAGGGAATACGCTAAAGACGGTCGAGTTGTTTCGATTAGTAAAAATGAAGAACAGCAAGTGTGGTATGCCGATGTTGTTGGTTCAGAAGTTTTTCATATTGAATTAGACGGAACAGCTAAAGAGGAAGATGTCTGTCAGTGTCCTTATTGGCAACAACATGGCTTTTGTAAGCATACAGTAGCAACGGAACTCGCCTTAAGAGAAAAAGGTTTAAATCGTTATATAAAAAAACAAATTAATACTCAAAAAGTCTACCAACCACCAACCCATGCGGATATTTTTTCAAAAAGCTTTGCTCGTCTTCAAGAAGCTGAAACAGAAAAAACGTTGATTAGTAGTGATCCATTAAAAGTTGAGTTTATTCTAGATGTGGTGGAGACACTCTCTTTTCATCCAGAACAATCAGTGATTGCAGTATCCTTAAAACTAGGTAGTCGTTTTCCAGGTAGTAAAACCTATGTGGTAAAAAATATCCAAGAGTTTTTAGATTGTTATGAAAAGAAAATGACTTATAAGATTAATGATCGAACGTTTGAAATTGGGGATAATTCTTTTGCTCAAAGAGATATTGTTTTACTTGAAAAATTACTTAAATTAAGAGAGTCGCAAGAATTATTAGATCAAACAGGCGTTCAACAAAAAGGAAAAATAAATCGTCGTTATTTGATTTTGGGTAGTGAATCGGTCTTATTCTTTGTGGAAGAACTAACGAAAACAGAACGATTAGTATTTAATACACCAGAAGATAAGAAACAAACGATTCTTTTTAAACAGGGAAAACTACCAATTGAAGTTAAAGTGTTACCTGTTGGAACAAGTGATTATAAGATGTTAATCGATGATCCGTTAGAGATGTACTTAGAAAAATATCAATGGGCTATTGGCAATCATTCAATTTATCAATTAACGAGTGAACAAAAAGAGCGATATGAGTTACTGCTTCAATTATTCAAACGTTTAGATAAACCAGAAATCTTGTTTACAAAAGATAATGTAGGAGATTTGTTTTCTTATATTCTGCCTAACTTAGATTCCATCGCAACAATTTATGTGTCGGATGATTTACAAAGTGAAATGATTCGTGTTCCTCTTCGTTCTAAAATTAGGATTGAAGAAGCTAAAGGACAACTTGAAGCAAGGGTTGATTATCTTTATGGAGATGTTGTTTTTTCTAGTCATCCGGACCACACAACTAAAACAGGAAAAGAATCTCAAGTTATAAGGAATCAAGTTCAAGAAAAACGAATTGAAAAATTATTACAGCATTTTGGGTATGCTAGACGGAAAAATGCGTTTACGAAACTTTTGCCAAGAGAACAAGAATTATATGCTTTTATTAGAGAAGAAGTACCAACTATTAGAAAATATGCAGAAGTAGAGATTGCACCGAACGTAGCGCAACTATTCTTAAAATCAACTGATTATCAACCAAAAGTAAGTGTGAAAGAAGATGGCTCTTGGTTGGATATTCAATTTGATATATCTAACATTGATGAAACTGAAATTAATGATGTCTTAGTTAGTTTAATGAAACAACAAGATTACCATCAACTTAAAAGTGGGCAACTACTCTTTTTAGATGAGCAAGGATTTAAAGAAACAAGTTCTGTCTTGCAGCAATTAAGAGGAGATATTAAGGTTCGAAAAGGAAAAATAGAGGTTCCTCGTTATCGTGGATTAATGGTGAACCACGCTTTATCAGAAATGGAAGATGTTGAAACAACAGAATTATTCACTCATATGGTAAGTGATTTGACACAACCTGATCAGTTTGATGTGTCATTACCAAAAGGGTTGAATGTTACATTGAGAGATTATCAAGTAACAGGTTTTAAATGGTTGAAGATGCTTAGTCATTATCAATTTGGTGGTATTTTAGCTGATGATATGGGACTTGGTAAAACAGTCCAAACAATTACCTACCTACTGTCTGAAAAAGAAGAAGGTAAGTTAACGAAACCTGCATTGATTGTGGCACCAGCTAGTTTACTTTATAACTGGCAAGTTGAAATTGAAAAATTTGCACCTGATTTAAATGTTAGCGTGATTGTGGGGAGTAAACAAGAACGTTTAGAATTAATCAAGCAAATTGAAAATGTAGATATTTTAGTGACCTCTTACACAACACTTCGTCAAGATTACGATATATATGAAAAAATGCCATTTCATAGTATGATTTTGGATGAAGCACAAATGATAAAAAATGCAGCAACAAAAACCTTTCAAACAATTGAAACATTAAAAGCGGACCATTATTTTGCTTTAAGTGGCACCCCAATTGAAAATAAATTGGAGGAATTGTGGGCACTCTTTAGAATTTTAATGCCTGGATTTTTCCCGCCATTAAGACGTTTCAAACAATTAACTACAGAAACAATTGCCTTAATGATTCAGCCATTTGTTTTACGTAGAGAGAAAAAACAAGTGCTGGATGATTTACCAGACAAAGTGGAAACAGACCTCTATAGTCAATTAACTGAAGAACAAAAAACAGTCTATGTGGCACATTTAAGACAAATGCAAAAAAGCATTTCTGGCATGTCAAAAGCAGAATTGAATCAAAATCGAATTTCAATTTTATCTGGATTAACAAGGCTACGTCAGATTTGTTGTCACCCTAAATTATTTATTGATGACTATGAGGGTGAATCAGGTAAATTAATACAAGCGTTAGATATGATTCAAACGGCTAAAACAAATGGTCGAAGAATATTACTGTTTTCTCAATTTACTGGTATGTTAAGTATTTTAGAAGAAGAGTTGGCCAAGTTAGATATTGAAACGTTTTATTTAAGAGGAAGTACTCCATTAACTAAACGCCAAGAGATGGTTGATCGTTTTAATCGAGGAGATAAAGATGTTTTCTTAATATCTTTAAAAGCTGGAGGAACGGGACTTAATCTAACTGGTGCAGATACGGTTATTCTTTATGATTTGTGGTGGAATCCAGCGGTAGAAGACCAAGCAACAGGAAGAGCACATCGAATGGGGCAAAAGAAAAAAGTTGAAGTATGGCGTTTAATGTCTGAAGGAACAGTCGAAGAAAAGATGAATCGACTTCAAACAGAGAAAAAAGAACTCTTTCAACAAGTTCTTAACTCTGAAGATGTGAAGGATTTAGCTAAAATGACGATGGAAGACATTAGAGATATTTTAGATGTTGGAGCCGATTGATAAATTGGGATAAATAAAAAACTTCTGGAAAATTATTTCCAGAAGTTTTTTTAATTATAGACGAACGTCATAATTTCTTTTAGCTCCGTTTGTGAACTCTGCACGTAGAACGATTCTTGTTGCTTCAGCTCCACCTGTAGATTCTTCTAAACCAGAAAGTAAGTAAGTATTAACTTCATAGTTAGCAGAATTTCTTAAATGGAAGCCTTTTAATAAATCATTTACTTTGGCAGCAGATTGTAAACCTTTGTATCTTTCACCTGTAATTGTGTTTCTATAGCTTGAGCTGATAGATTTATTTAAAACAGTATATTTAAAGTCTACTTTTTCTTTACCGTAATAAACAGTAGCGTCAATTTTTCTTAAATCTTTATTGTTAGTAACTTCGCCTGATTGTAAGACTTCTTTATCACTGAAGTTAAAAGTTTTCTTGCCATCCCAGAAACGACTGTTGAATGTTCCTTTAGTAAATTCTGAACCTGAAGGAGCATCAATGTAATCTAAAATAGCCATAAAGATTTCATTATTAGAAGCTGTATTGAAATCAACGTCTTCAAACATTTCTCTAATTTTTTGTTCACCAAGTTCTTTTCTGAATTTTTCACCTTTAATATCATTACGGATATCAGATCTAGTAATTTTACCTTTTTTATCTTGTTTAAAATCAATTCTTACTCGATCTTTTTGATAATAGAAGTCAATATCAATATTTTTTACTGTTTCATCAATAGCAGCTTCAGCTTGTAATCCATTAATACCTAAAAATCCAATAGCAGCGGCACCTAATAATAAACTCTTTTTGTTCATAGTTATAACATCTCCTTTTCTTTATATACATACAATACTAATGCAATTAATAAGTTTAGTAAAGAGTTTTCGTTCCTTTTTTTATTTAAAGTTCAAAAAGGATTGTTATTTGTTATTTTTATAACATTTAAAAGGTTAAATGGTTCGTAAAAGAATCTTTTTGTCATTAGTGAGAATTAATATCATTTACAGGAAAAAAATAATTATTTCTGTTATAGTAGTAGTTTACAAAGGATTGTTTGGAGGGGAAGTTATGTTAAAAAGATTTTTTTCTTATTATAAGCCATATCAGGCTTTATTTATATTAGATTTTGGGTGTGCAACCATCGCAGCTATTTTGGAACTTAGTTTTCCAGTAATTGTTAATCAAGTGATTGATAAAATAATGCCATTAAAGAACCTAAAACTAATAATGATGGTAAGTGGTTTGCTATTTGCATTTTATATAATCAATACGTTGCTTCAATATATTGTTGTCTACTTTGGACACAAACTGGGAACGAATATTGAAACTGATATGCGCGGTGAGTTGTTTAGTCATTTTCAAAAACAACCGTTTGAATTTTATGATAATCAAAAAACAGGGAAGTTAATGAGTCGCCTGACAACTGATTTGTTTGAAATATCAGAAGTTGCCCATCATGGACCTGAGGATATTTTTATTACTGTTATGACATTAGTGGGGTCGTTTGCATTGATGTACAATATCCATGGTAGATTAGCACTGGCAACTGCAATAATGGTACCATTTATTACAATTGCTTTAGCCTATTTCAATAAACGAATGACTAAAGTTAATACACAAATTTATGAGAACTTAGGTGAGTTTAATGCAGGAATTGAGGCAAGTGTGAGTGGGATTCGGGTGACGCAAGCTTTTGCAAATGAAGGATTTGAAGAAAAAAGATTTGATAAGCTTAATCAATTATATCGTCAATCAAAGCTTGCTTTCTATAAAACCATGGCACTTAGTTCGTCTTACAATTATTTGTTAATTCGTTTGATTAGCTTGTTTGCTCTTCTTTTTGGTTCTTACTATACCATTCAAGGCGAAATAACAAATGGGAACTTTGTTGGTTTTATTCTACTATCTAATGTGTTTGCTAGACCAATAGAAAAAATAAATACAATGATAGAAAGTTATCCTAAGGGGATTGCTGGATTCAAACGATTTACAGAAGAATTAGATAAAGAACCAAGCATTCAAGATAAAGATGATGCGATAGATGTTGAAATGTTAAATGGAGATATTGCTTATAATAATGTCTCGTTTTCTTATAGTGATGGGACTAAAGTGTTAGATGATTTGTCACTTCATATTAAACACGGTGAAACAGTCGCATTTGTGGGTCCTAGTGGAGCAGGAAAAACAACTCTATGTCATTTATTACCTCGTTTTTATGAAATTGATTCAGGGGATATTTCAATTGATGATTTAAATATTAAAGATATGACCATGGCTTCACTAAGGAAACAAATTGGAATTGTTCAACAAGATGTTTTCCTATTTCCAGGAACGATTAAAGAAAATATAGCCTATGGAAAATTAGGCGCTAGTGAAGAGGAAATTGAAAAAGCTATCCAATTAGCTCATTTATCTAAAGTAATTGATGGCATGCCTGAAGGAATTGAAACAGTGATTGGAGAAAGAGGCGTCAAGCTTTCAGGAGGACAAAAGCAACGTGTGGCTATTGCTCGTATGTTCTTAAAAAATCCACCTATCTTGATTTTAGATGAGGCTACTTCGGCCTTAGATACTGAGACTGAAAATGTCATTCAAGAATCATTAATGTCTTTATCGGAAGGCAGAACAACGCTAATGATTGCTCATAGATTGGCAACGATTAAACAAGCAACTCGTATTATTGTGGTGACAGAAGAAGGAATAGCAGAAGATGGAACACATGAAGAGTTGATGGCAAAAAATGGCGCATATAAACGTTTATATGATGCTCAATTTAGAGATTAGTTTAAATTTTAGGAACCACGGCTAGTTATGACAACCAGTTTTTGGGTTGATTGTAACTAGCTTTATTTGTTGTAGGAGCAAGATTTTTTAGTTAGTTTTAAGCTATAATAAAAAGAGATAAGAAAAGAAGTTAGTGGAGGTATGTCAGTGAAAATTATCAAAGAAAGATTAGCGTTACTAGCTATGTTAACAGCTTTAACAGTTGTTCTAGCATTAACATTTATCTTCCCTGTTCCAATGACAAAAGGTTATGTCAATCTATTAGAGGTTGGTATATATACGGCAGCCATGTTGTTAGGTGGGCCAGCCGGAGCAATTGTCGGAAGTGTAAGCGGAGGAATGCTGGATTTAATTTTAGGTTATCCACAGTGGATAATTTTCTCAGTGGTTATTCATGGTTTTCAAGGATATCTTGCTGGGAGATGGTCTGGTAGTAAAAAGATGACGACAAGAATCTTCTTTTTAGTAATTGCATCTATCGTGATGATTATTGGCTATTTTTTTGCGACATCATTTTTATATGGTCAAGTAGCAGGTCTAGCATCGATTATTGGAAATATCATTCAAAATGGCTTTGGAATTATAGTATCTATGATTGTCATTAATATTTTAGACCGCTTAAAACTAATTAAATAAGTAAATTAAGAAGAGAAATATTCATTAAAGAATTTTTCTCTTTTTTATGCTAAAATAAAGGATAAGTAAAATCGGGATAAATGTGTATAAATGAAGGAGGAGTTAGGTGAGTGATTATCGGATAGCCATAGTTGGGGCGACAGGTGCAGTTGGAACCAAGATGAAAGAGATGCTTGAAACAAGTTCCTTACCTATCAAAGAGGTAAAATTTTTAGCATCTATTCGTTCAGTTGGTAAAAAAATAAGTTTTAGAGATAAGCTGTACGAAATTGAAGAGTTAAAGGCATCTTCATTTGAGGAAATGGATATCGCCTTATTTAGTGCGGGAGGCTCTATTTCAGAAGTATATGCCAAAGAAGCAGTTAAACGTGGTTGTGTGGTAATTGATAATACAAGTGCTTTTCGAATGAGTGAAGGTGTGCCTTTAGTGGTGCCTGAGGTTAATAAAGAAGCATTGAGACAGCACCAAGGTATTATAGCTAATCCTAATTGTTCAACGATTCAAATGATGGTTGCTCTTGAACCTATTAGAAAAAAATATGGACTAGAGCGCGTCATTGTTTCAACGTATCAGGCAGTTAGTGGTGCTGGAATATCGGCTATTAATGAATTAAAACAACAAGCCCAAGATATGTTAGATGAAAAAACAACTATTGAAGCAAATGTCTTGCCTTGTTCAGGTGACAAAAAACATTTTCCTTTAGCTTTTAATGCGTTAGCTCAAATTGATGTTTTTTCAGATGAGGGTTATACAAATGAAGAGTGGAAAATGATTAATGAAACCAAAAAGATAATGTCTGATGATGAGTTAAAGGTGACGGCGACTTGCGTTAGAGTTCCAGTTATGTCAGGTCATTCTGAGTCAGTTTACATTGAGTTAAAAGAATCTGATGTAACCGTAGCAGATATACAGGCTGTTTTAAGTGAGGCGCCAGGTATTATTTTAGAGGATAATCCAGATGAGCAGCTTTATCCACAGCCACTAAATTCTGTAGGTAAAAAGGAAGTTTTTGTTGGTAGAATACGTCAAGATTTAGATGTTAAAAAAGGATTTCATTTATGGGTAGTATCAGACAATCTATTAAAGGGTGCCGCATGGAATTCTGTTCAGATTGCTGAAACGATGCATGAAATGAATCTATTAAAAAATAAGTAAATAATTCATAAAAATAAAGAAAAGTTGTTGATATTTTTTCAGCAACTAATGAGGTGGAAAACAAGTGAGTCAAATAAAAATAGTTCCTTTAGGTGGCGTTAGAGAAAATGGGAAAAGTATCTACGTTGTCGAAGTTGAGGATGAGATTTTTGTTCTGGATTGTGGGCTTAAATACCCAGAAAACGAACAACTAGGAATCGATATGGTCATTCCAGATTTTTCTTATTTATTAGAAAATAAAGATAAAATTGCAGGTATCTTCTTAAGTCATGGTCATGCGGATGCTATTGGTGCGTTACCTTATCTTTTAGAAAATGTTTCTGTTCCTGTTTTTGGAACGGAGTTAACGACAGAGTTAGCGAAAATAAATGTTCGTGAGTACCCAAATACGAAAGATTTTAAAGAGTTTCATGTGGTAGATGAATTTACGGAAATTGACTTTGGTCATGCGGTTGTGAGTTTCTTTAGTACAACGCATACTATTCCAGATTCAATAGGTATTTCAATTAAAACAAAAGAAGGCAACATTGTTTATACGGGGGACTTTAAGTTTGACCAAAGTGCGAATAAACCGTATCAAACAGACTTTTCAAGATTAGCTGAAATTGGTAAAGAAGGCGTCTTTGCTTTACTAAGTGATTCAAGTAATGCAGAAAGTTCTTCATTGATTGCTTCTGAAAATCAAACAGAAGAAGAAGTGTATGATACGATTCGCTACTGGGAAGGTCGTATTATTGTTGCAAGTGTAGCAAGTAATATTAGACGAGTTCAACAAATTTTTAATGCTGCTCATAAATCAGGCCGTCAAGTTGTATTGACAGGAAAAGATGTGGAACAAATTGTTCGTACAGCAATTCGTCTAGGTAAATTACAATTACCAGATGAGGATTTAATTATTACAGAGCGTCAAATGAAAAATAAACGTCCAGAAGAGTTGTTAATATTAGAAACAGGTCGTATGGGCGAACCTTTACAATCGTTACAAAAAATGGCAAGTAAACGTCATAAATCAATTAGCATTCAAGAAGGTGATTTAATTTATATCACAACGACACCAGCAATTTCTGTTGAAACAACAGTTGCTAAAACAGAAGACATGGTTTATCGTGCTGGTGGAACAGTGAAGACGATTTCTGATAACTTATATGTATCAGGTCATGGAAATGAAAATGATTTGAAGTTGATGTTGAACTTGATGAAACCTAAATATTTTGTTCCAGTTCAAGGTGAGTATCGTTTGTTAGCTGCTCATGCCGATTTAGCTCACGAGGTAGGAATGTCTTACCAAGATATTTTCATCACTGGTCGTGGTGATATTCTAGAATTTGAAAAAGGTCGTTTGAGAATGACTGGTTCAACAGATGCTGATAATGTTTTAATTGATGGTTTAGGTGTAGGAGATATTGGTAATATCGTTTTAAGAGATAGAAAAATTTTATCTGAAGATGGTATATTTATTGCTGTTATCACCATTAATCGCCGCGCTAAAAAAATTATTTCAAAACCAAGAATTACATCTCGAGGTTTTGTCTATGTTAAAACAAGCACTGATTTGATGAAGGAAAGTGCAACCATCGTAGAAACAGTTGTTTTGGAAAATCTAGAAAAAGCTGATTTTGATTGGGGCGTTTTAAAACAAGAGATTAGAGATCAATTGAGTCGCTATCTATATGAACAAACTAAGAGAAGACCGGTTATCTTACCTGTGATTATGGAATCAAGTCAAAAGAGAAAATAAATAGTGATAAAAAGAGAAGCTGGAACAGTATGATTGACTCTGTTCCAGTCTTCTATTTTTTCGTTATATAGAATTAATGAGAAGGAGTTTTTTGATGAATCAGGAAAAAGCACACAAGTTTCGTTGGCTAAGTTTAGCCGCAGTAGGATTATTTTCGTTTATGTCAACACTTGATGGGAGTATTGTTAATATAGCATTGCCGACTATTTCAGAAGATATTGGTGTTCCCATGAATCAATCTGAATGGGTTGTATCCGTTTATCTGATGGCGATTTGTGTTTTCTTACTTTTCTTTGGAAAAGTAGGTGACAGTTTTGGTAAAATAAAAGTGTTTAAAATAGGAACCATTGTATTTATTATCGGTTCTTTTTTATGCGGTATACCGGGTAGTTTAGGCTTATTATTAGCATCTCGAGTTGTGCAAGCAATTGGGGCTAGTATGACAATGGCAACTAGTACAGGAATTATTACTGAAATATTCCCGCTTCAAGAAAGAGGTCGGGCATTAGGTTTGATTGGTTCATTTGTGTCACTTGGTGCAATTGCAGGACCAGGAATAGGTGGTGTGATTTTATCACATTTTAATTGGTCTTATATTTTTTGGATTAATGTACCTGTAGGAATTATTACGATGATGTTTGGTTGGTATTTCTTACCAAAAACAGAGTTTAAAAGTGGTGAAAAAATTGATTATATTGGATTTATTCTTTTTGCCTTATTTATCATGTTGTTCTTTGGTGGTATCTTTTTAGGGCAAGAAAAGAGTTTTACTAATCCTTTGATTATTGGAATGGTGATTGTTTCACTTATATCTTTAGTTATGTTTTACCGATACGAAAACAAACAAGAGAGTCCATTAGTTCATTTCCATTTGTTTAGTAATCAGATTTTTACGGTCAGCCTTTTAACGGCAACATTAATTTTTGTAACTAACTTTTTTGCCAATGTTGTTAATCCATTTTACTTACAAAATGTTTTAGGTTTAGAAGCTAATATCGCAGGTTTTTTAATGATGGTTTTTCCTCTTGTAATGGTAGTCGGAGCTCCATTAAGTGGCTACTTGACTGATAAAAAAGGTCCTCATTTAATTACTTTGATAGGATTGGTCCTGTTAACATTAGGCCAAATTGGGTATTTAGTTTTAGGAGAGTCATCACCGGTTATCCTCTTTATTCTTATTATGTCACTTGTAGGAGCAGGAAATGCGATGTTCCAAGCGCCTAATAATACTATTATCATGTCAAGCGTAGATAAATCAGAGTATGGTGTTGCAGGTAGTATGAATGCTCTTGCTAGAAACTTTGGTATGGTTGTAGGGATTTCCCTTTCAACAACTATTTTGTATCAGTCAATGAGTTTTGAAATGGGAGAAAGAGTTGTTGGCTTCATTGACGGTAGACCAGATATCTTTGTTTATGGGATGCATTTTACTTATATGGTTTCTTTTGCCATTTGTCTGTTTGCAACAGGTATTACATTTTGGCGTTTTTCAAAAGCAAAAAAAGAGATGAAAAAATAATAGTTTGAAAGTATAAGAAGGAGCAGACGTTTTAGTCAGCTTCTTCTATTTTTTATTGATACAGATTTCTGATAATAGCGTTTTTTTTACGAACTGTTATAATCATTGTAATTTATTTTTAATAATAATCATGATAGAATGAAGAATATTAATGGATATAAGAATTGCAACAGATTCTTTTTCTAACTATAACAATGTATAAGAGAGAATTAGGTGAAAAAGCGTGGGTGTAACAAAACATGATCAGATTCTTGAATATATCGAGACTTTACCAGTTGGTGAAAAAATTTCAGTTCGTGGTATCGCTAAAAATTTACTTGTAAGTGAAGGAACTGCTTATAGAGCTATTAAAGAGGCCGAAAACATTGGTTTAGTTTCAACTATTCAAAGAGTTGGAACCATTAGAATTGAAAAAAAATTAAAAGAAAATATTGAACGATTATCTTTTGGAGAAGTGTCAAAAATTATTGAAGGTGATATTTTAGCTGGTCGTAAAGGATTAGATAAAATATTGAAGAAATTTATCATTGGGGCTATGACAGAAGAAAATATGCTGAGATATATTACATCTGGTTCTTTAATGATTGTAGGAGACCGAGAAGGCGTGCAACGTCTTGCTCTAGAAAATGGCGCGGCTGTCTTATTGACGGGAGGATTTGATGTGTCAGAAGAAATCCTTTCTTTAGCAGATGAAGTTGAGATGCCAATTATTCGTACAACTTATGATACCTTTACTGTCGCAACAACTATTAATCGCGCTATTAGCGATCAAATGATAAAAAAAGATATTATGACAGTTGAAGATATTCAAACACCAATTGAAAGAACAGTAGTGTTAGGTGTAAAGGATACATTAGAAGATTATCAAAAAATATCTGAAAAAACAGGATTCACAAGATTTCCAGTGGTTAATAAAACAAATCGGTTAGTCGGAATCATTACGTCAAAAGATGTGGTTAATAAACAAGCGACACAACCGATTGAAAAAATTATGACAAAAGACCCAAGAAGAGCTAAAAGACATATGAGTGTGGCAAGTATTGGACACCAAATGATATGGGATGGTTTAGAAATTATTCCTGTTGTTGAAGATGACTTAACTTTAATCGGTATTGTATCAAGACGGGATGTTATGAAGGCGATGCAATTAGCTCAAAAACAACCACAAGTTTCCAATACATTATCAGATCAGATAACGGATGAAGTTATTGAAAAAGATAGCAAAGGTTTATCTGATATGCCTGATTATTCTTTTGTTGTTTCTCCGCAAATGGTAAATAGCATGGGAACATTATCTTTTGGTGTTTTGAATCAGATTATTTCAACGGTTGCCAAAAGAACAATGAGAGTTAAATATCAGCGTAACTCTGTGATTGAACAAATGAGTTTATATTATTTTAAATTAATTCAAATTGATAGTGAGATTGATTTGAAACCAAGAATTATAGATGTGGGACGTCGCTCTGCTAAAATGGATGTAGAAGTTTATATAGACAATGTTATTGTGGCAAAAGCCATGATTGTCTGTCAATTGATGGAGCAGGCCTAGGAGGCAAATAAATGGAAATTACACAAAATATTTTAGACAAAATAAAAGAATACGATAAAATAATGATTCACAGACATCAAAGCCCAGATCCCGATGCGTTAGGCTCTCAAGGTGGTTTAGCGTTGATATTAAAAGAATCATTTCCAGAAAAGGAAATCTATGTTATTGGGGGCCCTGTAGGAGGTCTAGATTTCCTATTAACAATGGATGAGGTAGAAGACGATATGTATCAAGGTGCATTAGTGATTACAACAGATACAGCTAATGAACCAAGAATTAGTGGAAAACAGTATGACTTAGGAGATTTATTAATCAAAATAGATCATCATCCAGATGATGAGCCTTACGGAGATATTTCTTGGGTTAACCCTAAGGCAAGTAGTACAAGTGAAATGATTTATGACTTTTTTGAAGCTCATAAAGATGAGTTAGTTATGCCAACGGAAGCAGCAAAATTATTGTACGCAGGAATTATCGGGGACACTGGTCGTTTTATGTATCCAGCAACAACAAGTCATACATTATGGGTAGCGAGTCAATTAATGACTTATCCGTTTGATGCAGCTAGTTTAAATCGAACAATGGATGAAGTTTCTGAAAAAATTGCTCGATTAGCTGGATATGTGGCTGAAAACATTGAAGTGGATGAGAATGGAGCTGCGATGGTTTTATTACCTCAAGAAGTACTGGACAAATTTGAAATAGAAGATTCAGAAACACCACCGACTATTCCAATTCCTGGTAAAATTAAGGGAATTAAGGCGTGGGGAATTTTTGTAGCTCAACCAGAAGGCTTTTATCGAGTACGCTTACG
This sequence comes from Vagococcus carniphilus, assembly GCF_014397115.1. Lineage (NCBI taxonomy): Bacteria > Bacillati > Bacillota > Bacilli > Lactobacillales > Enterococcaceae > Vagococcus > Vagococcus carniphilus. The sequence continues at coordinate 520,775 of NZ_CP060720.1, forward strand.
CTCAAAAGGACCAGTTATTAATACTATTGCAAAACGTCATCATGGTGGTGGACATCCTTTAGCTAGTGGGGCTAATGCAAAAGATTTGGCTGAAGTAAAAGAGATTTATCAAGAGATTCAACAAGCCGTAAAAGAGGATAACTAAAAAAACATAAAAAAGAGCTATATCTAATGCTCTTTTTTATGTTTTTTTTTTATGTTTCTTTTTTGTTGTTCTCTTTTTAGTTTTTGATGACTGTTCAGAGCGTTTCAGAGATGAAATTTCTTTTTTTAACGCATCATTTTCAGCAATGATTGCATCAACATCTTTTCTTCTTCTAAAAAGTGGACCGTTTAAATAACGATTAAATAGTTGAGCTAAAAGAGTAGAAATAAATCCAATACACATCACTATAAAATAATGATTTTTTAAAAGATTTAAGTTATCAAGCCATAAATGAAGAATATTTGGAATTCTTCCAAGAGCTTTAACATTGCCAAATGTAATAGCGACTTGATCAGCAATTACTGTATAATCTTTCATAAAATTTAGAGCAGAAAAATTATACTCGTAGAAAAAGGTAGACCATTGTTTACTAAGTGCTTTTAATTGTTTAGGGCTTAAACGTTCTAGTATTTGTTGAACTTCAGTTAATGATTGAATTGTATGACTGGCTGTGATGTAGCTATAGTAGAAGCTACCAAATAAAAGAATAATTAGTCCTGTTATCAACAAGAAATCATGTTTTTGCAATTTTTTTCGTTTATGTAAAAAGAAAATTTTAACTAATAGATAAATAATGAAGACGACAAAGAGTAAGACCTCAAGTGTTAAAAAAATGCCTACTACAATAGTTCCATTTGTTGCTCGATCTATAAAGGTATCTAGTTTATTTTCACTGGTTAAAATGGCTAGAATATCTGGAATTGAAAAAGATAATTGTGTTTGAAATAAACCCGTTAAAATTCTTTTTTGATAATAAATAACAACGAAATAAATGAGAGTAAAAAATAAACTTGTTCGGTAAATAGATTGCCGGGTTTCTTTTTTCTTAAGTCGCATAAAACACCTCCAAATATAGCTGTTCATTAGTTTTATTTTAACATAAATGTAAAAAATTATTGATAGAAATTAGTTCTGAATTGACTAGGTGTTAATTGTGTATGTTGTTTAAAAAGACGACTGAAATAGTGAGGGTTAGGATACCCAACTCTCTCTCCAATTTCTTGTATGTTGTAATGAATAACCGTCTGAGAAAGTAACTCTTTTGCTTTTTCAATACGGTAATGAGTAAGATAATCATTAAAGGATTTTCCAGTATATTTTTTCATTTGTTTACTCAAATAGGAGCTATCTACAAATAATTGATTTGAAACATTGGTTAAATTCAAATCTTTATTAGCATAATGCTCTTTAATAATATTGATAACAGAAACGCATAGAGGAGAAACTAAAGGAAGCTCTTCATTTTTAGAAATTCTTTTTTCAGAGGTTAGCTCTTCTTCAATTTTATGAAGTAGATGTTTAACGTCTGAAGGAGCAAGTGGTTTCAGTAGATAATCAAAGACTTTTAAATGAATAGCTTGTCTAGCATAATTGAAGTCATTGTAACCACTAATAACAACAATCAAAGACTCCGGATAGATAACTTTAATTTTTTTAATTAAATCTAAACCGTTCATATCAGGTAAATTAATATCAACAAAAAAAACATCAATCTTTTCCTTCTCATCTATGAGAGTCAATACGTCTTTTGCAGTAGCAGCAATAAATATAGAAGTAAATAAAGTCGTGTTTTTTTCAATTACTTTTTTGAAACCTTTACTAAAAATCGGTTCATCATCAATAATGAGTAGATTCATTTTGAAACTCTCCTTTTGGCAATATTATTTGAACAACACATTCTTCATTTTCAACAAAGAAACGCATGTTGATTTGATTAGAAAAAGCATACATCAATTGCGTATAGACTCCGTATAAACCAAAACCAACTAAGTCTTTTTGGCTATCATCTTTTTCCAAAAATTGAGAAATCTCTAGTATTTTTTCCTCAGAAGGCATGATACCAGTATTTCGTATTTGAATAATAGTTGTATCAGATTCGTCAAAAGCAATTAAACTAATCCTTTGTTTATCAGTTGATAATGGACGAATGCCGTGATAAATAGCATTTTCAACTAACGGTTGAAGAATGAAGTTAGGTAATTTTAAGTCGTTGAGTTCATCCTGATAGTCGACTATTAGTTCAATATTTTTTTCATAGCGAATATTTTGAATAGTTAAGTAACTTTTTAAGTGTTCTGTCTCGTTAAAAAAGGTTGACCAAGTATCGCCATTGTTTAAACCTACTCTGAAGTAAGTACTAAGAGCCTCGATCATTTCTTCCATCTTTTCTAATTCCCCAGTTTGAGCTAACCATTGAACGGCATTTAATGTATTATACAAAAAATGTGGTTTAACTTGTTCTTGGAGTAATCTAACGTTTCGTGCGATACTTTCTTCTTCAAATCGATACAATTCTTGTAACATTTGATTAAACTCATCAGAGAGTTCTCCAATCTCGTCATTTCGCGTAATGGTTGAGCGGATGTTTTGGTCTCCTTTTCCAACGCGTTTCATTGTCTTGTTGAGAGCTTCAATGGGTTTAATAAAAGCATCCAGTTGAAAAAGAAAGAAAATAAAAATGGTTCCAGCTAAAATGAGAAATAGCCAAATCATAATTTTCTGAACATGGATTCCTGTTCTTAATAAGTTCTTTTGTGTTGTTTGATAAACAAGTTGCCACTCGGGTAAAAGAGGCAAACTGCTTTTAAATGATAAGAGTTGATTAGTTGATTGTGCTCTTTCATCATGTTGGTTAACTAAAGTTCCTGTTCCATCATAAATTTCAATCTCTTCAGCCATTTCTTGCATCTTATTAACATTTACAGCGGCTGCAATATAAGCAATGTTATCTGAGGTAACATGTGGTAAACGGTACAGAATAATAATAATATCTTGTTTAGCTTCTTTAGAATGAAGAGCGTTACTAATGGTGTATTCTAAAGAAGTATTTTTTATTTTTTGAAAGTAAGGGCGATCAGTTATTAAAAAAGAGGGTGTAATCCAGGAATAAGAAGTGCCATCTTCTGAGACAAGGCGAATAGATTCGTAAATACCTGACTGCCGATTTTCTAGTGCTTTTGTTTCTTGAAATAATTCATCCTTTGAGAGGTGGTGTCTACTACTATAGTCTGCTAAGGTAGCTACCTCACTAATTCTTTCTGAAAACCAAGCATTGATTTCCCTAGCTTTATTATCAACTGTTTGTTGGGTCATTTGAGAGTTAACAGGTAGTAAAGAACGTGTGATTTCATAATGGATAGCAGTAAAAAGGATAAGGAATAAAAAAATAAAGACTAAACTTAAACTGAGAAAAACTTTTTTCTTAATTGTTTTCATGAATAATCCACCTTTTGATAGTGAAAAAAGTAACAATAGACTGATTTATGCAAAAAGAGACTGATTTGTTTACAGACAAAAGAAATGATTGTTATATAATTCACATTGTAATGAGACTTATTAGTCGTCTCACAAGTATATCATGTATGGGGGAGAAAAAAGATGAAAAAGTTTGCTAGAAGTTTAACGACTATTCTAGCCTTAGGGTTACTTGCTTCATGTGGTGCTAAAAGTAGCACAGGAGATGGAACTTATGAAGGTAAAGGAAATGGGAAACACGGAGACATTAAGGTTGAAGTGACACTAAAGGATAGCAAGATTGATAAAATTAAAGTGAAAGAGCATGGTGAAAACAAAGTATTAGCAGAACCTGTTTATGATGAATTACAAGAAACGATTGTTGCTAAAAATTCACCAGAAGTTGATGTGGTGACAGGCTCTACTGCAACTAGTGAAGGCTATATCGAAGCTGTAGAAGATGCGATTAAAAAAGCTGGTGTAACACTGGTTGCAAGTAAAAATACTGGAAAAAAACAAGAAAAAGAAAAAGAGTTACAAGAATTTGATGTTGTAGTAGTCGGTTCTGGTGGAGCTGGTTTCAGTGCAGCGATTGAAGCTAAAGAAGCCGGAAAATCAGTAGTTATCATAGAGAAGATGCCTGCTGTAGGTGGAAATACGTTAATTTCCGGAGCAGAAATGAATGTACCTAATAACTGGGTACAAAAGAAATTAGGTATCAAAGGGGATTCTCCTGAAAAAATGGCAGAGGATACAATCAAAGGTGGAGATAAATTAGGCGATCCACATATGATTGAAGTGATGACAAAAAATGCTTTGCCAGCTGCTGAATGGTTAAAAGATGATATTAAAGTTGAATTTTTAGATGATCAATTATTCCAATTTGGTGGACATTCTTATAAACGTGCTCTAATACCTAAGGGGCACACTGGTCAAGAAGTTATTACTAAATTTAGAGCAAAAGCTGATGAATTAAAAATCCCAATTAAATTAAACACAACAGCAACAGAATTGATTCAAGATGATAATAAAAAAGTAACAGGTGTCAAAGCTACCAATAAAAAAGACCAAACAATCTCTTATATGGCTAAAGATGGTGTTGTTTTAACAACAGGTGGATTTGGTTCGAATGTTGAAATGCGTAAAAAATATAACAAAAAAATGGATGAAAGTTATATGTCTACTGTAACTGAAGGTTCTACAGGTGACGGTATTGTAATGGCTGAAAAAATTGGAGCGGACTTAACGAATATGGATAGTATTCAAACTTATCCAATTTGTAATCCTAAAACAGGAGTTATCTCTTTATTAGCTGATACTCGTTTTGATGGAGCTATTTTAGTTAATCAAGAAGGTAAACGTTTTGTTGAGGAATTAGAACGTCGTGATGTTATTTCTAACGCTATTTTAGAACAAACAGGCGGCTATACGTATCAATTATGGAATGATAAAATTAACGATATTTCAGGAACGATGGAAGTTCACGAAGCTGAATACAATGAATTATTAAAACAAAAAATGATTGTTAAAGCTGATACATTAGAAGAAGCAGCGAAGTTCTTTGATATTGATGTGAAGAACTTAGAAGAAACGGTTAAAAAAGTAAATCAATATGCCAAAGAGGGTAAAGACAAAGACTTTAATCACCGCGGTAAATTAGTTTCTTTAGATAAGGGTCCATACTATATTGAAAAAGCAGTTCCTTCAGTACATCATACAATGGGTGGATTAGTGATCAACGATAAAACGGAAGTACTAGATAAAGATGGTAAAGCAATTGATGGTCTTTATGCAGCAGGTGAATTAACAGGAGTGATTCACGGAAGTAACCGTCTGGGTGGTAATGCTATTACTGATATTATTGTCTTTGGACGCATTGCAGGACAAGAAGTAGCAAAATAAAATAGATTATTTTATCTTTTAGAAAGAGATTGTGAGTTAAAGTTTTATACTTAGCTCACAGTCTTTTCTTTTTCATCTAAACCCCAAAGAATGATAATAATTTGTTCATATTTTTATCATACTTCGAAGCTATTATATAAGCATACCAACAAAACAAACAACCCTAACAAACTTTTTCATTATATTTACTCCTCCAAAGTAAATAACTCCTTTTTTCTACCAATCGTATGATTGGTATTTTTTTTGTTAGAAGAAAAAGAGTTATTGTTAAAGCAATTATCACTATCATGGTAAAATAATAGTGAGCAATGGGGAAAATAAAGAGTAGAGGAGAATGTCTATGCCAATTAAAAGTGACAATCCTTATATTCCACAACCCGCAGAACCTGTAGATGATATGATCAAGGAAGCTAAAAAAGAATTTGTGATTACGGAATCTTTCCATGACGAATTAGAACAAGAAGGATTGAAAACGAAAAAGCATCGTATTATTTTGCCAGATGAAAAAGAAAATAAATAAAACCCAGTAGTTGAGATTCTTTAAGTCTCAACTATTGGGTTTTTGGATGTTAATCAAAAATCATCAAAGGGGCTTCATTTTCTGATTTTTGTTCTTGCTCCGATTCTAAAATAAAAGGAGATAGAACGAGAATAATTTGCTTATTCAAAGTAATTTTAACTTTATTAATAAAATGAGGCATTGAAAGAATATCAACAGAATCTTCGGTGACATGTAACAATAAAGTTTGAAGGTCACCAAAGGAGTTTTCATTATATAGAATACCCACCATATCATTTTTATTAGTTAAAGCAACAAGTTTTTCAGAAGGTAGTTGAAGGGTCCAACCGTGAATAATTTCTTCTTTAATCATACAAATTCCACCTCTCATGTTTTATTTATAGTAACATAAAAGTGTTTAGATTAATATTTATTAAGAGATGTACCAATCATGAAAGATAGCGTAAAATATTTTGTGTAAATAGAAATTTTAGGTAGATAAAAAGAAAGTCCATTCTGTAAAATTAAAGTTACCACAACCGAAATTTTATAGGAGGACTTTCTCATGACTAATTTTACTACAGAAATTATGGAAACACTAATCAATAAAGGTGATTTGGATGACTTATTCCGTCGTCATCTAGAATTAGCTATCAATACACTGCTACAAGCTGAATTAACGGCTTTTCTTGATTATGAGAAATATGATCGCACTGGTTTTAATTCAGGTAATTCCCGAAATGGGAATTATTCTCGTTCATTTAAAACAGAGTATGGAGAATTAAATTTGGCAATTCCTAGAGATAGAAATGGAGAGTTTTCTCAACAAACGTTGCCTGCTTATAAAAGAAGTAACGACTCTTTAGAAACCACCATTATCCAATTATTTCAAAAAGGAATCACTATGTCTGAAATCTCTGAGTTGATTGAAAAAATGTATGGTCATTACTATACACCACAAACCATTTCCAATATCACTCAAATAGTATCTGAAGATGTTGTTGCTTTTAAAGAAAGGTCCTTAGAATCCCAATACTCAATCATTTTTATGGATGCTACTCACATTCCTTTAAAAAGACAAACTGTCTCAAAAGAAGCTGTATATATTGTCATAGGTATCCGACTGGATGGGACCAAAGAGGTTCTTGGGTTTAGTATTGCTCCAACTGAGTCTTCGTATGTTTGGAAAGAAATACTTCAAGACCTAAAAGACCGTGGTTTAGAAGAGGTTTTATTAGTCGTAACTGATGGTTTAAGCGGCATTGACGATAGTATCCATAGTATTTATCCAAATGCTCAATTTCAACAATGTTGTGTCCATATCTCTAGAAATATTGCTCATAAGGTTCGTGTTAGTGATCGACAAGAAGTCTGTAATGATTTTAAATTGGTTTATCAAGCAGCTTCAAAAGAAGAAGCTATGAATCAAATAAGTTTTATGATAGATAAATGGAAAAAGCAGTATCCACGAGTAGTTAAATTACTCATGAATCCTGCTATATTAACCTTTTATAATTTTCCTCCATCAATCAGAAGAACCATTTATTCAACTAACTTGATTGAAGGTTTTAACAAACAATTAAAGAAATATACAAAAAGAAAAGAACAATTCCCTAATGAAGAATCTCTAGAGAGATTCTTAGTTTCTCAATTCAACAACTATAATCAGAAATTTTTGTGTCGGATTCATAAAGGTTTTAAAGAAATACAAGATACATTAGAATCAATGTTTTAACTTAACCGACAGAATGGTTTTTTCCATTTACACATAATTCTTGACGCAACCTCATGAAAACTCATGTTCTTTTAAGATATAATAAAGGTATTCAAAGTAAAAATAGAATGTTTTTGGGGGAATTATAATGGAATTTTATACGTATCAATATTTTGTCAATCAATCAGGTCAAAGTCATCTGATGAAGTATATTATATTTGTCAGTTTGTTAGCATTATTACTTCTTGTGATTTTAAAAAAATTCCGAAGTCGGGATAAAATGAAGTACCGGGATTTGATTATTTTAGTTTCTTTAGCAATTGTATTCATGGCTGGTATGCAAGTAAATGAGTATGAGGTTGGTAAGAATGATCGAAATAATTCATTTCAAATGGTAAATTTTTTAGATAATATCAGTGAGAACCAAAAAAAAGAACCTAAAGAGTTAGCTGTGAATTCTAAATATGTTAAAGATGAGATGCTAATAAAAATTGATAATACTTACTATCAAATTAATATGAATGCTGATTTGTCTTCTTTTAAATTAGAAGAAACATATTTATTGAATGTGGATCAAGTCAAAATGGTGGAGGAGTAAATATGAAAGAGTATTTAGAAATAGGTATAAAGTTATCAATTGGATTAATTTCTTTAATTTTTCAAATGAACTTATTAGGAAAAAGTAATTTGGCACCAACCTCTAGTTTGGATCAATTACAAAATTTCGTGTTAGGGGGAATTATTGGGGGAATGATTTATAATAGTCAGATTTCTGTTCTTCAATTTTTTCTTGTTCTGATTATTTGGACATTTCTTGTGACATTAATTAAGTACTTAAAGGAAAATGTCAGCTTTGTTAAAAAATTAATTGATGGTCAACCAGTTATATTAATTAAAAATGGAGAAGTCATAGTGGAAAATTGTGCTAAAAAAGGTATATCTGCTAGTGATTTGATGTTCAAATTAAGAGCTTCGAATGTTTATGATACAAGACAAGTTAAACGAGCTATACAAGAACAAAATGGCCAATTAACGATTATTCTGTATGGGGAAGAACTAGTTCGCTATCCTCTCATAACAAATGGATTTGTTGATGAGGATATGTTAGAAACGTTTGAAAAAGATAGAGAGTGGTTAGACAAAGAGTTAGAAAAAAAGAATACAGAATTATCTAATGTTTATCTTGGAGAATATAATAATGGTAATTTGTATTTGAGTTTGTATGAAAAGGCAAAAAAATAGTTTATTCTTAAATATTTTCGTTATAAAATACGAAGGTAAAATAAACGAAAGAAAAATATTTGTTTTATTTCATTTATATGGAAACGTGATAAGGAAGAGGTCTTTTACCTCTTTTTTTTATTCTTATTTTTTATTAAATGTATTTTTTTAAAGGTAAAAAATAATTTAATTTACTTATAATTGAAGTTAGTTTTTAAGATGATATAATTAAGATGTGTTTTCAACACGATTCATCATATGAATATAATTAAAAATTCTAATAAAAAATAAGGAGAGAGATGCATGAAAAAAGTAAAATTAACAACAGTAACATTAGCTTTATTGGCAGGAACGGTAGTAGCACCTGTCGTATCAACTACAGTAAGGGCTGAGGAAGCAAATAAGGTAGCCCAAGTTGATGAAAATAAAAAAGAAGTAGAAGGTGAAAAGACACTTACTAGTGAACAACCAAATACTCAATTAGATCAAAAGAAAGAAGAACCAAAACAAGATACAACAACTCCTAAAGCTGTTGAAAAAACAGAATTAGAAAAAGCCAAAGAAGCGGCAATAGCAGACGCTCAAATGCTATTAGGTATGAATTATATTTCAGAAGAAGAATTTATGAGAATTGATATGGGAGTTGCAAATGCAACAACAGTTGAGGAAGTAAAAGCAGTTGTAAATGGAACAACAAAACCAACAAAACCAACGGATCCAGTAAAACCAGCTGAAAAAACAGAATTAGAAAAAGCCAAAGAAGCAGCAATGGCAGATGCAAAAATGCAATTAGACATGGATTATATTTCATATGAAGAATATATGCGAATCGATATGGCAGTTGCAAATGCAACAACAGTTGAAGCAGTTAATGAGATTATTAAGCCAGCAAAACCAACTGAACCAGTGAAACCAGTTGAAAAAACAGAACTAGAAAAAGCTAAAGAAAAAGCAATGGCAGATGCAAAAATGCAATTAGGTATGGATTATATTTCATATGAAGAGTATCTAAGAATTGATATGGCAATTGCTAATGCGACAACAATCGAAGCAGTTAATGAGATTATGGGTTACAAACCAACAGAACCAACAAAACCAGAAGTAGATAAAGAATTAGAAGCAGCTAAAAATCAAGCTTTCGCAGAATTAAAAGCTATGGTTGATGAAGGTATCGTTGGCTATGAAGACGGTCTTGTGTTAATGGATAAAATTAATGATGCAAAATCAATTGATGAACTAAAATCTCTAGGCTTTTTAAATGAAACAAAACCAGAAATTGATAAAGAATTAGAAGCAGCTAAAGATCAAGCTTTTGCAGAATTGAAAGAATGGTTTAATGAAGGTTTAGTAACTTATGAGGAATCATGGGAATTAACAGGTAAAATTAATGATGCAAAATCAATTGATGAGCTAAAAGCGTTAGGTTTTTTAAATGAAGTAAAACCAGAAATTGATAAAGAATTAGAAGCGGCTAAAGATCGTGCTTTTGCAGAATTAAAAGAGTGGTTTAATGAAGGTTTAGTGACTTATGAAGAAGCTTGGGAACTGACAGGTAAAATTAACGATGCAAAATCAATTGATGAATTAAAAGCATTAGGGTTCTTAAAAGAAACTGAAGAAGTAGTAGAAAATAAGAGTACAATAACAGTTAAATATGTAGACCAAGATGGAAAAGAAATAAAAGAAGCTGACACGTTAACAAAAGAAAAAGGAACAAAACATACATTTAAAGCAGCAGAAATTTCAAGATATGAATTACAAGGTCCATCAAGTTTAGAAGTAGAATTTAGTGATGTGCCACAAACAATTACATTTACATACAAAGCAATTGAAGAAGTAAAGGAAACAGAAAGCACAGTAACAGTGAAGTATGTAGACCAAGATGGAAAAGAAATAAAAGAAGCTGACACGTTAACAAAAGAAATTGGAGCAAAACATACGTTTAAAGCAGCAGAAATTGCTGGCTATGTAGTAGAAGGCCCATCAAGCTTAGATGTAGAGTTTAGTGATTCACCACAAACAATTACATTTACTTACAAAGCTGTTGAAGAAGCAAAAGAAACAGAAAGTACAGTAACAGTGAAACATGTAGATCAAGCTGGAAAAGAAATAAAAGCAGCAGATACGTTAACAAAAGAAATTGGAACAAAACATACGTTTAAAGCAGCAGAAATTGCTGGCTATGTAGTAGAAGGCCCATCAAGTTTAGATGTAGAATTTAGTGATTCACCACAAACAATTACATTTACTTACAAATCTGTTGAAGAAGCAAAAGAAACAGAAAGTACAGTAACAGTGAAGTATGTAGACCAAGCTGGAAAAGAAATAAAAGCAGCAGATACGTTAACAAAAGAAATTGGGGCAAAACATACATTTAAGGCAGCAGAAATTGCTGGCTATGTAGTAGAAGGTCCATCAAGCTTAGATGTAGAGTTTAGTGACTCACCACAAACAATTACATTTACATACAAATCTGTTGAAGAAGCAAAAGAAAATCAAAGTACTATCACAGTTAAATATGTAGATAAATCTGGAAAAGAGATTAAAGAATCAGAAAGCTTAACAAAAGAAATTGGGACAAAACATACATTTAAAGCAGCTAAAATTAAAGGGTATAAATTAGTTAGTCCAGAATCATTAGAGTTAACGTTCTCAGACGGCCCTCAAAATGTAGAATTTGTTTATGAGAAAGATAATACTAACTCAAATAATAATAACAACAACAATAATAACTCAAATAACAATAATAACTCAAATAACAATAATAATAGCAAGGGCAAACCTGTAGCAACTACTAACAAAAAATCTTCATTACCTCAAACTGGTGAAGAAGTAAATACTGGAGCAGTTACTGGTGGATTATTATCAATGTTAACAGCTGCATTTGTATTTTTCAGAAAAAAAAGATAGGACTGTAGTACTTCATGAGATTAGAAAATCAATTAGAAAATAGAAAAAAGAAGAATACTCGACTGTTTGTTGTTGTAGCTGTCGTTATATTGGTTGTTAGTTGGTTTGGCTATCAACAATTAAATAATAAGGCTACCTCAAAAGAACCTACCACGGCTTCTATTAGTAAAAAAGAAGAAATGGAGAATTCTGGTAAAATAACTAGAGAGGCAATGAACGGTGTAGCTGGATTGTATTCTAATCTTAAAGATAATGAAGTTAGAACAGATATTAAAGATTCCGAGTTTAAAAAAGTTGAAACAGATGTTGGAAAACTTGAAGACGGGAAATTAAAAACTGAACTAACTAAACAGCTAAAAGAAGTAAAAAAAAGTATGGAAGATACTAAAAAAAATAACAATTAGAAGTTAGAGTTATTTATATTTTTAGGTTGAATGAAGGCAAATATGTTATCAAGTAAAGATAACATATTTGCTTTTTTGTGTTAATAAAAAATGCCAAAGTATCAATTAGAGATACTTTGGCATTTTTGAAAATTAAATTTCTTTTTTATGAGCTTCGAAACCTTGATTATTCCAAAAATCAGAGTTTAGTTGTGTGTTTAAGTGCATTAATGTTGTTCCAGTTTCTTGTGCTGTTTTCTCAAGTGAAAGATACAATGTTTCTGGTAAATTATTTGTTTGATAGTCTTCTGATAAAATGAACTGATGAATATAAGAACTTTGTGCAGCTGGATAATCTTCAATTAAATCAATAGCACCAATAAGTGTGTCGTTGTCAAAAATACCGTATAAGTACTTACTATCTTTTGAGCGTGGCTCAGGGATAAAAGATGTAATAGTGTCACGACTTACGGAAAAAGGTGTCAGTAATGTTTCAAGTTGCTCTAAATCGTCAGTAGTTGTTAATAGTTTAATATGGATTGTTGGAAACTTCGGGTGTGTAAAATCTTTCATGTAAGAAAACTCCTTTATAATTTATCCACCTTTATATGGATCAGTTACTTATAGAATACCTTAAAACTAAGTAAAAAAACAGACTAAAATCGAGATGTTTTTTTACTTCTAGAAGAACGGGTCATTCCTTCTGTTGGCTTATCTTCCTTTTCATCTTTGATTCGTAATTGAATCGTATAAGGCTCTTTATAGGTAATACCATCTACTTGATAAGTACCTCCTAAAACAAAGACACCTAAGGGAACCAAACTGTCAGCGTCATCTAATAATTCTATTTTAGCTACCTCTTTCATATCATTATAGCTACTACCAATAAATAGAGACTGCTTTCTGATTTTATAAAAAGGAATCAATTCGTACTTATCAATCAAGTAATCATTTTTTGATAAATCTTGTACAGTGATTACTTTTTGTTCGATTAATTCGTCGACGACCTGTTCAATAATAATATGGCTGTTTTCATTAAAAATCAAAGGTAATTTTTTACCTTGAATACCGTGAGCTGCTGTTCCTTTAATTTCCACTGTATGGTCAGCATCAAAGGTAACATCCTCAGGTACGATATCTTCAATCATATTAGTGACATCCCACTTAACTTTTTTATTTTTAAAGTAATAAACAAAGTTAAGAATAATAAAATAAGTTAGAACAATAAAAATAATTAAATAAATGGACCCCTTAAAGTAATTTTTATTTGAGAAGTAGCCTCGAACAATTCTTAAAATGTAAAGAGTTGGGAAAACACTCACGACAGTCATAATTTTATTCTGCAAGCGAGGGTTAATATTTAAATAATTCAAAAATTTACCTATATTCGTTAATAGCAATGCAATAAGAGCTTCCATTAGTTATCTCCTCCTTCAGGTGTTTTCTTAGAAGGTGTTTGATCTTGTTCAGGTGATTCATCTACCTGTGGTGCCTGACTATCTTGGTTTGGCTCTTGAGAGCTAGATGGAGTGGTAGCAGGTACTTCGACACTACTATTAGGTTTATTATCATTATTTTGATTTGTATCTTGTGTCTGCTGTGTAATAGGTTCTTTTGATTCTATAATGTCTTGTTCAGGTTTTTTTTCTGTTTTTTGTTTCTCGTTTGCTTCTTCCGTTGTAACTGTGGTTTTATTATTTGTTTTGTTTTTATCTGTTGAAGGGGTTGTTTGTTCTGTTTTTTCAGGTTTAGGGCTTTTATAATTATTGCTATCTAAAACGACGGTAGTAGCGCTAATACCTGTTGAAATACTAAGAATAGCAATTGGTTTTAAAAATGGGGCAACAATTTTCTTTTTTGACATCGATGTTCTCTCCTTTTCAGAAAATTTACCTTTAAACATTCTATCATGAAAAAGTGAAAAAACAGTGTTTTCTAAAGGAAAATTAAGAAAAAAGAAAAATATTTTGAAAAACTCAACTTGACTGAATGAAAAAAATAGATTAAATTATGAATATGTTCATGAATAAGTTCATTTTAAAAGAGGTGGAAATTTTGGGAGTAAGAGAAACTAAGAAAAAAGAATTACAAGAGAAGATTTTAAAAGCGGCTAAGGAATTATTCTTGGAAGAAGAATTTGATCAAGTAACTATGAGTAAAATAGCTAAGAGAGCAGGTGTAGGCTTAGGGACAGCTTATAATTACTATGCATCAAAAGAAGAATTGTATTTAGTAGCAGGAGGAACAGCCTATATTTTAGGAGCAGAATCAGATATAGACAGTATGCCTGATTCTGTTGAAGAATTGATTGATATAATTGTGGATGAAATGAAAAAAATGACTACTATTGAAAAAAGTTCATGGCGAGTTTCGTTGTCTTCATTAACAAAAGCAGCTGAAAAGAAACCGGCACTTTTTTTAGAATTAGTTGAGATAGATCATTTATTTATAGAAAAGGTTAAAGTAGTGATTAATAAACTACAAACTAAGGGTGATATAAAAGCAGACGTTTCTGTTTCACTGCTAGTAGAACTAATTTATGATGCTATTTTTACTAGTCTACTATTTTATTTTTATAATGAAGAAGAAACAGTGGAAGAATTATTTAATAAAATATCAGATAAATTATTAATGTTATTAAAAGCTTAGGAGAAAGGGGTTCTCAAGAGATGGATATAAAGAAAATTTTGAAAGAAAAAAAGATCATTACTAGTTTTATCTTACTAGCAATGCTTGTAGAAGTCTGGATTTTATTCACTTTTTCAGAGAGAAACTATGAACGAGTATTATTCTTTATAGCTTTGTTCATTTATCAAGTTAGATTTATCTATTTAATCTGGTTTTTAAAGCCAAATCGATTAACATTTCAAGCATCCAGTAGTCAGAAAAAACCATTTTTAATGGATTACACACTAAATTCATTATTTTTTATTGTATTTCCATTTGGATATACATTTTTACATGAAACCTTCTTCGTTAAGTGGAATTTAGGTGGTAAGTGGCAACTCTTTTTCTTTTGTTTATATATTATTGGGACGTTTATAACGATGTTTTCAGAGTATCAAAGAAAGAAAATAAAAGAATTAGAACCTGATGCTAACTACCGCTTAAGAGGCATGTTTAAATCGGCTATTTGTATTAATTATTTTGGAGAAATATTAGCATTACCAAGTTTGTTTTATTTAAGCAGTGGTTCAATTATTATTTTCATTGTTATCTTCGTTCAACAAGTTTTAGATTTTTCATTTGTGCAAATCCCTAGACAAGAATCATATATAAGAAAAAACTACCCAGAAGAGGCAGAGAAAATTTTAAGTCAAAAAAAATTGATCCCATTTATTTATTAAATAATAGAATTCTAATTCTTGTCTATTGTTAGGATTAATCTAACTAATCATAATAAAAAAAGGAAATTAGTTTAAAAAGCTAATTTCTTTTTTTGTCTAATTAAGCTATTATAAAGATTGAACTAACTTTAAGGAGAAACAATATGGAAAAAACAAGCAGTAAAGATTGGATCCTTCGTTTTGTAAAGGGCATGTTTATTGGTTCAGGATTTATTTTACCAGGAGTAAGTGGTGGAGCGTTAGCAGCCATCTTTGGTATCTATGAACGTATTATTTCGTTTTTAGCTCACATAACAAAAAACTTTAAAGAGAATGTCTTATTCTTTTTACCAGTCGGTCTAGGAGGTTTAACAGGTGTATTTTTACTTTCTTTCGGTGTTAGTTTTTTATTAGGTGAATTTGAAACAATTATTTTATGGTTCTTTGTCGGTTGTATTGTTGGAACTGTTCCATCACTTTGGAAGGAAGCCGGTAAAAAAGGTAGAAATAAAGTAGATACTATTATTATGGGAGTAACTTTTGTTTTAGCACTTCTTTTTCTATTATATGGTGAAACCTTATTTGATGGACAAGTAGAGCAAAACACATGGACATGGATGATGGCAGGTGGATTAATTGGTTTAGGTTTAATTGTTCCAGGATTAAGCCCTTCAAACTTTTTAGTTTATATGGGAATGTATAAGGCGATGTCAGATGGTATTAAAACAGTAGATTTTGGTGTAATTGTTCCTATTGCTATTGGTGGATTAGTAACAGTTTTAGCTTTATCAAAAGTAATGGATTATATCTTTAGTATTGCCTATTCTAAATTATTTCATTTTATCTTAGGAGTAGTTTTTGCTTCTACTATTATGATTATTCCAAAAGACTACACAGGATTTAGTTTAATGGAATATGGCTTATGTTTTCTAATGCTAATTGGTGGAACTCTTTTAGGTTCATGGATGAGTCGTTTAGAAGAAAAATATAAATAAAATGTGTGAAAAGAAAGTAAAGGATTAATTTACTTTCTTTTTTGTGTTTAAAAAAGTTTATATAATGTTAAAATTTAGTAAACAAATAAATTAGAGAAGTGGTGTAAATGAAGAGGAAGTCCGTTTATAAACAATTTTTGAAATATAATGTCACTGATGTTTTCGATGTAGTTATGAATAATAGAGAAACTGCTTGGCGAAGTGATTTAGAAAAAACTGAAATTATTTCAGAAAAAAAGTTTAGAGAAGTTTTCAAAAATGGTAATGTTACTGAATTTTATATGACTAAATTAGAACCTAATACTTTTTATCAGTTTGAAATGAAGAATAAATTTTTTGAAGGAACTTGGGAAGGTTGTTTTAAAAAGATAGCAGAAGAGGAGACAGAAATTATTTTTTCTGAACAAATAGAAATTTTTAATTTTGGTATTTATCTACTGTCTTTTTTCGTTCTTAATTTAAAAAAAATACAAAAGACTTATGTATCAGATTTAGTTTCTTATCTAGGTAAAATAAAAGGAGACTGAGGTATATGAAAAAATATTATAATAAAAAGATTGTAATAGGTGGTATTGGTTTACTTATCTTAGCATTTATTTTAGATGCTGGATTAAATATTTTTGGGTATAAAGGATTTTTATATTTTCAAAGTGTTTATAACAAAGGAACCAATCAAAAAAGCTATGGGCAATATTCACCAAGAACTTTTGTAACTATTTATTATGGTAGTTTGTTTGTTTATAATTTCAATGCGTTTAAAAAAATAAAGAATTTTCAAGAAAGTAATAGGGCTAAATTAATTTTTAACACATTCATTATGTTTGGCATTACTATTATGGTTATTGGAGTAACTGATCTTGTGAATGCAATTTATTTCTTTTTAGGTTGATTTACAGATTAGTTGAAAGAAAAATTCAAAAGGAAATGAGAGCAAGTTATGAAAATAAATAGTTATGATTTAGGAGAAAAGAAAGATGAATTATTAATTATCGCAATGATTGTGGCTAAATATAAAGGAAAAAATGTTTATGTACGCCATAAAGATAGAACGACTTTTGAAATACCTGGAGGTCATAAAGAACCCAATGAAACAATAGAAGAATGCGCCAGAAGAGAACTAACAGAGGAAACGGGAGCTACTAAATTTACTCTTAAACCTTTGTTCATATTAGGTGTAGAAAAAGACGGATTAGAAGATTATGGGCAAGTATTTATGGCAGAAATAGAGATGCTTGCAAGTGAGTTAGAATATGAGATGGAAGAAGTTATTTTTCTTGATAGAGAACCTACGGAATATACTTATCCTGATATTCAAACAGCAATAATGAAAGAACTTATTAAAAGAGGTATTAACATTAAGTAATTAATATTAATATAAATTAAAAATGAAAGAGGTCTTAGGTATGTATACAATTAAAACACAGTATTCAGGTAATGATTCATTTAACCACGTTGAATATCAATTATTTAAAGGAGCTGAAAAAATAAGTGAAGGAACAAGTAATAATCTTGCTGGGTCCACAGGATTAAGTAGGGGGGAATCTTGTCTTTATACTTTGGAATACTTGATTGATTCTTTGCCAAACGATGTGGAAGTAGCTTGGGAACATGATGACACGTTAGATATTGATGCAGTTAGTAAGAAGAATCCAGCATTAAATATTCAAAAAGATAATATAAAGAGATTGATAAAAAAGAAAAATATTAACTTTAATTAATGTGAGTTATCAAATTAAAATGTTTAACATCATAATTCGCATCAAAAAACCACATGAAACGAAAAGTCTCATGTGGTTTCTTTTATATCAATGTAAGTCTTTTAAAGAGTTTACATCATACCGCCCATCATTGATGGATCCATTCCGCCACCAGGCATCATAGGAGCGTCTTTACTAGGTTTATCAGCAATAACACCTTCAGTAGTTAATAACAATGCAGCAACGCTTGCTGCGTTTTGTAGAGCTGAACGAGTTACTTTAGTTGGATCTACAATACCAGTATCGATCATGTTTACCCATTCATCAGTTTTAGCATTGTATCCAGTACCTAATTCTGCTTGTTTTAATTTATCAACAATAACAGAACCTTCTAAACCAGCATTTTCAGCAATTTGACGAACTGGTTCTTCTAAAGCACGTAATACGATATTAACACCAGTTGCTTCATCGCCCTCAGCTTCAACTTCAGCTACTTTAGGTAATACGTTAACAAAGGCAGTACCACCACCTGAAACGATTCCTTCTTCAACAGCAGCACGAGTTGCGTTTAAAGCATCTTCAATACGTAATTTTAATTCTTTTAGTTCTGTTTCTGTTGCAGCACCAACTTTAACCACGGCAACTCCGCCAGCTAATTTAGCTAAACGTTCCTGCAGTTTTTCGCGGTCAAAGTCAGATGTTGTTTCAGCAATTTGAGTACGAATTAAAGCAACGCGATTTTCAATTGTTTCTTTATTTCCGCCACCTTCAACGATGGTTGTTGTATCTTTATCAACAACAACTTTACTTGCAGTACCTAATGCTTCAAGTGTTGTTTCTTTAATGTCTAAACCTAATTCGTCTGTAATAACTGTAGCGCCTGTTAATACAGCAATATCTTCTAACATTTCTTTACGACGGTCACCAAATCCTGGAGCTTTAACAGCAGCTACATTAAATGTTCCGCGAATTTTGTTTAATACTAATGTTGGTAAAGCTTCCCCATCAACATCATCAGCAATAATTAATAAAGGTTTACCTTGTTGTAAGATTTGTTCTAATAAAGGTAAGATATCTTGGATGTTTGAAATTTTCTTATCAGTAATTAATAGATAAGGATTTTCTAAAACAGTTTCCATTTTATCTGTATCAGTTACCATGTATTGTGACAAGTAGCCACGGTCAAATTGCATACCTTCAACTACGTCTAATTCAGTTTCAATCCCTTTAGATTCTTCAATAGTAATAACACCGTCATTACCAACTTTTTCCATCGCTTCAGAGATTAATTCACCGATAGTTTCGCTACCAGAAGAAACAGCAGCAACTTGTGAGATAGCTTCTTTTGAGTCTACTTGTTTAGAAATAGCATGTAATTCTTCAACAGCTTTTTTAGTTGCTAATTCAATTCCGCGGCGAATTCCGATTGGGTTTGCTCCAGCTGTAACGTTTTTAAGTCCTTCACGCACAATAGCTTGAGTTAAAACAGTTGCAGTTGTTGTTCCGTCTCCTGCAATATCATTTGTTTTTGAAGCAACTTCAGCTACTAATTGAGCTCCCATGTTTTCAAAACGATCTTCTAATTCAACTTCTTTAGCGATAGTCACACCGTCATTAGTAATAAGGGGTGAGCCAAATGATTTGTCTAAAACAACGTTACGTCCTTTAGGTCCTAATGTTACTTTTACAATATCAGCTAATGTATCAACACCACGCATCATTGAACTACGTGCGTCTTCTGAAAATTTAATATCTTTTGTCATGATTACTTTTCACCTCATAATTTATTTTATTCTACGATTGCAATAATGTCTTTTTCATGAACGATAAGGTATTCTTTACCGTCGAATTTTACGTCCTGCCCTGTGTATTTTTCAAACATAACTGTTTGGTTGATTTCTACTGAGACTGGTAATTTAGTCCCATTGTCAAGGGTACGACCGTCGCCAACAGCAACTACAACACCTGTTTGAGATTTTTCTTTGGAAGCAGCAGTTAGAACGATTCCGCCAACTGATTTTTCCTCTTCCTCTTTAACTTCAATAATTACGCGATCTCCTAATGGTTTTAACAATTGATATCCCTCCACAAATAAAAGATAATTTTTCTATTGTTAGCACTCGTTTGTTCTGAGTGCTAACTTACTCTTACATAATAACCATAATATATTTTTTTTGCAAGAAATTTGCTAGTTACTTTTTCTAATATGTTATGATAAAGGAACTAATACGATAGGAGGCCCTTTTATGAGCTTAAATAAAAATATGTTGTGGACGGCTTTCTTCTTTTTATCTGCTTTAATGAGTCCTAATCTTTTTGCACTTCTACCAGTTTCGAAAGCTCAAATACCTAATCTTACAGCAGGAGCTTATATAATAGGCGCCGTTGTTATTACGGGTATCTATTTAAAAACCTCAAAGGTGCATACACTTTCTGAAAAACGTACTAGTTGGGGGAAAGTCATTGGAATAGGACTACTAGGAATTTTATTAAGCTGGTTTTTACAAACCATTATTATGTTAATTGAAATTCAGCTATTTAATCAACCAGTGGGTTCGCAAAATACAGCTGACGTGACTGATTTAATAAAGAAAGCACCATTTTTCATGATAGCTGTTACGATTGCAGGGCCTATTATGGAAGAATACGTCTTTCGATTTAGTCTAATTAATTTTTTAAATCAAAAACTACCAACTATATTATCAGCTTTAATTAGTTCTCTTGTTTTTTCGGTTCTACATGGAGATGGACATTACTTACTTTATGGTGGTTTAGGTTTGTTTTTCTATTATTTGTATCAAAAAACAGGCTCTATTTTAACTTCGATTATTACACATGCTGGTATGAATACTTTAGTTGTTATTGTTAGACTCTTATTTATAAAATAAAAAAAATCACATTCTAATTGGAATGTGATTTTTGTATATTAATCTTCTTTGTCTTCTTTATAGTGAGATAAGAAGTAAATTAAAGTTTGCATTTCATTAGTTAAGTCTACGTTTTGAACTTGAACATAATCAGGAACGTTAATGCGAACTGGAGTGAAATTCATAATACCTCGAACACCAGCTTCAACAAGTCTATCAGCATTTTCTTGTGCAGACTCAATTGGAACAGTTAAAATAGCTACTTCAATATGTTGTTCTTTAATTTGTTTTGACATCTCATTAGATGAATAAACAGGTACACCGTCTAAAATACGGCCGACGATATCTTCTTTCACATCAAAAGCAGCACTAATACGGATGCTATCACTTTGATGGAAACGATAGTTAATTAAGGCGTGACCTAAATTACCAACACCGACTAAGGCAACGTTAGTTAACTCGTCTTCATTTAATGTTTTAGCAAAGAAATTCATCAAGCTTTCAACATCATAACCGTATCCGCGTTTTCCTAATTCCCCAAAATACGAAAAATCACGACGAATAGTTGCGCTGTCGACTTTAACAGCCTCACTTAATTCAGTTGAAGACACTTTGTTCTTTCCTGAATCAAATAGAAATTTTAAATATCGATAATATAAAGGCAAACGTTTTGCCGTTGCCTTTGGAATAGTTGTTTCTTTCATTGCTTTTCCCTCACTTAGCTTAAAACCTATTGTATTGTTATATACTTCACGTTACTAGGATAACGTTAGAAAGAAGTAATTGCAATTTTAACGCCTACAAATAATCGAGAAAATGAGTAGATTCTACTAATTGAACGAAGAATTGTCCTAATAAATATGATAAACTAAGCAAAGAATATCAAAGGTGGAGGACAAGATGATTTTACTACAAGCTAATCAAATCGCTCGTCTATTTGGAGACGAAGTTTTGTTTGAAAATATGCAATTAGAAGTACAAGATAGAAGTCGAATAGCCTTAGTTGGTCGTAATGGTGCAGGTAAATCGACACTTTTAAAAATCCTAGCAGGAATTGAAGAGCCAGACAAAGGAACTATCTCAAAGACAAAAGACTTAACAATGGGTTATTTAGATCAACATACAGGACTAGAATCAACTAAGACAATTTGGGAAGAAATGCTGACAGTTTTTGAGCCTATTCAAAAAATGGAAAAACGATTAAGACAATTAGAAAGCCAAATTGCGGATGAACAGATTCAAGCAGATGAAAAAAGATATCAACAAGTTTTAGTAGAATATGATCGCTTACAACATGAATTTAATGATTTAAATGGATACGGCTACGAATCAGAAATTAAATCTGTTTTACATGGCTTTAGATTTGAGGAGGATTATTTAGATCATTTGATTAGTAATCTTTCTGGTGGGCAAAAGACACGCTTAGCACTAGCTAAACTCTTATTAGAAAAACCAGATTTACTTATTTTGGATGAGCCGACTAACCATTTAGATATTGAAACACTAAGTTGGTTAGAAAATTATTTAAAAAATTATCGTGGTGCTCTGTTAATGGTTTCCCATGACCGTTACTTTTTAGATAAGATTGTCGAAGAAGTTTATGAAATAAGTAGACGTAAAATGAGTCACTATAAGGGGAACTACAGTCGCTATTTGGATCAAAAAGCTGAACGACTAGAAAGAGAATGGAAAGAATACGAGAAGCAACAAGTTGAAATTTCAAAACTAGAAGATTTTGTTGCTCGAAATTTAGTTCGAGCTTCAACGACTAAAAGAGCTCAAAGTCGTAGAAAACAACTAGAGAAGATGGATAGAATTGAACGACCTCAAGGAGATGAAAAATCTGCACATTTTCTTTTTGGCATTGAACGCCAATCAGGTAGAGAAGTATTAGAAGTTGAAGACGCTGCAGTTGGTTATAATCAAACCGTTTTATGCGAGCCAATTGATTTTCAAATTAGAAAACAAGAAGCGATTGCCCTAGTTGGTCCAAATGGTGTTGGAAAATCTACATTACTAAAATCAATTATTGGCGATATTCCTTTTGTTAAAGGTAAATCTAAAGTAGGTCATCATGTGTCAATTGGTTATTATGACCAAGAACAAGCCAATTTAAATTCACAACAAAGTGTACTTGAAGAGCTGTGGTCTGAGCATCGAACAACATCAGAAAAAGACATAAGAACGGTATTAGGTAGCTTCTTATTTTCTGGTGAAGATGTGAAGAAAACTATTCCCTTATTAAGTGGGGGAGAAAAGGCTCGTGTGGCTCTTGCTAAACTATCAATGAATCGAGATAATTTTTTAATTCTAGATGAGCCGACAAACCATTTGGATATTGATAGTAAAGAAGTATTAGAAAATGCTTTAATTGATTATGAAGGAACTTTGTTGTTTGTTTCTCATGACCGTTACTTTATTAATCGAATTGCAACTAGTGTTCTTGAGTTATCAGAAACAGGTGGTAAATTGTATCATGGTAACTACGATTACTATTTGGAAAAGAAATTAGAAGAAGAGCAATTAAAAGAGTTACTTAATGAAGAAACAGATGAAGTAGTTGAAGTAAAAACAGAGACGAAGAAAAATTTCGAACTGGATAAGCAAAAACAAAAAGAAAAAAGAACATTAGAACGTCAAGTGGAGCAATTAGAAAAAGAACTTCATGAGATGGAAGAGGCGATTGAATCTATTCAAAAAGAGATGGAGTTACCAGCAAATCTTGAAGACCATGAAGCCTTACAAAAATTAAATGAAACGTTAACCTCAAGTTTCAAACAACAAGAAGATTTACTTAATCAGTGGGAAGAAGTATCTTTAGCTTTAGAAGAGTTTTAATAAGTGAGGTGAAAAGGCTGACAATCAAGTCAGTCTTTTTTTGTTGCTTTTCAAGTAAAAAAGTAGTATATTTTAAAAAACATACTGATTGAATGTTTTTTTGAGGAGGAATTATGAAAAAAAAATATACAGCAGAAGAGGTTAAGGAATTAATTTTGCGACAGGCAGCACTTCTTTTTGCTACCAAAGGTTATGAAAAAACATCGATTAGCGATATTGTTGCTAATTTAGACGGTCTAACTAGAGGAGCTGTGTATCACCATTTTGATTCAAAGTTTGATATTTTAATAGAAATTACGAACAAGTTGATTCCAAGTGATGAAAAAATTCAAGCGTTTAAAAATAAAAACATATCGGGATTAGAAAAAATTCAGCAACTTTTATTAGAAGGAATGTTTAACGAAGTAGTAATAAAAGAAATGAGTCATTCACTAGTATTATTAAAAGAGCCGCTTTTCAGTGCTATTTACAATCAACAAATTTGTTTGAGATTAGGTCCTGTGATTGAAACGTTTATTTTTGAAGGTACTCAGGATGGATCTATCAATGTAGAATCATCAAAAGAGATGTCTGAAATAGTTATTTTGCTGACGACTACATGGTTTATAGAGTCTTTATTTCCAGATAGTGGAGAAAGGCTTATTCAGAAGTTAAAAACAAGCCAAACTATTCTAAGAAAAAGTGGGATGGATGTATTAAGTGATGAGGTTTATATGGTTATTATGAATCAATTAGAGAGGATAACATAATATGAAAAAAGTAATGAAGCGAATCGGAATCATTTTAACTATTATAGTAGGGATTATCGTATTAATTTTTTTAGGTATATTTATAAATAATAAAATTCAATTAGCAAGAGAAGCTAAAAAAATTGATCCAGTAGGTGAGAAGATAACTGTTAATGATCAAAAAATGAATATTCAAATTTATGGAGATAAAAAAGAAACGATAGTGTTACTACCAGGTTTTATGACAACATCACCAATTATTGATTTCAAACCTTTAACAGATGAATTAAAAAAGGATTTTCGAGTGGTGGTAGTGGAACCTTTTGGATATGGGCTGAGTGATGATACGACTAAAGAACGTTCTGTAGAGAATTTAACTGAAGAGATACATACAGCGCTTAAAAGTAAAGGAATCGATGATTATACTCTAATGGCTCACTCGATTTCTGGGATTTATTCCCTAGAGTACATTAAAAAGTACCCAAAAGAAGTGAATGCCTTTATTGGAATTGATAGTAGTTTGCCATCTCAAGGAAATGCGGATGATAATGGAGAAGCGATGATTAAATTTTTAAGTAGCTCAGGTTTGTACCGTGTTTTAGCTATGGCGAGTCCAGATTTGTTAAGCATACCAGAAGGTGTGGATAATAAGTTAGCTGAGCAATATAAATATATTTCTTTTAAAAATATCGGTTCGACGGCAACGATAAATGAAGCTAAATCAATGCCTGAGAATTTTTCTAAAACCAAAAAAATTAGTTATACTAAAAATTTCCCAGTTCTTTATTTATTAGCAACTGAAAGCACTGACCCTGATCCAAGTTGGGAAAAGATTCATCGAGAAATGATTGAAGGAAATAAACAAGCAGAGCTTAAAATTTTAGAGGGTGATCATTACCTACATCACACAAAAGCAAAAGAAATAGCAGAAGATACAAAACAATTTTTAACACATAACAAATAGAAAAAAACAGAGATGCAGTTGAAAGCTACATCTCTGTTTTTATTTGTTAACTAAATTCGACGTCTCTACGTCTTTTAGGTTTCATTGATTTTTTTTGTAAGCCACTAAAACATTTTTCAATCTCCCCAACAAAGATATCCATTGTTTCATCAGAGCTTTTCTGTGCGTATTTACCACTCTTATTAAGGTAAAGGTATTTTTCAGTTTCTAAAACGTGTAAAGTTTCTTTAGAATCTTGAATTTTCTCTTTAAAGTTCACCCCATTGAATAGTAATTGGCACATAAGGATAACCACTCCAATAGAGCTAATAACAATATTCTTAATAATTGTATCTGGCAATAAGGTAATAAGTGGTAGAGCTGCTGCAGATAAGATTTGAACTAAGAAGAAAAAGTAGTAAAAGAAACTTAAGAAAAAACCTTTTCTTTTATGTTGTTTAATACGTTTATCAACTCGGTCCTCCAAATAATTGAAATCACTGTACATGAATAAAAGCACTCCTTTTTTGTTTATGAATCTAGTGTATGATAAAAAAATGTTAAATTCAAACTTATTTATGTACAAATAACCAAAAAAAGAGCTTTACCTATTCAAGGTGAGCTCTTTAAAGGCTAATTCAAGTTATTCACCATTAAAACCTTCCGAGAAACCTCTAAGAAAGCTATCAATAGAGTCAATGAAGTTAAAGAAAAATACCATGATAATTAGCCCAACAAAAAGTAAGACAAAGCCTAATTTTTGCCACTTAGACAAATATTGAATAAAATCAGTAAATCTGAAGCTTAATAAACAAAAACCAACAATAGAAACTAAAATCCCTAAATCTTCCATTCTTAAAACTCCTATTTTATATTATAGTCGTTATTTTACAGGACTGAAGGCAATAATCAACCCTTTTTTAAACTGGTAATGGCTTTTTCTATTTCAGTTGTAGCTTCTTCATCTGTTTCTTTAACTAAACTTTCTTCTAAAAAAGATAAAACAGCTTCATTACCTTTAGCCAAAATACTTAAAGCCCAAGCAGCGGTACCTCTGATAACCGGCCTTGGGTCTTCCTCTAGACAGCGTAATAGGTTAGGAACTGCCGTCTTATCTCTAGCATTAGCTAATGCAATGATGGCATTTCTTTGAAGAGGTTTTTTTCCTCGCCAAGAACCTGCTAAAATACCAAAAGTTTGTTTAAATTCTTTATTTGAAATGGTTAGCATCGGTTTTAAAAGTGGTTGAATAATCTCAGGATCAATTTCCATTTCTTGATGAAAATGATTATTTTGACCTTGATTAAATGGGCAGACTTCCTGACAAATATCGCATCCATAGATAACAGTTCTAATTTTAGGTCGGAATTCTTCTGGCATCATCCCTTTAGTTTGGGTTTGATAAGATAAACATCTTTTTCCGTTCATTCGCCCATCTCCTAAAAGAGCAGAAGTAGGACAATAATCAACACACTTAGTACACTCCCCGCACTGATTTACTTTAGGGTTGTCCGCTTCAAAAGGAATATTTGTTACAATTTCGCCTAAGTAAACATAAGAACCAAATTCTTCTGTAATTAATAGTCCATTCTTTCCAATAAACCCAATACCAGCTCTTTGTGCAACAGCTACATCGATTAACTCTCCTGTATCAACCATCGGCTTAAAAGAAATATCAGGATTATTGTCAGTTGCCTCTTTAATAAAGTCGATTAATTTATCCATTCTATCCCTTAAAATATCATGGTAATCAATTCCCCAAGAGGCTTTTGCGAATTTACCGCGTTTTTCACCTCTAATTTTTTCAGGTCTTTGACTTAAACGACTCGGATAAGCCAGAGCAATTGAAATAATCGATTTAGGTTCTTGAAAGATTAAATCAGGGTAGATTCTCTCTTCAATATTTGGATGTTCAAATCCTGTTGTATGTAAATTTTCTTTTTGTTCATATAAACTTTCTTTTAAGTGATCAAAGGGTTCAGCTGTTGTAAACCCAATTTTATCAATGCCAATTTCTTGGCTTGCTTTAATAATTTCTTTTTTTAATGTGTGATACATAATAATTGGCGAATCCTTTTCAATTTTTATTTAAGTATCTAGTATTCCTGATTAAAATTCAAGGAAAAGCCCACTTAATTGCGAACTTTATCTTGTAGGAAGGGGAGCTAATTATGCTGATTGCTAAAAGTCAGAGTGGAAAAATGATGGATTTGAGCTTAAAGAAAAAGAGTGATATTCAAGCTTTAAAAAAGAAAAAATGGTAT
This sequence comes from Vagococcus carniphilus, assembly GCF_014397115.1. Lineage (NCBI taxonomy): Bacteria > Bacillati > Bacillota > Bacilli > Lactobacillales > Enterococcaceae > Vagococcus > Vagococcus carniphilus. The sequence continues at coordinate 548,501 of NZ_CP060720.1, forward strand.
TGCCCATCTTGTCAGGAAGTTGTCATTATAAAAAACGGGAATGTTATGTGTTCTCATTTTGCTCATAAACAAAAGAGTGACTGTTCTTCTTTTTCAGAAAATGAATCGAAAGAGCATTTATTAGGAAAAAAATTAATTGCTGAAAATTGCAAAAAATTCAGTATTCCTTATGAGCTAGAAGCATTTTTACCTGATTTAAAACAGCGTCCAGATATCTTAGTAGCTAATAAATATGCGATTGAATTTCAGTGTAGTCCTTTAAGTATTTCAAGATTTAAAGAAAGAACAGCCACATATCAAGATAATGGGTACCAGGTTATTTGGATACTTGGGGAAAAATTGCACCTGACATCAAAGCCAACAAAGCTTCAAAGAAACTTTATTTATTTGTCTAAAGAATTAGGCTATTATTTATGGGAATTGGATGTTGTAAAAAAACAGATAAAGAATAATTATTTCCTTGTAGCAACTTCAAAAAAGTTACTAAGAAAAGAGAAAAAGTGGAATCTGAGTCATGTTAATTTTCTTCAGATATTGGCTTTTTCAAATCAAAAAAATGAAAAGCAGTTCTATGAATTAGAAACAGAAATTGAATTGTTTCATCAATTAGGACAATGGAATCATCAATTAAATCAAAGAATGCCAAAAGAAATGTTTCTTCAACAATATTTTTATTCGAAACGATTAAATTTAAGAGAGTTACCTTGTGAATTAATGTTACCTAGTTATAAAAGTGTACTATTTCAAGAAAAAGAATTAATTTTAAGACACGCTATTTATGAATTACTAATGAATAAAAAAAAGGTAACGAAAGAACAAATTTATGAAAAAGTTTTCCAAATTTTTAAAGAAGAAGAAATGGAGTCTTATCTATTAGTAGGGAAAAGAAGATTAATTAAATACCATGTTTCTCTTTATTTGTGTTTTTTACTTCAAAGTGGAATTGTCATAAAAAAAGAAAACACTTTTATCTTTCAAATGAAAAAATTGAATATTAGGCAAATTGAGAAGGAAATTTTAGGAATTCCATTAAAATATGTTATGATTAATAAGTAAATTATGAGAGGGGCGTTATTAATTAATGAGTGAAACAAAACAATTACCAAATCGTTCAGATTTATCAGTAGAAGCAACTTGGGATTTAACTCCAATTTTTAAAGATGATGCAGCTTTTGATGAAGCATATGAAATGTTGAGTAAAAAATTAGAACAAGCTAGTCAATATCAAGGAACATTACATACAAATGCCACAGCCTTTTTTGAAGCAATTGACTATTTATTAGCTGTATATCGTGAAGTAGAAAAAATTTATGTGTATTCACATTTAAAAAACGATCAAGATACAAGTGATACAACTTATCAAGCACTTTACGCTAGAGCTAGTACTTTAGCGGCTCAATCAGGAGCAGCTCTTGCTTGGTTCCAACCAGAAGTATTAACTTTATCAGATGAAACCATTCAAGCTTATTTTGAAGAAAAACCTGAGTATGAAATTTATCGCTTTTTTGTTAAAGAAATAACGGATGAAAGAGCTCACGTTTTATCATCAAAAGAAGAAGAATTATTAGCTAATGCAAGTGAAGTATTGTCTGCATCAAGCGATACGTTCTCAGTCCTGAATAATGCGGATTTAAAATTCCCAATTATTGAAGATGAAGAAGGAAATAAAGTTGAGTTATCAAGTGGCTTATACGGTCAAATGATGGAAAGTACTAATCGTGAAGTACGTCAGGCTGCTTTTGTTGGTCTGTATAGCGTGTATGAGCAATTTAGAAATACCTTTGCAAGTACTTTATCTGCTAACGTTAAAAAACATAATTTTACTGCAAAAGTCAGAAATTATAGTTCTGCAAGAGAAGCTGCCTTAAGTAGTAACCATGTACCAGAATCAGTTTATGATACTCTTTTAGAAGTAGTTGATAAAAATTTACCATTATTACATCGTTATGTCGCGTTGCGTAAAAAACTATTAAATGTGGATACTCTACATATGTATGATATGTATACACCTGTTTTAGGAGAAGCGCCGATTAAACATAGTTATGAAGAAGCAAAAGAAATCTCATTAAAAGGATTGGCTCCTTTAGGGGAAGAATACCTTGAGATTGTTAAAGAAGCTTACAGTGATCGTTGGATTGATGTCATCGAAAACAAAGGAAAACGTAGTGGAGCTTACTCTTCAGGTAGCTATGATACAAAACCGTATATTCTTTTAAATTGGCATGATAGTTTGAATCACCTGTATACATTAGTTCATGAAATGGGACATAGTGTTCATAGCTATTACACACGTAAAACACAACCTTATGTGTATGGAGATTATTCAATTTTCTTAGCAGAAATTGCCTCTACAACAAATGAAAACTTATTAACAGAATATCTATTAAAAACAGAGACAGACCCTAAAGTCAGAGCTTTTGTATTAAATCATTACTTAGATGGTGTTAAAGGAACGATCTTTAGACAAACTCAATTTGCTGAATTTGAACACTTTATTCACACAGAAGATGCTAAAGGTACACCACTAACAAGTGAATTTTTAAGTGAATATTATAGTAATTTAAATGCTAAATACTACGGAGATGCAGTGGAGAAAGATTCAGAAATTGCTTATGAGTGGAGTCGTATTCCTCATTTCTACTATAATTATTATGTGTTCCAATATGCAACAGGTTTTTCAGCAGCTTCAGCTTTAGCGGATAAAATCTTAAAAGAAGAACCGAATGCTTTAGAAAACTATTTAGGTTTCTTAAAAGCTGGAAGTAGTGATTATCCTATTGAAGTGATGAAAAAAGCTGGCGTAGATATGACACAAGCTGAATACATTGAAAATGCGATGAAAGTCTTTGAAGAAAGATTAAATGAATTAGAACAACTTGTTGAAACATTTTAACCAAATAAAAAGGTTTAGACTTACCTCGGGTAGTCTAAACCTTTTTTAGTGTAAATGAAGACGGTCATCATCATTAATAGATGACAATCTTTCGCAATCATAGTCTGTTTTAAATAAATCTTGAATTATTTCTTTAGGTGTATGCTCACTCACTAAAACACCAAAATCTCTTTCACAGTTGTAATTGAAGATTACGGCATCAGAAAATGAGTTAATCCCCATCTCGTGAGCAACTTGTTGGTCTATTTTGAAGAAATCAACGATTAAAGGTGATTGTCTATCTGCTGTATATAGATTGATATCAACTTTTAAGTCCATAAGAATATCATGAACTAGTTCTTTAGAATAAGTACATTGTTCTTGCCCAACTTTTTTTTGTAATTCGAATAAAAATTTTCTGCCAATTTGTTTTCCTTGTAATTGAACAGCTTTGAAATCTAGACAAGCAGAATAAATAGTAGTGAATAATTCATTTCTAAAACCTAAATCTGCCGTTGGCATGTGGTAATCAAGTAAATAGTTTTGAATGACCCTAGGATTTAAAATCGGAATGATTCTAAAATGAATTTTTTCATTTTCTTTTTGAATGATATCTAAAAATTTCTTTTCAGAATTTAAACTGTGTTTGTCTAACGGATTAATAAATAAGTAAATTTCGATCAATAGCAACGCCTCCTAACCAATACGCCACTTCCCTAACCATCTATAATTTATCAAATAAACGTTTAAAGGAAAAGGAAAAGGCTTGTGAAAATTATTACGCCTCAGTCTGTTGTTTATATGCTAACATGCGGGCTATCTTTTTATCTGCATGACGCACTGGAATGTGATGCTTTTTAAGGATATCTTTAAAAATAAGAGAACCTTCTTTTACATCAGTCACTTCCATTTCTAGCTCATAATCTGTTTTACCATAATAAAGACTCTTATCTAAAACTAGTAAAACGTTTGACTGAAGACTAACTTCCCCTCGAGTAGTCGTTAACTGTCCAATTGGTTGTAAACTGGAGAGTTGAATCCCTTCATGAATCAAATACTCAGCTACTTCACTTGTTTCTAATGAAATTTGTTCTACTAAAGAAAGTTCTGAAGTAAAAGAGCTTAAATAATCTGTTACTTCTAATAAGGTATGTTGATTAGAAGTTGGAGTTTTTAAAGTAAACTCAGTGGTGCTATTAGATAATCTAATTCGAAGCCCCATTTTTTTAGCTTTAAGTTTAAAATCGGGCGTGTCAAAATAAATATTTGTTTGTGTTTTTAAAGAACTTTCAGATAATTGATATTCGGCTAATAAACTATCATATTCTTCTTTGTTAAGCATGTTTTTAAACTCAATTTCCATTTCTTTAGACATATAGCCACCTCATTTAACATTTTACCTGTTTTTTAAAAGAAAAACAATTTTTAACTTGTTTTTCTCTGGCTAACGTTTTATTATCACTTATGATAAAATAAACGGTGTATGCTTAAGAATAAGGGCGTGAATAAGATGACAGAGAATGAATGGAAATTATTTCTATCACCATACGAACAAGCTGTTTCAGAGTTAAAGGTAAAACTAAAGAGTATTAGACAACAGTATAAGGAAAATAATTTGCACACCCCCATTGAATTTGTCACTGGTAGAGTTAAATCGGTTGAGAGTATTGTGACTAAAACAAAAGTTAGAAAAGTTAATCTGAATCATATAGACAGTGATTTACAAGATATTGCTGGTTTGAGAATTATGTGCCAGTTTGTTGAAGACATCTATGAGGTAGTAGATTTACTAAGACAAAGAAATGATTTTAAGATTGTTCAAGAAAGAGATTATATTGCCAATAAAAAAGCAAGTGGTTATCGTTCTTATCATTTGGTGATTGAATATCCGGTCCAACTTATTACAGGTGAAAAAAAGATTTTAGTTGAGATTCAGATTAGAACATTAGCGATGAATTTTTGGGCAACCATTGAACATTCTCTTAACTATAAATATCAAGGGGAATTTCCAGAAGAAATTAATACTCGTTTAGAGTTAACGGCAGAAGCCGCTTATCTTTTAGATGAAGAAATGTCTAAAATAAGAGATGAGATTCAAGAAGCACAGCACCTATTTACATATAGAGGACCAAGAAAAAAACAAGAATCTGATTCTTTAGAGAATCAAGAAAAAGAAGATGGGGAGGTTCATGATGAATGAAAATAGCTGTTGTTATGAATGACTCTCCTAAGTCACTTAAAGTAGGAAAAGAGTTAAAACAAAAATTAATTCAAGAGGATTTTGAAATAACGAAGGATAGACCAAATGTTGTTATAACCGTCGGAGGAGATGGCACTTTGTTGAATGCGTTTCACACTTATGTGGACCAGTTAGATACAGTGCGCTTCATTGGAGTTCATACAGGTCATTTAGGATTTTATACGGATTGGCGTGATTATGAAATTGATCAGCTAATTAAAAGCTTGAAAGAAGATACTTCTAAAAGCGTGACGTATCCTCTTTTAGAGGTTGAACTAAACTACTCTGATTCAGAAAAATCTAAGAAATATTTAGCATTAAATGAAGCGACTGTGAAAAATTTGGACAAGACGATGGTTGCAGAAGTTTATATAAAAAATGAGCTTTTTGAAACATTTAGAGGTGATGGTTTATCGGTGTCAACACCGACAGGTTCAACAGCTTATAGTAAAAGTTTAGGTGGAGCGGTTCTCCATCCAAGAGTAAATGCGATTCAATTAAATGAAGTAGCCTCAATCAATAATCGAGTTTATCGCTCACTAGGCTCCCCTATGATTATTGCAAATGATGAGTGGATTCATTTAGATTTGAAACGTGGGGATAGTTATCAACTTCATATTGATCATTTTGTGATGAATCAAGAAAATTTATCATCGATGACATTGAAGTTATCAGAAAAAAGAATTCAGTTTGCCTCTTATCGTCACACTCATTTTTGGCGTAGAGTAAATGATGCCTTTATTGGTGAGTGAAGGAGCTAGAAAAGATGAAGTTTAGTTGGCAGGTAGAGACACCAAAAATGAAATTAAAGTCATTTTTAAAAGAAAAAGGTGTATCCAAAAAATTGTTGGCAAAAATAAAGTTTCAAGGGGAACTTTATTAGTTAATGGCAATGTTCAAAATGCGCTTTATGAAGTATCATTAGGAGATGAAGTCGTTATTATCATACCTGATGAAGGAGAGCACGAAACACTCCTTCCAGATAATCAACCGATTGATATTGTTTTTGAAGATGAGCATCTATTAGTAATTAACAAACCAAGTGGTGTGGCGTCTATTCCAGCACAGTATCATCCAAAAGAAACAATGGCTAATCGAGTGAAACACTATTATAATGAACAAGACTATGTTAATCGTGTTGTTCACGTTGTAACAAGATTAGATAGAGATACGACAGGATTAATGTTGTTTGCCAAACATGGATTTGCTCATGCGATGCTTGATAAGCAATTACGAAGTGGTACGTTGAAAAAATATTACACTGCATTAGTGGCAGGGCAAATAGATAATCTGTCCGAGCAAGCAACAATTGATTTACCAATAGGCCGTGATATGTCATCTATCATTAAGCGTCAAGTGACATCAGAAGGTCAATCAGCAGTAACTGATTATTGGTTAGAAAATAAAACAAAAGAAGTCGCTCAAGTTGGTATCCAACTTCATACTGGTCGAACACATCAAATCAGAGTGCACTTCTCAGCGATTGACTGTCCTCTTTTAGGCGATAGCATGTATGACGGAAGAATGGATTTGGGTGTGACTAGACAAGCACTTCATTGTACAAAATTAGAGATGGAACATCCCTTTACAAAGGAACAATTAATATTAAATCAACCTTTACCAAAAGATATGAAAACCATTATTACTCGATAAAATAGGAGGCAACCTTATGAATGAAAACGTAGAAATGGACCAACAATTTGAATTTTTAAGGCGATTGCTTCATGAAGATAAAATGGCTGAATTTAGAGATATATTTTTGGATTGGCATATTTATGAACAGGGACAATTTTATTTTACGTTAGATGAAAAAGAGCGTCATCGTCTTTATACTTATTTATCTCCAAAAGAAATAGCAGATATGTTTGACGTGATTGAAGAAGACCATGAAGACATGGAAGATTATTTAGCAGAGATGTCTCCACGATATGTTGCAGATATGCTAAACGAAATGTATACAGATAATGCTGTGGATTTATTGAATCAGCTAGATAAAAGAGAAGTGGCGAAATACTTAAGTTTGATGAAGTCAAAAGATGCTATCAAAATCAAAGAGCTACTTGGATATGAAGACAAGACGGCTGGATCTATTATGGCAACGGAGTATGTTTCAATTGTCGATAATCAAACAGTTCGTTCGGCATTAAATTTGTTAAAGAAAAAGGCGCAAGAAGCTGAAATTATTTATTATGTTTACGTTGTAAGTGAAACTAATCGTTTATTAGGTGTTATTTCTTTAAGAGATTTAATTGTGGCAGAAGATGATATGCTTATTTCTGATGTGAAAGAAGAGCGGGTTATCTCTGTTAATGTGGCAGATGACCAAGAAGATGTTGCGAAAACTATCAGAGACTATGATTTCTTAGCCGTTCCAGTTGTGGACTCTGAGGATCGTCTATTAGGGATTATTACTGTTGATGATATCATTGACGTTATTGATGATGAAGCTGCTAGTGACTACTCTGGACTTGCCGGAGTTGACGTTGAGGCGATTGCTGAGACTCCTCTAAAAGCTTCAATGAAACGCTTGCCTTGGTTGATCACTTTATTATTCTTAGGGATGTCTACGGCAACTTTAATTAGTCACTATGAAGTGTTAATCAATGAAGCAAGTATTTTAGCCGTTTTTATTTCGTTAATTACAGGTACAGCTGGGAATGCTGGTACGCAGTCACTAGCCGTAGCTGTTAGAAGATTAGCTATTTCAGATGACAAAGACCCAGGTTTTTTTAAATTAATATTAAATGAGGTCTTAACAGGTGCTATTACAGGTAGTGTAACAGGAATTGTTATCTTTGCTGTTGTTGGTTTTTGGAAGCACAATTACATTTTAGGATTTGTTATTGGTGTCGCAATGTTCTGTGCTATTACTGTAGCTAATTTAGCAGGAAGTTTTATTCCGATGTTGATGGAAAAACTGGGGTTTGACCCGGCCGTAGCGAGTGGACCATTTATTACAACACTAAGTGATTTAACAAGTGTATTAATTTACTTTAATATAGCTAGTCTTTTTATGGGCTTTTTTATAGGAACTTGATGAACGAAAGAATGTAGTTTTTTGTCTAAGCTACATTCTTTTTTTATTGTTTTGAGACGTTAAAATAAGTGGTATGGTATGATTAGAACACAGTGAATTTTTGGGAGGATAGAAGATGTTACTAGAACATAAAATAAATCAAAAAATGAAGTGGGTGGAAACTAATCAACTGACGGAACATGAAAAGAACGTCATGCTAAATGATTATGATATCCCATTAGAAATATTAGATTATGTGACAGATATTTATGAACAAAGTAATTATATTCATGATCCAGTAGAAGGATTAAATTTAGTGATTGTTCATATCCCAACAAAATTAGATGAGCAGAATCGATATATATCAAGGCCAGTTAGTTTTTTAATCAAACAAGATATACTGTTTACCTTTAACGAAGGAGAAACGGTTATTGCTAATGAGTTATTGAAGAAAAAAATAATTTTAACGAATGAGTACACACCAACAACATTTATGTTAGAAGGTTTAAATATTTTAGTAGATAGTTATATTCCTGTATTAAGAGAAATAACGAAACAACGTCATAAACTAGATGATTTGTTAACGAAACGTTTAACAAATCGTGACCTGATTAAGCTATCCTATTTACAACAAACATTGACGTTCTTTTTAAGTGCCACAGAAAGCAATGTAGATGTGTTAAATCTATTGACTAAATCACGTTTTGGCCAACAATTTTCGGAAGTTGAAAAAGAACGATTAGAAGATGCGTTAATTGAAGCAGAACAGGTAGCACATATGACAGGTTTAGAAGCACAAATTGTTAATAAAATTTCTCAAATATTTGATAGCATTATGAATAATAACTTAAATGATACAATGAAATTTTTAACTGTTTGGTCATTAGCGTTGGCTATACCAACTTTGATTACAGGCTTTTTTGGAATGAACATTAATTTGCCTGAGTTAGATAATACTTACGGTTGGCTTTACTTAATTTTATTTTCAGTTCTTCTTATTATCTGGTTGATACTTGCGCTAAAGAGAAATCGGAAAATGTAAAAAGGTTGCCGCAGAAATTATTTCTGTGACAACCTTTTATTTTTTTGTTAACTAAATGGTAATTCAACAATTTTAGTTCCGTGAACTTCTTTCACTTGTAAAAATGAAACCACAGAATCTACGTTTTTGTAATCAATACCGCCACCAGGCAATAAAATGATTCGATTGTTAGCGTAAGAAATTAAATCATTGATATACTCTAAATTTTTCTCAATAGGAGTACCACTCATTCCACCATGAGTTAAAATTCTATCCACATGACGTTTAGATAGCCAATCAATTGCTTTAAATTGATTATCACGGCTCATTTGATCAAAGGCCATATGAAAAGTCACTTGCATGCCATCAGCAGCATCTAATAAGATATTCATAGCTTCTTCATCAATCCAATTATTTTCATTTAAGCAACCAATGACAATGCCGTCAACACCTAGCTGTTTTGCTTCATAAATGTCAGCTTCCATAATTTTGATTTCTGTATCAGTATAAACAAAATTCCCTCCACGAGGGCGAATAATGACTCTTACAGGTACTTGTTTTTCAGAACAATAGGCTAAAGTTTCAACCATTACACCTTTACTCACAGTTGTTCCACCTACTGCTAAGTTATCACATAGTTCAATTCGATTTGCACCAGAAGCAATCGCATTTGGAATATTAGTAAAATTTTCGGCACAAAATTCTTTTATAATCACGAATGAATCCTCCAATTTGTTTAATCTTAAGTTAAGAATAGTATAGCATAAAGGAGATACTGATTACTCTTTTTTTATGATAGAATAAGGATAATATTTAACAAGGGAGTCAGTTAAAAAGATGTTGAAGAAAAAAATAGAGTATGGAATAGACTTTTTAGAGCAACATTTAGCTATTTTTAAATGTCCGAAATGTCATCAAAGTTTTAAGGAAATAAAAAATAATAGCGCCATTTGTCAAAACAATCACCACTTTGATTTATCAAAAAAAGGAACTCTTCATTTTCCTAATCATCATATGACAAGTGATTATGATAAGGAGATGCTAACTAGTCGAAGAAAGATTATTCAAAAAGGCTTGTATCAACCCATAGAAGATCAAATATTAATACTGTTAAGTGAGTTAAGCCCAGATAGTTATGTGGTAGACATGGGATGCGGGGAAGGTAGCTTTGTTAATCGCTTAAAGAGCCAAGAAAAAAATCCTTTAGCGTATTTAGGATTTGATTTATCTAAAGAAGGAGTTCAGTTAGCCAGTGATTTTTCTAAGGATGGATTCTTTTTTATTGGTGATGTAACAAACATGCCATTTGAAGATAACAGCATTGATATTTTATTGAATATTTTTTCACCTAGTCATTACGAAGAAATGAATCGGGTTTTAAAACCAGGTGGAATGATGATTAAAGTTATTCCTGAAGCGATGTATTTAAAAGAAATGAGAGAGCTTTTCTATCATGATAATCCTGAAAAACAAAGTTATTCGAATGAAAATGTATATGAAAAATTCAAGAAAGATGTTAGTTTAGTGAAAGAAGAACGGTTAACTTATGCTTTTCCTGTCTCAAAAGAAGACTACGAAGACGTCTTAATGATGTCTCCAATTCATTGGGGAAGTACTGAAAAAGCTAAAATATATGCGAAAGAACATCCATTTGAAGAGTTAACCATTGATGTGAAAATATTAATTGGAAAAAAATCATAATTTTCACATTCTTGGTTGTGTTAATTCTAAATAGGTGCTATACTGTTGTAAAGTCATTTTCAAAGGTTTTTATCAGATTCCTGTTCTGATAAAAGTTGTTGAGGGATGGCTTCCCATCAACGTAACGACTCGCAGTGAACTGACACCGAGGCGATACGTTTTTTTTTATGTAAAATTATGAGCAAGTACAGATAAATTGATATAGAAAGAAGTTAAACGAATGAATCATATTGTCCTTTTTGAACCACAAATTCCTGCTAATACGGGAAATATTGCAAGAACTTGTGCTGCAACTAATACACCACTTCATTTGATTGAGCCTTTAGGCTTCTCGACAGATGACAAACATTTAAAAAGAGCCGGATTAGATTACTGGCATGATGTTAATATTAAGTACTACCCTAATTTGGAAAACTTTTTAGAAACGATTAAAGGAAAAAATCTTCACTTAGTTAGTAAATTTGCTAGAAAAACATATAGTGATGTGAACTATGATAATGGTGAAGATCATTACTTTATATTTGGTAAAGAGACAACGGGTTTGCCAGAAGAATTTATGAGAGAGTACGAGGAAAACTGTATTCGTATTCCGATGAATGATGAACATGTTAGATCCCTCAACTTATCTAATACTGCTGCTTTAATTATTTATGAAGCACTGAAACAACAAGGATTTCCTAATTTAGAGAAAACACATATTTACGAAAACGATAAGCTTAGCTAGAAAGGGTTTAGTAAATGAAACTATATTTCACACGACACGGTAAAACAGAATGGAACCAAGAAATGAGACTACAAGGAATGCATGGAGATTCTCCATTACTTCAAGAAAGCTTTGAAGAAATTGAAAAGTTAGGTCAACATTTAAAAGAAATTCCTTTTACGATGATTTATAGTAGTCCTCTAAAACGTGCCAAAATGACAGCAGAAGGTATTTGCTGTGAGTTAAATCAAAAGCCAAGTATTGAGTTTGCTTCAGAGCTAAAAGAATTGGGGTTAGGGAAATTAGAAGGGCAGAGAATTATTGATAGCCGAGAAAAGTATCCTAAAGAGATGTGGACCTTACGAAATGATCCTAGTCAATATGATCCAACACCTTTTGACGGTGAGATTTATGAAGATATGTTAGCAAGAAGTGTTGGTTTTGTTCACGAGGTTGTTTCTAATACAGAAACAGGCCCAGTTTTATTTGTTAGTCACGGAGTTACATTAGGTGGCTGTATTCAAACCTTGATAGGAACACCTTTAAATGAAGTTAGAAAACAAGGTGGACTGTCGAATAATAGCCTGACAATTGTGGATTATACAGATGGAATATTTACGTTAGACGTGTGGAATGATTCAAGTTTTTTAAATTAGTATTCAATCAATCTGAAGGGAGGTTGCCCTTATTTTTAATGAAGAAGAAACTGAAAAAAATTACATTGTGGGACAAGTAGTAACTACTTTTTTTGAAAATGCAACTAATTTTTATAAAGTGTTACTTGTTAACGTGAAGGAGACGAACACGTCTTATACAGCACAAGAAATTGTCGTCACGGGGACATTTGGTCAAATTCAAGAAGATGAGTTGTATCGATTTTATGGTGATATTGTTAATCATCCTAGGTACGGAGAGCAGTTGAAAGTAGATAGTTACCAACAAGATAAACCAACTTCAGCTTCAGGTATGATCAATTATTTATCAAGTGATAAATTTCCAGGAATTGGTAAAAAAACGGCAGAAAATATAGTGGATTTACTTGGAGAAAATGCCATTGATAAAATCATTGAAAATCCAGAAATTTTAAGTGAAATCAAGGGGTTAAATGCCAAAAAAATTGCTTTATTAGTTGAAACGATTAAAGAAAATTATGGCATGGAACAAGTTATTTTAGGTTTAAATCAATATGGTTTTGGTAATCAATTAGCCTTTAGCATTTATCAATTTTATAAAGAAGAAACCCTTCAAATTATTAATGAAAATCCATATCAGCTAGTTGAAGACATCGATGGTGTAGGATTTAAAAAAGCAGATGCGTTAGCTGAACAAATTGGAATCAGTGCAGAATCTCCTCAGAGAATTAGAGCAGCCATCGTTCATGAATTGTTTCAAAGTTGTTTAAATTCAGGTAATACCTACATGGAAGCAAGGCAACTTCTAGAAGTAGCGATAACTACTTTAGAAAGCAGTCGACCAGTTGAAATTAAGCCAGCTGATGTGGCAGATGAGATGATTCGTTTAGCAGAAGAAGGCGTTATCATTCAAGAAGAAACTAAACTTTATGAGAAATCTTTGTATTTTTCGGAAGTAGGTATTACAACTTCTATTAAGCGTTTATTAAAACGAAAAAAAGAAATTTCTTATCCTAAAAAAGAAATTGATACGCAGATTAAAGCAATTGAGAAGCTATTTGATATTCAATATGGAAAATCTCAAATACAAGCAATCAAAGAAGCAATTACTTCTCCGTTTTTCATACTAACGGGAGGACCGGGAACAGGGAAGACAACTGTTGTTAACGGAATTGTCACTCTTTTTGCTGAATTAAATGGTTTATCATTAGACTTAGAAGATTACACACAAGAAGTCTTTCCAATTCTTTTAGCAGCCCCAACAGGCCGTGCGGCAAAGAGAATGAATGAAATGACAGGTTTACCAGCAAGTACTATTCATAGGTTACTGGGGTTAACAGGCCGCGAGAAGGAAGTTCTTGAAGAAGCGAAAGAGCTTGAAGGTGGTCTTTTAATTGTAGATGAAATGTCTATGGTGGATACGTGGTTAGCTAATACATTACTGAAATCTATCCCAAATAACATGCAAGTTATTTTTGTAGGGGATAAAGATCAGCTACCTTCAGTTGGACCAGGGCAAGTATTAACTGATTTGTTAGCAGTAGAAGAAATTCCTAAAAGAGAGTTAACGGATATTTACCGCCAAGAAGATGGTTCGACAATTATCTCTTTGGCTCATAGCATTAAAACAGGCCAGATGCCTCCTGATTTAACTAAAAATCAAAAAGATCGTTCTTTTATTCCTTGTTCTGTTAACCAAATTGAATCGGTGGTTCAGCAAGTTGTATTAAGAGCAAGTGATAAAGGTTTTTCTCCTCAAGATGTTCAAGTTTTAGCGCCAATGTACCGAGGAAAAGCTGGAATTGATCAATTGAATCAAATGATGCAACAAATATTAAATGATAACGATGATGGTACAAGAAAAGAAGTAAAGTGGCTAGACAAAGTTTACCGTATTGGAGACAAGGTACTACACTTAGTAAATAGTCCTGAATTCAATGTTTTTAATGGAGATATGGGAGAAATTACTGGGATCACTTATGGAAAAGAGACTGAAGATAAGATTGATGAGATGACGTTATTATTCGATGAAACAGAAGTTACTTATAAACGTCAAGAATGGAATAAATTTACACTTGCCTATGCTTGTTCGATTCATAAATCTCAAGGTAGTGAATTTCAAATGGTTATTCTTCCGTTGGTGAAACAATATGGCCGAATGCTACAAAGAAAGCTAATTTATACGGCTGTTACAAGAAGTAAAGATTTTTTAATCTTACTTGGAGAAGTTGAGGCTTTTAAATATGCTATTGAGAGTGAAATGATTCCTAGACAAACAACGTTAAAAGAACGCTTAATTGAAACAGATGCGACACTTCAATTACAAGAAACGAAAATGAATCAGTATGAAGAAGAAAAGATAGACGAAGTTAAAGAAGAGCTAAAAAAAGAAACAAAAGAACCAGTTAAACAACCTAAAGATAATTTAAGTTCTATTTCATTATTTGAAGAGGAAGCTGAAAAGAGTGAACCTATTAGTTATGAATTAACGATGGATTTGGTAACAAAAGGTAAAATTGATCCAATGATTGGAATGGAAAAAGTAAGTCCATATGATTTTATGACATAGTAAAAAAGACACTAAAAACAATAAATTGTTTTGGTGTCTTTTTTTATATCCAGAAAAGTCTTTTAGTTAACTCACAAGAAATGGTATAGGATTCCTCACCGACAATTTCTCCATCTGTTTGAGCAAACTGGTCACTAGGTGAAGTAACTTCTAAATGAGTTGTTTTAAAATGATGAATGTATTTAGAAGTTAAATGAGTTTTAGATAAAATTCTTACGGCTAAGTAAATAATTTCAAAAATATTTACTTTTTCAACTAACACAACACTAATCTCGTCATTAAAAGGACTAGCAGTTGGATCAATAGCGACACCACCACCAAAATAAGGATGATTGGTGATAGAGCATAAATAACCTTGATCGAAATGAAACGACTGTTGATCTGTTTTAAATGAGATAGGAAATGCTTTTTGTTTACTCACAACTTTAAAAATAGCTGCTAAATAAGATAAAGAACCTAAATGTAGCTTATTTAAGAATCTTTTTGTTTTTGAGTGATTAGCAGTGCTAACAATATTAGCGTCTAAACCAATGCCGATATTATTGAGAATAAAGCGAACTTCATCTTGCTCTTTGAACCAAGCTCGAATCATGTTGACAGGTTGAGGTTCTTTTGCAAAAAGAATTCGATCAATGGCTTCTTTCGTTTTTCTGGAAAGAGAAATACCACGAGCAAAATCATTACCAGATCCACCAGGAATATAAGCAATTGGGATATTAGGAAAGGCTTGTAAAACATTAATAACCTCATGCAAAGTTCCATCACCTCCTAAAACAACTAGTAAAGGAAATGGTTTAGTCGAATGATTCCAATCGATTAATAATGTATCTAAAAGATCACTTGTAATTTTTTTTTCATGACCTGCGTATTCAGTAAAGTAAGTTGTATAGGTAATGTCTTTTTCTTTTAAATAGTTTTCCGTTGTTGCAAGTACTTTTTTGGCATTACCAGAACCAGCCTGAGTATTAACAACTATATGTAAGGTAAATCTGTTCATTTTTGAATCTCCTTTTTAACCAATAAGTTTAATATACCAAAAAAAAGATTCTTATGTCATTATTTTAGTTTTTTTGAATCATATCATTTGCTAAAAATACAAGTTATCACTATACTAAAGTAAGTGATAGAGAATAATTAAAAATGAGAGGAAATGAATTAATATGAGTAAAAAAATTGGAATGATTGTAGGAAGTACAAGAAAAGGTTCTTTTAACCGAACAATTGCAGAAAGTGTTGCTTCATTATTCCCAGACAAATTTGAAGTTGTTTTTCCTGAAATTGGTCACCTAGAAATGTATGAACAAGATTTAGATGATGAAGGTCAAACGCCAGAATCATGGAAAAAATTCCGTGAAGAAATTAAAAATTTAGATGGTGTTATTTTTGTGACGCCAGAATACAATCGATCAGTACCACCTGTTTTAAAAAATGCCATTGATATTGCCTCAAGACCATATGGAGAAAATGTATGGGATGATAAACCAGGAGCAATCATAAGTGCTTCACCAGGAGCAATTAGTGGATTTGGTGCAAACCATCATTTAAGACAAATTTTAACATTCGTTAATGTCCATACAATGGCACAACCAGAAGCTTATTTAGGCTCTGTGATGAATTTTATTAATGAGGATGGTAGTGTTAAAGAAGATACAGTTAAGTTCTTACAAGTTATTACAGATGCTTATGTAGCTTGGTTTGAAAGATTAGAAAAATAAACTTTAAATAAAAAGGCTGTGATTTAAGTTTTTACGCTTAATCACAGCCTTTTTTTATAGGTTTAAACGTAGACGAATCATGTCTCTTAAGACAAGTCCATTTTCTACTATTTCTTCACTATAATGATGAATGAAAAAATCAGTATCGATACTTGAAATTCGAAAGCCTACTTTTTGATAAAGATAAAGTTGACCAATACTCGTCGAACCAGTTCCAATTTCTAATGTTCGGTAATAATTTTTCTTAGCATAATTAATAGCAAAGTCTAACATTTGCTGACCAATACCTTGTTTTTGAAAGTTAGGTTCAACTGCTATATTAACAATTTCCAAGGTTTCAGGTCTTGTAGGTAATAAGACAATCGTTCCAACTAATTTCTTATCTAAAGTTACTTCATAAGTAAATCCTCGATGAGTATAGTCGTCCACTAATTTTTTTGAAGGGTCAGCATCTAAAAGAAGTTCATAATGAGGGTCAGTCAGTTGAGTTAGTTCATTAAATATAAGATTCATAGTAATTCTCCTTTTATTTTTATTATATAGGTCATAGGAGTAGGACTCAAATTATTTTGACAATTTAAAGATTAAGGAGTACGATAGTGTCGTTGCATTTTTAGCAACCGCAGTTCATTGATACCATCCTGCGATAAAAAAACTAGGAAGGAGAAAAAAGAAAATGGAAAAAAGAGCAGTACAAACGAATACCCAAGTGATTATTTTTAATGGTTTATTAGCAGCACTGTACATAATTTTAACGGTTGTTGTAGCACCTGTTGCTCAAGGTCCGATTCAGTTTAGAATTTCGGAAAGTTTAAACCATATTGTTGTATTTAACAAAAAATTATTATGGGGTGTTTTTGGTGGAGTAGTCATGTTTAATTTATTTTTCTCAACAGGAGGTCTGTTGGATGTTTTATTTGGTGGAGGACAAACGTTACTAGCGTTACTGTTAACCGCCTATTCAGAAAAATGGATTAAAGATACGAAAAAAAGAATGGTTTTTAATACCATTGCCTTTTCTCTGAGTATGATTTTAATTGCTATTATGATTTGTATTTTAAGCAATCAAGCAATCGGCTCAGCCTTTTTCTGGGGAACTTATGGTTCATTATTCTTAAGTGAATTAGTCATCATGAGTGTATCAGCCCCAATGATTTATTATGTGAATAAATACGTTCATTTTGATCGGATTTAAACGGAAAATAAAACAAAAGAGAGTAGCTTAAAGCTAGCTCTCTTTTTATTATGATTAATTTTGTGTTAAATCTTCTACTTCAGCTACGAAAAAGTCTTTCTTTTCAAGAGCTTTAACGATAATATCACAGGTTTCTTTATCTGTTCCCGCTGGTAAAGTAACGATTGTTCTACGAATGTATTCGTCTTTACCGACATCTAAAGTAATACAGCTTGCAATATCAGAGTGTTTAGAAATAATTTTTGTCATAGTAGCTAGGTCACCTTTTTTACCTGTTGATGCCACAGTTAAAGCGAAGCGTCCTTCATTAATATTCCATGACTGAGATAAAATACCTAGTAAACTACTATGAGTTAAAATACCATAAAACATATTGTCGTTATCTAAAACAGCAATATATGGAAGTTCTTTAATTGTAAAGAAAATTTTGAAAAACGATGAATTCAAATGAATGAATTTTGTCGCATTTTTAATCAAATGTGTTACAGGTAATGACATATCTCCACCGTTTGCTTTGTGGCGATAAATATGCATTTTATAAATATTTCCTCTGAAAATCTTTTCAGATTCATCTAGTACAGGAACACAACGAAAGCCTGATTGTTCAAGAATTCCAATGGCTTCTTCTAACGTACAAGATTCATTGACAGTTGTTAATTGTCGTTTAGGTATACAAACTGATTCAATTAGCATAATAAAGATCTCCCCTCATTTTTTCATTATACAGTAATAATAACATATCTATTTTAAGAAACAAAACAAGTTTTTTTCTTTTTTACATCGTTTTTTAATTGACACTATGCTAAAATGATGATAAATTTATGAAATTATGAAAAAGAGTAGGAGGTTACTACTTTGGCAACTAAAAAATCAGCACTAGCTTGTTCAGAATGTGGTTCTAGAAATTATTCTAAAGCTGTGAATGACGCTAATCGTACAGAACGTTTAGAAGTAAAGAAATTTTGTAAGTATTGTAAAAAACATACACTACATCGGGAAACTAAGTAAAAAAAGTCATCGTTAAGAATGACTTTTTTTGCTTGAATCAATGATTGTTTAAGAGTATACTAAAGAGTGTCTAATGGCTTTTTTGTTTTTAATATAAGTACGAAAAAAAGGAGTGCCCGAAATGAAATTTTTAAAAAGCGTTAAAGTAGAAATGCAAGAAGTAACATGGCCTTCAAAAGCTAAGTTATCAAAAGACGTTGTAACAGTTATTCAATCGACTCTTTTATTCGCAGCATTTTTCGCTGTTTCAGACTTTGCTATCGATTTTGTTATGAAGTTATTTGTCTAAGAGATATATGACTAGCAATAGAGATATCAGAGTGGTATAATACAACCAAAGGAAAAAACTTCGCAAAAAGCTGAGGTTTTTTTATTTTATCAAGAAAAGGCGGGAAAAACCAAATGGAATCATTTGAAAAACATTGGTATGTACTTCATACATATTCAGGTTATGAAAACAAAGTTAAAACAAATATTGAATCACGTGCGCAAAGTATGGGAATGGAAGATTTTATATATAGAGTCGTTGTGCCAGAGCAAGAGGAAAGAGAAGTAAAAAATGGTAAAGAAAAAATCTCTGCTAAAAAGACTTTCCCAGGTTACGTGTTAGTTGAAATGGTTATGACAGATGATTCATGGTATGTTGTTCGTAATACACCAGGTGTTACTGGATTCGTTGGTTCTCATGGTGCTGGAAGCAAGCCTGCTCCATTACTTGATGAAGAAATAGAACATATCTTACGTAAGTTAGGTATCAGTAAACGTCACGTTGAATTAGATGTTGAAGTAGGCGAAACAGTAACTATTATCGAAGGTGCATTCTCAGGCTTAACTGGAGAAATCACTGAAGTTGATAATGAAAAACAAAAACTTAAAGTAAACATTGATATGTTCGGTCGTGAAACAAGTACAGAATTAGACTTTGAACAAATTGACAAATTATAAGAATTGAGGGAGAGGATAATTTAATTATTCTCCTCTTTTTTTTATAAGAAAAGGAGTCGTTATGAAAAAATGGAAATTAATCCTTCTGACGCTCCCATTACTTTTTATCTTATTAGCTTGTAAAAAAGAGGCACCTCTTGAACAGCATCAAGTGACTCAAGAATCAGTACCAGAAAAAACAAGTATTCCAACAGTTTTTATTCATGGATATAGCGGAAATAAACAGACGATGAAAAGTATGATGGAGCGGTTCGAAGAAAAAGATTTTGCAGAAGAAGAATTATTAATTGAAGTAGCAAGTGATGGTCAGATCATTGATAAAAAACCTAAAAAAGAAGATTTTAAGAAGAACAATCCAATGATTCGATTAGTGTTTGAAGACAGTAAGAGTCATCAATGGAATCAAGCAGATTGGATCCAAAAGGCATTGTCGTATTTGAAAACAACCTATCAAGTCAAAGAGGTTAATCTTGTAGGTTTTTCTATGGGCGGGATTAGTAGTTTGTTGTATCTTGAAACGTATACAAATGACAGTATGCAACCTAAAGTAAATAAGGTTGCAACGATTGGGGCACCATTTAATGATTTTATCGAAAACAGCCATCAAGGGTTAGAAGATATTTTAGAAAATGGACCTGAAAACACTAGTGACCAGTTAGTCAATTATGAAAATCAGATCGATAATATTCCCAAAAATATCTCTTTCTTATTGATTGGTGGACAAAAATCTGATTCCGAACCTAGCGATGGGACAGTTCCACTGAGTAGTTCTTTAGGTATTTATTCATTGCTAGAAAAAAATCAGTACAAGGTTAAAAGTGAGGTTATCTTTGGTGTTAACGCTGCTCATAGCTCACTTAGAAAAAACGAGGATGTTGATAAATACTTATCGAATTTTTTATGGTTATGATTTAATCCTTGACTTTTAAATTAAGAACGGATAGGATATAAAACAAGATTTACTTTTTTAACCCAGTAGAAAATAAAATGTGAGCCTCAGAAAGTCGGTGTTTGCTGTGAACCGACCCACCTTATTTTTGAATTACACTAAAAAAGAAACATTCAAATACTTAATGAGACGAAACAAGAAATTGTTTTAAACTAAGGTGGTACCGCGATTACAAGTCGCCCTTATAGATAATACTATAAGGGCGGCTTTTTTTATTTATTAGGAGGAGAGAAAAATGTACAAGAGTTGTGGAGGAATTATTCGTTATCGTTGTTCTAGTAGTTGAGGTAAAAACATACTAGAGGAGAGATTAAGATGAATAAAAAAATAAGCCTATTAGAGGCAAGCATTGTGTTAAGTTTGATTATATTAAGTATTTCAATTGGTGTGATAGGTTTAAAATTATCACCTAATATTACGATTTTATTTGCTATAAGTGTGAGTATTTTTTATGTATTGATTAAAAGAATGCCAATGGAAATAATTAATAAGGGAATCGTTTCAGGTTTAAAACCAGGTATTATTCCGATTTTTATATTTTTATTAGTTGGGGCATTGATTGCTGTATGGATACAAGCGGGAATTATCCCAACACTTATGGTAGTTGGTTTTAAAATTATCAGTGTTAAATGGTTTGTTCCTTCCGTTTTTGTTGTTTGTGCCATTGTAGGTAGTGCAGTAGGTAGTGCGTTTACGGTTATGTCGACTATCGGAATTGCCTTTTTTGGCATTGGAGCGACGATTGGATTAAATCCAGCTCTGGTTGTTGGAGCAATTGTTTCTGGTTCTGTTTTTGGAGATAAGATGTCACCATTATCTGAATCAACTAACTTAGCCTCAGCTATAGCAGGAGCAGATCTTTTCAAACATATCAAACACATGATGTGGTCCACAGTCCCAGCATTTGTTATTTCTCTTATATTATTTGCTGTATTTGGTATGAGTAATGCTAATGCAGATTTAAGTGGTATTGATACAGTTATTACTGTACTTGAAAAAAACTTCTCTATTTCTTTTTGGTCAATTATTCCAATCGTTTTAATGCTAGCGTGTGCTTGGAAAAAAATTCCTGCAATTATCACGATTTTATTAAATGTTATTGTTGGAATTATCATGATTCTGATTCAATCGCCAACAGTTGGAATTGCTAAAATCGCTACAATGGTCGAAAAAGGATTTGTATCTGAAACAGGTAATCAAGAAATTGATTTGTTACTATCTAGAGGTGGAATTGATAGTATGATGCCAACTGTTTCGTTAATTATATTAACCTTATCTTTAGGTGGTATTCTAATGGAGATAGGTCTAATCACTACAGTTATTGAAGCTTTGGTGAAAAAATTAAATTCAACTTGGCAACTAATAGTTATTACATTATTCTCAAGTATTGGAGTCAATATTTTTATTGGAGAGCAATTTTTATCAGTGATTTTACCTGGAAATGCGTTTAAAGGTGCTTACAAAGAAAAAAATCTCGATCCTGTTGTTCTAGGGAGAACACTTGAAGACGGGGGAACTGTTATAAACTACTTAATACCTTGGGGAATTGCTGGAAGTTTTGTGGCGAGTACATTTGGCGTTCCTACACTTACGTACCTTCCATTTGTTTTCTTTAGTTTATTGTCACCAGTATTTTCTATTGTCAGTGCAGTAACAGGAATAGGCGTCACTTATATAGAAGAAACTAATTAAAAAAGTTGCAACAAAGGCCCATTACGCTTTTGTTGCAACTTTTTTTGATTAAATAAAAAGAGATAATTTTTTCTTATAGAAATAAGAGAATAACCCGCTAACTATCAAATTGAAGACACCTAATAGTATCAAAATAGTTAAAAAATGAAGTGCATTTATTAAGGATAAATAGATAAATAAAAAGCTTAAAGTCATCACACTAAGAGCAGTAATTTTTAATGTGAGAGATTCAAACCCAAGTGCTTGCAAACTATATTTATGAACTTCATAAAAGGGTCTACTTCCTTCAACTAAAATAACCAAAGGGAAGTAGAGTGAAGCTAGTTTAATTAGATTGGTATCCTTAGAGAAAAATAAAAATAAATCTCCTTGAATTAGCCACGTTATAGTAATCAAAAAAAGATACAGGGCTAGAATAATAAGTAGTGCTAGCCGTGGTAAAACCAACAAATCTTGTTGTTCTTTTTTTGCTATTTTTTCACCTATAAAAATAATTAAACCATGACAATACATAAACATGGGAGTTAGTGCTAGTTCCGTCAAATACTTAGAAAGAACATAACTGGAGTATAAAAGCGTGCCTGATTGACTTAATAAGGAGGTAATCAATAAACTTAAAAAAGTGCCTTCAATTAACTCTTGAATAAACAAAGGTATACTTTTAAAAAATAAAAATTTCTTTTTAGTAGAGGTTGTATGTAAGAGCATAATTAGCTCTTTTTTTATCAGAATGATATGACAAATAAGAGTTAAACAGACTGTTGTGGTAGAAGCTAAAGCTATACCTAATACTCGACTATCTCCTGAAAAAACATGGGTTGTTAAAATATAAGCTATCAAAACTTGAAAAAGACTAGAAAAAATACCAATTAAAAAAATAGTTTTAGTTTTTTTATATACTTTTAATTGATTACTAAAAGCAAAAATGAGCATAGTAAAAATAAGCTTGAAAGAGATGATAAAAGTATATTTTTCTCCTAGTAAAAGCAGTGTTCCGTTAAGATGAAAGAAGTAAGCTAAAATAAAAGGCATACTAAGCCAAATAAAAAGAATTGAAAAGAATCCAATAATCAAATTTAATTCAATGACAGAACGAAAAAAGTCATTGAAAGCTGTTTTATCAGAGTCTTTGATTTGAGACGAATAGATATTAAAAGAAAGAGTACCAGCACCTAGAATACCTAAAAGTGAAAAGATAAGAAGGTCTACCATATTTGTGATAGCAATTGCGTTAATTGAAATATGACCAGTGATTCGAGCCAAAAAAAGAGCAATTAAGCTATTGAAAAATTGATTAAAAACAAGAGGCAGAGAAAAAGAATGAAGATTTTTAATAAGTAAATAGTGATGTTTCCGCATAATAGAAGCTCCTTTGTCAATAATTTTTGAGCAAACTAAATAAGCATAGCTTACTTAATTTAAAAATTATTGTTTAGGCGCTGTCATAAAGAACATCCACTCCTTAAAGGTGTTTTATTAAGTTTACACCACTTGTTTATTATTTACAAAAAAGACTTAGGCACACAATTAAGTGTGTCTAAGTCCATTATTAAATGATGCGTTTAAATGCATTAGGGTAGTCGACAACAATTCCATTTTTATCAACGGTCAATTGATTGCTGTAATTCGTCTCCATATTTTCATAAAGAATAAAATCAGTGTGAAAAGAATAAGTTTGATGACAAATGTTAGCTTGTTCTTTTTTTACATCAAGAAACAACATAGGAAAAGTTTTCTTTTGACTACTTGATTCTTTCATAAAATTGATTGGCAAAGTATTAGTAAATGGCGTCATTGAGATATCTATAAAATCAATAGATTCATCAGTTATTAGTGGTTCTTGGTTAATAAACCAAAAAGTATCTGATTTTTCACCACTTAAAATAATTGCTTTATTTTTTGTAATTTTAAATCGATTGACTGACCAGTCTGGATTAATGGTTATACCAATTTCAAAAAAGGTCTCACCAGATTGAATAGTTGAATTATAAATAATTAGTGACTCAGATAATATCAAGTCACCTTTTTCAATAGCGCCTGTTTCAATATTAAAAAATTCAATCGATTTCATTTTCGCTTAACCTTTTGGATATAATTTATTAGTAATCGCCATACCAGTTTTAGTTGTTGCTAAACCACCCTCTGCAGTTTCTTTGAAGATACTAGGCATTTGCATGCCAACTCGGTGCATGGCTTCAACGACTTCATCAGGAGGAATAACACTTGTGATGCCGGCAAGAGCCATATCTGCTGAAACGTAAGCTTGAGAGGCACCAAGAGCATTTCGTTTAACACATGGCACTTCCACAAGTCCTGCAACAGGGTCACAGATAAGACCCATCATATTTTTAATTGTAATAGCAACAGCTTGAGCAGACTGTTCAGGTGTGCCACCACATACTTCAACAAGAGCAGCACTAGCCATAGCACTAGCAGAACCTATCTCTGCTTGACAACCACCAGCAGCACCACTGATAGAAGCATTATTGGCAATAACTAATCCAAAAGCGCCTGCTGTAAAGAGGAAATTAATTTGTTGCTCACGAGTTAAGCCTCTTTCTTCTGTTAAAGCAGATAAAACTCCGGCTGCAACACCAGCACTACCAGCAGTAGGTGTGGCACAAATAAGTCCCATTTCAGCGTTAACTTCATTAACTGCGATTGCATTTCTAACAGCTGATAAAATTGTCTTACCGCCTAAATAATTACCTGACTTGATGTACTCATCCATTTTAGTAGCATCCCCACCAGTTAAACCGGTAACGGATGTGACACCTTTAACCCCTTTTTCAATAGAAGCCATCATCACATCAAGATTTTTTCCCATATGTTCTAAAACGACTTCTCTTGGGTATTGAGACATTTCAATTTCAGTTTGAATCATGGCTTCATGAATAGAGCCACATTTATTTGCTAATTCTACTAATTCTTCAATTGATTGAAATAACATGCATCTTCCTCCTTAACCAAAGAAACTAACTTCGTCAATATATTCAATTTCTTTTAATAGTTCTGTTAAACCTTGTACTCGTTCATCTACTTCAATAATCATAATAGCCTTTTCACCTTTTGATTCTCTTGTAACTGTCATGGTGCTAATGTTGATATTGTGTTCAGACAACACATTAGTTACTTTTGCAATAATACCAGGTTTATCTTGATGAACTGTTAAATAAGTTGGAGTAGACATATCCAAATTAATTTTGAAACCATTAATTTCAGAAATTTGAATCGCACCACCACCGACTGAAATGCCTGTACAAGTCATTGAGCGATTTCCTGCTTTAACAACAATTTTAACAGAGTTTGGATGGTCTGCTTTTTCTTGCTTGGGAACAAAAGCAACATCCATTCCAGATTCATGAGCAATTTTTAAAGAATCTGAAAGACGTTCATCATCAGGCTCCATATCAAGTAAGCCGCCAACAAGAGCAATGTCTGTTCCGTGTCCGCGGTATGTTTTGGCAAATGATTCATATAGATAAAGATCAACTTTTTCAGGCTGTTCTCCAAAAATTTGACGAACAACTTTTCCGATACGTGCAGCTCCAGCAGTATGCGAGCTACTTGGACCAATCATGACGGGTCCGATAATGTCAAAGACACTTTTATATTGAGCCATATTCATTCTCCTTGCTTCTATTTTTCTATTTGTATTCTAACATGATAACGCTTATTTTCCATTCTACAATGATGATTATTTGGTAATTTTTTTTTAATAAATCTTTTGATTGGAAAAATTTGTTTGTTTTAAGTAACAAATTTTTCATTTTAACCATTGAAAAGTGCGAAAAGCTAAAAGATTCTTCTACTTTAATAGAGTGTGATAAAATAAAGCAAGTAAAAAAGCGTATATTGATTGTGAGGTAAAAATATGAAAGCGGAAATTATTGCAGTAGGAACAGAAATATTATTAGGTCAAATTGTTAATACGAACGCAGCTTACTTATCTCAGTATTTAACTAATTTAGGGTTTGATATATATCATCAAGAAGTGGTCGGAGATAATGAAGAGAGGCTATTAAAGGTTCTTGATGAGGCAAGTAAACGCTCAGATTTAGTTGTTGTCTGTGGTGGATTAGGACCAACTGAAGATGATTTAACTAAACAAACAGTTGCTAAATATGTCGGAAAACCATTAGTTTATGATGAAGAGGCTCTGGCACACGTTATTGACTTTTTTAAATACTCTAAAAAACCAATGACTGAAAATAATAAACAACAGGCATTGACAATTGAAGGAGCTAAAACGATTCAAAATAATGCAGGTTTAGCTTGTGGTTTATTTTATGAAAAGAAGAGGACACGTTACCTTTTATTACCTGGTCCACCAAGTGAAATGAAGGCTATGGCAGAAGATGGTGTGACACCATTATTAAGAGAAATTCTCCCTAATCATACAAAATTAGTTTCAAGATATTTACGTTTTATTGGAATAGGAGAATCTCGATTAGTAACGTATTTAAAAGAGTTAATTGATAATCAAACAAATCCAACCATTGCTCCTTATGCCAAATCCAATGAAGTTATGTTAAGAATTACAGCAAAATGTGAGTCTGAAGAACAAGGTAACCAAATGTTAGACGTAATGGAAAAAGAAATTAATCAACTAGTTGGAGGTTATTTCTACGGTTATGGAGAAAATCTTACTATGGAAGAAGTAGTGGTCTCTTTATTGAAAGAAAAGCAGCAAACATTAACCGTTGTGGAAGGATTAACAGGAGGATTGTGTCAAAATCGTCTAACTGATATTCCGGGTAGCTCAAGTGTTTATCCTGGTGGCTTCATTACTTATTCCACAAAAAGTAAAGCTGATTTATTAGGTTTATCAGTTGAAGAATTGGAATCAAAAGGTGTTTATAACCAACAGACAGTTGAACAACTAGCTATTCAAGGGAGTAATCGCATGAAAACCGATTATGCTCTAGCTATTATAGGCATAGCAGGTCCAACAAATGAGGAAGATCAACCTGTTGGCACACTTTACTTAGCTTTAAAAACACCAACTACAGTGTTGAGTGAAACCATGATTATTAATAGGGAAAGAGACTATATTAGAGATGGCGCTGTAAAACATGCTTTTAACTTGTTAAGAAAACACTTAGAATAAAAAAGCGAATATTTGTTCGCTTTTATCTTGCTTTTTTTTAATAAAGAAAGTATTATATTAAGAGAAGAGAGAAACCAAAGGAGGCACATTGATGTCAGATAACCGTAAAGCTGCCTTAGATGCAGCGTTAAAGAAAATAGAAAAAGATTTTGGTAAAGGATCAGTTATGAAGTTGGGTGAAAAGGTAGATACACAAATATCTACTATTTCAAGTGGTTCATTAGCGCTAGATTCAGCACTAGGTGTAGGTGGTTATCCAAGAGGACGAATTGTTGAAGTTTACGGTCCAGAAAGTTCCGGTAAAACAACAGTGGCTTTACATGCGATTGCATCTGTTCAAAAAGAAGGTGGAACAGCTGCCTTTATCGATGCTGAGCATGCTCTAGATCCTAAATATGCCCAAGCATTAGGCGTTAACATTGATGAGTTGCTTTTATCTCAACCAGATACAGGTGAACAAGGATTAAATATTGCAGAAGCATTGGTTTCAAGTGGTGCTATTGATATCGTTGTTGTCGATTCAGTAGCTGCTTTAGTTCCTCGTGCTGAGATTGATGGAGAAATGGGAGATACTCACGTTGGATTACAAGCTCGTTTAATGTCTCAAGCGTTAAGAAAATTATCAGGTACTATTAATAAAACAAAAACAATTGCTATTTTCATTAACCAAATCCGTGAAAAAGTTGGTGTTATGTTTGGTAATCCTGAAACAACACCAGGAGGACGTGCCCTTAAATTTTACGCAACTGTTCGTTTAGAAGTGCGTCGTGCAGAACAATTGAAACAAGGAACAGATATTATTGGTAACAGAACTAAAATTAAAGTAGTCAAAAATAAAGTAGCCCCACCATTTAGAATTGCAGAAGTAGATATTATGTATGGGGAAGGTATTTCACAAGAAGGTGAATTACTCGATATGGCAGCCGATAAAGATATCGTGAATAAGAGTGGAGCTTGGTACTCATATAACGAAGAACGTATTGGTCAAGGTCGAGAAAATGCGAAGAAATACTTTGCTGAACATCCAGAAATGATGGAAGAAATTTATCAAAAAGTAAGAGTGGCTTACAACATTGATGATGCAGAAGAAATACCTGAAGAAGATGAACCAGCAGAAGATTTAGCACTAGATTTAGAAGAATAGATAACATAGGAAAACTGCTAAATAAGTGAGAGAACTTATTTAGCAGTTTTTTATAATGAACACAAATATTATTTAAGTTGACACTCCTTTTAACAAAGCTTAAAATGGAGATTGTATAGTTTTGTTTTATACACTCATGCCTGTAGAGCATGATTCAGTAATATTTTACTTTTAATCTACACATAAAAATAATTAAAGATAGTATGGAGGTGTTTTTATGAATTTGATACTCCTCACTATCATCGGATTAATTGTAGGTTTGACAATCGGTTATTTTTTTGCGAAGTCCAAACACGAAAAATCAATAGCGGGTGCTAACAATACAGCGTCAGGTATTATTGAACAAGCAAAAAAAGAAGCCGAAACTCTAAAAAAAGAGAGTTTGTTGGAAGCTAAGGAACAGAATCAGAATTACCGATTAGAAATCGAAAGTGAGCTGAAGGAAGAAAGAGTAGAACTAAAAAATCAAGAAAATAGACTATTACAAAAAGAAAATAATCTTGATCGCAAAGATGACTCTTTAGAAAAGCGTGAACGTTCACTTGAAGAAAAAGAGGAAAAGATTGATTCTAAGAAACAATTGATTGATGAGCGGGAACAAGAGGTATCAGAATTAATCGACCAGCAAAAAGAAGAGCTGGAAAAAATTGCGGCTTTAACAAAAGACGATGCTAAAGATATCATTATGGCTGAGACTGAAAAAGAATTGACTCATGAAAGAGCAATACTTGTTAAAGAAAGTGATCAACGTGCTAAAGAAGAAGCAGATAGAAAAGCGAAAAACTTACTATCATTAGCAATTCAAAGATGTGCAGCAGATCAAGTATCTGAGTTGACAGTTACAGTGGTTAACTTACCAAATGATGACATGAAAGGCCGTATCATTGGTCGTGAGGGTCGAAATATCCGCACACTTGAAACACTGACAGGAATCGATTTAATTATCGATGATACTCCAGAAGCAGTTGTACTTTCTGGATTTGATCCTATCAGACGTGAAGTAGCACGAATGACTTTAGAGAAATTAATTCAAGATGGACGAATTCATCCAGCACGAATTGAAGAGATGGTTGAAAAATCTCGGAAAGAAATGGATGAAAGAATTCGTGAGTATGGTGAGAATGCAGCCTTTGAAGTAGGAGTTCACTCACTACATCCAGATTTAATTAAAACTTTAGGTCGTATGAGATTTAGAACTAGTTATGGTCAAAATGTTTTAAACCATTCTATTGAAGTATCTAAGTTAGCAGGAGTCTTAGCTGAAGAACTTGGCGAAGATGCTACATTAGCTAGAAGAGCTGGCTTGCTTCATGATATTGGTAAAGCATTAGATCATGAGGTAGATGGTTCGCATGTTGAAATCGGAACTGAATTAGTAAGTAAGTATAAAGAAAATCCAGTTGTGATTAACGCAGTAGCTTCTCACCACGGAGATGTTGAAGCAACTTCAGTTATCTCAGTGTTAGTGGCAGCAGCTGATGCTTTATCAGCGGCTAGACCAGGAGCAAGAAGTGAATCGTTAGAAAATTATATCAAACGTTTAGAACGTTTGGAAAATATAGCCAATGACTTCCCTGGTGTTGATACAAGTTTTGCTATTCAAGCAGGTAGAGAAATTCGTGTCATGGTGAAACCAGAGGAAGTAACAGATGACGAAGCAACATTGCTTGTTAGAGATGTTCGTAAGCGAATTGAAAATGAGCTAGAATATCCAGGACACATTAAAGTAACTGTTGTTAGAGAAGTTAGAGCAGTAGATTACGCGAAGTAATTATAATTCTTAATACAAGAAAGAGAACAAATGGTAAAACTATTTGTTCTCTTTTTTTGTTAAAAATGTCTTTCTTTAAAGGTTTGCAAAGATAATTTGCGAACTTGTTAATGACTTTTGATAGTAAGTAAAAGAATTTATTGAAATAATATTTAGTGAAAGGAGTTGTTTATTAAATGATATTAGGAGAAAAAATTAAAAGTATTCGTCAGGAAAATAAATTAAGCCAAGAAGAATTTTCCGAAAAATTTAATGTGACAAGACAAACTGTTTCGAATTGGGAGAATGGGAAAAGTGTCCCTGATTTAGAAACAATTGTTAAAATGAGTGATGAGTTTAATGTATCAACAGATGAACTATTGAAAGGGGATAAGAGTGTAGTTCAAAAAATAGACTCAGAGAAGAAAAAGAAAAATACATTGTTTATGATATTAATAGTTCTAATTGTAGGAATTAATTTTTCAGGTATCTTCTTTTATAAGGAGCTACAGAAGAAAAATACTGTTTCGTTTACCATGAAAGATGATAAAACGATGGATGTAAAAAATAAAAAAATGGAAGAAATAGGAGTAGGTTATTTTGCGGTTCCTAAAAAAGGGAACTATCAACTGAAATTAGACGGTGAAATTGATTCTGGTGAAGTAGAGGTTCTCATAAAAAATAGTCAAAGTAATAACACCGTTTATGAAAATTCTAAGGATCATATAGAAGATGAACAGTTAGTACTTCTAGATGAAGGTTCATATAAAATACAAGTTAGAGTAAAAAATATGAAAGAAAAACATGTAAGTTTATCCTACACTATCGGAATTGCTAATAAATAAAATATTGTAAATTTAAAGTTGAATTTGTTCATCTAGCGTTCATATAACTATTTTATAGTGTGGTTATTAAAGAAAGTTAAGGTGAATCACATGTTACAACTAAAAGAAAAAGAATCAATAAAAAAAATGAATAAGAATCAGCCAGGATTAAAAGAGTTGTTTCAATTAACCCAACCCAAAAAAAGTTGGTTGGCTATATCAGTTATTTCAAGTATTTTTGCTTCTCTTGTTGGTTTGGCTGTCCCTATGATTATTCAAAAAATGGTAGATAAATCTTTTTCAGGAATTTCGTTTAATCAAGGGATAATGGTAGTTTTATTGTTTGTCGGACAAGCTGTTTTGAGTTGTATAACTATTTATTTACTTGCGTATACAGGGCATTTTATGGTGAAAAAGATTCGAGAAAAATTAGCTCATCAAAGTATTTATTTTCCGATTTCTTATTTTCAGGTAGAAAGGCCAGGAGAATTAGTAAGTCGTACGATTAATGATACTAATTTAATTAAAGATTTTGTGAGTGAAAACATCCCTACTTTTATTTCAGGTATTGTCACACTGATTTGCGCCATTTTTATCTTATTTTACATGGATTGGAAAATGACATTACTTATCTTTTTAGCAATTCCTTTAGCTGCTGTAGTAATTGTCCCGCTTGGTAAAAAGATTTTTAGTATCTCAAAGAAAACACAAGAACAAACAGCAATGTTCTCTGCTGATTTTGGACAAGTTTTGTCAGCTTCGCCTTTAGTAAAAGCGTCTAATGGTGAAGAAGCAGTCGAAGCAGATATGAAAAATGGTATTAATAAATTATTTACGTATGGTAAAAAGGAAGCTAGAATTATTGCCACGTTAAATCCAATTATGTCGATTGTTGTAATGGGGATTATTATGGGAATTGTAGCATATGGAGGATATCGAGTTTCTCAAGGGACACTCTCAGCAGGAACCTTGATTGCTTTTATTTTATATCTTTTTCAAGTGGTAACCCCGATTGTAGCGTTTGGTACTTTTTTTACATCACTTCAAAAAATAAAAGGTGCAACAGAAAGAATTATTAATTTATTGGCAGAACCTATTGAAGATTTAACAACAGGTGAAGTAGTTAATATCAATGAAGGGGCTTTAGAATTTGAATCTGTTTGCTTTAGTTACAATGAAGAAGCGCCCCTGCTACAAGAAATCAATTTTTCTGCTAACATTAATCAAACAGTAGCTTTTGTAGGTCCTAGTGGAAGTGGTAAAAGTACTTTATTTTCATTAATTGAATCCTTCCATCAACCAAAATCTGGTAAAATTAAATATGGAAAGAAAGATGTAACTGAATTTTCGTTAAAAGAATGGCGTAAGAAAATTGGTTATGTTCAACAAGAAAGTATGATGTTGTCTGGTTCAATTAAAGATAATTTAACATTTGGTTTGGAAAGAGATGTTAGTGAAGCAGAATTAGATCATGTGATGGAACTGGCGTGTGGTAAAGAAATCATTGAACGTTTACCCGAAAGATATCATTCTTTAGTAGGTGAAAGAGGCTCACTTTTATCTGGTGGAGAAAGACAAAGAATTGCCATCGCAAGAGCTTTTTTAAGAAATCCTGATATATTACTATTAGATGAGGCAACGGCAAGTTTGGATAGTCATTCAGAAAAAGTTGTACAAGAAGGACTGCAAAACTTAATGAAAAATAGAACAACTCTAGTTATTGCTCATAGACTATCAACTGTTGTGAATGCTGATCAAATTGTCTTTTTAGATCATGGGAAAATAACAGGAATTGGAACACATCAAGAGTTACTCGAAACTCATGAGATGTATAGAGAATTTTCAACACAGCAACTAACTCATTAAGAAGAGGTGAAAAAATGAACAGGGTATTAATTGTAGATGATGATAAAAAAATATTAGAATTTATAACGATTGCGCTAGAAAATGAGCATTTTGAAGTTTACTCAGCTGAAAATGGTCCTGAGGCTCTTAATATTTTAGAAAAAACATTAGTTGATCTGGCGATTGTAGATGTGATGATGCCTGAGATGGACGGGTTTGAATTGACTGAAAAAATCAAAGGTTTTCTGGATATCCCTGTTCTATTTTTGACAGCAAGAGGTGAGCTGAGTGATAAGATTAAAGGCTTTAATTTAGGAGCAGATGATTATATTGTAAAACCTTTTTTGATTGAAGAGCTTATTTTAAGGATGCAAACCTTACTTAAAAGATATCGGATTAATCAGCAGCTTAATATAAGTGTTGGGAAACTGACACTACTTACAGAAGAGCAATTGGTTAAGGTTAACCAACACTATCTGGATTTAGCGCCAAAAGAATTTCAAGTACTACTCTATTTAGCAAATCGAAAAGAAAAAGTAGTGACAAGAGAAGAACTAATTACTAAACTCTGGGGATATGATTATGAAGGAGACGAACGAACAGTTGATGTTCACATAAAACGTGTGAGAGAAAAGCTGTTAAGTGAGATGTCACAAGTTGAAATTAAAACAGTTCGAGGAGTTGGGTATCGATTGGAGGAAGTCCGTTGAAACGAAAACTAATCAAAATGCTGATTCATATATCAACGTTTATATTAGCGATGAGTTGTTTTATTTTGTCATATTGGTTAGTTGATAAAACTTTAGTAATGTTTAGTTTAACTTTTTCTTGGTGGTTGAAACAAAGTTTAGTGACTATTTTAGGTTTTGTTATTACTTCTATGATAGGACGTCTTTTTGTTAACGAAAAAACATTATTTATCACAATGAAGCGGATGTTAAAAAAGATGAGCCAAGGAGATTTTGATATTGATACAAAAGATGAGGGGAAACTTTTTAGATACATTGATGATGATTGGGATGATTTTTTAAAACAATTAGACCAAACGTCTTTAAGGTTGAAAGAAATGGAAGAGTTAAAGCAGGGATTTATTTCTGATGTGTCTCATGAAATCAGGTCTCCTTTAACATCAATTATTGGGTTTACTCAATTAGCTAAACAGGAAAATGAAGACGAGAAAAAGCGGCATTACTATTTGGAAAACATTCAAGAAGAATCATTACGTTTGTCTGATTTAAGTGATAGCTTATTAAGACTTGCTACTCTTGAAGAGAATCGAGAAATTGAGAAAAAAACTTACTCTCTCAATCAGCAATTGGAACAAGTTATTTCACTATTTAATATTCAACTAGCTGAAAAAGAAATGACTTGCCATATAGAGTTGGAACCCTGTCTATATGAAGGCAATGAAGAATTAATGTATCAAGTTTGGCAAAACTTAATTGGAAATGCGATTCGTTTTAGTTCTTCTCAAGATACATTATTTATTTCGTTAACAACTGACGATGAGATTTTTACTGTTTCAATTAAAGATACTGGAATCGGAATGGATGAAACGGAAAAAAATAGAATATTTGAGCGCTTCTATAAAGCAGATACCTCAAGAACTTCAGTAACAGGTGGAAGTGGATTAGGTTTATCAATTGTTTCTAAAATAGTGGAATATCACGGTGATTTAAAAATTGATGTTTTGAGTGAAAAGGGAATAGGAACTACTTTTAAGGTAGTTGGAAAAAAAGCAAAGAATGAGCCCTAATAGTGGTTTTCTTTGCTTTTTTTGCTATACTGATTTTAAAAATAATCAAAAGGAAGTTTAGAAATGAGTTTATATTTAG
This sequence comes from Vagococcus carniphilus, assembly GCF_014397115.1. NCBI lineage: Bacteria > Bacillati > Bacillota > Bacilli > Lactobacillales > Enterococcaceae > Vagococcus > Vagococcus carniphilus. Next base: position 583,266 of record NZ_CP060720.1, read on the forward strand.
AAATACCCGAATGGCCGTTATCATTTCCTTTTAGAACGTTTGAAAATGTAGGAGAAATTATTGTGCCACCTCATTGGCATAAAGAAATAGAGATGATTTTTGTAACGAAAGGGTCTGTCAATATTGGGTATGATGGGCAAATCATTCAAGTGCATGAAGGAGAGATTTTTGTATTTGGCAGTGGAGAATCCCATTATTTTGTTGCGTCCCCAGGAAGTAACCGTTTAGTCTTTCAATTTGATTTAAATCTTTTCAGAGATTCTTTATTTAAAGATACCGGACACATGGAACTAGTGAAATTATTTGAAAAGGCTGAAAATCACAGTGTGAATTGGCCTTATGAGGTTAAAGAAAAAGTCATTGCTTGTCTGGGTGATTTATTTGAAGAGATGAAATATTTAAAAATAGGTTATGAACATGCGATGATTAGTAGCCTGTTAAAACTCATGACCATTTATTACCGAGAGATACCTGCTAAAGAGGAGAAACAAGAGAGTGCTAATTTTACAGAAGCTCTCAATAATCATGATACACTAGAGCGATTAAATGAAATTTTTATTTATATTGAAAATCATTATAGTGAAGGAATTACACTAGATGAAATAGCAGGAGTAGTTGGTTTTAGTTCCTATTATTTCGCTCGTTTTTTTAAGAAAAATACAGGACAAACTTTTATGCAATTTTTGACTGATTATAGAATTAATCAAGCTAAATATATTTTATCTCATGAAAAAATCCCAATGATTGAAGTAGCTGAAAAATCAGGGTTTAATAGTGTTAAAACCTTTCATCACGTGTTTAAAGAGCAAGTTGGTATGTCGCCTTTAAAATTTCATAAGTCAATATTCGGGAATAATTAAGTCTAAATTAAGGAAGAAACCCCTATCAAAGTTTTGTAGAATGATGTTACAAACAAAACGTTGATGGGGGTATTTTTTTATGACTTTAAAAATAGGTATTATCGGTTGTGGTGGAATTGGAACAAATAAACATATGCCATCTTTAAAAACAATTGAAGAAGTAGAGATGGTTGCTTTTTGTGATGTAATCTTAGAACGTGCGGAAAAAGCAAAAGAAGTGTTTGGGACAAGTGATGCTAAAACATATACAGATTATCAAGAATTACTTGAAGATAAAACAATTGATGTTATTCATGTCTGTACACCAAATAATTCTCATGCTGAAATTTCAATTGCAGGACTACATTCAGGTAAACACGTTATGTGTGAAAAGCCAATGGCAAAAACAAGTGAAGAAGCTAGAGCTATGCTTGAAGCTGCTAAAGAAACAGGTAAAAAATTAACGATTGGTTATCAAAATCGATTTAGAACAGACTCAACTTATCTACATGAAGTTTGTGCAGATGGTGAATTAGGAGATATTTATTTAGGCAAAGCTCATGCTATTCGTCGCCGTGCTGTTCCAACTTGGGGTGTCTTTTTAGACGAAGAAGCACAAGGAGGTGGACCTCTAATTGATATTGGGACACATGCCTTAGACTTAACACTTTGGATGATGAATAATTACAAACCAAAATATGTAGTAGGTAATACATATCATAAATTATCAGCAACCAAAAATGCAGCCAATGCTTGGGGACCTTGGGATCCAGAGAAATTCACAGTAGAAGATTCAGCATTTGGATTTGTCACAATGGAAAATGGGGCTACGATTACACTAGAAGCTTCTTGGGCATTAAACAGCTTAGATGTAGGAGAAGCTAAAACAAGTCTTTCAGGCACTAAAGGTGGAGCAGATATGAAGGATGGCTTAGTGATTAATGGTGAAGATCGTGGCCTACTATATGAACGTAAGGTTGAGTTAGAAACAGGAGGCGTTGATTTTTACGATGGTACAGGATCAGACCCAGCCGTTTTAGAAGCTGAATCTTGGATTAATGCTATTTTAACGGATACAGAACCTATCGTAAAACCAGAGGAAGCTTTAGTTGTAACAGAAATTCTAGAAGCTATTTATGAATCATCTAAAACTGGTGAGCCAGTTTTCTTAAATAAATAAAAAGGATGAATGAAATGATTAATGTAACAGTATGGAATGAATATCGCCATGAAAAAACGGATGAAAAAGTTAAAGAAATGTATCCAGAAGGTATTCACGAACAATTGAAATCTTTTTTGACTGAAGAATTTACTGTAAAAACAGCCACTTTAGATGAAAAAGAACATGGGTTAACAGAAGAAGTTTTAAATGATACAGATGTCTTAGTTTGGTGGGGACATATTGCTCATGATGAAGTATCAGAAGAGATTGTTAATCGTGTACATGAACGTGTTTTACAAGGAATGGGACTAATAGTTTTACATTCTGGTCATATGTCTAAAATATTTATCAAGTTGATGGGAACAAGCTGTGATTTAAAATGGCGTGAAGCAGATGAAAAATGTCGTATTTGGAATGTTAATCCAAGTCATCCGATTGTCGAAGGTATTGGCGAATATATTGAATTAGAAAAAGAAGAGATGTATGGTGAGCATTTTGATATACCAGCACCAGATGAATTGATTTTTATTAACTGGTATCAAGGTGGAGAAGTTTTTCGCGGAGGATGTACTTATAGGAGAGGTAACGGGAAGATTTTCTATTTCCAACCAGGACATGAGACTTATCCTTCTTACTATCATCCAAAGGTACAAAAAGTTATCAAGAATGCTGTGAAGTGGGCAGCACTTAAAGACCATAATTATCCAACTTATGGGAATCATAAACCACTTGAAACATTATAATTGAAAGGATTGATATCTAATGAAATTAGGCGTATTTACTCCACTTTTTAATAACTTAAATTTTGATCAAATGATAGAAGAAGTCGCAAAAAGAGGACTTCAAACAGTAGAAATCGGAACAGGAGGATCTCCTGGTTCTTCCCATTGTGATGTAGATAAATTATTAGCAAGTAGTGACGAGAGAAAAGAATATTTATCCAAACTACAAGATAAAGGGTTAGAAATTAGTGCTTTTAGCGCCCATCATAATCCGATTTCTCCCAATCCAAAAGAAGCTAAAGAAGCGGACGAATTATTACGTAAGACAATCCAGTTAGCTTCATTGATGAATGTGCCAGTTGTTAATGGTTTTTCTGGTGTTGCAGGAGGAAACGAAACAGATACGAGTGTGAACTGGCCTGTATTACCATGGCCAACGGATTATACGGATATTTATCACTACCAATGGGAGAAAAAATTGATTCCTTATTGGAAAGATATTAATCAAGTGTGTGAAACTGCAGGAGTGAAAATTGGTATCGAACTTCATGGTGGTTTTCTTGCTCATACACCTTATACTATGCTGAAATTAAGAGATGCTGCAGGTGAAGCAATAGGTTGTAATTTGGATCCATCTCATTTATGGTGGCAAGGAATTGATCCTGTGGGAGCTATTAAGATATTAGGTAAAGAAAATGTGATTCATCATTTTCATGCAAAAGACACTTATTTAGATCAAGATAATATTAATATGTACGGTTTAACTGATATGCAACCTTATAGTGATGTTCAAACACGTGCTTGGACGTTTAGATCAGTTGGATGTGGTCATAGTATTCAGGAATGGTCTGACATCATTAGTGCCTTAAGATTGTATGGTTATGATTATGTTTTAAGCATTGAGCATGAGGATCCTTTGATGTCAATTGACGAAGGGTTTGACCGTGCAGTCACAAATTTAAAATCAATCATGATTAACGATCAACCAACAGATATGTGGTGGGCTTAGTCAGTAAGGGGGAAGACAAGTGAACTTAATCAATTTAGTTGTTATTGGCTATGGTGGCATGGGAAGCTATCACGCTAGAGAATTAATAAAAGAAACAGATGGTGTTAAAGTTGTAGGTATCCATGACATCGATCCTGAACGGTTAGAATTAGCTAAAGAGAATCATTTTGAAGTTTATGAAACCTTAGAGAGTGTTTTGACAGACCAATCAGTTGAAGCTGTTTTAATAGCGACACCAAATGATTCTCACAAAGAATTGGCTATTGCTGCGATGAAGGCAGGAAAACATGTTGTCTGCGAAAAACCAGTTATGATGAACACAAAAGAATTAGAGGAAGTTATGACTATCTCTAAGCAAGAAGAAAAAATATTTATGGTTCATCAAAATAGGCGTTGGGACAATGACTTTTTAATTATTCGTGATTTATATCAACAACCAAAAATAGGAGAATTATTCCAAATTGAATCAAGAGTACAAGGAGCTAACGGTATTCCTGGTGACTGGCGCCATCTAAAACAACACGGTGGTGGAATGGTTCTTGATTGGGGAGTTCATTTATTAGACCAACTATTATTCATGGTTGATAGCAAATTAACGACAGTAGCAGCTGATTTAAGTTATGTCTTAGGTGATGAAGTTGATGATGGCTTCATTAGTTATTTAACTTTTGAAAATGGCGTTAGAGCTGTCATTGAAGTAGGGACGACTAATTTTATTAAATTACCAAGATGGTATGTCAGAGGTTTTGAAGGAGCAGCAGTTATCAATGATTGGGATTTATCGGGAAAAATAGTTAAACAAACAGGAACGATTGATCACCACAATCTTGTACCAATCCAAGCAGGACAAGGGTTAACTAAAACAATGGCTCCACCATCAGAGGAAGCAACAACAACTTATGAAATAAATGAAGTAGTAGCTGATTTTGATTCTTTCTATCATAATTTTTATGAAGTCGTTAGAAAAAAAGCAGAACCAATTGTTAAAAATGAAGAAGTCTATCGCGTGCTAAGATTGATTGAAACAATCTTTGAAGCCGCTGAAACAAAACAAGTTCTAACATTTGAATAAACTAAAAAAAGTGAGTCAGAAAAATTAATCCTGACTCACTTCTTTTTATTGTAATATCTAATCTTTTAAAGGTTTTAATAATCTTAAACCATTGAATAAAACGATTAAAGTACTACCCTCATGGGCAATTATACCTAAAGGTAAATTCATCTTACCAATGATATTAAGCACGACAAGAAGTAGAACGATAAACATTGAGAAAACGATGTTTTGCATAACTACTTTGTCTAATCGTTTAGAGATTCGGTGAGCGTAACCAAGTTTAGTTAAATCGTTTTGCATTAAAACGACATCAGCTACATCAATTGCAATATCAGTACCTTCTCCCATTGCTACACCAATATCTGCTTTAACAAGAGCAGGTGCGTCATTTACACCGTCACCAACCATTGCAGTTGAACCATATTGTTTCTCTAAGTCTTCAACAATAGCAGATTTATTTTCTGGAAGGACATTGCCGATTACTTGGTCCATACCTAATTGGTTAGCAACAGCGCGACCAGTTTTTTCAGCATCACCAGTAATCATAGTTGTATGAATACCTTGTTCTTTCAGATAAGAAATAACACTTTTAGCATTTTCATTAGGTAAGTCCATCATAGCAATTAAACCTACAACAGAATCATTTTCAGAGAAGTAAACGACAGTTTTACCTTGTTCAGCATATGCGTGATTCAATTGTTCAACTTGACTTGAGACTTGCTTAAATTGTGAAGGTTTACCAATGCGGTAAGTATTTCCACCGTAGTTAGAAACTAGACCTTTACCAATTTGATTGTCGATATCAAGTTCAATTGTTTCTGTTACATCAATATGAGCTAAAATAGCATCTGCTAATGGGTGATTAGCTTGTTTTTCCATTGCAGCAATAATGTTTAAATAGTTAGCTGAGTTGTTTTTATTTTCTACAGTAAAGAAGACATCTGTTACTTTTGGTTTACCTTCAGTTAAAGTACCTGTTTTATCAAATGCAATTGCGCGAATACCAGCCAAGTTTGAAAGGAAAGAACCACCTTTGAATAAAACGCCACGTTTAGCTAAGTTTGAAATACCTGATAAAGTAGCAGGTACATCACTAGCAGCTAAGGCACAAGGTGAAGCAACAGTAAGGAAAACCATTCCTTTATAGAAACTTTCATACCAAGTGTGACCAAAAATAAGGGGCATTGCAACAATATATAGAGTAACAATAACCATTACAGCAGTTACATATTTAGGTTCTAATTTTTTAATTTTTGTTGCTTTTTTAGAAAGATTTGATTGAGATTGATTAACTAACTGTAAAATTTTAGCAAAAACTGTATCTGAACTTTCTTTTGTTACTTCAATTGTGATACTGCCATTTCCGTTAATTGTACTACCAAAAACATCATCACCAACTGTTTTTTCAGCAGGCATACTTTCACCATTAATAGAAGATTCGTCAATAGAAGTATAACCTGCAATGATGCGACCATCTGTTGGAATTTGATCTCCATTCAACACTTTTAATTGATCGCCAATTTTTAAAGTAGCAACATCAACAATTTCAGTAGATCCATCAGCTTTGATTAGTCTAGCTTCAGTTGGGTTCATTTTCATTAAATTAGTGATTTCACGTTTACTTTTACCTTCAGCGTAATCTTCTAAAAAGTGAGCCCCAGCAAAGATAACAATGAGTAGTGCCCCTTCTTTGAAATCACCTATAATTGCAGCACCAAAGGCAGCTAATGTCATTAAAATATGAACGTTAGGGGTAAACTTACGATTTTGTTTTGTTTGAGAAATAGTATCCTCAACACCTTCAATAATAATGTGGTAACCTGACATAAAAATAGTTGCAGTAGCTAAAATATTTTGGAAAATACCATCAGCTACAAAAAGACTAGCAATATAAGTAACTAAACCAATAAAAAATAAAACGACAGGTAATTTTCCGTGATCATGATCGTGGTTGTGACCGCTATGATCGTGGTCATGTCCATGGTCGTGATCGTGTGAATGATTGTGATTTTTGTGGTCATGCTCCATAGAATGTTCCATAATAAACTCCTCCTCAAATATATGTAAAAATTATCATATGAATATTTCTTCATGTGTCCAGTATAGTGGATGATCTCCAAAAAATCAAGAGAAAACATAAAAAACACCAAAGAATTTTGACATTCTTTGGTGTTTTATAGTAAAAAGATTATCCAACTTGTTTTTGTAAGTGATCATAATCATGGTTAGCAATATCTATTTGTCCGACTTTTTCAAAACCGTTGTTCAAATAAATTCTACGGGCATTGTCATTAATTTTATCAACATTTAAACCTAATTTGGTTCTATTATGTTGTTTAGCTAAATTAGGCAGAGCATCTAATAATTCTCTAGCAACACCTTTTCCTCTAAAGTTGGGAGAAGTAACTAAAGTATCAAGATACCATTCATCCTTAAATGTTTCTTCATCATCGAAAAGTTTATATTCTTCAGATAAATCGTGAGCAAGTAAAAGGTTGATAAAAGCATCATCAATCGTTTCTTCTAAATGATCTGGATAACCAAAAGCAATTCCTGCGACTTGACCTTCGATTTCTTTAACAATCGCATTATTAAAACCATAGCGATAATCAGGCTCTTCAATATAAGCCTTAACTAATAACTCTTTTACTTTTGATTCGGGTAATTTACTAAATATATCTAGTTCCATGTCTTTTAGGACAATCATGACTAAATCCATTGCTTCGTTAGCATCTTTAGGTTCTGCTAAACGTATCATAGGTAACAGTCCTCCTTAATAATCTTAATCATACTCTATCACGGTCTATTTTTAGATTCAAGTAACATGCAAGAAAAGGATAACCAGATATAAACAATTATATAGTAGGAAGATGGGAAATAAGAATAATTTGTTAAGTAGTGATTGACAGTTCTTAGAATATTTTATATAATATTCGAGTATGCGTAGTGAAATACGTTTATTTTTTTAACGTGGGAGGAGAAATTTACATCTCCATTAAACCACATCACGGACTTAAGGAGGTATGTCTCGTGGCAAAGAAGGTAGAAAAATTAGTTAAATTACAAATCCCAGCAGGGAAAGCAACTCCAGCACCACCAGTTGGACCAGCATTAGGTCAAGCGGGAATTAACATTATGGGATTCACAAAAGAATTCAACGCTCGTACAGCAGACCAAGCTGGATTAATTATTCCAGTTGTAATTTCTGTATATGAAGATCGTTCATTTACATTTATTACAAAAACACCACCAGCTGCAGTATTACTTAAAAAAGCTGCAAAAATCGATAAAGGTTCTGGTGAGCCAAATTCTAAAAAAGTTGCAACTGTAACTAAAGATCAAGTAAAAGAAATTGCTGAAACTAAAATGCAAGACCTAAACGCAGCTGACGTTGAAGCAGCTATGCGCATGGTAGAAGGTACTGCACGAAGCATGGGTATCACTGTAGAATAATTTTATTCAAGTGACACTTAGAAGTAGCTTCTCAGTCGGTTTATATTGAAAAGTATAAATTCGTGGGAGGTTCAACCGTTATAACCACAATCAAGGAGGAAACAAAATGGCTAAAAAGAGTAAAAAAATGCAAGAAGCATTAAAAAAAGTAGACGTAGTAAAAGAATATTCTGTAGCAGAAGCTGTTGCTTTAGCTAAAGATACTAACATTGCAAAATTTGACGCAACTGTAGAAGTTGCTTATAACTTAAATGTTGACCCTAAAAAAGCGGATCAACAAATTCGTGGTGCTGTTGTATTACCAAACGGTACTGGTAAAACTCAAACAGTTTTAGTTTTTGCTAAAGGCGAAAAAGCTAAAGAAGCTGAAGCTGCTGGAGCAGACTTTGTCGGCGATGCTGACATGGTTGATAAAATCAAAGGTGGCTGGTTTGGATTTGACGTAGTTGTTGCTACACCAGACATGATGGCACAAGTTGGTCAATTAGGACGTGTCTTAGGACCTAAAGGCTTAATGCCAAACCCTAAAACAGGAACTGTTACTATGGATGTAACTAAAGCTGTTGAAGAAGTTAAAGCTGGTAAAGTAACTTACCGTGTTGACAAACAAGGTAATATCCACGTTCCAATTGGTAAAGTATCATTTGATGATGCTAAATTAATTGAAAACTTCAATACAATTAACGATGTAATCCTTAAAGCAAAACCTGCTGCAACAAAAGGTCAATACATTAAAAACTTAACAGTTACAACTACATTTGGCCCTGGTGTTAAAGTAGATAAATTTTCTTTCTAAAAAAACTTGTCCTAGACAACTATTTATGATATAGTTGTCTAGGTTATAATAACTGTACCGAAGACAGTAGGTGACGTAAGTCTTAATTTCCTACCGAGGACGATATTGAATGAATCAATAGTCCCTCTATGTCAACGGTGGCATGGGGTTTTTTTATTAAAAAAATTCCACCATCTAAATTAACGGAGGTGAAATAAAATGAGTGAAGCATCAATCGCAAAAAAAGCTCAAGAAGTTGAAGTTGTTACTGCTAAGTTAAAAGAAGCTGCATCTGTAGTAGTTGTTGACTACCGTGGATTAACAGTAGACGAAGTAACTGAATTACGTAAACAATTACGTGAAGCAAACGTTGAGATGAAAGTTATCAAAAATGGTATCTTGCGTCGTGCTGCAGAAGCTGCTGGATTAGAAGGTATGGGCGATGTATTCGTTGGACCTACTGCTGTAGCTTTCAGTAATGATGACGTGGTTGCACCAGCTAAAATCATGAATGATTTTGCTAAAGAAGCTAAAGCATTAGAAATCAAAGGTGGTATCGTTGAAGGAAACGTATCTTCAGTTGAAGAAATCGTTGCTCTTGCTAAATTACCTAACCGTGAAGGTTTACTTTCTATGTTACTTTCTGTATTACAAGCACCAGTCAGAAACGTTGCTTACGCAGTTAAAGCTGTATCAGAATCAAAAGAAGAAGTTGCATAATTGTAATTTCGGTTTAAACTAAAAAAATAAAAATTAATCATAATGATTATAACGGAGGATATTATAATGGCATTAAACGTAGAACAAATTATTGCTGATTTAAAAGAATCAACTATCTTAGAATTAAACGATTTAGTAAAAGCTATTGAAGAAGAATTTGGTGTATCTGCTGCTGCTCCTGTAGCTGCTGCTGGTGCTGGTGAAGCATCTGCTGCTGCAGAACAAACTGAATTCACTGTAGAATTAACTTCTGCTGGAGATTCAAAAGTTAAAGTTATCAAAGCAGTTCGTGAAGCAACTGGTTTAGGTCTTAAAGAAGCTAAAGCTTTAGTTGATGGCGCTCCTGCACCAATCAAAGAAGGCGTTTCTAAAGAAGACGCAGACGCTTTAAAAGCTTCTTTAGAAGAAGTTGGCGCTGTAGTAACTGTAAAATAATTTTTATAGTTGAATGTAAAAGGAAAATCTTAGGATTTTCCTTTTTTTATTTTGTCTAAAAATGAAAAAAGAATAAAAAGGTTGAGAAAGTTTCAAGATACACGTAAAATATAGATTGAAAATACATGCGGGATAGAATTGGAGAAGACGAAAAAATGTATAAAGATGATAGTTTGGCGCTTCATACAGATCTGTATCAATTAAATATGATGAAAACATACTGGGAATTAGGTCGTGCAGATTTGAACTCGGTATTCGAATGTTATTTTAGAAAAATGCCTTTTAAACATGGTTATGCTATTTTTGCAGGGCTAGAAAGAGTAATAGATTATTTGGATAACCTTTCTTTTTCAGAGAGTGATATTGCTTATTTAAGAGATACAACAGACTACCCAGAAGAATTTCTTTCTTATTTACGAGAGTTCAAGTTTACTTGTACTGTGAGATCCGTTGTTGAAGGGGAAATGGTATTTAATGACGAACCAATCTTTCAAGTTGAGGGACCTTTAGCGCAATGTCAATTAGTGGAAACAGCAGTATTGAATATTATTAATTATCAAACGCTAATAGCAACTAAAGCTGCTAGAATTAGAGCTGTGTGCGAAGATGACTTGGTGATGGAATTCGGGACAAGACGAGCTCAGGAAATGGATGCTGCTATTTGGGGAACAAGGGCTGCTTATATAGGCGGGTTTGACTCAACCAGTAATGTAAGAGCAGGGAAAATTTTCGATATTCCGGTTTCAGGAACACATGCTCATAGTTTGATTCAATCATACTTAGATGATTATGAAGGGTTCAAAGCCTATGCTTCTACACATAAAGATTGTGTGTTTTTAGTGGATACATTTGATACATTGAAATCTGGCGTGCCAAATGCTATCAGAGTTGCTAAGGAAATGGGAGACAAAATTAATTTTTTAGGTGTTAGAATCGATAGTGGTGATATGGCCTATATATCTAAAAAAGTTCGGAAACAATTGGATGCAGCAGGATTCCCAGATGCGAAAATTTATGCATCTAACGATTTGGACGAATCAACTATCTTAAACCTAAAAATGCAAAAAGCTAAAATCGATGTATGGGGTATTGGGACAAAATTGATTACAGCCTATGATCAACCGGCTTTAGGGGCTGTTTATAAATTAGTTTCGATTGAAAATAGCCAAGGTAAGATGATTGATACGATTAAATTATCTGGTAATGCGGAAAAGGTATCAACTCCAGGGAAAAAACAAGTTTGGCGCATTACAGGGAAGAAAGATGGTAAATCTGAAGGGGATTATGTAACGCTTTGGAATGAAGATCCTAGAAAAAATGATGAGTTGTATATGTTCCACCCAGTCCATACGTTTATTAATAAAACAGTAACTAATTTTGATGCTCGTCCAATCTTGAAAGATATCTATGTTGATGGAGAGCGTATTTATGAGTTGCCTGAGTTAGTAGATATCAAGGAATATGCTGAAACTAATTTAAGTACATTGTGGGAAGAATATAAGCGTAATTTAAATCCTCAAAAATATCCAGTTGATTTATCGATGGAATGTTGGCAACATAAAATGAACACGATTGAAGAAGTTAGAAAGTCAGTTAAATAAGATGGATAAAAAGAAACTGAGACATGAACGAAAAGTCATGTCTCAGTTTCTTTTTAATAATTTAAGTATTCTAATAGAGATTGAAGTTCATTTATTTCTTCTTGTATTTTACAGCCAATTGTCGTGTCGCTGACACGTTTTCTTTCTAATGGACGGTCAACAAGACGCTTCATAGAAAGAATATCGTCATGCTCTTCAATAACTTGTTTTACAGATGAGAAGGGCTTATGGGCGACTAGTTGCATGCCGTAAGAATTATAAAGAAGTGTATAGCCGGCAAGTCCAGTTGTTTTCTGATACGGTTTTGAGAATCCTCCATCAATAACAATCAATTTACCGTTTGCTTTGATAGGGTTCTCGCCTTTTAACTCTTTGATAGGAGTATGTCCGTTGATTAGGTGACTATCTTCACCGTTTAAACCAAATTCTTTAAGAATATTACGAATCGTTTCTTCTTCTTCTCTTAACTTGTAATAACTATTTTTTTCTTCAACATGCGTTTCTTTTTCTTTGATAAAATAGCGCTCAAAAGTGGTCATTTCTTTTTTACCAAATAAAGAAGAACTTTCACCAGACCAGAGATACCATAAAAGATCAGTTTCGTAGTCAGTTGACTCATGAGGCGAACGATATGCTTTTCTTAGAGCGTATTCAAAGTGATCAATTAGCTCTTTTCCTTTGTATACTTTTTCGTTTAAAGTAATGCTCTGGAAGCTGCCGTCTTCGTTTAAGGGGACGCAACCATGAATTAATAAATTCTCGTTATAAACAAGGTACATGCTACCTTTATCTAGAAGAAAGCTAGTATGTCGTTTTAATTTTTCAGAATAAATGAAATTATGTAACAAACGTTCAATTAATTCTTCTTCCTCGATAGTTAATTGTCCTGGATTAAGTGGATCAACTGTTTTAAAACAAGTATCGTGTAACGAGTATGTTTTTTCTTTAATATCAATGGTATTGTTTTGGTAGTCTGTTTTGCTTAGTAATTGACGATGTTCCATATTGAATTCTGGGCGACGTAGGACTAATTGTTCCTCTAATTTAAATTGCAAGATAGCTGCAGCTTGATGAATTTTAGTCGTTTCTAAAATTTCTTCATGGCAAACGTGATCTCCTTCTTCCATTTTTGGTCTAAAAGCTGGATTATCTTCATAGTATTTTTCCGCATAGGTAAGAAGAGGTCTTAAGTTAATACCGTAAGTATCTTCTATAATAGACAAATTATTATAACGTGCAGAAATTCTAATAGTATTCATCATACAAATGGCAGAGCCTGAGCACGCACCAATCCAAATAATGTCGTGATTTCCCCATTGGATATCATGAGAGTGATGTGTCATTAAACGCTCGATGATTTTATCTGGTTCAGGACCTCTATCATAGATATCTCCTACAACATGTAAATGGTCAACTACAAGACGTTGAATGGTGTAACATAAGTCAATAATTAATTTATCACCTTGTTGGAGAGAGATAACGTTATTAATAATTTGGTTGTAATAATTTTTTTTATCTGTTTGATTATCATTTTGGAATAAAAGTTCTTCAATAATATAAGAAAAACGGGAAGGTAATGTCTTTCTTAATTTTGAGCGTGTGTATTTAGATGATGAGAAGCGAATTAACTGAATCAGATAGTCAATTGTCTCTTTATACCACTCATCGGTATGTTCGTCTCTCGTGATCTCTAAACGCTCCTCAGGGTAATAAATAAGAGTTGCTAATTTTTGCTGCTTCTCAAAAGAAAGTGTTTGGTGGAATAATTCTTTGATTTTTTCTTTCACGTTGCCAGAGCCATTTCTTAAGATATGTTGAAAGGCGTTGTATTCTCCGTGGAGATCGCTGACAAAATGTTCGGTTCCTTTAGGTAAGTTTAATATTGCTTTAAGATTAATGATTTCGCTTACAATTTCTTCTGTTGAGTCAAATTTTGAACTTAATAAGTCTAAATATTTATCTTTTTTCATATTTTTCAAATATACCTTTTCCTTTTTTAAAGCTATAATAGGACATTATTTGTCTTTAGTCAAATCTATACCAATTTGTTATTTGTTTTTATGGAGAAAACTTTGTATAATCAACAATGATATAAAGTAGGAAGGATGGAAACATGAGAAATGAAATGATGCATCGTCCGGTATTGAAGGATGAAATTTTAGAATTAGTTAGAAATAGACAAAAACAAATGGGTGGACCATTAGGAGAAGTGCAACAAGAGGCATATGATAATGATGTGCCGATCATTCCGAATGAAACAGCAAGTTTTTTGAAATTTTTTTTAAAACAAATTAAAGCTAAAGAAGTATTAGAAATAGGAACAGCAATTGGTTTTTCTGCTAGTTTAATGGCGCAAACTATGGGAAAAGAAGGTCATGTGACCACTATAGACCGATTTGATGTTATGATTCGCAAGGCCAAAACGACTTTTGAAAAATTAGGTTTATCTGAACAAGTCACTTTGTTAGAAGGAGACGCTAAAGATGTTTTGCCAACATTAAATGGTCCGTATGATTTTATTTTTATGGACAGTGCGAAGTCAAAATATATTGAATTTTTACCGGAATGTTTAAGAGTATTAAAAAAAGATGGGGTTATTATGATTGATGATGTCTTTCAGGCGGGAACAGTTATGCATGACATAAAAGAAGTTCCAAAAAGTCAAAGAACGATTTATCGTAAATTAAATAAACTTTATGACACAGTATTGTCACATCCTGATTTAACTGTCACAATACTTCCTTTAGGGGATGGGGTATTAATGATTAGTAAAGACGTTGAAAAAATAGAACTTTAAAATTAAATAACAAAAAAAGTGAAAGACGAAAGTCTTTCACTTTTCTTTATGACGTCGCAGGAGGGATTCGAACCCCCGACCGTTCGCTTAGAAGGCGAATGCTCTATCCAGCTGAGCTACTGCGACATAGTAGCTTTAAGCAACATGAATATCATAATAAACTTTCCGAGAATAGTCAACCTTATTTTTGAAAAAAATTAAAAAAAATTCAAATCTCTTTTTTCTAATTAAATGTCATAAGATTAAATAGACAATAAGATAAATAGTTGAGGATAATACTAGACAAAAAGGTATGATATGATATATAATCAGTTATGTGTTAGAGAAAGTTGTGGGAGACTTTTTTAAACATAAAAAGATATTAATTTAGTTAAGGGGAATATAATATGGGGAAAATTGATCCGCGAGTAGTAAAAACTCGCAAAAAATTAAGACAAGCTTTTTTAGATTTGTTAAAAACACGCAAATTAAGCGAAATGAATATTAAGGATCTAACAAATCAAGCGGGAGTGACAAGGGGAACGTTTTATTTACATTACCGCGATAAAGATACATTTGTAGAAACCATTATGGAAGAAATCATTGAAGATTTCTATGATAGTGTTATTAACTACGTAGAATTTGAAGGAAATCCAGAAAAAATGATTCCACAAATTGTCTTAGATAGAGTTTTTGAATACATTGGTGAATCACCGGAATTCTTTATTACTCTGTTGAAAGAAAATGATGCTGAAGAATATCGTATGTTATTTAGTGATAAATTATACGATTATATCTTAGAACATGTAAACTATGGAAATTCAATTCCTGTAAGAAAAATGCCTAAAGAGTTAATTAATAACTTCTTAGTATTTGCTTTATTAGGAATCGCAGATGCATGGGTAGTTGAAGGTAAGATTTATGCGAATCATTACATGGCAACAAACGTTGCAAAACTATTCCGTTCAGAATTGTTTATTGAAGTAGGATTAGAAAACTTTTTTGTGTCAGATGCTGAATAAAATAAATTAGACAGATAGGTCAATTTTATATTGACCTATCTTTTTTTTTTTGGTATCATATTAATGTTGTATTTGTGTGCACCACATCTACAACCGCACAAAATAAGTTATTAAGATCATTTGATATGACGCTTATGCTGGCGAGTCTAAGAAAAGAGAAGGAGGTGCGAAACAAACATGTACGCTATTGTAAAAACTGGTGGTAAACAATTAAAAGTTGAAGTTGGTCAAGCGATTTACGTTGAAAAATTAAACGTAGAAGCTGGCGAAAAAGTTGTGTTTGATGAAGTCGTTTTAGTAGGTGGAGAAACTACAAAGATTGGTGCTCCAACTGTAAAAGGCGCAACTGTTGAAGGAACTGTTGAAAAACAAGGAAAACAAAAGAAAGTTGTAACTTACAAATACAAAGCTAAAAAAGATTCTCATCGTAAACAAGGTCATCGTCAACCATACACTAAAGTAATGATCGATGCGATTAACGCGTAATTAAATTAGAAAGTTGGTATCTTGATGATTAAAGCTAATTTTAATGTGAAATCTGAAAAGACTATCGTTTCATTTGAAATGACAGGTCATGCTGACTTTGCAGAAGAAGGTTCTGATATTGTCTGTGCAGCGGCTTCTAGCCTAGCGTTAAATGCCGTGAACAGTATAGAAGAATTGGCTGGTTATCAACCAATAGTAACTATTGATGATGGATATTTATACTTTGAAGTGTTATCAGATTTATCTGAAAAGCAAAAAGAAGTGACGGATATTCTACTTAAAAGCTTACTAATTGGTTTAAAAGGTATCGAAGAAGAGTATAGTCCATATATTCAAGTGAATTAATATCAAGGAGGTGCTTTACCTATGTTAAAAATGAATTTACAATTGTTCGCCCATAAAAAAGGTGGCGGTTCTACAACAAATGGTCGTGAATCAGAATCAAAACGTTTAGGCGCTAAACGTGCTGACGGACAAACAGTTTCAGGTGGTTCAATTTTATACCGTCAACGCGGTACTAAAATTTATCCAGGTGTAAACGTTGGACGTGGTGGAGATGACACTTTATACGCTAAAGTTGAAGGTGTTGTACGCTTTGAACGTAAAGGCCGTGACAAAACACAAGTATCTGTTTATCCGGTAGCTAAATAATTAAATTAAAACAATTCGCTAATTTAGCGGATTGTTTTTTTGTTTTTTTAAAAGACTAGAATTGTTTTGTTTTACGAGTTGATTTTGCTATAATGAGAAATGGAAACGATGTTGAAAGAAGGTTTTTTTATGATAAAACGAATCGAGAAATTAAGAGAGAAAATGTTAGAAGAAAGTTTAACTTCTTTTTTAATTACAAGTCCATATAATTTACGTTATCTAACAGGATTTACTGGAACAACAGGGATGGCTGTCATTACGTTAGATGATGCTTATTTTATTACAGATTTTAGATATACAGAACAAGCAAGTACTCAATGTGAGGGATATGAAATTGTTCAAAACGTTGGTCCGATTTTTGATGAATTAATTGATTTAATCGACGAAAAAGGAATTCCGAATATGGCTTTCGAAGAAGCTCATGTTTCTTTTAAAGAATTTGTTTCATTGGAGATGTTATTAGAAACAGAATTAGTACCTATCTCAGGCATGGTTGAATCATTAAGAGAAGTAAAAGATGAGTTAGAAGTTATTATCATCGAACAGGCGTGTGAAATTGCAGATAAAGCTTTTAGTCACATCTTAACTTATATTAAACCAGGGATGACAGAAATTCAGGTAGCGAATGAATTAGATTTTCACATGAGATCTTTAGGTGCAACAGGAGTTTCTTTTGAAACAATTGTTGCTAGTGGTGTTAGATCAGCGATGCCTCACGGAGTTGCAAGTGATAAAATAATCGAACAAGGCGATTTAATTACAATTGATTTTGGTTGTTACTATAATGGTTACGTTTCTGATATGACACGTACGATTTCTTTAGGAGAACCTAGTCAAAAATTAAGAGAAATCTATGATATTGTTAAAGAAGCACAACAAAAAGTATTAGATGTAGCTAAACCTGGAATGACCGGAGTTGAATTAGATGCAGTTGCAAGAGATTATATTGCTTCTAAAGGGTACGGTGAAGCGTTTGGGCACTCAACAGGACATGGAATAGGTTTAGAAATTCATGAAGGACCTAATGTTTCAAGATTAGCAGAGAAGGCTTTTGTTCCTGGAAATGTTATCACGAATGAACCAGGAATTTATTTACCAGGCATTGGTGGCGTTCGTATAGAAGATGATATGTTAGTTACGGAGAATGGGATTAAGAGATTGACACATTCTGAAAAAGAGCTTATTATTTTATAGAATGGGTAAATAGTTTTAAATGTTAATTATTAACCTAGATATGGTTGATTGTTGATAGTTAGATTAAAAGATGATACAAAAATTCTGTTAAAAGTATGGAAAATGCTTGTAGGAAGATAGTGATTGTAATATCATTATGTATGGCGTATCGAAGGTATAAGAGATTTAACGAAATTAACAATTGATGAATTGATACGAAAAAGTTAACTGAAGGAGGAAGACAGATGGCGGAAAGTAAAAATTTAGTCCTAAGCAATAATAATCAAGAAATTGGTGGCGAAATTGTTGTTGCTCCTGAGGTGTTAGAAGTTATTGTCGGGATTGCAGCATCTAAAGTTGACGGTGTCTATGCAATGCGTGGTAACTTAGCATCAAATGTAACAGAGTTATTTGGTGGTTCAGTACATGATAAAGGTGTTTCTTTAAGAAACGAAGAAGGTAACATTAAAATTGATTTATTCTGTTACTTGAACTATGGTGTGTCTGTGCCTAAAGTAGCCATTGATATGCAAGAAAAAGTGAAACAACAAGTTCTTTATATGACAGATTTAGAGTTGTCAGAAGTGAACGTTCATGTTGTAGGTGTGGTACCTGAAAAAGTAACCTTACCAGACTTGGACGAGTTGTTTGATTCAGAAGATGAGGAAGAATAAAGTGGATTTAACAAGACATCAATTAAGGGAAGTAGCATTTCAGGTGATTTTTTCAATGTTATACAGTGAAGATCTTGAAGTGAATGAGGCGATTGAAAATGTTCTTGAGCATTATGATGAACAAAGTAGTCAAGAAGTTCCTCAGTATCTAGAAGTAGTAGTGACTGGTGTGAAAGAGCATCAAGAAGAGTTAGATAAGATAATTGAAAAACATTTAAAACGTTGGACGGTTAGTCGGATTGCAAAAACGGATTTAGTTATTTTGAGATTAGCTTTATTTGAAATGTTATACATTTCTGATATTCCAGCTAAAGTTTCTTTAAATGAAGCGTTAGAAATAGCAAAAACTTTTAGTGATGACGAATCTCGCCGCTTTGTTAACGGTGTTTTATCATCAGCAATGAACGAAATGGACTCAAGCAATTAGTTTTGCTTGAGTTTTTTTGTTTTGTTTTCTTACCACTCTTATTTTATGCTAAAATGATGATGTATGTGATTAATTCGGAGGTGTTTTTGTGGGGAAGAAATTAGATGGTCGTCTTTTGGCGAACCAGTTACAAGAAAAGTTAAAACAAGAAGTTTCTGAGTGGAAACTTAAAGGGCAACGACTTCCGAAATTAGTGGTCATTTTAATTGGAGAAGATGTAGGTAGCCAAGTTTATGTAAGGAATAAAGAAACAGCAGCTAAAAAAATTGGTTTTCATTCTCAAGTGGATCGTTTGCCAGAAACAACAAGTGAGGACGAACTGTTAAAGAGAATCACTCAATATAATGAAGATCAACAGATTGATGGAATATTAGTTCAATTGCCATTACCAAAACACATTGATGAAGAAAGAATATTATTAGCTATTGATGCAAGTAAAGATGTGGATGGTTTTCACCCGTTAAACATGGGAAAATTATTTATCGGTCAACCAGATAAATTACCTTGTACACCATACGGTATCATGGAGCTTTTAAGAGCTAATGATATTGAATTAGCAGGGAAAAATGCGGTTATTATTGGTAGGAGTAATATTGTGGGTAAACCAATGGCGCAATTATTATTGATGGCTGATGCGACAGTAACAATAACTCATTCTAGAACAAAAAATTTAAAAGAAATTACTCAAAATGCGGATATTATAGTAGTAGCAATTGGACAAGCTGAATTTTTAACGGCTGATTATATTAAAGAAGGTGCAGTTGTAATAGATGTGGGGATGAATCGACATGAAAATGGTCATTTAGTGGGTGATGTTAATTTTGAAAATGTTAGCCCAAAAGCTTCTTATATTACTCCAGTACCTGGTGGTGTAGGTCCAATGACGATTACAATGTTAATGGAGCAAACTGTTAATAACGCAAGAATCAAGTAAGGATAGTGAAAAAGATGACTGAAAAATATTTAACTGTCACCGCACTAACTAAATACATTAAACGGAAATTTGAAGCAGATCCTTACCTGGATAGAGTATTTTTAACAGGTGAGATTTCAAATTTTAGAATGCGTCCTAATGCACACCAGTATTTTAGTTTAAAAGATGATCGTTCTAAGATATCAGCGATTATGTTTAAAGGGGCTTTTAACTCATTGAAATTTCAACCTGAAGAGGGAATGAAAGTTTTGGTGATTGGTCGAATCTCTTTGTATGAAGCAAGCGGTAATTATCAGATATATATTGAACACATGGAACCAGATGGTGTAGGTGCTTTATATCAAGCTCTTGAAAAAAGAAAACAAGAACTTCAAAAAGAAGGGTTATTCAATCCAGATTTCAAACAACCTTTAGTTCGTTTTCCTAAAAAAATTGCCGTTATCACGAGTCCCAGTGGAGCTGTTATTAGAGATATTATGACAACGATAAAAAGAAGGTATCCTATTGTCCAGTTGGTTATCTTTCCAACTCTTGTTCAGGGAGACAAAGCGGCAGCTGATATTACAAGAAGGATCAAGGAAGTAGATGCAATTGGTGATTTTGATACGATGATTGTGGCTAGAGGTGGTGGATCAATTGAAGATCTGTGGCCCTTTAATGAAGAGAATGTGGCTAGGGCTATCTTTGAGGCACGGACACCAATCGTTTCGTCTGTGGGTCACGAAACAGATATAACGATTGCTGATTTGGTAGCTGATGTCAGAGCGGCAACACCTACAGCGGCAGCGGAAATAGCAACACCAGTATTAACAGAAGAACTACTTAAAATAAAAGAAAAAGAAAATCGTTTAAACCAGGCGATGAGTAATCAATTGAAGTATAAAAAGCAGTTATATGATCATGCGATGAACTCTTTTGTTTTTAAACAACCAAAACGTTTATACGAAGCTTTTTCGGTTCAATTAGATATGTTGAATAGGCGACTAGA